>NZ_JAPDKN010000001.1 GCF_026163565.1 Chryseobacterium sp. YIM B08800
AACATTTCCTGCGACCATAAATCCGAAATCCGCAGTCTGAATCACAGATCTTGCTTCTTCATCCTGCGATGTGCCTAAAGTTTTTTGCCACAGTTCATCTCCGAATTCGTTGATTCTGATGAGCCAAATATCAGATCCTCCTTTAGAGGCATCTTTTTTGTCTAAACCTTTTCCTGAATAAGAAGTTCCCGCCAAAAGAAATCCTCCTTCTTGGGTTGCAACCGTTGCCGATAAAAAGTCATGATTCTGTCCCGAGAAATATTTTTCCCAGACTTCTTCTCC
The DNA here is from genome assembly GCF_026163565.1 of Chryseobacterium sp. YIM B08800. Lineage (GTDB taxonomy): Bacteria > Bacteroidota > Bacteroidia > Flavobacteriales > Weeksellaceae > Chryseobacterium. Next base: position 283 of record NZ_JAPDKN010000001.1, read on the forward strand.
CTGTTGATTCAATTTAACAAGATGAAAATCGTAACCGTTGTTTTGTTTTGAAGCTGCCGATGACACTGCAGTTTTACCTGCCACCTGAATACTACTACCTGTAATAAGATACTGTTGGTCAACCGTTGTGGTAACTTGTGAAAGAAAATCCTGAGTAGAGGATTTAATATCCTTCTGCCATACCACATTCTGAGCAAATGATACAGCGGTTGTGCATACGAAAAACGCACTCGTGTAGAGCTTTTTCATGATTTGGGTTTTAATAATTTTTGCTAATTTAACTTGTTTTTAATAAACATTAAAATCTCTTAAATTAGAATTATAACGGTTTATTATTGATATTTTATTAACAATAAATACATAATAAAACAAATAACAAAACAATATGTTTTTAAAATTACTTATTTTTAAATATTACGTCCATTATTTTAATTTCAAAAAATAAGTTAAATATTCATCACATGTCGAATAATTAATTAGATTTGATACATTATTAATCTTAAAAAATACAAGTGATGACAGAAAGTAAAAACAACATCGTAACCCACGGTTTGAGTTGGAAAGTAGGAGACCTATTGGTATTTAGCCAAAGAAACGGCAAAAGCGTAGTTCCTAAAGCACCCAAAGAAATGGCAGGCGAATTGTCACAACACAGACCCGAATCATAAGCATAATCCGGCAACCTGTCATTAATTAATCCTATTTATGAAGCTTAAAATTAGTTTTCTATTTATCATTCTGTCTCAATTTTTTATCTCTCAACAGGGAAAAATAATTAATAACCAATCAACTGCTTTCGAAATTTCAGATAAAAATGATTCTATAGAGTTTATTGTTTATGATACTCAATTAGAGCAGAAAAAACCAGTCTTTCTATGGTGTCAAGGTTCACTTCCCTACCCGATTTATGTCAATTCAAAAGAAGAAGGACTTTGGATTATTGGTGGCGGAATTACAAATTTCGATGTAAAAAATATTGTGAAAAATTATCACTTGGTTATCATTTCAATGCCTAAAACACCTTTAATAGCCGATGAAAAAGACATTAACGAATCTTATTGGTATTACGGAAATTCTAAAAATAAAAATAAAAATCAACCTACTTTAGAATTTCAAAAAGCAGATTATTTAGAAAACTACGTAAATCGTGCGCAGAAAGTCCTGAAATTTTTAAATAAACAAAAATGGGTAGACCGTTCAAAATTGATTGTCGCAGGTTCTTCTCAAGGCTCAAAAGTCGCTACTAAAATCGCAATTGCCAATAAAAATGTTTCTAAATTGGGTTTATTTTCAGCAAATCCATTTGGAAGAATTGATCAGAATATCAGAGAATATCGAAAAGAAGCTGAGCAAAAAGAAATTTCATGGGAAGAAGCCGATAAACGGATTGAAGAAGAATATCAAATATTCAGAGATGCATACAACCCCAAAAAGTTAGCCGAAAAGCCAGAGCTTCTTGCCTGGAGATCTTTCTCAGTTCCCCTATTGGATGATTGGTTACAATTCAAAAAACCAATTTATTTGGCATACGGAACTCATGATATTGCAAGTGATCTGAATGACCTAGTTCCGCTCTATTTTATCAGAGAAAACAATAATAATCTGACATTGAAAAGATATTTAAATCTTGAACATAATTTCTTCGAAGTAGAAAATGGAAAAGTCAATCATGAAAAACCACATTGGGAAGAAGTGATGAATGATTTTGTGGAGTGGACGTTGAAATAAAAGCAAAAAACTATTACTGACATCTTAATTTTGATCATTTATTAGTTGATAAACTTCTGGTATTGCACATGCAGTTTTAATTTGAATGTTTTCACACTTATTCTCTTCATACCATTTCAACCACTCTATTTTATCTTTTTTAAATACACCAATGGGATAAGTTCTGGAATAATTCATAATATGCTCCACTGATACTGGCGCATAATTATAAATGAAAATAACTGATTTTCTGAATGTTTCATCTTGAGAAATAGCAATATTACTTTCCACAATTTTAATGTGATAAAAAAATGCTTCTTTAAATCTTAGATTTTCGTTACAATTATTGTTTTGTCCAAAATTTTTAAATGAAATAAAAATTAATAAGAATAGAATTAATTCTTTTTTCATGACACTGGAGTTTTAATATATCTTTTAAATGTACAATAAAATATGTTTTAAATTAGCTTAAAAACAATCTCTCATTTAAAAACCGTATCTGTATAATATATTACAGTTACAAGTATTAATTTTAAATTAGAATCACAAAATCCATCCATTTTTTTCCAAAAAAAAACCACCTAAATCAGGTGGCTTTCATTATTATTTAATAATAATTAATACCTTCTTACCGGAAGTATAGTAGTTCCCATACTTTTAAGGGTTGATGATAAAATAACTTCAGGAGTAGGAATTCCGAATGTTTGATAAAAAATAGAATACGCCGAGTTTCCGTCAACTTGCGTAGAAGACCATGCACTCGAGCTTATGGAGATATTTCCCTTCTTTAGTTCTTTATAAAGTGTTAACAATTCCTGACTGGAAGGAAGGAACCAATCGGATTGTCCATTCAGAACAAGGTTATCACAAAGTTTCGCAGCACAGTTAGCGCTAGAATTTGCACTAACAATAATATTCGTGTTTTCAAGACCTTTTCCGAAATCAGGATAAGTACCGGAAATAAATGTCCCCATATTTCCCCATTGTCCTCCTACTCCACCGGAACTGTAATTAAGTGTTGTAGGATGAATTTCCATAAACCTCCATCCATTTACATATTCGCCTTTATCATAACCAACATATCCGCCTCCGGGTCCGAAATAACCTGTTGTTTTAAAACTTGTCTCTGCAGTGTATGTATAAATACCTTCACCTGTTTTTATGAATCCTCTCACATAATAGGTTGTATTGGGTTGTAACGTTCCAGACTTTACCTCAAAGTTTGTAGAACCTTGTGCAATAGTTGTCACAGAAGTATTGTTGACAACCGTAGGATTTGGTGTTGTACCATAAACAAATCCGGGAGTTTCACCTTGTCCATCTTGTTGTACAATATTAGCTCTGAATACTGCCGACGTAGGAAATATTTCTGTTGTTGTACGTAAACTGATTGTTTTCGGAGGTGTCGAAGGAATAGGATTTGGAATATTAATAAATGTAGAATCATCAGAATCACTTCCGCCACATGAATTAAGAATCATTACCATTAAGGTAAAAAATAAAAATTTGTATTTCATCATTAAAAATTTGCGACTAAAATACTTATTTTTTTCAACAAAAAAAGAATTATTTTTCAAGCTGAAAATTTACAATTCACCAACAAAAAAAAACCACCGAATTTCGGTGGTTTCATTATATAAAATAAAATCTAAATTTTAATTGATCAATTCAAATCTCGCATATTCAGCGATCTTCTTAGGAAGCTTAATTCCTTCTTCAGTCTGATTATTTTCAAGCAAAGCTGCCATAATTCTTGGCAATGCCATTGCAGAACCATTTAAAGTATGTACCAACTGAGATTTTCCGTCTGCTTTGTAACGGCATTTCAATCGATTTGCCTGGAAAGTTTCAAAATTAGAAACCGAACTTACTTCAAGCCATTTTTCCTGAGCAGCACTCCAAACTTCAAAATCGTAAGTCATTGCAGAAGCAAAACCTGTGTCACCACCACAAAGTCTTAACACTCTGTAAGGCAATTCAAGATCTTCTAAAATTCCTTTGATGTGCTCTACCATTTCTTCCAAAACAGCATAAGAATTCTCAGGTTTTTCTAATCTTACAATTTCTACTTTTTCAAACTGGTGAAGACGGTTCAGACCTCTTACGTGAGCTCCGTAGCTTCCAGCTTCTCTTCTGTAACACTGAGAGAATGCCGTATTTTTAATCGGAAGATCTTTTTCATCCAACAAAACATCACGGTATAAATTCGTCACTGGAACTTCCGCTGTAGGAATTAAATACAAATCATCTGCGTTGATGTAATACATTTGTCCTTCCTTATCCGGCAACTGCCCCGTTCCGTAACCTGAAGCTTCATTCACAACGTGTGGCGGATTTACTTCAAGATAACCTGCATCAGTATTTTTATCTAAGAAATACTGAACTAAAGCTCTCTGCAATCTTGCTCCTTTCCCGAAGTACACAGGGAAACCAGCTCCGGCAATTTTCACACCCAATTCAAAATCAATCAGGTTGTATTTTTTTGCCAATTCCCAGTGAGGAATTGCTCCTTCACCTAAACCTTCCACATCATGAGACTGATAAATAATTTCGTTATCATCTGCAGAAACACCTGCTTTTACCAATTCGTAAGGAACGTTTGGAATCTGATACAAAATTGTAAGCAAAGATTTCTCAACGTTTTCTAGCTGTGTCTGTAATTCTTTACTCGACTCTTTGAACTGTGCTGTTTTAGATTTGGATGCTTCAGCTTCTTCTCTTTTTCCTTCTTTCATTAAAATACCAATTTCTTTGGAAATTTTATTGATCTCGGAAAGTTGTGAATCTAATTCAAACTGAATTCTTTTTCTTTCTTCATCGGTAACGATAGCCTCGTCTACCAACTCAAGATTCTTGAATTGTCTTTTTTGAAGACCTTCTAAAACGCGTTCTTTATTGTCGCGCAAAAAATTAACCTGTAACATAAATGTTTAATGTTTAAAAGTTTAAGGTTTAAGGTTGAGTTGCATTGAACTTTGAACCCTGAACTTTGAACCGTTCGTGCAAATTTAAGATTATTTTATGATTGTAGCCACATTTGGCTGATCGGGAACTTTTGTAAATACCAATTGGTTGTTATAAAGCACTCTCGAAACTTCGAAAACGGTGGGTGAGGAATGATAAAATATTTCGAGCTTATCCTGAACTACAGGAGCATTCTGCGTTTCTGATATCTTTTTAATCAAAGAAACCTGAATTTCCGATTTGTAAATTTTACCTCCATCAGAAGTGTCTTCTACAAACTGTCTTGTTGCGCCTGCAAGATATTCCAGATAATAAGTAGAATCAGCGAGCATTTTTCGGCTATAGCTTACATTTACATTATCTTTTTCCGCTAATTCATCTGTAAAAGTAACTCCGGTATAAGAACCAATTTCTGTAGGTTTCAAAAGGTCTTTTCCGGAAGAATCTTTAATGTAAAGATTAAAAAGCTGGTCTATTTTCTGCAGAGAATCTTCATCACTTCCGCAACTGAGAAGCGTGAGACTGATAAGCGTCAAAACAAGAAATATTTTCTTCATTCCTACAAAGATAAATTATTAATGAAAAATAAGTTTATTGATTTTCAAAATATTTCTGATACCAAAGTTCAAAAGTCACCAATTGCCAGATTTTTACGCAGTCGTATTCGTTTTTTTGATTGTTCCACCATTCATCGATGACCTCCGGTTCGAAAAAATTTCTCTTTTTTAAGCTGTTCAGATTTCCAAGAATAAATTCTCTTACTTTCAGGTCGGTTTTAATGAAATGAGCAAGTGGAAAAGAAAATCCACGCTTTGGCATTTTTAAAATTTCTGGATGCACATATTTTTCGGCAACTTTTCTTAAAAGCGGTTTATTCTGAATTCCGTTGTACCGTAATTTTTCAGGCAAAGAAGAAACATAATCAATCAAATCGTTGCTCAAATAAGGATAACGAAATTCTACACCATATTTCATTGCGCTCAAATCATCTCTGAAAACATGATGCGAAGACAGAGAATATTTCATATCATACTCAAAAAGACCTTGATAATCTTTCGTTTCTGATAATTTTTTATCTTTTAAATTCGTTTTAACTGTATTAAAAACAGCATCAGAAAAAACATTTTTAGCCTCAAAAGGCTTCATACCGACCTGACTTTGCCTGAAAAAATCAAGCATATTATCCTGAGAAAAATAATTTTTCACTTTTCTTGAAAAATTATCATTGGTGAAAATAAAATGACGGATAAAATTAAAATTCTTCATCGAAAGCCATTTATTAAGCTTTAAAGAATGAGAATAGCCCGCAAAAAGCTCATCAGCTCCATTTCCGCTTAAAACAACTTTAAATCCTTTATTTTTTGCAAATTCTGCAGCATTCATCAATACTTCAAGGCTACTGTAAGGCTCTTCAAAATGCTGAATATTTTCTTTTAATTGGTTTAAAACTTCATCATCGGAAACTTTTTTTACATTATGCTGAATATCAATTTTTTTAGCCATTAAAGATGCATTTTTCACTTCACTTTCCGAAAACTGATAAGAAATAGTAAATGCATTGATGTCATTTTTAAAAGGTTTAGCTTTCGCAGTAATCAAAGTAGAATCTATTCCGCCGCTCATCATACTTGTTACGGGAACATCTGCAAAAAGCTGTTCTTTTACGCTTTCAGAAAGTAACGCATCTACTTTTTTAACCGCTTCTTCTTCGGTTACATTTTCTAATTTTTCAGTCGGAAAACTCCAATAAAATTGTTTTGAAGCGGTAAAATCATTTAAATCAAACAATAAAAAAGAAGCTGGCTCGAGTGAAAATATATTTTGAAAACATGTTTCAGGAGCTAAAGTCGTTTGAAAAAGAAAGTTGGTATAAACTCCGTTCCAATTGATTTCAGGTTTGATATATTCATTTTTCAGAATAGATTTTATTTCGGAAGCCCAAACTAAAGCATTTTCATTTTTAAAATAAAACAAAGGCTTCAAACCAACCCGGTCTCTTCCAAGGATCAGTTTTTGTTTTTCTAGATCGACCAAAGCAATCGCAAACATCCCGTCAAATCGGGAAAACATTTCCGTTCCCCACTCTTCGTAAGACTTTAAAATAACTTCCGTATCCGAATTGCTTTTAAAATGATAACCTAAAGCTTGAAGCTCTTTTCTGATTTTTTTAAAATTATAAACCTCACCATTGAAGGTAATCGTTATTTTTTCATCATCAGAAAGCATCGGTTGATGACCTTTTTCAGACAAATCTAGAATTGAAAGTCGGCGAAAACCTAAAGCGATTTTCGAATTTGTTTTATTTAAAACAGGAAAAACTTCTTTAATTTTTTTCGTAGAATCATTTCCTGAAAAAGATTCTCCTTTCAATCCATCAGAAATCCAGAATCCCTCATCATTCGGACCGCGGTGACGGATTGCGTTATTCATTTCTAAAATATTTTCAGAAGAAATTTCGTTCTTAAATGAATAATAACCGCAGATGCCGCACATAAGTTGTTGATGGTTTTTTAGTTGACAGTTGATGGACAAAAATTTAATGTACTATGATTTGCTGTACATTTTGAATCTTGTCTTTCAAAAATAAGTGAAACGGCTTTGTTTACCTTTATTTTAGTAATTTTTAAAAATTCTTTGTATATCCTTGCGTTGTTTAATCACTAAGAGAGACAAAGTTTTTATAGAAATTATTATTTAGGATAAACAATGGCATTTCATTTATCAAAGAAATACAATTGATTAAATATTATTTAATAGATTGGTAAAAATAAGGATTTGGTATTAGATTTAAACAGGAAAATATCAATTGCTTTTCTTAGAAAAAGTTTTAATCAATGTATTAATTTCATCTTTAGAAATAATATAATCTTTGATTTTAAAATCGGTAGACTGATAAAATTTCCAAAATAATATGCTTGCCGAAATTACATACGACAAGGTCGTTACAAAACAGGCGCCCCAAATTCCCCATTTTGGAATGGCAAAAAAAGAAAAAATAACTGTTATCAATAATCCGACAATCGATTTTATATTTAATATTTTCAATTCTTTAATTCCTGAAAAATAATAGCCAATCATGTCACTTAATGCAATTGCCAAAATTCCGGGAGCTAATAAAAGCATGATGAGCTTAGTTCCACTAAATTCTTTTCCAAAAATAAACGGGTACACAAAATCCGGAATAATCAGAATTCCTAAGACAAAAACAAGCATTAATGTGAATGAAAGCTTAAGTGAAGATTTCGTTTTAACAATAGACTCTTCCCTGCTCTTGCTATTTACAACGTCAGAATAAAGAACGACCGCGATACTTCTTGTAATCGTCCATATTGCTTCTGAAAATGTAATTCCGATAGAAAAGATTCCGACGACAGCAATTCCTTCAAAGTATTCTAGAAAATAAAAAGAAAGTCTGTAGTTTAAAAACTGAATAAATGCGCTCAACTGGGTTTTCCAGCCATATTCGAACATATTGATGAATACCGATTTTGAAAATGAAAATTCTGAAAATTTACATTTTTTCAGGATCAGAAAAAGACTGGTTAGAAATAAAAATATTAAGCAGAAAATCTGCGCTAAAAAGTAAACAGAAACGTCTTTCAGTTTAACAATATAAATCAGAATTGCAATAAACAAAACATGTACAAGCTGCTGTAAAACGGTATAAATATTGAAAAACCGAATGTTCTGCGTCCCAATAAACAGACTAATATTCGTTGATAAAAGCGATGAAAGAACAGAAATACCAATCAAATAATACAAAAATTCATTCTGAATAGCCGCAAAACTGAATATCAAAGGAACTGCAGTTCCTACAATGAGCGACCAGAGGTAAGAATAAATCAAAACCTGCTCTACCTTAAATTTTCTGGCAAAATAAGAGGTGCTGCTTCCCGAAAAAATACTGCTGAAAAAACTAACCAGAGCAACATTGGTAATGACAATTGAGATCGTGCCTTTTCCTTCACTTCCCCACATGTTGGTAGAAAAGATGACCAGACCAAAGCTCAAAATCAAAATCAAGAACCTCGAAATAAAAGTCTGAACAACTTTAAGCTGCTTCATGGGTTGTTTTTTGGTAAAGAATTTTTGATAAAGTTAACAAAAGAATTTTTGATTATTTCCCAATTGTAATTTTGCATAAACTCTTTTCTGGCATTGTTTGCATGATGATCGTACAGTTGCGGTTCATTAAGATAAGCTTCAATATGATCTGCAATTTTTTTAGAATCTTTCGGATTCACCAAATATCCAAAACTGGAAACATTCATGTGTCTTTTTATTCCCTTCAAGCTTGAATAAATAATCGGTTTTCCGGCGCCCATGTAATAGAATAATTTGATGGGCAGCGAATGGTGATTTTCAAAATTAAAAGCTCTTAAATCAAAACAAATATCGGCATCAGCAAAAGCTTTTGTAAATTCTTCGAAAGAAGTTGGTTTTCTTATCTCAATATTTTTCACCGAAGATTTGGCAAGAATATCCGAGAAATAAATTTCGTCCGCTTTTTTTCTTGCAGAACCAACAATCAGTATTTTGATATTTAAATGAGGATTGCTTTTGTGAAGTTCTTCAACTGCATTGAAAAAATTTCCGATTCCTTTATCTTCTGAAATTGCGCCTGTGTAACAAAGCGTTATTTCGTTTGGCTTTAATTCTTTAATATTTTCAGAAACGAATCGTTCATGAGGATAATACGGCAAGATAATTTTCTTTTTAAAAGGAAAAAAATAAGCCAAAGGAAACTTTTTGGTCTCTTCACCAAAGATAAAATAAGTGCTTAAAAAACCTGCGTACAACTGAATCAGGAAAAATTTTATTCCGTGAACAAATTTCATCAGAAAACTAAAATCCTGAAGCATCGACATCGCAGGATACCATTCCGTAATATCGTAAACGATACTTACTTTTTTCGTTTTACGAAATTTGTTTGCAGCAAATACGGCAATCGGTTCAGAACAAACGATGCAATCTGCCTTAAAAGAATTGCAGACTTCTATAAATTTCTGAATTTTTGTTTGTACAGATTGATTTAAAATATCAAAAGATTCTATCTCAATACCATCAATTTCTCTTTTAAATTCGGTTGTTAAACTACAAATTTTCACTTCAAAACCAGATGTAATCAATTCTTTTGCCTGATGAAAAAAGATTCTGTCATCATCATAATTATGTGCAGTGGTTAAGAATAAAATTTTTGGCATGAAACTTTTAGTTGTTGGTTGTTAGTTGATAATCTAAAAATCAATGTACTAACAACAAAAATATATTATTAAATATTTTCAGGATTTTAATTAAAAAATTCCTCATCAGTTTCTACGAATCAGAAACCAAGAGGAATTTTCATTATTTTATTAAGGAATTATTTTATCGTAACTGCCCAACTTTTGCTGAAAGGCAATAAAAAGTTTCCTAAAAATTCTAAATAGGTATTTTTTGAGAAATCAAAAACTTCGATTTCTTTTGAAAGTTCTCCGCTTCTGATCTTATTTTTAAAATCGATAAGTTTTAAGGTTTTTACTTCCCCGTTTTCTACAAAACTGGCTTTCATTCTGTCGAATAATCCTAATTGGTATTCTTCGTCTATCTCTCTCATTATTTTGCCTAAAGCATCGATGCTGCAACCAGAAGCCATTTCTTTTTCTTCGTCTACACAGATAACGATAAACTGATTTTTTTCGATTTTAAAAGATGATGAAAGCGGTTTTCCGTGCGCTGCCCAACCTGCCAGGAAATCGTATAATTTCTCTGTAATTACTTTAGCTTCTTTTGTAGTGAAAGGTCTTGATGCGGGATATATAATAACTCTGTAATCGTTTGCTTCAACAATATTAGATTCTTCAATTTTCATTCTGAATAAATTTAAATAGTAAAATTACGCATTTTTCCTGAGTTGGAAACCATTGTATTTTTTGCTTAATGCATACAGAAGTACAATAAAAAGCATAAGAACAAAGCCTAAAAAGAATCTCAGATTAGCACTGTCCGGGAAAAATACAAACTTGATATAAATATTGATAAAGAACAATAAAGACAAGATCCGGATCCACCAATCTTTTGAAAAATAGAAAGTTGACCCAACTAAAATCAATGAAGCCAAGCTTATTTTTTTAAAGTTGATCAATTTAAATAGTAGAAAATCAAAATACTTCTGAAAATTAAAATCTGCTTTTTCAGCTGAAATTATTGGTCTTCTGTAAAAGAAACTGTCATAGAAAAGGTCTTTCCAACCGGGATAATTGTAGTATTTAATAATCGCAACATAGATAATCGCAATTGAAAATCCTTGAAGAATTAAACTATAATTGATCTGTTTATTTTCTTTAAAATATTTAAAAACGAAAACTACAAACAGATAACTCATTGCAAACAGCACATAATCTGGCCTGATTAAAACGCAGCAAAGAAGGAAAATAAACTGTAATAATTCAGATTTTTTTTGCAGCAGACTAATGATAAAAAACATTAGAAAGACAAAAACGAACATATCCGGCGTGGGATTTTGCGCCATGTCTCTTACCGGAGGAAACCAAAATACAAATAAGGAAAGTAGCGGTGCAATAAAATAGTTTTTGGGAAACAATAGTTTTAAAATATAAAACATCAGTAAACCACAAATAAAATAGGAAAATATATTGACCATAAGAACCGAAAGAGGTCCTGTAAATCCTAGTTTATACAATACATAAACTGCAACATTAAAACCTATTTTAATCTTATAATAGGGCAATTGCTCGCCAAAGGCTTTATAATCTGCGTAGAAAACTTCATTGGCATGATTATAATGAAGAATATCGTTGAATTCTGTTTTTGAAGCCTCTTTTTCAATATCAGAATATACCTTTTCCTGTGCTTTTTTGGCATCATCAGGAAATTCCCAGGAATAAACGCTGCCTAAATATCCAGGCATATCCCAATCATAAACCCTATTCTGATAGCAGGAAAAAGTAAGAAAACTTAGACCTATAATAAAAAAAAGAAAGGATAAACCCCATTTTAAATTCATATGTAGATTTTATTTTTTTTAAAGGACATATGCAATCGTGGTTTCTATATCAATATCTGGGTTTCAAAATCACGGCGATTTCATAACTCAAGATTTATCCTTCTAGGAAAATATTTATAAATCTTCAGCTTCTGCCAAAAGTTCTACGATATCTTTTACTTCTACTTCCGTATTTTTATTGAAATGTTTTACACCGTCAGTCAACATGGTATTACAGAAAGGGCAACCTGTTGCAATGATCTTCGGCTCGAAAGAAAGCGCTTCTTCTGTTCTTTCTACATTGATATCTTTTTTCCCTTTTTCAGGTTCTTTAAACATCTGTGCTCCACCTGCACCGCAACAAAGACCATTGGTCTTGCAACGTTTCATTTCAACCAATTCGGCATCCAGCTTTTCTAAAAGCATTCTTGGAGCTTCATACTCATCATTGGCTCTTCCCAAATAACAAGGGTCGTGGAAGGTAATTTTTTTACCTTTAAAACTTCCGCCTTCAATCTTCAGTCTGCCTTCATTCATCAATTCTTTTAAAAATTGAGTATGATGAATTACTTCGTAGTTTCCACCTAAATTAGGATATTCATTTTTAAGGGTATTGAAACAGTGCGGACAAGCCGTAACGATTTTTTTTACTTCATAAGCATTCAGAACTTCAATGTTCGTCATTGCCATCATCTGGAAAACAAACTCGTTCCCTGCACGTTTTGCAGGATCACCTGTACAGCTTTCTTCCTGTCCTAAAACAGCGAACTCAACGCCTATTTTATTTAAAATTTTGCAGAATGCTTTGGTTATTTTTTTGGCTCTATCGTCGAAACTTCCAGCGCAACCTACCCAGAAAAGAACTTCCGGAGATTTGCCTTCCATTGCGTAATCCGCCATTGTTTTTATATTGAAATCCATTTTTTTTAATTTGAAAATGTGAGAATTTGAGAATTTGAAAATGTGTAGGACAACCAATTTTCAAATTTTCAAATTGATTAATTATCTAATTAGTCTTTTGCCCAGTTCAGACGGTCGGCCTGATTGTATTGCCAAGGTGCGGCATTGTTTTCTACGTTGGTCATCATCAGATTCAGTTCCTGTGGTGCGGCAGATTGCTCCATCACTAAGAATCTTCTCATTTCGAAAATAATAGAAAGCGGATCAAGCAATACCGGACAAGCCTGAGTACAAGCATTACAAGTAGTACAAGCCCAAAGTTCTTCTTTTGTGATGTAATCGTTCAACAATTTTTTACCATCGTCTTCAAACTTTCCGTTTTTATCGATATTTCTACCAACTTCTTCCAAACGGTCTCTTGTTTTCATTAAAATAGCTCTCGGTGAAAGCTTTTTACCTGTAATATTTGCCGGACAAACAGAAGTACATCTTCCGCATTCTGTACATGAATAGGCATTCAATAACTGAACCTGATTCAAATCAAAAACATCTTCTGCACCAAATTTCGACGGAGCTTCTTCTGCACCTTCAGCCGGAGCTGCGTAAGGATCAGCATTAGGGTCCATCATCAATTTGATCTCTTTGGTCACAGACTCAAGATTATTGAATTTTCCGTACAAATCAAGATTGGCGTACCAAGTACTTGGAAATGCAAGGATAATATGTAAATGTTTAGAATAATAAAGGTAATTCATAAAGAACAGAATCCCTACAAAGTGAAACCACCAAGCTCCTCTTTCAATAATTTCTAAAAAGATAGTATCAAAACTGAAAATTTCTAAGAAAGGAACCAATGTCATTTCACTGATTGGAAATGATCCAAGATGATGATAATCTTCAACACCTCTAGTTTGTAAAATGAAGTCTGAAGAATTCATTGTGAAGAAAGCGACCATTAAAGCAAACTCAATGATCAAAATCCAGTTAGCATCATTTTTTGGCCATCCGAAAAGTTCTTTCATCGTCAGTCTTTTCACTCCGTAAAAATTTCTACGGATAAAGAAAAGTACCACTCCAACAATTACTAAAAGTGCTAAAACTTCTAATGTTGCCGTGAAAAAATTATAGAAAGTATGTCCGAAAATTGTTGATAGAAAACGGTGAGTTCCGAAAATTCCGTCAACGATAATTTCGACTAATTCGATGTTAATAATTACGAAACCAACGTAAACAAAAAGGTGCAAAACACCTGCAACAGGTCTTGCCGTCATTCTGCTTTGTCCCATCGCAACTCTTGCCATGGTTTCCCAGCGCTCAGCTTTTCTATCGCTGCGATTAATTTCTCGTCCTAATCTGATATTTCTATAGATCTTCAGAAGACTTTTTCCAAAAAGCCCGAAACCTGCAATAAGTAAAATCAGAAAAAATACATTATCAAGATACTGCATATTGTAGATTTTTAGTCTTTACTGTTCTTACCGAAAACTGAGAAATTAATATATCTCTTAGGATTCGCTTTCATATCTTCGATTAAAGAGTTCAGGTTGGTAGATGCCGAATTCAGATTGTTGTACAGCTGATCATCTTTCATGATCTTCCCTAAGCTACCTTCGCCTTTGTCGATTCCGGAAATTACACCATTCAACTTTCCAACTGTCGCATCAAGATTAGCAATCGTCTGATTCAATTGCTTGGTATCGATGCTTTCTGCAAGATTTCCGTATTTGTCTAAAGTTGTCTTACCACTTTTCATGGTTAAACTAGCTTCATCAAGAACTTTCTGAAGTTTAGGGTCGTTATTACCAACCAATTTGTTTACACTTCCTGCTGTAGTTTCTAATGCACCTACAGTTTTGTTTAGATTGTGAAGCAATACTCTGATCTCTTCTCTGTTTTGAGCATTCATTACCTGATTAGCATTTGCCATCAAAGAATCTACTCTATGCAAAACAGTTTGCAGCTGGTCTTTCACAGGACCAACCTGAGAAGAAAGACTGTTCATCATACCCAACTTGAAGGCACCTTTCAAAGTATCTCCGTCTTTTGCACTAGGACCACCATAAAAAAGATTCACTCTCATTTCTTTACCACCCATTAAGCTTGGTTCAAAAATCTCAAGATTTGAATTTTTTGAAAATTCAAATTTATCATCTACAGTAATCTTTACGATAAAGTATAGTTTTCCGTCTTTGCCTGTCTGAGGAATGATTTTATCAACCTGCCCCACCTTCAAACCATTGATGGAAACGGGAGAAGACTGCGCAAGACCTTCTACGTTATCGTATTTTGCGTAAAATATATTGTCGGTAGTAAAAAGGCTTCTGCCTTTCATAAACTGAAATAAAACCACGAAGCCTACAATGGCTAAAAGCGCGATTAAACCAGCCTTTAATTCTTTACTGAATTTCACTTGTTAAATTTTTTCTAATGTAGCAAATATAGTACATTTTAAATTAATGTTTCTCTTTATTGCTCTGCGTTAAATACAAAAAAAGCGCCAAAATTACTTTGACGCTTTTATATTTTTTAAATTAGAATCTTATTGTTGATTTCCTAATTTACTCCAGATTTCAATTCTGTAATCATCGATATCTGCATTGTCTTGTAAGCTCTTTAACCAAGCCTGACCAAACATTCCTGCATTTCTTTGTGTAACAGATTCTGTAAATTGTTTTACATCGCCTGGTTGTTTGTTTACTGTTTCGTTCTTTTTAACGATCACATAAACACCAATACCACCTTCAATTGGGTTTGAAACTTTTCCTTTAGCAATACCAAACGCAGCACCTGCAACTTTAGGCTCCATCGCTCCTGCTACAGAAGGATTAAGCATGTTAACTTGTGCAGATTGTTTAGTTGTTGCAAATTTTGTAGCAACCTGATCTAGGTTACCTGCTTTTCCGATTTTCTCAGAAATTTGTTTAGCTGCCAATTTATTCTGAACTACTGTTTCTATCTGATCTCTTACAGATTCCGGATCTGCAAGACCTTTTTCTTGTTTTCCGTTTAAGTAAACAACTACTTTATCTCCTGTACCTTCTACAGTGAAGAATTCTGTATCACCTTTCTCTCTTTTCTTATCAAAAGCCCAAGCGATAATTTCACCGTCTTTATCAGTTCCTAAACCTTGAAGCTGACCGTCAAATCTTTTTGCAGATTTAGCGTTAGAATATTGATAGCTAGATTTTTTAGCAATGTTTACAAAATCATTGAATGATTTCCCTTGAACTTGTTGGATAAATCTTCTTGCTTTCTTATCAACTTCAGCTTCTGTAGCTTCAGAAGGCTTGATAGTTTTCACGATATGAGCAATTTTATAACCCATTGCTCCTGCTTTTTTATCTTCAATATTGATGATGTGATAACCGAAAGCTGTTTCTGCTAAACCAGTAGCACCTTTAGGATTGTTTGCCAAAAATGCTAAGTAACCTGGAGCAAACTGGCTTTGAGGCGTAGTCCAACCCACACTTCCTTTTCTTTCAACAGCCCCTGGTTCGTCAGAAAGCTTAAGACCTTCTGCAAATTTTGCAGGATTAGCTTTAATTACAGCCATTAAACTGTCAGCAATTTTTTTAGCTTGTTCTTTAGTTCTTGTCGCAGTAGATCTTTCAGCACCTTTGTAAGCGATCAAGATATGGTTTGACAATGTAGAATCAGAAGGTTTTTTGTCGATTAATTTAGACAATACATAAAGATTCTGCTCTTTGTAAGGTCCGAAAACCTGCCCAATTGCAGCAGTTTCAATTTTCCCTTGCAATCCTTGAGGCATTTGGTTTGCCTGAACGTATGCGTTATTGTAAGGCATATCTGAATTTGCCATTACAAACATAGAGTCATTAGTAGTGTTCTGGAAGTTTTCTTTTCCACCACTTGCATCTGTACCTCCAGAAAATATTTTGGTAATATCTTTCTGTACCGCAGCTTCGTCTGCCGGACTTGGCTGAGAAGGGAAAAAGACAATTCCTAAATTTCTGCTTGGCTCAGTTTTAAACTGTACCGGATGCGCTTTGATATAGTTCGCTAAATCTTCAGTAGTAACTTTGATTTTGTTTTTCTGAAGATAAGAAGCATAGTCAACTTTTACAAAATCAATATCTGCAAGCTGATCTCTTTCTTTCATTAATTCTTCAGCTTCTTTTTTACCTGTAGTGATACCTGCAGAAACATTAGCAAAAACCTGTCTTGCCATAATTCTGTACTCAATAGTTTTTCTAGTCTTCAACCATTGATTGTATCCTTCAGGGTTTGTATTCTGTAGAGTTTCAATTTCTTTTTTTAATTCCTGAAGCTTGAAGTTTCCTTTTTCGTCAAAAAGTTGCTGATTTTGTGCAAACATTTGATCAAACTGAAGCTGATTCCAGAATAAATCATCTGTCATCGTAAAGCCCATTTTTTCAAACTGCTGCTTTACCAACTTTGATTGTACCAATAATTGCCAAGCTTGCTCTTCTAGACCGTTTTTCGGCTGCCCTTGTTGCTCTGCTTGTTGTTGTAATACGAAAAGCTGATCGTTATACTCTTCACGAGTAATTTTCTCACCATTTACTTTTCCTAAAACATCAGGGTTTTTACCAAAAACCTTATCAATGCTTTCCGGGTTTACCAAAAACGCTAAAAGCGCCAATGCGATCACTCCCATCAAAAGCCAAGGTCTACTCCTAATCTGTCCTAAAATTGCCATTTTATAAATATAGTTTTTATATCAGTGTGCGAAAATACACATTTTTAAGAAATTACAGAAATATAAGTCGTGTTTTTAATTTTTAAAATTCAAATACTGTGAAAATGGAAATTTTGACCGTATTTTTTAACGATTAGCAAATGGCATTAATATTGTCAACTTAATATACAGTTCATACATATTGCTTTCTCTAAGCAAATTGTGAAATATCATTGTAACGACTTAAACTGAAAATGACAATTTGTCATTCGATTTATTATGACAGAATTTGAAGATATAAATTTTGATGATATTCTTGGCGATGGTTTTAACATTGTAGCCGAAGAAATCAACCTTTCTGACTTGGATATGGATAATGAAAAAAACTCTGAACAAAACATTTTCCCCATACTTCCGGTAAGAAACATGGTCATGTTCCCCAACGTGGTAATTCCTATCACTGCAGGAAGAAAGACCTCAATACAACTGCTTGAAGAAGCACAGCAAAATGGCGATTTCATAGGAATTGTAAGCCAGAAAAACTCTGACATTGAGCAACCTACCGAAAAAGATCTTTATCACACAGGAACTTTAGCAAAAATCATTAAGATTATTAAACTTCCTGAAGGAAATATCACTGCTATTACTAAAGGTTTTCACCGGTTTAAAGTAAAAAAAATCGTTGAATCTCAACCTTATTTTAAAGCTGAAATCACTAAATTAAAAGATACAAAAGCTAAAAACAAAGAGGAATACGAAGCACTACTGGAAAACATTAAAGATTTAGCTCTAAAAATTATCGAGCTTGATCCTAATATTCCGAATGCGGCCAATTTTGCCATAAAAAACATCAGCAATAATGAAGATCTGCTGAATTTTGTAAGCACGAATGCTAATTTCCCTTACCTGGAAAAACAAAAGCTTCTGGAAGAAAAAAGCTTGATGGAAAGAGCCAAGAAGTGCTACGAAATGATGCACGAGGATTTCCGAAAGCTGGAATTGAGAAATCAAATTCATCAAAAAACTTCTAAAGATTTAGATAAACAGCAGAGAGAATATTTTCTGAATCAACAAATCAGAACCATTCAGGATGAATTGGGAGGCGGTCCGGAAAGTGATGTTGAAGACTTACTTAAAAAAGGAAAAGATAAAAACTGGAAACCTGAAGTTGAAGAACACTTCCAAAAAGAAATAGGCCGACTTCAGAGACAAAACCCAAATTCTCCGGATTATAATGTTCAGAGAAATTACCTGGATTTTTTCACAGATTTACCTTGGGAGACTTTCACAAAAGATACTTTTGATATTGAAAAAGCCGAAAAAGTTTTAGATAAAGCTCATTTTGGCTTAGAAGACATTAAGAAAAGAATTTTAGAACACATGGCTGTTTTAAAATTGAAAAATAACATGAAATCCCCTATCCTATTATTGGTAGGCCCTCCCGGAGTTGGTAAAACATCTTTAGGAAAATCTGTTGCCGATGCTTTAGGAAGAAAATATGTGCGTGTTTCTTTGGGTGGACTTCATGACGAAAGTGAAATTCGTGGTCACCGAAAAACGTATATTGGAGCAATGGCGGGAAGAATTCTTCAGTCCATTAAAAAATCTGGCACTTCCAACCCAGTAATTGTTTTAGACGAAATCGATAAAGTAGGAAAAGGAATGCACGGTGATCCTAGCTCGGCATTGCTTGAAGTTCTGGATCCTGAGCAAAACAGCTCTTTCTACGATAATTTCCTTGAAATGGGTTACGATTTGTCGAAAGTAATGTTTCTGGCAACAGCAAACTCACTTTCTACGATCCAAACTCCTCTTTTAGACAGAATGGAAATCATTCAGATTGCTGGTTATACTTTGGAAGAAAAAATTGAAATTGCTAAAAGACATTTAATAAAAAAACAACAGGAAGAAAACGGTTTGACTGCAAAATCTTTCAAACTTGGCAATCCTGAACTGAAACATATCATTGAAGCACATACTTCGGAAAGTGGCGTAAGAACTTTAGAAAAAAGAATTGCTGCCATTGCACGTTGGGTTGCTTTACAAACGGCTTTGGTAAAAGAATATGATGCTAAAATTACCGTTGAAAAAATTGACGAAATCTTAGGTGTTCCAAGACCGAAAAGCTTATCTGAATTGACAGACGTTCCTGGAGTAGTAACCGGATTGGCGTGGACAAGCGTAGGTGGAGACATTTTATTCATCGAAAGTATTACCAGCAACGGAAAAGGAAATCTTACCATGACCGGAAATCTGGGGACGGTAATGAAAGAATCTGCAACCATTGCGTTGGAGTACATCAAAGCCAAACATGAAGACTTGGGAATCAGTGAAGACGATCTGGAAAAGAAGAACATCCACGTTCACGTTCCGGAAGGCGCAACTCCAAAAGACGGACCTTCTGCAGGAATTGCAATGTTAACTTCTATGGTTTCTTCATTCAAAAACAAAAAAGTAAAACCTCATCTTGCCATGACCGGCGAAATTACGTTACGTGGAAAAGTACTTCCTGTAGGCGGAATTAAAGAAAAATTGTTAGCAGCAACAAGAGCAGGAATCAAAGAAGTGATTCTCTGCGAAGCCAACAGAAAAGATGTAGAAGAAATTAAACAGGATTATCTGAAAAATCTAAAAGTAAACTACGTAAGCTGGATGAAAGAAGTACTTGAACTGGCCATCGAAAAATAAATTTTCAACAATAAACGTAAAACCTCACCCGAAAACGGTGGGGTTTTATTATTTTTATACAGCAGATTATTAATTATGAATTTTATCAAACTTCCATTTCTCCTGAAACTTGCATTAGCAGTTATTTCCATCATCGGAATCGGTTACCTTATCAAACTGGGACAGAGTATTTTAGCTCCGTTTTTTTTAGCATTTTTAATGGCAATGCTTTTTTTACCGCTTGCTAATTTTATGGAACGAAAATTAAAATTCCCAAGATCTGTTTCTACGATTGTTTCGGTAATGATAATGCTCATTATTCTTACAGGAATGATCTACTTCTTTGGCTCCCAAATATCAAGCTTCAGCAAAGATCTTCCGCATCTCAGCAAACAATTTAATTTGGTTTTTCATAATCTGCAAAACTGGGTATCACATACTTTCAATGTGAAAATCGACGAACAATTTGATTATCTAGACCAAGGCTTGGCAAAACTTTTATCTTCTTCAGGTGTGATTTTAGGATTTACTTTTGGAGTTTTTTCTACAAGCTTAGGGTTTTTGGCGTTTTTCATTCTGTTTTTTGTCTTTATATTAAATTACAGAAGAATATTAAATAATTTCATCGTTAATGTCTTCAACGAAAAACACAAAGCAAGTGTGCAGGAAGTTGTTTCGGAAGTGAGAATTATGACCAAAAGATACATTATCGGGCTTTGTCTTCAGGTAATTATTGTTTCGGTACTTGCCACAATCGTTCTTACTATTTTAGGTGTAAAATATGCAATTTTATTAGGTGTTTTAACAGGATTATTAAATGTAATTCCTTACATTGGAATCGCTATTTCTTTATTAATTTCTTGTTTTATTGCATTTGCAACAGGTACTGTTTCAACTTGTGTTTATGTAGCAATTGGTTATGTTATTGTTCATGCTATCGACGGAAATATTGTACTGCCTTTTGTAGTAGGTTCAAAAGTAAAAATCAACGCATTATTTTCTTTTATCGGAATTCTTTTAGGCGAACATCTTTGGGGAATTTCAGGAATGTTCTTGTGTATTCCGGCGATCGCGATCATCAAAATTATCTTTGAAAGAGTTGATGGATTAAAACCTTGGGGGAAATTATTGGGTGAGGAAGAAAAACCTCATAAAAAGAAAAAATCCTATAAAATTTCGAAAAATATTACTTTAAAAGAAATGGATTGATACATAAGTGATCAAAATTATATGTTAAAAACTAAGCCCCTCAACATTAATTGAGGAGCTTAGTTTTTATTTACAGTGCACAGTGCGGATTCATTCCGTTTGGACAATACTGATCACATGGAATATAGCTTTGGTTGTCTGGGCAATATCCTAAATTTGATCCCGGATCCGTACCACCACCTCCGCCTAAACAAGGGTGTCCCGGCGGAATTTTACAAGGACAACCTTCTGGTCCTATATCACAGATTGGTTCTTTTCCACCTCCATTAATTTTTTTTAAATTTTCGCGATTTAATTTTTGAAGATTTTTCAACATAATATTATTGTTTAGTTTGATTTGTGAAATACAATATATAAAAAAAATTTAACAATAACAAATACTTCATTAAGACTAACTTTCAATATAATATATTGAGAATTAGCCAATGAATAAAAATTTTATTTAACTTTAATAAAAAATCATCTCATGAAAACTATTAAACTTATTATCAGCCTTCTTTTCGGATTAATGTTTATCAATGCTGGATTAAACAAGTTTTTCAATTACATGCCCATGGAAAAACCCACTCCAGAGCAAATGGAGCTTTTTGCTGCATTTGAAAAAATCTTCTGGCTCATGCCATTAGTTGGTGCTGTAGAAATTATCGGTGGATTATTATTTATCTTCTCAAAAACCAGAGCTTTAGGAGCAATTGTTATTCTTCCCGTAATGGTAGGAATTGTGATTCATGTTTTCACGATGGATAAGTCTCCAATGGGAATGTCGATAGCAGGCATTTTATTTTTAATTAATCTTTGGATGATTATTGATAATAAAGAAAAATATAGAGCTTTGCTGAAATAATAATGTGAATGGTGAATGGTCAATTCGCTTTGCTTGTCAATTTCTAAAATTCACTTGCGAAGCAAGATTCACAATTCACCATTGACTTTTAAACAAATGCGCTGAACCCAGTAATCGATCTTCCAACAATCAGTGAATTGATCTCTTTTGTCCCTTCATAAGAATAGATCGCTTCGGCATCGGCAACGAATCTCGCCACATCATATTCGAGCAGAATTCCATTTCCGCCCATCACTTCTCGAGCTCTGGAAACCACGTCTCTCGTTCTCATTGTACAGAAAACTTTAGCCAAAGAAGCATGTTCATCTTTCAGAATATCTTCATCCTGCATTTCAGAAAGCCTGAAAACCATTGTTTGCATCGCCGTCAAATTCGAAAGCATCTCTACCAAATGTCCCTGAATCATTTGAAATGAAGCAATCGGCTTTCCAAACTGTTCTCTTGTTCTTGTATAAGCTAAAGCGCTTTCATACGCTCCTCTTGCACAACCTGTCGCCATCCAGGCAACTCCCGCTCTTGTCATTCTCAAAACTTTAGCAGTGTCTTTGAATGAATTGGCATTTTGAAGTCTATTTTCTTCTGTAACTAAACAGTCTTTTAACGTAATTAAGCCATTTTGAACAATTCGAAGCGCCATTTTTCCTTTAATTTTCTCTACCGAAAATCCGGGATTATCTTTTTCAACAATAAAACCTTTTACTTCGCCATCATCAAGATCTCTTGCCCAAATAATAATGACGTCCGCAAAAGTGGCATTTCCGATCCACTTTTTTTCACCATTCAAAATCCAGCCTTCAGGAGTTTTTTTACAGGTTGCCGTTAAACCTCCTGCAGCTCCAGATCCTACTTCAGGCTCAGTTAAACCAAAAGCTCCAATTTTTTCAAACTTCTGCATTTGTGGAAGCCATTTCTGTTTTTGCTCTTCCGATCCACAAATATAAATGGAGCCCATTGCCAAGCCAGATTGTACTCCGAAAAATGTAGCAATAGAAGCATCAATTCTCGCCATTTCCATTGCAATAACGCCTTCCATTAAAAAAGGCATTCCTTTGCAACCATATCCTTCATACGTTACTCCGCAAATATCAAGTTTTTGAAATTTTGGGATCAGCTCATGCGGAAATTCTTCTCGCAACCAATAATGATTCACCAAAGGTTTTACTTCTTTTTCCATAAACGCTCTTACTTTAAGCTGAACTTCTCTTTGCTCGGGAGTCAAAGTATGATAAATATCGTAGAAATCACCATCAACAGGCGGAAGTTCTTTTTTCTTTTTATTAGGATCAAGCATCTTCGACAAACCTTGCAGCTGTTTGTTATCTAATTTTGAAAAACTCTGCATCAATTTAGGCAAATCTACTTTTTGAGAAATGGCAGTCAACTGATCAAAATCTATTGATCGGAATAATTCTATAGCATTTCTGATTTTGGAAAAAGTATTAGACATATTATTTGAGATTTAATTTGTAAAACATTAGCAAAAATCAATCCGAAGTACTTATCAAACCGAGCAATCAATTTTACAAAATACTGAATTTCAATAATTTAAATTTAATTAATTATTTACAAAATGTTTACCTGCAATATTCAAACATTACAAACAATTCTGCTGGAACTTTGAACTAAGTAAAACATTAAAAAATAAATATATGAAAACGACTTACATCAGATTAACCATCGCAACAGCACTTTTATTAGGAATTTATTCATGTAAAAAAGGCGAAGCAACAACAAGTGAGTACGAAATGGCGACATCAGCAGATTCTGCCTCTGTAAATATTTCGGACAGCATCTCTTCAGCAGCAACCATGTCTGTAAAAGACAAGCAATTCATCAAAACGGCAAATGTAAATATGGAAGTGAAAGATGTTTATGGAGCAACAATTTCTATCGAAAAATCGGTACAAGAACTTGGCGGATTTGTTACGCACAGCAATTTACAAAGCAGAGTAATTTCGGAAGACACTTACAATACTTCTAATGAAGAAGCAATGCTGGTAAAAAAATATCAGACCGAAAACACAATGCAGGTAAGAGTTCCCACCGCAAAACTGGGCGAGCTTTTAACCTTAATTAATGATAAAAAACTTTTCCTGAATTCCAGAATCATCAATGCTGAAGATGTTACTTCAAGCATTAAATATGCAGAAATGGAAGGCAAAAGAATTAAAAAAACCAGCGAGAATATTTCTGAACTCAAAACCACAAAAGATAAAGTAAAAATGAGCGATGAAAATATGTCTGAAGAAAACCAACAACAGCTCGCCAATCTTGATGTTACCGATAATTTAAAATACAGCACAGTCGATATTTACATTAAAGAACCCAAGCTAAGAATTGCAGAAATTGCGATTACCAACTCGAAAAACATTGACAATAAATACAAATTCAATTTTATGTATGATGTGAAAAATGCTTTTGTGGAAGGTTTTTACTTAATCCAAAGAATTATTATAGGATTGGTAGCAATTTGGCCGATTGTAATTATTGCTGGCTTTGCATTTTACTTTTATAGAAAAAACAAATCTAACAAGAGATCAATTCAAGCTGATAAAGAATAAATTTGGCATCCTAACCTTTTGGTTATTCATATATAAATATTACCGAACCTCTGCATTTTGTGGAGGTTTTTCATTTTTAAAACTATAATTTTGCTTCACAAAAATAAATCTACATAAAGAGAAATTTTAGTTTTATTCATCAAATAAAACTCAGGAAAGAGCGTTAATCATTCAAAATAAAAACAATGACCAAAATTTTTACTGCACTATTTTTTATTCTAAGCTTATCTATTTTTTCTCAAAATCGAATCAAAATTTTAGATTCAGAAAATCAGAAACCTATTTCTTATGCTAAACTCATTTTAAAAGACAAAGACTATTACAAAAACACTGAAGAAAACGGCGAAGCAGCTTTAGAGAAAGATGAAGAAGTATCAGAAATCCAATCTTTT
Organism: Chryseobacterium sp. YIM B08800; assembly: GCF_026163565.1. GTDB lineage: Bacteria > Bacteroidota > Bacteroidia > Flavobacteriales > Weeksellaceae > Chryseobacterium. The sequence continues at coordinate 25,172 of NZ_JAPDKN010000001.1, forward strand.
GGATATGAAAATTTGAAAGTAGAAAACTCGAAAACCACCTATTTCTTAAAACCAACATTCAAGGAAATTGAGGCTATTGAAATTTCAAAGCCAAAATTTTTGAAAAACTATACAATCGGAAACATAAAGAAAACTGAAATTGGCTATACATCGGGAGTCAATACATGGGGAGTCATCAATTTTTTCGCAAATCAACATAAAGATGAAAAATTGTTCATCAAAAAAATAAGAATACCTACAGAAGTATACAATACAAAGCGTGAAGCTATTTTCAACCTTGTTTTTTATGAAAACATCGAAGGAAACCCCGCTCCTGAAAGATTCAAAAGCCTTCCTGTTATCTGTAAAAAAGGAAAACATGTTACTGAAATTGATTTTTCTAAAAATCCTATCACGTTTCCAAAAACAGGATTATTCATAGGTATTGAATGGATCATGAACGAACAAAATTATTACCAATATGAACTTAAGGTCAATCGTCCTGTCAACCCAAAAGAAAAGTACATCACTAAAGAACGTGTAAATCCTATGTTTTTTGGATATAGAGTTGCCTATTCTGATCGATTTGAAAACCGTTTAGCACTTGAGATAGAACTTACCAATTAATTAAATAGTGATATACGTTTTAAAGATAACAAATCAGAAGTTTCATGGTTTAATATTTCTTAAAAATTGATTTTTAACCGTCAATTAATATCATTGTACGAAAATTCCGTAAATTTGCAGATTGAAATTTAATAAATATGATTGTGGTGAATTTTATTCAAAAAAATTCCTACATCTTATAATCAATTCTGCATATGTTATCAAAAATAAATCCTACACAAACAAATAGCTGGAAAGCCCTCGACGAACACTTTGGAAATAACGATTTTGAGCTGAGAACGCTTTTTCAATATAATCCGAACCGTTTTGAAGAGTTTTCTATCAAAAAAGACAATTTTTTATTCGATTATTCTAAAAATCTCATCGATGCAAAAACAAAACAGCTTTTATTGGATCTTGCAGAAGAATGTCAGTTGAAAGACGCTATTTCTAAAATGTTTTCAGGAGACAAAATTAATGAAACCGAAAACAGAGCCGTTTTACACACCGCTTTGAGGGATTTTTCTGATAAAGAAATTTTGGTTGATGGCGAAAACATAAAACCTCAAATCAAAAGAGTTTTAAATCATATGAAATCTTTCTCTGAAAAAATTATTTCAGGAGAGCATAAAGGTTTTAGTGGAAAAGAAATTACGGATGTTGTGAACATCGGAATTGGAGGTTCAGATTTGGGACCTGTAATGGTTGTTTCGGCCTTAAAACATTTTAAAACAAGATTAAATGTTCATTTCGTTTCAAACGTAGACGGAAATCATATCGCTGAAGTGGTGAAAAACTTAAATCCTGAAACCACTTTATTCATCATTGCTTCGAAAACGTTTACGACTCAAGAAACAATGACGAATGCAAACTCGGCAAAAGACTGGTTTTTAAAAGCCGGAAAACAGGAAGATGTAGCAAAACATTTTGTAGCTTTATCTACTAATATTCAATCCGTTAAAGACTTCGGAATCGCAGAAGAAAACATCTTCGAATTTTGGGATTGGGTTGGCGGAAGATATTCATTGTGGAGCGCAATTGGCTTAAGCATCGTTCTTGCCGTTGGATATGAAAATTTTGAGCAATTATTAAAAGGAGCTGAAAATACAGACCAGCATTTTCAAACGGCAGATTTTTCTGAAAACGTTCCTGTCTTGATGGGACTTTTAGGAATCTGGTATCGTAATTTTTACGCAGCAACAAGTCACGCTGTGTTGCCTTACTCTCAATATTTAGACAGATTTGCTGCGTATCTTCAGCAAGGAGATATGGAAAGTAACGGAAAATGTGTCGACAGAAACGGAGAATTTGTAGAATATGAAACAGGACCAATTATTTGGGGTGAACCGGGAACGAACGGACAACACGCTTTCTATCAATTGATTCACCAAGGAACAGAATTGATTCCTGCGGATTTTATTGCGTATACAAAAAGTCCTAACAAAGTTTCTGATCACCAAGATAAATTATTGGCCAACTTTTTCGCTCAAACTGAAGCTTTAGCTTTTGGTAAAAACGAAGAAGAAGTGGAAGCAGAATTAATAGCTTCAGGAAAATCGGAAGAGGAAATAGATTTCTTATTAAACTATAAAGTCTTCCACGGAAATACGCCTACTAACTCATTATTAATTAAAGAATTAAATCCTTTTTCATTGGGACAGTTAATTGCATTGTATGAGCATAAGATTTTCGTTCAAGGTGTAATTTGGAATATTTTCAGTTTTGACCAATTTGGGGTGGAATTAGGAAAAGTTTTAGCAAATAAAATTTTACCGGAACTTGAAAGTAATGAGACCATTAGCTCTCACGACAGCTCGACAAATGGGTTGATTAATTATTATAAAGGAAACAAATAATTGTTGAAAATTTTCATTAATTTTAATCAAAAATAAAAATATGACACAAATTATCATTAACCTAAGCAATAAGGAAGAAGAAACCTTTGTGGAAACTTTTTTGAAAAAAATGAAAATCAGTTTTGAAAAAAATGAAGATGATTTTGAGCTGACTGATGAAATGAAAAGAGTGATTGATGAAAGATTAGCTGAAGATGAAAGTACTTATGTAGATGCCGAAGAGTCTTTAAAAAAGATTTCTGAAAAGTATGGAATATAAAATTGTTTTATCTCCAAAAGCAGAAATAGAAGTTGATGATGCTATTCAATATTATAATCGATTTTCCAAATCGGCGGCAAAATCTTTCAAGAAGCAACTTTCAGATTCCTATAGAAAGATTCGGCTGAATCCTTTTTTTGAAAAAAAATATAATAATGTAAGATTCTTACCATTTTCGAAGTATTCTTACATTGTTTTATTTCGAGTTGATGAAATAGCAAAGAAAGTTTTTGTACTCTCCGTTTTTTGCGCTCATCAAAATCCGGAAAAATATCCATAAAAATCTAATAAAAAGTAATAAAAGTAAAAATGGCAGAAATTCTTGACGGACTAAAAGTATCCAAAGAAATAAAAGCAGAAATCAAGGTTGAAGTTGAAAAAATCATTGCAAGCAAAAGAAGAGCTCCTCATTTGGTAGCCATTCTTGTTGGGAACAACGGAGCGAGCAAGGCATATGTAAACGCTAAAGTAAAAGATTGTGAAGAAGTTGGTTTTCAGTCGAGTTTAGTGAAATTCCCAAGTACGGTTTCTGAATCTGAATTGTTGGAAAAAATAGATGAATTAAATAAGTCTAAAGCAGTTGATGGGTTTATCGTTCAGTTGCCTTTGCCCGATCAAATCGATCAGGAAAAAATCATTAACGCTATCGATCCAAGAAAAGATGTTGATGGCTTCCACCCGGAAAACTTTGGTAAAATGGCTTTGGAAATGGATACTTTCTTACCAGCAACTCCTTTTGGTATTTTAACTTTATTGGAAAGATATAATATCGAAACTAAAGGTAAAGATTGTGTAATTATAGGAAGAAGTAAAATTGTGGGAAGACCAATGAGTATTTTGATGGGAAGAAAAGATTTCCCTGGAAATTCTACGGTTACGTTGACTCACTCTTACACAAAAGACATCGAAGAATACACTAAAAAAGCAGACATCGTAATTACCGCCTTAGGCGATCCTCATTTTTTGAAAGGTGAAATGATTAAGGACGGAGCTGTGATTGTTGACGTAGGAATTACAAGAGTTGACAACGATTCTCCAAAAGGATATTATTTGGCAGGTGACGTAGATTTTGACAGTTGTGCAGCAAAAGCAAGCTGGATTACACCTGTTCCCGGAGGAGTAGGTCCTATGACAAGAGCGATGTTGATGAAAAACACCATTATTGCTTACAAAACTTCGGTTTACAACGATTAACTATAAATTAAAAACTCTCTTTCGGAGATGGGAAAAGCCCCTCTCCTTTTGGAGAGGGATTTAGGGTGAGGAAAATGAATAAAGAAGAAGATATACTATTAAAAGAAGGTAAAATGCTCCCCGTAATGGAGCATTTTTATACTATTCAGGGAGAAGGCGCACACACAGGAAAAGCGGCTTATTTCATCAGACTTGGCGGTTGCGATGTGGGTTGCCATTGGTGTGATGTGAAAGAAAGCTGGGATCCGAACCTTCATCCTTTGATGAATGCTGAAGAAATTGCAGAAACTGCCGCAAAACACTGTAAAATTATTGTTTTGACTGGTGGAGAACCATTAATGTGGAATTTAGATATTTTGACTTCTAAATTAAAAGAATTAGGTTGCACCATTCATATTGAAACTTCAGGAGCGTATCCTTTGAGCGGACAAATTGATTGGATTACGCTTTCACCAAAGAAAACAGGACTTCCAAAAGAAGAGATTTATGGTAAAGCTCACGAACTTAAAATGATCGTTTTTAATAATAATGATTTTAAGTTTGCTGACGAACAGGCTTCAAAAGTTTCGGAAAACTGTAGGCTATATCTTCAAAGTGAATGGAGCAAAAGAGATGAAATGTATCCTAAAATTACCGATTTTATCCTTGCAAATCCGCGTTGGCAAGCGTCGGTTCAGACTCATAAGTATCTGAATATCCCGTAAAATTGTTTATATTAGCTTTTGTGTTTCGCTAGAGAAGATGCAAAGAATCCGATATTCCCGTTATCTGAAATCAATTATCATATTGCTTGACCTTTTGGTTCTTGCAGGTGTTTTTGTATTTTATTTTTTTAATACTTCTCGGAATTTGATTCACAATCAGGAAATATGGTACGAAACTTCTTTTCCTTTGCTTCTTGTGATCTCTTTTTGGATTTTATTAAGCGGAAGAACCAAAATTTATAATATTTCCAGAAATCTTACCTATATTCTTTTTGTAGAGCGGATTATTATTCATTTTCTCTTATTTATAATTGGCTTGGTATTGATTCGAAAAGTAAGCGGCAATCAGTTTTTTGGCTCAGAACTTACCTGGCTTTCACTTTACCTTTTTATTTTTATCTTTTTATTAAAATCAACTGTCTATTTTCTGATAAGATACATCAGAGCAATGGGAGTAAACCACAGAAATGTGATGTTTCTTAGTGAAAATAATTCAACAGAGGTTTTAAAGAAAACAATTGAAGAAAGAAAAGATTTTGGTTATAAAATATTTAATTATAATTCATCTGAAATAAATACAGAAAATCTGGTAGATTTTTGGAAAAAAAACGGAATCCACACCTTATTTATTCCTACCGAAAATTCTTTTAGCAATGAAACGGAAGATAAACTTTTCAGATTGGCAGAAGCCAACAAAGTACATATTTCTTTAATACCGAATATCTCGAAGAACAATTTCTTCTTTTACGATTTAGGGTATATTCAAACTCAGCCTGTTTTAACTCAAACAAAATATCCATTAGACTATTATTCTAATTTTTTGTTGAAGAGAACCTTTGATATTATTTTTTCGGTCTTGGTTTTGCTATTCATTTGTTCGTGGTTATTTCCCATTATTGCAATTTTAATTAAAAAAAGTTCTAAAGGACCTGTATTTTTTGTTCAGAAAAGATATGGTTTTCATGAGGAAGTTTTTAATTGTTTTAAATTCAGAACAATGGTTGTAAATGAAGACTCTGCATCTAAAACAACCAGTGTAAACGATAAAAGAATTACCAAAATAGGAAAGTTCTTAAGAAAAACAAGCCTTGATGAAATGCCACAATTTATCAATGTTTTGAAAGGTGAAATGTCTATTGTAGGGCCTAGACCACACATGTTGGCTGTTGATAATTACTACAAACCAAAGATTGGAAGATACAGCTTAAGAAGCTTGGCTAATCCCGGAATTACTGGTTTAGCTCAGGTAAACGGTTTAAGAGGTGATGCCGGAGATGTGGAAATTGAAATGAACAAAAGAATTCTTGCTGATGCATTCTACATCAGAAACTGGAGTTTCATTTTAGATATTGTGATTATTTTAAAAACCATTTTATTGGTTATAAAAGGAGATAAAAATGCAAAATAAGACGATGTTTCGTTAAAATAATTTAAAATTTGGGCATTAAAATCAAGCCCAGTCTTAACGTGAGTCTTAAACAAATTAAATAAAAATAGTCTAATTTAGCAGAATGTTAAAAAACTTTTTTACAGCCGTCGGAGAATATATGATTCTTATCGGTAAATCTCTTCAAAAACCTCAGAAAATGAGAGTTTTTTGGAAGTTATTTATGCGAGAAATCAATGACTTGGGAGTCAACTCATTTGGGTTGGTGATTTTCACGTCTATCTTTGTAGGAGCCGTAGTTGCCATTCAGATGTTTAACAATTTTGATGCATCATCATTCCCAATTCCTCCTTCATTTGTAGGATATGCTACCAAAGCAGTTTTGGTGCTTGAGTTTGCCCCTACCATTATCAGTTTAATTTTAGCAGGAAAAGTAGGTTCATACATTGCTTCTACCATTGGTACAATGCGTGTTTCTGAACAGATTGACGCTTTAGATATTATGGGAGTAAACTCTCCCAATTTTTTAATTTTACCTAAAATTATTGCCTGTCTTATTTTTAATCCGCTTTTAATTGCAATCAGTATCGTTTTTGGTATTGGTGGTGGTTATATTGCGGGCATACTTACCGGTAACTGGACGACTGCAGATTACATCACAGGTATTCAAATGTATATGCCTAATCTTTTCATTTATTATGCATTTACCAAAACAATTGTTTTTGCATTTGTAATTGCAACTGTTCCATCTTATTTTGGATATTTTGTGAAAGGTGGTTCATTGGAAGTAGGTAGAGCAAGTACACAAGCCGTGGTTTGGACGATGGTATTTATCATTATTTCCGAATTAATTTTAACACAATTAATATTAAGCTGATGATTGAGGTAAAAAATCTTAAAAAGAGTTTTGGTGATGTTGAAGTGCTTAAAGGAATTTCAACCACCTTCGAAAAAGGCAAAACAAACCTGATTATCGGACAGAGTGGATCAGGAAAAACCGTTTTTCTTAAAAGCTTACTAAACGTTTATCAACCTTCATCAGGAGAGATCTTGTTTGACGGAAGAGATATCAACATCATGAATCGTGAAGAGAAACAGCATTTACGATCTGAAATCGGAACCTTATTTCAGGGAAGCGCATTGTTTGATTCTTTAACTGTTGAAGAAAACATCATGTTTCCACTTGATATGTTTACCAATTTAACGTACAGAGAAAAGAAAAGAAGGGTTTTTGAGGTAATCGGAAGGGTACATTTGGATAAAGCTAACAGAAAATTCCCATCAGAAATTTCCGGAGGGATGCAGAAGCGTGTGGCAATTGCAAGAGCGATTGTAAATCACCCAAAATATTTGTTCTGTGATGAGCCAAACTCAGGATTAGACCCTTATACTTCTAATGTAATTGATGATTTATTGCTTGAAATCACCAAAGAATACAACACCACAACCATCATTAATACCCATGATATGAACTCGGTGATGACAATTGGCGAGAAAATTGTATATCTGAGATTGGGCATAAAAGAATGGGAAGGTAATAAAGACATTCTGATTACTGCAGGCAATAAAAATCTAATCGATTTCGTTTATTCTTCGGAGTTATTCAAAGAATTGCGAGAATATCTTTTAGAAAATAATAAAACAATTGAGAACACTATTACAAAAATAGACGATAATGAAAAAATTAATTAGCGCAGCATTGATAGGCTTTTCAGTTTTTGCTTCGGCACAGATTTCTTTGGCGGCAAAAGCAAACGCAGTAATTCCTACAAGTTCAGCTTCGTGGAAGAATTTAAAATCTGCGGCAACCAACGCAGTAGAACAAAAAGGAAAAAACATTACCGGATTTAATGTTGGTTTATCTTTAAAAATCGATTTACCAACTGCATTGTACCTAATGCCGGAAATTTATTATACCAATTTCAGCAACGAAGTTACCGTACAAAATGATGTAAATGCAGCTCAAACGACCATTAAAGCTAAAAACAGCAGAGTAGACATTCCTGTTTTGGTTGGGGTAAATGTTTTAGGGAATTTATTAAGTGCTTATGCAGGTCCTGTTGGAAGCTTCAACTTAGCGAAAAGCGATGATTTTGATAATTTCATACAGAAGGTTGACGCAAAAGAATTCACTGTAGGTTACCAATTAGGTGTGCAAAGTGAGATTAAGAAGCTAATTCTTTCAGCAAGATATGAAGGTGCTTTTTCTAAAGATCAGAGAAAATTCATCAACAATGTTGCAGGATCAAGTCAGGAAATCAATTACGACAACAGATCAAGCTTATTTTTGTTAGGTTTAGGATATAAATTCTAATCAAACAAAAAATTCAATCATAAAAAATCCTCAAATTAAATTTGAGGATTTTTATTTATATTTTCTCTTTCAAGCTCAGCCTGATGTTTTTCAATTTCGATGGCTTGCTTCTCCAATTCTTCTTTTTCTTTTTGAAGCTGCTTAAACTCCTTTCTTTTGGCTTCAGCTTTTATGGCACTCCCTTTACTTACATAACCAATCATTCCGCCAAATATCAAACCGATTCCAATTCCCGCCATTACTCCCATTACATGAGAAATTGTAATTTTCTCAACAGTAAAATCTGTTGTCAGATAAAAAAGTAAGGCAGATACTGCAAGAAGTATCATTCCTATAATCGAAATACTTTTCATAATAGTGTTTTTTATGGTGAATACTCTTTTATAAATTTATAAAATAAAATTTATAAAATAAAATTTATAAAACATAAGAAAAATTCTCTCGGCTAAGTTGTAAAATTTAAATTTTTTAAACTTTTCCTCCTGCTCTTTTATAATATTCTAAAGCCTTTGGTAAATCTTTCTGAATATCTCCAACCCTTGTTCCCGGACTTGGGTGGGTAGATAAAAATTCAGGTTGTCTCGCTCCTGTAGATGAAGCTTCCATTCTCTGCCAAAATGGTATTGCTTGACGTGGATCGTATCCTGCAATAGCCATTAGATTTAATCCCATTTCATCTGCTTCAGATTCCTGAGTTCTTCCATATTTTAAAAGAGCAACTTGTGAACCAACAGGATAAACTTGTTGAAAAACGCTCGACCATTGCGCATTTGAAATAGTACTTCCTAAAAGCGCACCTCCATATTGTGCAACCATAGCCTGTGAAATTCTTTCATTACCGTGACCTGCCAAAGCGTGAGAAACTTCGTGCCCCATTACGACAGCAAGACCTGTTTCATCTTTAGTAATCGGAAGAATTCCTGTATAAACAGCCACTTTTCCACCCGGCATACACCATGCATTCATTTGATTATCCTGAAGAAGATTAAATTCCCACTGATAGCCTGATAAATCTGCACTTCTGCCGATACTTGCATAATATTGCTCTGCTGCTGTTTTTATTTTATTTCCTACTTTTTTAACCATCTGAGCCTGAGCTCCTGTCACAACTTTTGATTCTTTCAGAGTCTGCTGATATTGTTGCACAGCCGAAGAAGTTATCTGAGGATTAAGAGTTCCTATTTGCAGAGATTTTCTCCCTGTCATCGGATTTGTTGTACACGCTGCAACTGCAAAAGCGGCTGCTCCAATTCCTAATAAATGAGTAATTTTCATAATTATGCCTATTATAATTGAACCTTAACAATTTCTATTCCAAAAAAAAATCCTGAAATTCGTTTTTGCATACATTTTGATGTATAAATTTAATAATTTTAATCTTATGAAAATTTATATAAAAATAATCTCAGTTTTTGGTTTCATATTTCTTTTTCAGAATTGTGCATCGCAAAAAGTTGATCCACAAATAGTAAACAATCTTGTAAGTTCGGATGAATTTACGTTTCATGCCGAAAAAGCAAACCCGATGAATTATGATGTTATCAATGTGGTAAACTCAATCCCCAATGCCACTCAGCTTCGTACATTTCAGATTTCTGGTGAAAGCTACGGTATTGAAATAAAAAAAGGAGTAATGGAAGTTACGCTTCCTTATTTTGGTAGAGCTTTTACATCAACCTACGGAACATCTGATAACAGCTACAGATTTACCTCAAAAGATTATGCTGTGACAAAAACTCAGAGCAAAAAAGGAAATTGGGTGTACAAAATTAAACCTAATGATGTGAAAAATGTTTCTGATATCAATATTGAAATTTTTAAAAACGGAAAAGCATCAACATCCATAAGAAGCAACGACAGACAGCCAATTTCTTATGATGGATATGTTTCTCAAAATGAAGAAACGAAAGAAAAAGAGAAGCTTTAGTCGTGGTTCGGGTTTCGTGATACGAGGTTCAAATGCAAAAAAATATTAAACATTTTTCCGAATCACAAAACTCGGATCTTGAAACTCGCAACTCAAATCTCAGATTTCGAATCTCTTAAAAACTTTTCTACAAATAATTTTGCTTCGGTACTTGGATTAGAAATCAGGTCTGAAGCATTTTTTTTATGCTGAATATAAGCTTCCTCCACAGAGTTATCTTTTTTCATCATGCTTAAAATATATTCCTGAACCCAGTATTCAAAGCGTTTTTCAGATTGTTGCGTTCGAACTTCATCAAAACGTTTCGTATTCTTTTTTAATGAAATAAAATCATCAATTTTTTGATAGACATCATTCAATCCTTCATTATGTAAAGCCGAACCCAGCAAAACAGGAACTTTCCAGTCTTTTTCTTTTGCAGGAAGAAAATCTAATGCCCGTTTCAGTTCGAGCTTGGTATTTTTAGCTTTTTGCAGATTACTTTCTTCAACTTTATTAATGAAAATAATATCGACCATTTCCATGATTCCGCGCTTGATTCCCTGAAGTTCGTCTCCACCACCAATAATTTTCAGAAACAAAAAAACATCGGTAATATCTGAGACCAAAACTTCAGACTGTCCTACTCCAACGGTTTCAATTAAAATATAATCGTAACCTGCAGCTTCACAAATCATCATCGTTTCAAAAGTAGTATTGGCAACTCCGCCCAAAAAACCGGAGCTTGGCGAAGGACGAATAAATGCATTTTCTTCTTTTGCCAATTCTTCCATTCTGGTCTTATCACCTAAAATACTGCCTTTATTAATCGCAGAACTCGGATCGATTGCTAAAACAGCTACTTTTTTTCCATTTGCAATTGCTAATCTTCCAAAGTTTTCTATAAAAGTAGATTTTCCGGCACCGGGAACTCCTGTGATTCCTACCCTGACTGAATTTCCTGTTAATGGAAGAATTTTTTTTAAAAGTTCTTCTGCCTGATTTCGATGTTCAGATTTTGTGCTTTCAACTAAAGTAATGGCTTTTGCAATCAAACGCTTATTGCCTGATTTAATACCGTCTATAAAGTCTTCTGTTGAAATTTTCATCCGAATATTTCCATTTTTAAAGGAAAGATCTAACCTGTCGGTTTTATTCATTCAAAAATATAAAAATAACCTTCAAAATCCGAGAAAAAGCTCATTAATTTTAATGCTTCTAAATTATAGATCTAAACACCAATCACTTGTAAAATTCGCTATTTTTGTTTTAAACAATTAAAAAAAATATGAAAAGTCTATTTGCAGCAGCAACATTTGCCCTTATTTTATTAGCATCTTGTACCCCGAAAGCAACACCCGTAGCTGAAGCTCCAAAATCATCGACAAGTACCACAGAACAAATAGCACAGGGAAAAACAATCTTCGAAACTGCATGCAAAAGATGTCATGATTTGCCAGAGCCCACCAAATTTACTTCTGTACAATGGGTAGGAATTATGAATTCTATGGCTCCAAAAGCGAAACTAACTGACGAACAACATCAGTGGGTTTACGATTATGTGGTGTCTGTGAAAAAATAAAAGATTCAACCAACAAAAAATATCATCATGAAAAAATTAGTTTTAAGTATAATTTTAGGATCTGTTTTTATGGTTTCTTGCGGACCAAAAAGCACAGCCGTAACCGGTCCTAAATTTACCTCAGCTGAACATTTGGCACAAGGAAAAACAGTTTTTGAAAACTCATGCAACAAATGCCACAAACTACCGGATCCTGCAAAACACGACGATCAGGGATGGATTAAAACCTTAAGCAGAATGGCGCCAAAAGCAAAATTGAATGATGAACAACATCAAATGGTCTATGATTATTTGATTTCTGTAAATAAAAAATAGGCTTTCTTTTGAAAGTCTATTTTTGTTTAAATCTAAAAAATTGACAAGCAAAACGAATAGACCATTCATATTTCACCAGTTGAATTTACTTTAAACTAATTCCCAAACCAGGTTTTCCGGATAGAATAATTTTACCATTTTCTACAAAATTTCCGGTGGCATAATCATTAGAAATAAGATTGGCTCCGTCTAAATCTACAAAATCAACAAGTCCGGTTAAAAGGCAACCTGCGGAAATTCCAACTGTTGATTCTGTCATGCAGCCGATCATAATTTTATAGTTTAATTCTCTTGCTTTTTTTATCATTTCTAAAGCGGGAGTCAATCCTCCACATTTCATCAGTTTAATATTGATGCTTTTATAGTATGGAATGAGTTCCTCAAGCGAATCAATATTCTGACAATCTTCATCTGCCATCCAATTGGCAAAACTTTCTTTTTCTAATATTTTATAATGATCAATCGGACGAGGCTGCTCCAAATATGAAAATCTTTGAACCTCAGCATTTTCCTGAAACCAAATACAATCTTCATCGGTAAAACTTGCGTTAGAATCTAATGCGATACTCTTATCTAATTGTAATAATTTTTCAACATTGTTTTTATTTAAACCTTTGCATTTTACCTTGAATTTATTCCATTCACTTTTCTGAATTTTATCGATTTGATCCTCAATATCTCCAACGGAAATAGTAATCGAACTTTCAACTAATTGATCCGTTGAAAGTTGATTTAATTCTAAAAAGTTCTTATTTTCCAGCTTTCCAAAAAGATCCCAATACGCACAATCTAAAGCAGAAAGTAAAAACGAATGAAGGTTTAAACTCAATAAAAACTTAAAAAAATCTTTGGGATGAATGATTTTCTGAGCTTCAATTTGATACTGAACTCCTTTTAATTTTAAAACAAAATCCTGAAGATTAATCTGGTAATAATCAATCGCCACACATTCGCCATAACCTTTACAATTTTGGTGGGATAGCTCTATCAACAATACATCACGATGATTGTAGTTTCCGTAAGCAATGGAGAATGTTTCTTTTAGGTGAATCTCTTTGAGTTCAAATTTTAATTTCATATTACTAACTTACCCAATGATTATATGAATTTATAACTTTCCATTTACCATTCACTTTTTTATAAATCGAAGTTGAACCTCCACCGTATAATGGTCCACAAGACATTGAATTTTCAACAATGCAAACCGTTTTATTTTTATTAAAAAAAGGAACAGAAAAAGTTTGAATACATTTATCTCCATATTTTTTTCGAAATTCCTTCCAAAAATCCCGTTTATATTTTACATTTAACTTTAAAATTTCGTCGGTTGTTACAAAATCTAATTTCTTCTTGATTCTACTTTTTTGGAGATTAAAATTTATTAAATTTCTATCTTGATTTTTATAGTAAGATGAATCTTTTATTGCAAAAATAGAATCATACGAAAAATTTAATACTGAACTAGGAGGAGGCGGTGGTTCTTCGTTCTCATTTAATTCTTCAAAAAAAATTCTCTTAACTGCAATATTATAAATGTTATCATGTAAAGTACCATTAATGCTGTCTTCTCTAATTTGGTCAGTAATAAGTTGATTCAAAACTTCGTACTTCAAGTCCAAAGTTTCATCTTTCGGGATTATTTTTTTTCGCGCTTCGTTCTTTTTACAAGAAATCAATAGCAATAGAATCAAAAATAAATAGTGTTTCATAAATTAAATTTACAAAAAAAGGAGACTTATTTCGTCTCCTTCTTGTTTTTAGATTTTTTCTTGGGCATTTTAGATTTTATAAATTTCTTGCGATCTTTTACAACATCCAAACTATGCGATGAGAAACAATACTTTTCAGCCTCAGTTAAGAACTTTAAAGCATTAGGAAAACTTCCTCTCTTCTCAGAAAGCAGAGATCTGTAAAACCAGATAGTCGCTTTATCAATTCCTTTTATTTTCAAAGAATAGTTGATTAATTTTTCAGCTTCCTGCAAATCTTCATTATCCAAAAGACATTTAATATAATATTTTGGCGTATTAAGATTCGTAACATCACATTGCATCGCCTCTTCAAAATAGAGCTTTGCTTTTTCGTAATCGATGAGCATTTCGCTGTAGATTCTTCCCATCAGGCAAAGCGAATCTGCATCTTCAGGATCGTAAGACAGTGCATAATTCAATGCTTCCAGACAATCGGGCAAGCTGTAAGGATAATTATCCAAAGCTTCGAAATAATATTTACTTTTAGTTAAGGTCATTTCTGTAGTTTTTTAATTCATTTTTCAGTTGATTTCTTTCTTTTTTGAAAGATTTCTCCTGATAATTCTTTTTAAAGTCCGTTCCTGAAAATGTTCGGATCGGGTTTCCTCTTTGCACATTCAAATGATTGTTCCAAGTTTCCTGCATTCTTTTTTGAAGCTGAATAATATTCTGTTCCAAAACTTTTTCTTTCAATCTTTCAATCGAAAGTTTTTTATTCTCCAATTGGGAACGCGTATCCTGTACAAAAACACTTTGCCCGGTCGGAATATGAGTTGCACGAACAGCCGTGTTGACTTTATTCACATTTTGTCCGCCACTTCCCTGACTTCTCGTCGTCTGAAACTGTATATCCTTTTCGTTGAAATTGATTTTCTCCAAACCTTCCAGTTCAAAAATCCCGATAAACCAATTGCTTCTTTTATGCAGCTTTCTGAAAGTACTTTTTCCTGTCCAAAGAATGCTTCCTAACCACGATTTTAAAAATTCATTGATATTTTTTGATTTTAAAAGAAGGGTTACGGATTTCAATGTCAGATTTTCATCCCCATTTTCACGATGGATGATTTCGTAGTCTATTTTATTATCTTTTGCTTCCTCAAGAAAAGCCTTCAGAAGTTTGGCAACTACCCATTGACATTCTAAAGGTCCTCTTCCTGAGGTTATCTGTATTAATTTATCCATTGTTATTTTGGTATTTCACTTAATCTTGGATGACCGACAGGATCAATTCCTTTTTCCAATAAATCTTTTGCAGCCATTACCGCCCAACATTTATCGCTGGTATGAATGTTTCTGTAAAATGAAAGTAAAACATCAGGTTTCACAACAGTGAATCCGTTCGCTTCGACAGTTTCCAAATCACTTCTTTCAAAGAAATCGATTGTAATTCTGTGAAATTTTCCGTTTTCCATTTCGATTGTTTTCTCATATCTGCGAAAATTTTCTTCGCTTGGAAGATGATCATATCTTGTCCAGATTTTCTGAAAACCTTCCCGCTGAAGAATCATTACAACCTCAGCAACATTTTCTTTCTTTACAAAAACATCAATATCCTTATGGTCATGTGCATGTTTGTATTCCGTATGCCCTACTTCAGACATAAAATGCCACGCCCAACCTCCTGATAAAATGACTTTATTTTTTAATTTTTCTAATATTTTTAGTCCGTGTTGAATTCTAAATTCCGGCCAGACTTCACCGTATCTTTGTATGTTATGTGGTGCTCCCATTTTACTAATTTTTGTTGATGGTTGATGGTTGTCAGTTGATGGTGTTAAAATTCTAACAACCATCAACTAAAAACTACCAACCATTTTACTTATCCATTCTCACAATTCGAGGTTGGAAAGTTCCCAGAATATCAACCAATTCACTTTGTGCATTCATCACTTCGTTGATGTCTTTGTACGCCATTGGTGCTTCTTCGGTATTTCCGCCCATCAAAGTGACATTCTTGAGTTTCAATTCTTTTTTAATGTCATTTTGAGTGAAAAGATTTCTGCATTCTCCTCTAGAATGCGCTCTTCCAGCTCCGTGAGAAGCAGAATTCAAAGAATCCGGATTTCCTTTTCCACGAACGATGAAACCTTTTGCCGTCATCGAACCGGGAATCATTCCCAATTCATTTTCATTCGCCGGAGTTGCCCCTTTTCTGTGAACGATCACTTCTTTTCCGTTATGGATCTCTTTCCACGCAAAGTTGTGATGGTTTTCAATTCTGGCTTTTACTCTTCCTCCAACAGCTTTTACCAATCTTCGGTGAATATCGTCGTGACAAGCCGAAGCGTAATCACCCGCCAAATTCATCGCCGTCCAATATTCTAAACCGAGATGTGTGTTCAGATCCAGCCAGGCAAAGTTTTGCGCTTCTTTTGGTAACGGACATTGCTCTGTCGCCACTCTCGAATAATATTGAGCGATCTCTGCTCCCAATCCACGCGAACCGCTGTGTGAAAGAATTCCGAGGTATTTTCCTTTCGGAAGATTGATTTGCTTATCTTCTTCTGTGATCTCTACTTCCCCGAATTCTACAAAGTGATTTCCGCCACCGGAACTTCCCATTTGTTTGATGGCTTTTCCTTTTAGTCTTCTCAAGATCGGAATTAAATCGAACGTATCTCTGTCAAAAATTTCGTGATCAACGTGAGATCTATGTG
The DNA here is from genome assembly GCF_026163565.1 of Chryseobacterium sp. YIM B08800. Classification (GTDB taxonomy): domain Bacteria; phylum Bacteroidota; class Bacteroidia; order Flavobacteriales; family Weeksellaceae; genus Chryseobacterium. The sequence continues at coordinate 41,682 of NZ_JAPDKN010000001.1, forward strand.
TTTCGTACATTCCGAATTTGGTATGTTCGGCAAGAGCTTTTTCATATTTATCTCTCGCTCCGTCAAGATATGAAATAGGCGTATCCAAAATACTCAAGCTCATTCTACAGCCAATATCCATCCCTACTCCGTAAGGAATTACTGCGTTTTCAACTGCCAAAACTCCTCCGATCGGAAGCCCATAACCGCTGTGTGCATCCGGCATTAAAGCGCCTTGTGTTGCAATTGGCAATTTCAATGCGGTGTACAACTGGTTTTTTGCTTCATCCGAAATATTGTTTCCGAAAATCTGGAAAGATGCACGGTTTGTATTGAGCATTCTTTTCTCCGTTTTCTTTGATGAAAGTAAAGCTTCTGCAATCTGCCCGAAGGTTAAATCTTTTTCAAATTGTTCCGGATTTTGTTGAATTTCTTTTAAAAGAGATTTTACATAATGAATATTTTTGGTTGCAAAATTTCTCTTCATGACTTCCAAAGCGACGTTCACGCTTTGATTATTTGGATAGCCTAATTTTAATATATCTTTTCCTTTAAGTTTTAAATTTCCCATTGTTTTTTAATAAGATGTTAGATATTAGACACAAGATGTTAGACATTTTTGCATCTAATATTTTTCAACTAGAATTTTAGTTGACTTTATTCAAACCTAACGGGTTTCAAAAACCCGTTAGGTTTTGATTGGCAGGAACTTTTTATTAGCCCCGATTGACTCTTAATTTATATTTATTATAGAATCGTCGAAACTCCGTTTTGCAGCGACATCCTTTTTTTGCATTGGCTTGAAAAAAGCGTTGGCAAAAAAGATATAGCGGAAAGCGGGATTTAGCTCCTGATAAAAATTTTGATTTCGGGGAAACTTGTTTTGAGTTTGAAATATTGCGCAATAAAAAACCCGAAAATCTTATGACTTCGGGTTTTGATATTTCAATATACTATTGTTCTATGAGTGTACCAAACCACGAAGCCTCGCCTTTGCAAAAGGCAATCCTACTGATGAATGTTGATTGTATTTGAACATTGCTTCGTTGTTTTTTAATGGTTAAACTTGATTTTCAGTTGCAAAGATATTATTTTTTTTGAATTACATAATAAAAATTCAAAAATTATTTATCACTTATTAATGACTTCCATTAGATCGAAAATGCTATATTTGTTTTCTTAACCAAAAATATATGAAAAACACATTAATGAAATCCCTGCTGTGCGCATTTGCATTCGTGATTCTATTTTCCTGTAATTCTAATAAGAATGACGATATTTTAAAATACACCACAGATACTACTTTAGGTTTATCCAGAGTGAACTTAAACTCCATTTCTGATAAAATTCCGGTTGAAAAGATTCTGAAAGAAAAGAAGAACATCAATGATGAAGGAAGAGTTCTTTTGCAGTTGATCAGCAAACCAAAAGAATCGGGTATTGATATCAGCAAACCGCTTTACATCATGGTGGAGCCCGGAAAATCGAATTCAGATCCTGATGTGAAAGCATTTTTCTGGATTAGTGACAAGGCGAAATTCCAGAAAAGCATGTCTGATCTTTCGAAAACTAAAATAACAATCGACAAAAAAGATTTTATTTTTGAAGACGGAAAGATTACAGGAAGCATCAAAGGTGACATGGCGATCATGTCGAGCGAGAAATCTTTTTCTTATTCAAGATATAATTCTTTAGATGGCGTTGCAAAACTTAGCGAAAAATACTTTACTGATTTTTGGGCAAGAAAAGGAACTTCAAACAAAGTGATCATCGATCAGGTAAACGAATCTCTTGTAAGCGGAAAAGATGTGAGCGGATGGATGAATCTTGGAGCTGTTGCAAGCTACGTTTCTAAAGGATATATAGAAACTCTGGCTGTAAATAAGCTGATTAAAGATTCAGGAATTGGTTTTGATTTCAGCTTCGATAAAGGAAAAGTAGAAATGGATACCAAAACATTTTTCAACAGCGATATGAAAAAAATTGTTGAGAAATACTACAGCAAAAACAATATCAACTATGATCTTGTAAAAAATGTAGAACTCGATAATGCAAAATCTTTTTCTATCGGTTATTTCAGTTTAGATTTTATGAGATATTTCATCAAGGAAGCTGGTTTTGAAGCTACTGTAAATCATTATTTAGCATCAACCAACAAAACATTAGAAGATATTACGACAACTTTCACGGGAGATTATGCCTATATGGACATGAAAGAAAATCCTGCAGATTCTATGATATATTACAGCAATAAAAGAGCAATGGTTTTAGGTTTTAATCCTAAGAAAAAAGATGTTCTTACTTCATTGCTTCAAGGCCCTTTAGGTGAAAGCAAGAAATATACAATTGTAGATAATCAGGTAATTTTCTCTGATGATCAAAGTGTGAATGCACAATTTCAGGCGAAAAAGGCTGCGAAAAATTCTAAACTAAGCAAAAAAACTGGTATAACAGCTTATTCCTGGTCTGACGGAAGCGATTATAACAGAAGAGAAACAGTACCTGCAAAAGTAATTGAGATCTCAAACGAATCTAAAGAAAATGCCGGTAATTTGGTTTCTAAATCGCTCATCACTTTAGACAAGAAAGACGAAAATGCACTGTATTATTTTATAATGAATGACTAATTTAGTATTAGAAAACATTTTCCCTAAATATTTCACTCCCAGAAATATCGAACAGTCTGAAATCTGGAATAAAAATATTTCCTTTCAAAAAGGAAACAGGTATCTGATTGTCGCGCCTTCCGGGAGTGGAAAATCTACTTTGGCAACAGCAATTTTGGGTACTCATTTCCAATATGAAGGAAGTATAAAATATGACCAACAAGTGGTAAAAAAACTTCATCTCGAAGAAATTGTAAAAAACAGAAAAGATGGAGTGAGCCTGCTTTTCCAAGATGTAAGACTTATCAAAGATCTTACTATTTCTGAGAATATTCTTCTTCGTGTTTTTAATAAAGACCGAAAACAGTTCATTCCAAAAATGGAAGAATATGCCAAAAGACTGGGAATAGAAAATCTTCTGAATAAAAAAGCAGAAAACTGTTCTTATGGAGAACGCCAAAGAAGTGCCATTGTGAGAAGCCTCATCAATCCTACTGATTTTATTATTTATGATGAATGTTTCAGTCATTTGGATTTGAATAATAAAAAAATTGCTTTCTCATTAATTAACGAAGTTTCAAAAGAAAGCGAAAGTTCGGTCATCTTTTTTGAGCTGAATGAGTTTCCATTTGAGCACGATTATCAAATTCTTCATTTATAAAAGCTTATGAAGAAAATTTTTAATTCAATTATTTTATACGCAGGATTATTCATTGCCCTTATTTTGGTTTTGTCTTGTCTGCAACTGTATGAAAATGCGAACCGTCTTTTTGGAAGTAAAAGCAGTGACAGCAATTATTGGTTGACCTTCAGCAAAAAGATCACTCCTGATAATATTGGAAGAAAAGAACTTCTTGGGTTTAATGAAAATGATATTTCAAAAATTAAAACCTGGAGCGAAGTAAAAGCCATTTATCCTTTTTCAGCAAATGAATTTAAAGCTTCTGCGAATGGCGGCGACTTTATTCCTTTTTATACTGATCTGTATTTTGAAGGTTTAGATATAAAAGCAATTGATTCGGATTTGACAAATGAAGAGTTTCAGGTAAAAGGTGATGAAATTCCAATTATTATTTCAAGAGAATATCTGAATCTTTACAATTACGGATTTGCTTTAAACCAAGGTCTCCCACAAATCTCTGAAGATTTTGCCAAGAAAATCGAAGTGAATATCAACATCACTGTCAATAAGCAGAATAAGACGTACAAAGGAAAAATGGTAGGACTTTCAGACAGAATACATTCTGTTTTGATCCCGAAAAAATTCCTTGACTCTCTGAATATCGCAGAAAAACCTCAGCTTGCGACACAGCCCAAAATTTACAACAGAGTTTTGGTACAGGTAAAAGATTCCGGTGATGAAGGTCTGGTTTCTAAAATGAAAGAAAACGGTTATGAATCTAATCAGGAAAGTCTTCGTTCAGCAAAAATAAAGTCAAAATTATTTTTGGTTTTAAAAATAATTGCTGTTTTAGGAGTTTTCATCTTTGCTTTGTGTCTTTATATTATTGTTAGCTTTATAAAAATTCAGTTTTTAGAGAAGCAGGAAGAGGTATCCATTAAAAATATTTTAGGATATTCACCAAAGAAAATGGTGAGTGATATCAGCAGAAAATTCAGCATGAATTTAATGTTTGTGTTGATTTTAAGCTTAGGACTGATCGCAGCTGGACAATATTTTATTGCAAAATCGGACGTTTCCAATGGTTTACTTTCGATGTATATTAATCCTTTACTTTGGTCAATGATTATTATCATTCCTGTATTGGTCTACTTCTTTGTCAATATTCTTATCTACCGATGGCTGATTAGGTCCTGGAAAATATAACAAAAACGACCATCATCTGATGGTCGTTTCTATTTTTTATAAAACAGTTTATATTAATCTTTAGATCCCAAGCCGTCCATTGTATCACCCATTCCTTTGCTGTTTGGAGAATACACTCTTTCTTTGTCTAAGAAATAAACATCGTGTTTTGCCTTTGCAATAATTCCGTTGTAAACATCTTCAGGCAAACCTGCTGTTTCAGAATCAGTCTGATTAACAGAGGGTTTATTATAAATCTTTAATGCTCCATATTGATCCAAAACTTTTTTTGCGTTTTGTGCATCTGTAAGATTGGAAGCATAAACCACCAAATTGATTTTACCTACACTTTCCTTACTGTAAGCTGCTAAAATCTCGTTATCATTTACAAAAACATGATTCCAAAAACTTTTTGTTTTTTCATCATCTTCATATTCATTCGTAGAAGACTCTTCATCAAATCTCGATTTAGAAACAATAATGTCTGCATCGAGAAATCCTTTGTTTTTTAGTTCTGATTTTATTTCCTCTGTATCTACAGTTTCCGGAAATACTGAAATTACTGTATAAGCCATATTAATTTATTTTTGGTTATGACCTACAGTACAAAAGCTGTGCAATTTATTGGATTCTAATCGGATTTTAATTTAAAGACCTTTCTATTTGACTCACTAAATATTCTATTCCATTGCTTGTATTTCCTCCGAAGATATTTAAAAGCCAATATTGCTCATCTAAATCTTTGGCTGAAATATTATGCCAAATTGGTAATATTATATTTCCTTTTTGAATATGCTTAACTCTTATTGCTTGTAGTTCACTTTTAGCCCATGATTCGTTACTTAAAAAATTAGGACTTAATATTATTATACCTTTTTTACAAGTTCTTATACCCTCATCAATAGAATCAACTAAGCTATCTCCTATTTTTAGAGAAAACTCATCATACCATACTTTATATCCTCTTTTTACGAGCTCATTGAATAAGGGTCTTGCAACCTCTTCTTTATCATTTGAATCATGCGAAATAAAAAAATCAGGTTTTTCCATATCAAAATATTGTTTGTCTCTAATGTGTAATCTTAATTTTTTTTCAAAAAAGAACTTTACCAGCAAATTCTTGTCTACTAATAATTCATTACAATATAAATATACATTTCTTGTATGAGGAATATTTTCTAATTTTTCATTATTCTTATTCCAAAAATTCATTTTAAAACCTTTTCCATCATAATCATCAAGTATCATTAAAATATCTGCCATTTTAAAAATCCTCTTATCAACCTTATCAACAGTAATTGCTGAAAATTGATTATAATTCTTGATTGAAAAAATCAAGTGCAACTTTCCTTCCCATTCGCCTGATTTCTCAAATTTAGGAAGATATGATGTTATCGTAAAATGATTTCCGAAATCTTTATGCAATTGTTTTTCTAAAAAACTCATCTTTTTAATTTAAAAACTTTTCCAAAATATCGACCGCACATTTCGGAAGGTTTGTTCCCGGACCGAAGATGAAATCAGCTCCGTTGGCATATAAAAACTCGTAATCCTGTTGTGGAATAACTCCGCCTACAACAATTGTAATATCTTCTGCACCTAGTTTCTTTAGCTCTTCAACAACCTGCGGAACCAAAGTTTTGTGACCCGCCGCCAAAGATGAAACGCCCAAAATGTGAATATCATTTTCTACAGCCTGTTTTGCAACCTCTTCCGGAGTTTGAAATAACGGTGCAACATCCACATCAAATCCCATATCTGCAAACGCAGTTGCTACCACTTTTGCACCACGATCATGACCATCCTGTCCCATTTTCGCCACCATAATTCTTGGACGACGACCTTCTGCTTCTTCAAATTTTTGGGTAAGCTCAAGTGCTTTTCCAAAATATTCATTTTTACCTGCATTCATAGCGTAAACTCCTTGTATCGTTCTGATGTTGGCTTTATAACGTCCGAAACTTTCTTCCATCGCATCGCTCATTTCACCTAAAGTTACTCTTCTTCTTGCCGCTTCAATGCACAATGCCAGAAGATTTCCGTTTCCGGTTTTTGCAGATTCACGGATTTCATTTAAAATTTGCTCAACAGTCTCAGAATTACGGCTTAATTTAATTGATTCTAATCTTTCAATCTGTTTTCTTCTAACTTCAGTATTGTCGATATCTAAAATTTCGATTGGAGTCTGTTTTAAAGCTGATTTAAATGAATTTACTCCGATAATAAATTCTTCACTGCTATCGATTTTTGCCTGTTTTCTTGCGGCAGCTTCTTCAATTCTCATTTTTGGAATTCCGGCTTCAATTGCCTTGGTCATTCCGCCTTCTTTTTCAACCTCATCGATGTATTTCATGGCTTCTTCGATCATTTGCTGAGTCAAAGATTCAACCAAATTACTTCCTCCCATTGGATCTACAACATCGCAGATCCCAGATTCCTGCTGAAGAATGATCTGCGTATTTCTAGCAATTTTTGCCGAATAATCTGTCGGAAGTGCAATTGCTTCATCCAAAGCATTGGTGTGAAGAGACTGAGTTCCACCTAAAGCTGAAGACAATGCTTCAATCGCCGTTCTTGTAATATTATTGAAAGGTTCCTGCTCCGTTAAAGACCAACCTGAAGTTTGTGAATGCGTTCTTAAAGCTAAAGATTTTGGATTTTGAGGGTTGAATTGTTTTAAAAGCGTTGCCCAAATATATCTTGCTGCACGCATTTTAGCAATTTCCATAAAATGATTCATTCCGATAGCCCAGAAAAATGATAACCTTGGGGCAAAATCATCCACATTCATTCCTGCTTTAATTCCGGTTCTTACATATTCTAAACCGTCAGCTAAAGTATAAGCCATTTCCAGAACTGGGGTTGCTCCCGCTTCCTGCATGTGGTATCCAGAAATCGAAATCGAGTTGAATTTTGGAATATTTTTAGAAGTATATTCAAAAATATCAGCAATAATTTTCATTGAAGGAGTCGGCGGATAAATGTATGTATTACGCACCATAAATTCTTTCAAAATATCATTCTGAATGGTTCCCGAAAGCTTGTCCTGAGAAACACCTTGCTCTTCTGCAGCTACAATATAAAATGATAAAATCGGCAAAACCGCGCCATTCATCGTCATTGAAACCGATATTTCATCCAAAGGAATTTCATTGAACAAGATCTTCATATCCTCAACAGAATCAATCGCAACGCCGGCTTTTCCAACATCTCCAACTACTCTAGCATGATCTGAATCATAACCTCTGTGTGTCGCCAAATCGAAAGCTACGGAAAGTCCTTTTTGTCCAGCTGCTAAGTTTCTTCTGTAAAACGCATTAGATTCTTCAGCGGTAGAAAACCCTGCGTACTGACGAATCGTCCACGGTTTCTGAACATACATCGTAGAATAAGGACCTCTTAGGTAAGGAGCAATTCCCGGAGAACTGTCGCTGATGTCTTTATTTTTTACGTCTTCTGCCGTGTATTTTGATTTCAGCTCAAGTCCATCCTTTTCAAATTGATAAATTTCCTGCTGATTTTCAGATATATTAAATTGAGGAATTTTGTTCTTTATTTCCCTTCTCATTTCTTCAGATTTAAGATTTTAAAAATAAGCATTTTTACGGGAATGGTTTGTGATTGATTTTCAGCAACATTGGATGTTTAAAAATAAAGGATCTTAACACATTAGCCACAGAGAATTTTAATTATTATTCTGCTTAAAAGAGCACATTAGTTTTTTTGAAGATCTTTGATCTTCTTTAATATGATTTAAATGTTTTTAAATTCAATTAAATACCATAAAACATAAAAACGAGACTGTAAATACAATCTCGCTTTTATTTAAACCTAAAGAAGTTTAGATTATTTATTTAGTTTTTTAATTCCCATTTCGTATAAAGCAAAAGAAATTAAATCTGCATTTTCGCTGATTACCTGATCGGTTGCTCTTCCTGCTCCGTGACCTGCATTTTTCTCAATTCTTAGCAAAATCGGATTTGCACATTTTTGTTTTTCCTGCAATTCTGCACCAAATTTAAATGAATGCGCAGGAACTACTCTATCGTCGTGGTCACTTGTAATGATCATTGTTGACGGATAACAAGTTCCTGCTTTTACGTTATGAACCGGTGAATATGATTTTAAATAATCAAACATTTCTTTGTTGTCTTCTGCAGTTCCATAGTCATAAGACCAACCTGCTCCAGCGGTAAATTTGTTATATCTCAACATATCTAAAACACCCACTCCAGGAAAGGCAACTTTAGCCAGATCAGGACGCATTGTCATGGTTGCTCCAACTAACAAACCTCCGTTTGATCTTCCTGAAAGTGCCATATATTCTTTAGAAGTATAGCCTTTAGATTGTAAATATTCTCCGGCAGCGATGAAGTCTTCAAACACGTTTTTTTTCTGCATTTTTGTTCCTGCATCGTGCCATTTTTTACCGTATTCACCTCCACCACGGATGTTTGGAACGGCGTAAATTCCACCATTTTCCATCCAAATTGCGTTTACGACAGAAAAAGATGGTTGTAAACTGATATTAAAACCTCCGTAAGAATAAAGAATTGTAGGGTTTTTACCATTCAGCTTTGTTCCTTTTTTATAATTGATCATCATAGGAACTTTGGTTCCGTCTTTTGATGTATAAAATACCTGCTCAGAAACATAATCTTCAGGATTAAATTTCACTTTCGGTTTCTGGTAAACTTCAGACTTTCCTGTATCAGCATTGAATTTATACGTTGTTCCCGGAGTAATATAATTGCTGAAAGAATAATATAATTCTTTCTCTGTTTCTTTACCGCCAAAACCACCTACATTTCCTTTTCCAGGCAATGAAATTTCTCTGATCAGCTTTCCTGTTTTATCGAATTGCTTTACCTGATCAATGGCATCAATCATGTATGTCGCAAAGAAATAACCGCCACCTCCGGAAATTCCCAATACATTTTCTGTTTCAGGGATAACGTCTTTCCAGGTTTCAGGAGACGGATTTTGAATGGTCGTTTTTACCAAACGCATATTTGGCGCATCTTTATCGGTAAAAATGAAAAGATTATCACCTTCTGTATCAACAATATTTACATTAATATCAAAACCTTTGTTGATCTGAACGAAATCACCACCTTTTTTTAGGTCTTTCACATACAATTCGTTTCCGTTGGTTGCATTCGCAGCAGAAATAATCAGATATCTCTGATCTTCAGAAACTCCTGCTCCTAAATATCTTCTTGGAGTTTTATCTCCACCAAAAATCAGTTTGTCGGAAGATTGCTTTGTTCCTAATTTGTGAAAATAAACTTTGTGTTTATCAGTCATTCCGGAAAGTACAGTTCCTTCTTTCGGCTTGTCGTAACTTGAATAATAGAAACCTTCGTCACCCTGCCAAGAAATTCCACTGAACTTTACATCAACAATTGTTTCGTCGATTTGTTTTTTGGTAAGAGCATCAATGATGATAATTTTGTTCCAGTCGCTTCCGCCTTCTGAAATAGAGTACGCTGCCAAATTTCCTTTTTTGTTGAAAGACAAGCTTGAAAGCGAGGTAGTTCCTTTTTCTGAAAATTTGTTAGGATCTAAAAATACTTCTGTGGTTTTTGTCTTATTATTAGTCCTGTATAATACAGACTGAGCCTGTAAACCATCGTTTTTATAATAGTAAGTAAAATCTCCTTCTTTGAAAGGTGCCCCTATTTTTTCGTAATTCCAAATATCTGTTAACTGCTTTTTAATCTGCTCTCTAAATGGGATTTGCGATAAATATTTTTGACTGTAAGCAACTTCTTCATCTACCCATTTTTTGGTAGGCTCAGAATCATTTTCTAAATCTCTGTACGGATCTGCAATGGCTGTTCCGAAATAAGTATCTGTTTGATTTCCTTTGATTGCTTTAGGATAAGTCATTTTTTGAGCATAAACTGTAGCCGAAAACAAAACTCCGGCTGTTAATAACATAGGTTTAAAATTCATTGTGAAGCATTTTCTCAAAAATACGCAAAGTTGTGGGAATACAAAAGCCTACATTGTGTGACTTTTTTCGTGGTCTTCTAAAGGTATTTACATAAAGTTTAGAGCAAAAAAAAGACCTCTACGAATAGAAGTCTTTCTTAATTGTATTAAAGTTTATTAATTAGGCTTACTTTTTTATTAATCCCAATTCAATTAATCTTTCGTGTAAAAATTCTCCGGCTGTTGTATCTTCATATAACTTTGGATTGTTTTCGTCAACACAGTTTTCTAAAGCATTCAGTGACATTCCGCTCACAGGATGCATAAAGAAAGGAATAGAATATCTTGAAGTTCCCCACAACTCTCTTGGCGGATTTACCACTCTGTGAATCGTAGATTTCAGCTTGTTGTTGGTATGTCTCGAAAGCATATCTCCAACGTTGATCATTAATTCGTCTGGTTGTGCAATCGCATCGATCCATTCGCCTTTATGATTTTGTACCTGAAGACCTTTTCCTTGAGAACCCATCAAAAGGGTAATTAGGTTAATGTCTCCGTGAGCCGCTGCTCTTACTGCATCATCCGGTTCCTGGGTAATCGGCGGATAGTGAATTGGTCTCAAAATAGAGTTTCCTTCTGCAATTTTATCGTCAAAATAAAATTCATCAAGACCAAGATACAATGCTAAAGCTCTCAAAACATATTTTCCTGTTTTTTCAAGCATCTGGTAAGTTTCTTTACCTACCTCATTAAATTGTGGAAGTTCGTCTACGATGACGTTGTCTGGATATTCGCTTTTGTATTTTGAATCATCCGAAACATATTGTCCAAAATGCCAAAATTCTTTCAAATCACCTTTTTTAAAACCTTTAGCCGTTTCTTTACCAAAGCCAACATAACCTCTTTGTCCCCCAATTCCTGGGATCTCATACTTTTGTTTGGTTTCTGTTGGGAGTTCAAAGAAGTTTTTCACTTCTCCATAAAGATTGTCTACGAGTTTGTCATCAAGGAAATGTCCTTTTAAGGCTACAAAACCAATTTCTTCGTAAGCTTTTCCGATTTCATTTACAAATTTCTGTTTGCGTTCCGGGTTGTCCGAAAGGAAATCACGCAGGTCTACACTAGGTATTTTATCCATTTTATAGAAATTTTACGTGGGGCTAATTTACAGATTTTAACTTATTTAAATTGAATAAAATATCACACAATTTCAATTTGTCATTTCATCGAATGTGACCGTTTATTATCAGTAGTAATTAATGTTTAATTAAATTTGTTTACAAATATTGACCATTTAAAGTATGATACTTGAATTTTCCAGACCTCTAATAGGTATCCTCCTCTTCTGCTTTTTTGTTTTATATAAATATTTGTGCAGAAAAGAACTACTGATTAACTTCATTTTAGATTTTATTGTAGGAACCATGATCCTCATTATGGCGGAAATATATTTTACAGATCAAATTAAAAATTTTGGTGGTCACGGCAGCGCAATGCTTTCTGTTATCAATTTTATTTACTTTTCTTTATTGTATGTTATTTCTACCTCATTTTTATATTGGAAAAAATCTAAGATCAGTAGCTTGACCCTCCCTATTTTTCTTTACTCAATAGTAATATTTGAGTTTCTTTTCTTCTCCGGAATATCAAAGCTTTTTTGGAAAAGCACTTTAATTGCAATATTATGTGCCTTTTTCCCAATATATCTTATTAATTATTTTAGAATTTTCTATATAAATTTCAATCATAAAGAAAAGTAAAACACTCCCCAAATCATTTTACAATTCATTATTTATAAACTAAATTTGCTTTATGAAATCGCCAAAGGCTCAATTAGTAAATAAATGTGAGTAAAAATTAAGGCGATTGCATTTGACCTAAAAAAACAATAGAAATTTTCAAATGAAAAAATATTCTTCTAAGAGAAGTATTCAGGTACTTGCTAATATTCTTCACCAATACGGAATTTTAGACGTTGTGATATCTCCGGGATCCAGAAATGCTCCTTTGGCGATTCATTTTTCAGAGATGGATGATTTCAACTGTTTCAGCATTGTTGATGAAAGAAGTGCGGCTTTTGTTGCTCTCGGAATGGCAATGAGCGAAAAAAAGCCTGTTGTAATTACCTGTACAAGCGGTTCTGCAGCGGCAAATTATTATCCTGCAGTTACCGAAGCTTTTTATCAGAATATTCCGTTGTTGATTTTAACGGCAGACCGACCAACTGATTATGTTGATCTTTTTGACGGACAAACGATCCGACAAAACAATCTGTTTCATCAGCATTCTTACGGAGATTTTCAATTAGTTGAAGACAGTAAAGATGATGCAGAAAGCATCAATTCAGATCTTATAAAAAAGGCAATTGAGCTTTGTTTTGAAAAACAAGGTGCGGTTCATATCAATATTCCTTTAGAAGAACCTTTGTACGAATTGGTTTCAGAGCTTCCGACCTTCCCGGTGATTGAGAAAACCATTAAAAAGAAAGAGTACGAAATTCCCTCCAATTTAATTGCAGACTGGAATACTTCACAGAGAATTATGATTCTTGTAGGTACAAAAGGCTACAGCCCTGAATTGGAAAACCAGCTTACCCAATTGGTAAAAAACCATTCTGTTGTTGTTTTAAGCGAAGCGAATTCAAATTTATATCATGAAAAGTTTTTCAGGCATATCGACCGATATATTTTTGCATTTACCGAAGACGATTTTAAAACTTATGCTCCAGATTTATTGATTACTGTTGGGCAAAATGTGGTTTCTAAAAAAGTAAAACAATTTTTAAGAAATGCACATCCTAAGCAACATTGGCATCTGGATGAAGTTTGGCAACCCGACACTTACTTTTCATTGACTCAGAAAATAGAAATTAAGCCCGAGGTTTTCTTTTCTAAATTATTAAATTTCATCAACTTAGAACCTAAACCTTATTATAATCTTTGGGATGTTTTAAGAGATAAAAAAGACAAAAAGCATGACGACTTTTTAAATTTAGCTGAGTTTTCAGATTTTTATTTCTTTAATAAAGCTTCGCAGAGCATTCCCGAGAATTACAATATTCATTTCAGTAATTCATCGGCAATTCGTTATGCACAACTTTTTGATTTTGGAAAGAGAAAAATGTATTGCAACCGTGGAACAAGCGGAATTGATGGTTCTACTTCCACCGCAATGGGCTTCGCCATCAAAAACAAAAACCCTACCTTGCTGATTACAGGTGATTTAAGCTTTTTCTATGACATTAATGGCTTGTGGAATCAGTACATTCCGCCATTTACAAGGATTATTATTTTTAATAACGGGGAAGGAAATATTTTTAAAATAATTCCGGGTCCCGGAAATGCGAATTCAAATACGGTTGATGAATTTATTTCTACAAAACATCATAAAAATGCAGAATTTATGGCTAAACATTTTGGTTTTTCTTATGTGAAAGTTGAAGATGACAGAACTTTAGACCGAGTCTTTGAGAATTTCTTCAAACCAGATTCACTTCCTAAGATCATGGAAGTCAATACACAAGGTAAAAATAATGCAGATACACAGAAAGCTTATTTTAATTTTTTAAAGGAAAGCTAAGAAATACTGAACCATTAAGGAAAGTTAAGCAGTTAAGATAGGTTAAGATTTTAAGCATGAATTCTTACAGCGAAGCTAAATCTTAATGTTCTAAACTTCTTAAAAAATCTTAATGGTAAAAAAGCAGATTTATTTAATTATAAATCTGCTTTTTTATTTAATCTGCGAGAGAAAAATATTTTAAAGAAATTATTTAAATATCCAAATAATCATCATTCCCGGGAAGATTGGTGATTTTATGAATAGGATAAATAAACATATCATCGAAGTCATTCAACGCATTAATCAACTGAAAATGTGAGAATTCCTTAATATTCTGCAAAGTAATTTCTGCTTCTTTTATTTTCTTTTTCTTTAAAAGGTTTTGTCTTTGCACACCGTTTAAAAGATAAGTTGACGGCGTAAACCAGTCTTTCCCTTTTTGAAACAAAAGATTGGAAAACGAAGTGTCTGTAATATGATTATTTTTTACGATAATAATTTCCTCAGCTTTAGACTTCATCTTCATTTTTTCAAGCTCTTTGCGGTCTTCAAACTTAAAAGAGTAATCGTAGCTGTTATTTTCTACCAGTTGAAAATCCTGAATTTCCGGAATTGCATAAGGAATCATCATGGTTCTGAATTTTTTATCCAAATCATACGTGATTCTCAGCTTGTACAAACCGTCTTCATCATGATTGAGATTTTTAAAAATTTTCTCCAAGTCAATAGAACCTTCTTTCCCAAAATGGGCGAAAGTCTCATTCACGCGTTTCTGGTGAAACTCCAACAGGAACAATTCCTGATCTTCTACTTTAATACTTTCAATGAATTGGGACATAAATTTTGTTTTTCATTTCCTGATACTCGTCTTCTAGCTTGCTCATGTGTGTAATTCCGCCACCGCTTTTAAAATACAATTGATCGCCTTCTTTTTCGATGAAACGAATCATTACACAACTGTCTAAATCTTTTCCATCAAACCAACCGCAAACTCCTGTATAAAAACCTCTGTCGAAACCTTCCGCTTCAAGGATGATCTCTAAAGTTTTAGGTTTTGGCGCTCCTAAAATAGATCCTGCAGGTAAAAGTTTTTTCATGATGCTTCCTACTTTTCCTTTAAACTCAGGTTTTAAATTACCTGAAATTTCGGAGCTCATCGCATACAGATCTTTCTGTTTTGTTTTCAGAAAATCAATATACTGGAATTTATCAACTTTCACATCATCTGCAACCATACTCAGATCATTTCTAAGCAAATCTACTACAGTATAATGTTCTGCCCTTTCTTTTTTATCATTCTTCAAAATTTCTGCAGCATTATCTAAAGAAGCATCAATCGTACCTTTCATCGGATAAGTCATGATTTTATCATCAACAATCTTCACGAAAGTTTCAGGAGAAAAAAATACGAAAAAATCTTTATATAAAACCTTGTATTTTGCAGAAGAATGATGAAAAATTTCTCCCAGGTTGAGATTCGTTTCAATTCTGGTTTTTCGGGTATAATTGGTAAGGTAAGAATTTCCCTGACGAATATTTTTCTGAACGTGATCAAAACCTCTTTTAAAGCTTTCTAAAGACTCAGGAAATGATTTCCATTCTATTTTTTTATCTAAAACGTCCTGACTTTTCACATTCGAAAAATCCTGAAAATCAATCAACAAACCTTCTTTTTCAATTTCATCTTCTGTGAAAACTTCTACCTGATCAACCAGGAAGTCAATGATAAAGAAAAAAGGAACTTTCTGATGTGAAAGTTCGTCCATTTCAATAAATTTTTGATGATTCGCTGAAAACATTCCGCAAAAGTAGTTATTGATGTTTACTTTTGCATAAAATTTTTTCAATGCAGGAGAATTATCCACAAAAACCGGGAATCGATTTTATTTTAAAACAAGCATTTTTTTACTGGAATAAAACGTTGGTTTACCAAATGATTTTTTCGGTTATTTATTTGGCTTTATTTTCTACGGTTTTCTTATACTTTTCAGGTCGATACGGAATTATGGATCAGCTTTTAGGTGCAATGTCTGATTATATGAAAATAGGACCTGCAGGATTAGAAGCATACAAAAATGATATTTCTGCAATCATGATAAGTGAAGGGTTTCAGAACTTTTATCTTGGCTTGGTAGCAACTCTGATTTTTCTTTATCCTTTAAATTTAGGTTTTTTTCAAATCTTTAGAAAAATTGATCTTAAAGAAAATGTTGAATTAAGAGATTTATTTGCCGGATATAACGGGCTGAATTTCTTCAGATATGCAAGTTACTTCATATTCTGGTATTTCTTATACACTTTTATCGCTCAAACCCTTATTCTTCCTATTGTTTGGGTAATGATAACATTGTTTGTGGCGCCGTTAATGTTTTTTCAGAACAAAACTATTTTTGAAGGAATTGCTTTAAACTGGAAAGCGTTAAAAATGTATTTCATCGAGATATTAGTTTGTACAATAGTTGCCGTTTTATTTAAATACATCGGTTTCGGAATCTTTTTAGTCGGTGGATTATTCACTTTTCCATTTTGGAATGCGATGATTTATTCATTGTATAAAACTATTTTCATCGAGAAAGTCTGATTTTGAAAAATGTGTGGTGTTTTTGTTCTCAAAAAAAATTAAATTTGAGAAACATTAAAAAACAAACACCATGTCCGAATTTAAAGAATTTGATCAGCAAGGATCTGTACCTGAAAGAAATACAGGATCTATTATTTCTCATGCTTTCGAAATGTATAAAGGCGTTTTTCTTTATGCTTTGGTAGTGATGATTATTTATTTTATTGCAGATTCTATTTTACAATCTATCACAGGATTAAAGTGGTATTCGAATTACAGCAGTTTCAGAAACTTTGATGAAGACAATTACAGAAATATTTTGATAAACAGACCGGGAACTTCTCTTTATTATTCATTTTCGGGTTTACTGAGTATTCTTTTGTCGCCTCTTTTTGTTGGTTTAATGTATATTACGAACAAATTCAACACAAAAGCTTCAATCGAGTTTTCTGATTTATTTATTGGTTACCGTCAAAATCTAGGAAATATTTTACTGTATAGTTTGATTACCAATATCATTTTATGGGTTTCTATTGCCATGTGCTTTATCCCGTTTTTATTTGTATATCCATTATTTTTTCTTGGTTATCCTATTCTTTTGTTTGAAAATTCAAATGCCATGGATGCAATTTCAAAAACCTATAATATTGTCAAAGAAAATTATAGTATTTTTTGGGGAACTGCAATTTTAGGTGGAGTTATTACACTTTCCGGAATATTACTTTGTTGTGTTGGTATAATTTTTACTTATCCATTTGTCTATATAGCTATGTATTCTGCATATTGCGCATATTTAGGTAAACCACGACAAATAACATATAATAAATGATACCACAAAATAAAGACAAACAAATCAGTAGCACAGCGATAAAACAAGTTTCTTTGCTTGCAATCATTTTGGTTTTAGCAGGTTTAATCTGTTTTAATCTTGCGCTTTTCATCCCTTCAGTTTTGGGAGCGATAACCATTTATGTAGTCTGCAGAAAATATAATTTTTACCTGCAGGAAGAACGAAAATGGAAACCGTGGGCTTCTGCATTGGTTCTCATGTTGGCAAGTTTAATTATTATTATTCTTCCTGTCTACTTTATTGCCGATTTATTGATTGAAAAGCTTGGAAACGCGCAAGCTTACATGAATAAGTTTAATATTTTCGTTGACAAAATCCATACATTTATTTACAATAAAACCAGTTTTGATATTCTGAGTAAAGAGAATATGACCAAGCTTAAAGATTCTGCCGGAAAGTATTCTACATCAGCTCTTAGCGGAACATTTAATACTTTGACGGTAGTGATGTCAATGTATTTCATTCTTTATTTTATGTTTGAGAAGCCAAGATTATTCGAAAGAATTTTAGCTTCAGCCGCACCTTTGAAAAGAGCAAATGTCTCTTTAATTGGCGAAAAAATGCGTAAATTAATTATGGCAAACGCAATCGGGCTTCCTGTTGTCGCTTTAGGACAAGGGATAATCGCATTGATTGGTTATTTTATCTTTGGTGCACCAAGTCCTATTTTGTTATTTGCATTAACAGCGGCGGCATCGATGATTCCGGTGGTGGGAGCGGCAATTGTTTATGTTCCGATTTGTATTTTTATGATTGCAGAAGGTCAAACCGGACCTGGAATTGGTCTTGGACTTTATTGCATCATTGTCGTTGGTCTCACAGATAATGTACTTCGTTTTACATTGCTAAAAAAATTGGAAGATATTCACCCTTTAAATACCGTTTTCGGAATCATTATGGGAATGAATTTATTTGGGTTTATGGGATTGATTTTCGGACCTATTTTAGTGTCATTTACACTACTTCTTATTCAGGTGTACAGAAATGAATTTTCGGATGATGAAACCCCAGAACTTCAACTTTCTGATAAAGATAGAGACGACGATTTAGAAAATAAAATTGATTTAATAGTTTAAAGAATGGAGCAAGGAATAAATCCTGAAATTTTACAGGAAATATGTGTAGTAAAAATGCCTTTCGGAAAATATAAAGATACTGTTTTAGCTGACCTTCCGATAAGTTATCTGGAATGGTTTCAGCGCCAAGGAATGCCACCCGGAAAATTGGGAATGCAGCTTTCTACGATTTACGAAATAAAATTAAATGGTTTGATGGATTTGCTTACGCCTCTTCGTGGTGGAAAAGTGAGTTATGAAAAACCTAAAACCAAGATTTATAAGTTTTAAATATTTTATAGAGTTTCGGGGGCACCTTTGGTGCC
>NZ_JAPDKN010000010.1 GCF_026163565.1 Chryseobacterium sp. YIM B08800
TTAAACGGATAAAATAATTTTACAATAAAACTTAGATTCCACGCTTCACTTCGTTCCGCTCTGAATGACAAAATTTATATAAAAGAATTTAGGTCAAAAATTGTTTAGGTTTAAAATAAAAAAACCGCTTCTAATCAGAAACGGCTTCATATTATTTATTCATGATGTTCATACATCTTATTATAAAGATCAATAAACTTTTCTTTAATCGCTTTCCTTTTCAGCTTTAAAGTAGGCGTAAGAAGTCCCGCTTCAATTCCCCAAACTTCTGGTGTCAGTTCAATTTTCTTGATTCTTTCCCAGTTTCCTAGATGTTCGTTGATATCATCAATTTCTTTTTCTATTCTTGCTTTTAATTCGGGGCTTTTTGCAATTTCTTGCGGAGTTGTACCGATGCTTAAATTGTTTCTCATTGCCCAGTTTTTAGCAAATTCAAAATCGGGTTGTACCAATGCAGTTGGCATTTTTTCGCCGTCACCAACAACCATAATCTGCTCGATAAATTTCGAGGCTTTTGCTAAATTTTCAATCGTTTGTGGAGCAATATATTTTCCTCCGGAAGTTTTAAACATTTCCTTTTTACGATCGGTAATCTGCAAGAAACCATCATTGTCGATGTGACCGATGTCTCCGGTTTTAAAATATCCGTCTTCTGTGAATGCTTCTTTGGTCTGTTCTTCATTTTTAAAATAACTTTTAAAAACAGAAGGTCCTTTTACGGTAATTTCTCCATCCGGCTGAATTTTTACAGTCAAATTATCCAACGGATGTCCCACAGTTCCTATTTTCATTTTTCCAAAAGAGTTTACAGAAATTACGGGTGAGGTTTCAGTTAAACCATAACCTTCCAAAATAGGAATTCCGGCATTTTGGAACATCAAATTTAATCTTGTGGATAAAGCTGCCGATCCCGAAACTAAAGTGATAATTTCGCCTCCCAAACCTTCTCTCCATTTTTTGAAAACCAGTTTGTCGGCTATAATTTCCTGCAATCCTGAAGGTTTTGAAACTTCTTTTTTCTTTTGAATTAACTGTAAAGCCCAGAAGAAAATTTTCTGTTTTAAACCACCTGCATTAGATCCGGTATTATAAATTTTATCATATACTTTTTCTACCAAACGAGGAACAACACTCATGTAATGAGGTTTTACTTCTTTTACGTTTTCACCCATTTTTTCGATACTTTCAGCAAAATAAATTGAAAAACCGTTATACTGAAAAAGGTAAAACAGCATTCTCTCAAAAATATGACAGATAGGTAAAAAGCTTAATACTCGTGTATCTTTATAATCCAGACTTTTCTTTTTTGGAATTCTCGGAATTGAGCCTAAAACATTAGAAACAATATTTTCGTGAGTCAACATTACACCTTTTGGCTTTCCTGTAGTTCCGGAAGTATAGATTAAAGTTGCCAAATCTTCGGTATTGATTGCCTTAGAAAGATCTTCCACTTCAATTTGGGTAGAATCGTCTTCACCCAGATCAAGAATTTCTTTCCAGTTCGCTGCTCCGCTCACGTTATCAAAAGTAAAAACACCCTGTAAGCTTGGAACATTGTGTTTAATCTTCATTACTTTGGCAAGTAATTCTTTATCAGAAACAAAACAGTACTTAATTTCGGCATTATTAAAGATAAATTCGTAGTCTTCGGGCGAGATACTTGGGTAAACCGGCACAGAAACCACACCTATTTGCGAAAGTCCGAGATCCATCACTGCCCATTCTGTACGAGAATTTGTTGTGATCAATGCAATCTTATCACCAGGTTTGATGCCCAGCTTTAAAAGACCTCTCGAAATCTTATTTCCCTGATTGATAAACTCCTGTGTAGAGGTTTTTTTCCATTCACCGTGGTATTTGGTGACAAACATATCGCTTTTAGGGAGATGCTCTAAAGCATAATGAGGTATATCGAATAATCTTTTGATTGACATAATTTTCAAATAATAGTTAGGATTTTAAATATAAGAATTTTTTTTAACTACGGAAATAAGTTATAATTGTTTAGAATTTAATAAAATGTATGTCATAATACTTTTAATAATTCAAATTAAAATAATATCTTCTGAATAATTACAAATCTGCCTGAAACCTTGATTAACTCCCAATTAATGAATCTGTTTTCAGATTTACTTAAAAAGTGTAAATTAGCCACCATATAATAGAAAATTTTATGGACTTTAATTTATCAGAAGAACAGCTGATGATTCAGCAGGCAGCAAGAGATTTTGCACAAAACGAACTTTTACCAGAAGTAATTGAAAGAGATCGTGATCAGAAGTTTCCGGCTGAGCAAGTGAAGAAAATGGGGGAGATGGGACTTTTAGGAATGATGGTTGACCCAAAATACGGTGGAGCAGGAATGGACAGCGTTTCTTACGTTTTGGCAATGGAAGAAATCGCAAAAGTTGATGCTTCTGCTGCTGTGGTAATGTCTGTAAACAACTCTTTGGTTTGTGCAGGTCTTGAAAAATTTGCTTCTGAAGAGCAAAAAGTAAAATATCTTACTCCTCTTGCAAGTGGGCAGGTAATTGGAGCTTTTGCTTTATCTGAGCCTGAAGCAGGTTCTGATGCTACTTCTCAGAAAACTACTGCTGAAGATAAAGGAGATTACTATCTTTTAAACGGGATCAAAAACTGGATCACAAACGGTGGAACTGCATCTTACTATATTGTAATTGCACAAACTGATCCTGAGAAAAAACATAAAGGAATCAACGCATTTATCGTTGAAAAAGGTTGGGAAGGTTTCGAAATCGGAACAAAAGAAGATAAATTAGGAATCAGAGGAAGTGATACGCATTCTTTGATTTTCAACAACGTAAAAGTACCAAAAGAAAACAGAATTGGTGAAGACGGTTTCGGATTCAATTTTGCAATGGCTGTTTTGAACGGTGGTAGAATAGGTATTGCTTCTCAGGCTTTGGGTATCGCTTCTGGAGCTTACGAATTGGCATTGAAATATGCTAAAACAAGAAAGGCTTTCAAAACTGAAATTATCAATCACCAGGCAATTGCTTTCAAATTAGCAGATATGGCAACTCAGATCACGGCTGCAAGAATGCTTTGCTTTAAAGCGGCTTGTGAAAAAGATGCCGGAAAAGATATTTCTGAAAGTGGAGCAATGGCAAAACTATACGCTTCTCAAGTTGCAATGGATACTACAATTGAAGCTGTACAAATTCACGGTGGATACGGATATGTGAAAGAATATCACGTAGAAAGAATGATGCGTGATGCAAAAATCACTCAGATTTATGAAGGAACTTCTGAAATCCAAAAAATTGTGATTTCTAGAAGTATTTCTAAATAATTAAAAAACATCAAACACTATTTTATGAAAAAATCTTTGTGGATTACTTTAGGAGTCGTTTTACTTCTTGTGGGAGTTTTCATCTGGTATAAGTTTTTCTTCGTTTTCGGAGAAGGTGTAAAGTCAGGATATCTTAATTATGCCATCAAAAAAGGCTATGTTTTTAAAACTTACGAAGGCAAATTAATCCAGGAAGGTTTTGGAAAAGGTAAAACAGGAACAATTACAAGCTATGAGTTTGAGTTTTCTGTTTCTGATCCGGAAGTTTTCAAACAACTGGAACTCAACAGTGGTAAAACCTTTGATCTTCATTATAAAGAATACAAAGGAGCACTTCCTTGGAGAGGAAACACAAGATATGTTGTAGATAAGATAGTGAACATGAAATAACGGAAAAGGCTCTCAAATTGAGAGCCTTTTCTTTTACACCTAATCACAAAATTAATAAAATTATGAAGTGATAAATTTAAAAGGAAAAACGTAAACTTCATCATTTGTATTCTTAAAATTTACTTAAAATTTAATGATAATCTAGTTTGATTGGTTTTCAGACGATTTATTGCCTTTCTTTTTATAGAAATAGTAACCAATTCCCACAATTACAAAAAGAGGCCACAACGGAAGAATAAACAAGAAAATAGAGGTGATTACATTCCATCCGGAAGATACTGCTGCTAAAGATTTTCCACCAAATGTTTCGGGTTTACTGTTTACCAATGCCGCTTCTGAAGTTCCATAAAGTGTAATTTCCATATCACATAATGTGTTGTTTACAAAATCCTGTCCGTTCACATCGATTCCTTTATTTTCTACATTTCCGATGTTGAAACTAAGGTCATCCATCAGATAATCAAATTTCTGAATCGGAACTTTTACTTTCAGATAAGCAATTTTGGTATCGTTATTATTGAGAGAGATATTTTCACTTTTTACAAATCCGTCATATTTTTTCACCAGCTCTTTTACGGTTTCTTTGGCAGTTTCTGCATCGTTTACATTGAGTTCCAAAACTCCGGTTTTATGCATTCTATTTAAGGAAACTTTTTCTACGGGTTTTGGTTTGTCTTTATAAATAATTTTAGTTTCTTTAATTACTTTCGGAGCCGGAACGTTTACTACAATTTTTTGAAGAGAATCTTTCTTTTCCGATTTTGATTCAAGCTTCATGCTGCTGATTTTTTCAGATAAAGAATCAATACTTTTTGAGGTTGCTTCCATCTTTTGAACCGCTTCGCTTTTTGTATTTTCAAAATCTTTAATTTTAATACTTGCCGAATCAAATACCGCTTCTGCTTGATTATTAACTGAATTGATTTTCTCACTAACATTTGCAACAGCGCTATCTGCGCTGCTGATTGCATTTTCTAATTGAGGCTGCGTTGCTTCACCTTTTTTACACATTACAAATACGCTTGATGCTGCAACTAATACAATGAACTTTTTCATAAGATTATTTTTTTTGTTGAAGTAAAATTAAGAGTGAAGTTTTTGTAATACTTGTAAAAGAAATGTATGGTTTCAGTAAAATTTTATTTTATTGGAAATCAAGTAATTGTAAAATTATTGTAAGCGTTTTACAAAAATTTTAGTTAAATGTTAAAAATGTTAAAAGAAAATATTCGTTAGAAATATAATAATATTTACCTTTGCTTTTTAAGACTTTCGTAATGAAAGACCCGTGATTTGTAGTATTGTCGTTTTTTATAAGTTTCAGTGGCATAATAACAAACAGTTTTTTGATGATAAAGTAATTATTATAAAACTGAAATAAAAGAAAAAACAATACAGCAATAGTGAATTATTAAAAGAAAAAGAAAATAATTTCTAAATTAGATAACGAAGAATATTGAGATGAAAAATCTAATTTTGAAATCGAAATAAAATATTCTTTCAGCTATAATTGATACATCTTAATGTTTAAAAAAAAGAAAAAATCTATATGAAAAAACAACTACTTGTGATGGGAATATTTCTTATTTCCAATGTTTTTTTAGCACAAACAAGCCGACTTTGGAAGGAAGTGTCTCAAAAAACGAATTCGGAAATATTTGAAAATAAGACCAGCATTCTTCACCCAAGAATTTATAATCTTGATTTTGATAATTTAAAGAATGCTTTAGCAAAAGCGCCTGCGAGGTTTGCTGTTAGAGGGAAATCTGATGTTATCGTTTCTTTTCCAAATTCTAATGGTAACCTTGAAGATTTTAAAGTAAGAGAAAATTCAAACTTTGCTCCAGAATTAGCTGCAAAATATCCGGACATCAAATCGTATGTTGGAGTAGGTGTTGAAGACGCTAGTTCTACTATTTACTTCAGTATTTCTCCGTTGGGGTTGTCTTCAATGGAAATTTATGGAGATAAATCTGCCGTTTTTATCGAGCCATATACTAAAGACCTTTCAACGTATGTTGTTTATAAAAAATCAGACAAAAAAGCGGATTTAGATAAATTTGAGTGTACAGTACTTGATGTTGCTCAAAAAGGTGTTAATAACTCAAGCCTTACTGCAAGACCAAATGCTGATGACGGAAAATTGAGAACTTTCAGACTGGCTTTATCTTGTACCGGTGAATATACAACCTATTTTGGTGGAACAGTAGCGGGAGCATTAGCAGCAATGAACAATACAATGACCCGTGTAAATGGAGTTTTTGAAAAAGATTTCTCTGCGAGAATGATTATCATTGCGAATAATAATGCTGTAATTTATACAAATGCAGCTACAGACCCTTATTCTCCTTCAGCACAGATGAATAACTGGAATGCTCAGTTACAAAATACTTTAACTGCAACAATTGGTGAAGCAAATTACGATATAGGTCACTTGTTTGGAGCTACCGGAGGTGGTGGAAATGCAGGTTGTATTGGTTGTGTTTGTACAAATGGTACAAAAGGAAGCGGGTATACTTCTCCGGCAAATGGTATTCCATCGGGCGATACTTTCGATATCGATTATGTAGCTCATGAAATGGGGCATCAGTTTGGTGGAAACCATACATTTTCTATGAACCTTGAAGGAACGGGAGTAAATATGGAACCGGGTTCAGGATCTACAATTATGGGATACGCAGGGATTACGGGTCAGAACGTTCAAATGAATTCAGATCCATTTTTCCATGCGATAAGTATTCAGCAGATTACAAATAATATTAAAACTAAAACTTGTCCGGTAAGTACAAATACAGGAAATACAATTCCTACAGCCGATGCAGGATTAGATTATATCATTCCGAAAGGAACTCCATTTAAGCTTACAGGAACGGGTTCTGATGGAGACGGGGATGCTTTGACATATATTTGGGAACAAATGGATAATGCGGTTACCGGGCAAACAGGAGCAAACTCTGCAGCAACTGCAACGAAAGCATCGGGTCCTACTTTCAGATCATTCACCCCACAAACAGTTCCGTTCAGATATTTTCCATCATTAGATAGAACACTTGTAGGAGCAACTACAACCTCAAGTCCTGTTGGTACAGCTTCACCTATTGTTGTAGAAGCTTTGTCGAATGTTGCTAGAACATATAATTTCAGATTTACAACTCGTGACAACAGAGCGGGAGGTTCCGGAAACAATTCCGATGATATGGTTGTTACAGTAAATGCAGGCGCAGGACCGTTTACCGTAACTTCACAAAATACAGCTGGTGTTGTTTGGACTGAAGGACAGTCTTATACTATAACTTGGAATGTAGCCAATACTACAGCTGCCCCTGTGAGTACGCCAAATGTAACTATTCTTTTATCAAAAGATGGAGGACTTACATGGCCGACTGTTTTGGTAGCAAGTGCACCAAATAACGGAACATATAATTATACAGTTCCGGGTGGTCTTGGTAATACGGTTAACAATGCGAGAATTATGGTGAAGGGGTTGAATAATATCTTTTTCAATGTTAATTTACAGAACTTTACGATTAATTCTTCTGCTGTTGTAATACCACCTAATCCAGGAACGCCTGGAACACCGGGAACTCCAGGAACACCTGGAGCTGCACCTTCTCCTATCTATGATGGTTTGATGATTTATCCTATTCCTTCAAACGACGGATATGTTTACATTAAGTTAGATTTCCCTAGACTTACACCACAAGCTCCATATCCATTCTCATATACTATTTATTCAATGGATGGAAAACTTGTTGTTCCTAAGAAAAACCGTCTTTTCTTTTCTGAGCATTTAGAAAAAATTAATTTAACAGGCATACCATCTGGAACTTACATGATTGAAGTTGATTTGGCAGGTGAGAAAATTGTTAAAAAATTACTCATGCTGAATAGATAATCAATAGAAATATTTAAAATAAGAAACCCGTTAAGCAATTAAACTTAACGGGTTTTATTTTTTATTAGCTTAAATTACTTTTTTAAGCATTTTTAAATTCACTGATAAAATGCAATTTCACATTCGGAAATTTTTCTTGTGTCATATGAATCGTAAAAGATGAGTCTGCCAAGAAAACTAGTTGATTATATTTATCTCTTGCTAAGAATCTTTGTTTCAATCTCGCAAATTCTTTGAATTCTTCAGATTTTTCATCGGCTTCTACCCAACAAGCTTTGTGCATAGAAAGTGGTTCATAAGTACATTTTGCGCCATATTCGTGTTCTAAACGATATTGAATAACTTCGTATTGAAGCGCACCAACCGTTCCGATGATCTTTCTGTTGTTCATTTCAAGTGTAAATAACTGAGCAACACCTTCGTCCATCAATTGATCAATACCTTTTGCTAATTGTTTTGCCTTTAAAGGATCGTTGTTATTGATATATCTGAAATGTTCCGGAGAGAAACTAGGGATTCCTTTGAAGCTCAGCTTTTCGCCACCCGTTAAAGTGTCACCAATTCTGAAACTTCCCGTGTCGTGAAGTCCGACGATATCTCCAGGGAAACTTTCGTCAACTACTTCTTTTTTATCTGCAAAGAAGGCGTTTGGAGAAGAGAATTTCATTTTCTTACCTTCTCTTACCAACAGATAATTTTCGTTTCTTTTGAAAGTTCCCGAAACAATTTTCACAAAAGCAAGTCTGTCTCTGTGTTTAGGATCCATATTTGCGTGAATTTTGAAGACAAATCCTGTGAAAGTGCTTTCTTCAGGCTTCACCAAACGAGTATCACTTTCTTTTGGTTGTGGCATTGGAGCGATGTCGATGAAGGCATTCAACAATTCACGAACTCCAAAATTATTTAAAGCAGAACCAAAGAAAACCGGTTGTAAATCTCCTTTCATATAATCTTCACGATTAAATTCAGGATAAACAGATTGTATCAAATCGAGTTCTTCTCTTAGATTTTTTGCTGCTTTTTCGCCGATAACTTCATCAATTTTAGAATCATTAATGTCATCAAACTTAATCGCATCACCAACTTTCTGTTTTTTCTCTTCTAAAAATAACTGAATATTGTTTTCCCAGATATTGTAAATTCCCTGAAAATCTGCACCCATACCAATCGGTAAAGAAAGCGGACAAACAGTTAACCCTAATTTTTGTTCAACTTCATCCAGCAAATCGAAAGCATCTTTCCCTTCACGGTCAAGCTTATTGATGAAAACCAGCATCGGAATGTTTCTCATTCTACAAACCTGAACCAATTTTTCGGTCTGTTCCTCAACCCCTTTTGCAACGTCGATTACAACAATAACAGAATCTACCGCCGTTAAAGTTCTATAAGTATCTTCAGCAAAATCTTTGTGACCCGGCGTATCTAAAATGTTAATTTTATGATCTCTGTATTCAAAAGCCAACACGGAAGTTGCCACCGAGATTCCTCTCTGTCTTTCAATTTCCATAAAGTCGGAAGTGGCTCCTTTTTTTATTTTGTTGGATTTTACCGCACCAGCTTCCTGAATTGCACCCCCGAAAAGTAGTAATTTCTCAGTAAGTGTGGTTTTTCCGGCATCCGGGTGAGAGATAATTCCGAAGGTTTTTCTTTTTTCTATTTCTTTGATTAAGTCTGACATATCGTATTTTGAATTTGCAAAAATCGTGAAATTAATCGAATTCTGAAAGTCACATTTTTGTAGATGTTTAAAATGAATTTTGCAGGAGAAAGTTGGTTTTTCTTAAATGTATATTTTTAATGATATTATTAAAATAAATGTCTCTTATATCTTTTATTTTTCTCTTGAGGATTTCCCTGAATTAGTTTTGGCAAATATTCAAATTTTAGCATTTATTGTCTGGAAATTATTGTTTTTTTTGAATAATTAGGGAATTGTAATCAAGCTTAAATAAGTTTTAAATATTATAAAAAGTAGAGTTATGTATGTGATAAATGTAAAAAAAAATTAAATTTGTTGAAACAAAATTATTATGAAGAGATATATACTGCGGTTTTCTTTATTTCTATTAGCCTCGGCAAATTTTACTTACGCTCAAACAGCAAGGCCTCCAGCAAAAAAAAACATCCCTGCAACTGCTAAAGCGGGAGATTATATAGATGTAAATGTTCCTCCTTATCCTGAAAGCAATTATACTCCCACACAATTAGTTACAGATGTTTTGGTAGGAACTTCAGGTTCTTGTGGAACTCCTAATATTTCTAACGTTACAGTCAGCCCCAATCAACCGGTTACTAATAATGATAGGTTTTGGGGGTATTTTAATAAATCAACTTCAACATTCCCCTTTGACGAAGGAATTATATTAACAACCGGTTATGCCAGAAAAGCAGGGAATGTTGCTGAAGGGAACATCTTAAGTGATGATAATGGAGGTGGAGCTGATCCTGATCTTGTTGCAGCAATTGGAGTAACAACACAGGTTTATAATTCTGGTGTTTTAGAATTTGATTTTGTACCGACGAGTTCTCAGATGAAGTTCAGATATATTTTTGCTTCAGAAGAATATACAGGAAGTTATCCTTGTCCGCCATTACAATATGATGATGCTTTTGCTTTATTGCTAAAACCCAATACTCCGGGATCTACTTATACAAATTTAGCAGTTTTACCTGGAGGTGCAGGACCTGTTTCTGTGCCTAATATTCTTCCGGGAAGTTTTTCTTGCGGACCGATTAATGCTCAATATTTTGGCTCTTTAGCTCCAAATGCAACAAATTATAATGGTACTACAGCGCCTCTTACAGCTGAAGCTACGGTAATTCCGGGACAATCTTATCATATAAAAATGATTATTGCAGATGCGAGAGATGATAATTACGGGTCTGCTGTTTTTTTAGAAGCAGGCTCTTTTGATATTGGGGTAAATTTATTGGATCCTTCGGGAGCTCAATTACCGGCAGAAATTAATGTTTGCGATAATGAACCACAAGTAATAACGGCATCAACCAGTGGTCCAAATTTAAATTATAAATGGTTTTTAGATGGAGTAGTAATACCCAATGCTACTACAAATACTATTACAGCAACCCAGCCCGGAACATATAAAATTGAAGTAAGTGTTCCCGGAAATCCTTGTCCGGGAAGTGCGTCAATTGTTATTCACGGTGGAACGACTCCTGAAGCACATAATGGAAACTATTTATTATGTACCACACCGGATGTGACTTCATTTAACTTAAATGCGACAAAACCTGCTATAAGTAATGATTGGCAAACTGCAACATTTCGTTTTTATGAAAACCAAGCAGATGCATTAGCTCAAAACAACAGTTATATTGCAAATATTTATGATTACAATGGTACAGATGGACAGATTTTACATGTTGTCGTTTCTAATGGTAGTTTTTGTAGTAGACTTGTGGAACTTACTTTACAAAGGGAAGTAACTCCTGTTGCACAACTTACTTCTTCTCAGTTTAGAATTTGTGCCGGTGAAACTGTTACACTTACAGCTTCAGGTGGGGTAACTTATCAATGGGGTAATTTTGGAGGAAGTGGAAATACACAGACTGTTACATTACATCAATCTACCGAATTTACAGTGTATGCAATCGGAACAAAGGGTTGTAAATCTCTTCAACCTGCAAAAGTAAGAATAGAAGTTGTCCCTGCAATTACAACTCCTCTTTTAGATGTAGAAATGTGTATGGGAGACACTATTGTTTTGGATGCAGGAGCTGGAAATAATTATACTTATCTATGGAATACAGGTGCAACTACTCAGACAATAGTTGCCGACGAGTTGGGTATTTACAGTGTGGAAATCGATAATGGAATTTGTAAAGATGAGTTTAAAGTTAAAGTACATGCAGCAGCTTTACCGTATGTAACAAATCTTAATTATTCTGATAATACACTTACGGTAACCGCTTATACACCTACAATCAATAATATTGCACAGACTCTTGAATATTCTATTGATGGTGTTGTTTGGCAGGACTCTAATGTTTTCCCAGGTCTTTTAAATAATACAAATTACACAGTAAGAGTTAGAATTAAAGGAACTAGTTGTAATGGTTCTATAGACTTTTTTACCCTTCATATTAATAATGTAATTACACCAAATCAGGATGGGGTAAATGATGTCTTAGATCTTACTTCTTTGGCAAAATATAAGAACTTCAATGGTTCTATCTACGACAGATACGGTGTAGAAATGTTTAGATTCTCAAAAGAAACACCAATCTGGAACGGAACTGTAGGAGGGAAGAGATTGCCGACTGCAACATATTGGTACAAATTTAATTTTGAATACAATAAGTCTAAAACCCAAATGAATCAATCGGGTTGGATTATGTTGAAAAACAGAGAGTAATTCTCACAATTAAATAAAGAAAAATGCCTTTCAGAATTTGAAAGGCATTTTTTGTTTACTGATTTTCTTTCCAAAGTGTAGTGAAAGAAATAAAGTCTGCTACACTGAGCTCTTCAGCTCTTTTATCTAAAAATTCATGAGTTTTTAAAGCTTCAGGAATATTTAAAATTTTCAGTGCATTAGATAATTTTTTTCTTCTCTGATTAAATCCTGCTTTTACGATTTGTTTAAACAAAACTTCATTTCCGGCAAGACCTTCTTTAGGATTTCTGGTTAGTCTTATCACTCCCGATTTTACTTTCGGTGGCGGATTAAAAACATTTTCATGTACGGTGAAAAGATATTTTACGTCATAGTAAGCCTGAATTAAAACAGACAAAATTCCGTAATCTTTTGTTCTTGGTACAGCGGCAGTTCTCTCTGCAACTTCTTTCTGGAACATTCCTACCATTTCAGGGATTTGTTCATAATAATCAATGATTTTAAATAAAATCTGTGACGAAATATTATAAGGAAAATTTCCGATAATTGCGATTTGCTCATTTTCTAAACCTGCAAAATCATGCTTTAGAAAATCCCCTACAAAGGTTTCTTCAGTTATTTTTTCGTAATGCTGTTTCAGATATTCGATAGATTCTGTATCGATCTCTGCAAGATATACTTTTTGTTCTTTTTCAATAAGATATTTGGTAAGAACTCCCATTCCGGGGCCTACTTCGAGTACGTTTCCGTAGTTTTCAAAGCTCAGTCCTTCTACAATTTTCTTGGCGATATTTTCGTCGGTCAAAAAGTGTTGACCGAGATGTTTTTTTGCTTTTACACTCAAAGTTTTTTATGATTTCGTTAACAATGATTTTCTCTAATTCGTCCCAAATTTCGGAAGATTTTTTCTATTTTAGCCAAAAATTTTAATATTAATGGCTAAATCTGTAGATGAGTTTAATAAGAAAAGGCTTCGATCCAGCAATATTACTGTCGTAGTAAGTATCGCATTAGTGCTGTTTTTGTTGGGATTAATGGGGCTTATTTTAATCAATGCTCAAAAATATTCCGACTATTTAAAAGAGCAGCTTGTAGTAAACGCTTATTTTGATGAAAATTACGACATCAAAGATTCAGCTAAAATTGCAAAGCAAGAAGCCGTTGCTGTTGAATTAATCAATAAAATGGAAGCGGTAAAACGTACCAAGTATATTACCAAAAAAATGGCTACAGCTGAAGCCAAAAAAAGTTTGGGAATAGATACGGAAGCACTTTTTGAAGAAGATATTTATCCTGCCTCTGTGGAAGTCTCACTTAAAGCCGGCTATACAGATTCTATTAAAACAGCAAATGTATTGAAAGAACTGAAAGCTGTTCCTGGAATAAAAGATGTAAAAAACGATACCGATTCTCAGAAAATATATGACAACCTGAATAAAATTTTAAAATGGATTTTAGGATTCTGTTTATTGTTCTTGGTTTTAGCAATTGTATTGATTAACAATTCAATTCGTCTGAAAGTTTTTTCAAAAAGATTTATTATCAAAACCATGCAGTTGGTAGGTGCAAAACGAAGATTTATTTTGACGCCATTCATCAAAGAGGCGCTTATTTTAGGACTTCTTGGTGCAGTTATCGGTCTTTTGGCACTTTTCGGAGTTTGGTATTATTTTACAACAGCAATCAAAACACCTTTCGTACAAGATACGAATCAGTATATTTGGTTGGTAGTTTCTATATTTGGTGTAGGTTTATTCATCACCGTATTAAGTACAATTATTGCAACATGGAGATTCTTAAGATCTAATGTTGACGATTTATATTATTCTTAAAAATGAGCAAAAAAACAAATAAATTTTCGGCATCAGATTTTGGTAACGAAACAGAGGTTTCCAACGAAAATACTTTTTACTTCGGTAAGCAGAATTTTAAATGGATGCTGATTGGTCTTGCATGTATCGTAGTTGGTTTTCTTCTGATGATGGGGCCAGATGCAAATACAGTTGACGGAAAACTAGATCCTAATGTCTGGAATGATGACATTTTTTCAATCAGAAGAATCAGAATTGCGCCACTTCTTGTGGTGACTGGTTTTGTGATTGAAGTCTACGCAATTTTAAAAAGGAAATAAAATTTTTTTACAAATAAAAAGTAAGGCAGAAAAGATTTGAATATTAATTTGAATCTTTTGCTGTTTTTAAACTTTTAATATCTTTTGAATTAAACAAAAATGGATTTAATCAAAGCAATAATCATTGCCATAATAGAAGGACTTACAGAATATTTACCTATTTCATCAACCGCTCACATGGGCTTTACCGCCAATCTGATGGGCTTAGAAGAAACAGAATTTCTAAAAATGTTTCAGGTTTCCATACAGTTTGGGGCTATTTTATCGGTAGTTGTAGCGTATTGGAAAAAGTTTTTCGACTTTAAAAATCTTAAGTTTTATTACAAACTAGCTTTTGCGGTGATTCCGGCTTTGGTTTTAGGATATATTTTTGATGATATGATCGAGGCTGTTTTGGGAAATCAGATTGCCATATCCTCTGTTTTAGTTTTAGGTGGGATCGTTTTATTGTTTGCAGATAAATGGTTTAAAAATCCGGTTATTAATGACGAGAAAGATATTTCAATAAAAAAAGCGGTGACCATTGGTTTTTGGCAGTGTCTTGCAATGATGCCCGGAACAAGTAGAAGTGCAGCTTCCATTATTGGAGGGATGACACAAGGTTTATCGCGAAAAGCAGCGGCAGAATTCTCTTTCTTTTTGGCTGTTCCTACGATGTTGGCGGTGACGGTTTACTCTGTTTTTGTAAAAACCTGGGGTAAAACAACAGCAAATCCCATGAAAGGTTACGAAATGATTTTACAATCTCAGGATCATATCACCATTTTTATTGTTGGAAATATTGTTGCATTTATTACAGCACTTATCGCAATCAAAGCATTTATCGGAGTTTTAAACAAATATGGTTTCAAACCTTGGGGATGGTATCGTATTTTTGTAGGAGTCGCTTTGTTGATTTATTTTTATTTTTTCAAATAATCAATTACTTATTATTCATTATTTATAACTTATATTATTGGGGCAGCTATTTCCGTCTTCCACTCCCGCTTTTTTGCCTCCGCTTCGCTGCGGCAAAAAGAGCTCCGTTCAAGCCGGGCTGCAAAAGATTCATTGTTGAAACATAGTATTTAGACAATATTATAACTATCAAACTAAAAAACTGATTAACCAATCAACTCAAAAAACCTCCAACCCTAAAACTCTCCAACTCAAAATGACAGCCGAAGAATTACAGTCAGGACACATATTTTTATTAGACAAACCTCTGGATTGGACTTCTTTTCAGGCAGTCAATAAAATGAAATATAAACTCAAAAGAGAATTTGATCTTCCGAAAAAATTCAAAATCGGTCATGCCGGAACTTTAGATCCGCGTGCGACAGGATTATTGATTGTCTGTACAGGAAAATTCACAAAAAAAATCCCTGAAATACAGGATGCTCCAAAAGAATACTGGACTGAAGTAAAAATAGGTGTACAAACCGAATCATACGATACCGAAAAACCAGAGATCCTTCATCAGGACATTTCAAAGGTGACGGAAGAGGATGTAAAAAATGCTTTAGACAAATTTCTAGGTGAAATTGAGCAAAAACCGCCTGTTTTTTCAGCCATTAAGATTGATGGAGAAAGAGCCTATAACTTGGCAAGAGCAGGAGAAGAGGTTGAGATGAAATCCAGAAAAACAACCATTCATTATATTAAAGATATTGAAATCAACTTTCCACTAATCAGTTTTACAGTTGGTTGTTCGAAAGGAACTTATATCAGAAGTTTAGCGCACGATATTGGTCAGGAATTGGGAGTTGGAGCTTATCTTACCCAATTGAGAAGAACAAAAATCGGCGATTACAAAATTGAAGACGGAACCAGCGATTTTTTAGAAAACGAATATAGATTTGAGAATTTATGATTAAAAATTTATTATTGATCTCAGCTTTACTGTTTTCAACGGCAGTATTTTCGCAAATTGACGATTCAAAGAAACCTAAAATGGGTTTTTATTTTAATCCTTCTCTAAATGTAGGTTTAAACTTAAAAAAAGAAAAGCAATTACCCAATAATACTCAATATATTCAGCCAGAAGCAAAACGAAAGATCAGTTATGGTATTACCGCAATTGGAGGTTATAATTTTCTTCCTAATTTTGCATTAGGAACAGGTTTGAAATATAGTTTTATAGAAGATAATTACCATTTGGTTTATTGGATGATTCAGCCCAAAATTATTTTTAATCCTGGAGATCAGCCTTTTTATATTGATCTTAATTATGGCAAACAGATAAACAATTCTGCTGTTTCAGACTCAGAATTTTGGGGAGCCAGACTTGGTATTCAGGTTTCGTATTCAAAAAGATTAAGTCAGGAAGGTGGGCTTTTTTTTGAAGGTCATAAAGTGGGAAATAATAATCCTTTTTTTATAGGACTAAGTTACGGAATCACGATTTTCAGTAACAAAAATTACACAGTAGAAGGAATAGAATAATGGAAAAAACGCGTATCAATAAATATCTTTCAGAGGTTGGTTACTGCTCAAGAAGAGCAGCAGATAAGCTTTTGGAAGAGGGAAGAATAAAAATAAACGGACAAATTCCTGAATTAGGAACGAAAGTTTCAGATGAAGATGTTGTAGAAGTTGACGGAAAGCCCATCCGTGAATCTCAGGAAAAACCTATTTATATTGCTTTCAACAAACCCGTAGGAATTGTTTGTACTACCGATACAAAACGTGAAAAAGACAATATCATCGAATACATCAATCATCCGCAGAGAATTTTCCCAATCGGAAGATTAGATAAACCGAGTGAAGGTTTGATCTTGCTGACAAGCGACGGTGATATTGTTAACAAAATATTGCGTTCTAAAAACAGTAACGAAAAAGAGTATTTGGTAAGAGTTGATAAACCTATCAATCCAAAATTTTTGGAAAAAATGCGTAATGGAGTTCCAATTTTAGATACGGTAACTAAGAAATGCGAAGTGGAAAAAATTGATGATATGACTTTTCGTATTGTTTTAACACAGGGACTCAATCGCCAAATCAGAAGAATGTGCGAGTTTTTAGGGTACGAAGTAAAAAAGCTGAAGCGTATAAGAATCATGAACATCAAACTGGACCTTCCACTCGGAAAATGGCGCGATCTTACCGAGAAAGAAATGCAGGAACTTAATTTTCTTCTTGGAGATTCCAGTAAAACGGTTGATTAATCGTTTCAAAATATTTTAAAAAAAACTCTTCCAAATTTTAAGATTCAGCAGATTCTTACACAGAATCCTGTATGGAATTCTAAAATTTGGAAGAGTTTTTTTAAGTGATTGATTTTTTATACTTTATCGTTTTGTTTTTGAATGAAAATGTTGTTGTAGTGTGAAATAAAATTCGTAATTTTGCAGTCACTTTTTGTGGATAGGTCTGAAAAGGTAAATTATTATAAATTAATTACTTCCGTATTTTTTAAAACCACATTTATTCAGACCATTAAAAAAGAAGGAATACAAATTTTATTAGAAAATGTCAAAAGAGACAAATTCAGCAGAGGTTTTATTAAACCAAAACGTAGCACCAGAACAATTTGATTGGGATTCTTTTGAATCTGGTCTTGATGCAGATGCGAGAAAAGAAAAAAGTGATCTTGAAGAAATCTATAATGGATCTCTTAGCAGCTTAAACGATAACGATGTTATCACAGGTAAAGTTGTAAGATTAACTGACAAAGAAGCTATCGTAGACATCGACTTCAAATCTGAAGGTGTTATTTCTCTTAACGAATTCCGTTACAACCCAAGCTTAAGCGTAGGTGATGTAGTAGAAGTAATGGTTGACAGAAGAGAAGACAAAACAGGTCAGTTACAATTATCTCACAGAAAAGCTAGAACGCTTAAAGCTTGGGATAGAGTAAATGAGCTTCACGAAACTGGAGAAATCGTTAACGGTTTTGTTAAGTCTAGAACTAAAGGAGGTATGATCGTTGACGTACACGGAATCGAAGCATTCTTACCAGGTTCTCAAATTGATGTTAAGCCAATCAAAGATTACGATCAGTTCGTAGGTAAAACTATGGAGTTCAAAGTTGTGAAAATCAACCCTGAGTTCAAAAACGTAGTTGTATCTCACAAAGCATTGATCGAAGCAGATATCGAAGGTCAGAAAAAAGAAATCATCGCTCAGCTTGAAAAAGGTCAGGTTCTTGAAGGTACTGTTAAGAATATTACTTCTTATGGTGTATTCATCGACTTAGGAGGTGTTGATGGATTGATCCACATTACAGACCTTTCTTGGTCTAGAGTGAACCACCCATCTGAAATCCTAGAAGA
Organism: Chryseobacterium sp. YIM B08800; assembly: GCF_026163565.1. Classification (GTDB taxonomy): domain Bacteria; phylum Bacteroidota; class Bacteroidia; order Flavobacteriales; family Weeksellaceae; genus Chryseobacterium. The sequence goes on from NZ_JAPDKN010000010.1 coordinate 18,341, forward strand.
CGGACAGACTGTGAAAGTTGTTATCCTTGATTTTGATGATGAGAAAACAAGAATCCAATTAGGTATGAAGCAATTAGAAGCTCATCCTTGGGATGCTCTTTCTGCTGATATGAAAGTTGGTGATAAAGTAAAAGGAAAAGTAGTAGTTCTTGCTGACTATGGTGCATTCGTAGAAATCGCTCCAGGTGTAGAAGGATTAATTCACGTTTCTGAAATGTCTTGGTCTACTCACTTGAGAAGCGCAGGAGATTTCGTAAAAGTAGGTGACGAAGTGGAAGCTGAAGTACTTACTCTTGATAGAGAAGACAGAAAAATCTCTTTAGGTATGAAACAATTATCTAAAGATCCATGGGAAAATATCGAAGCTAAGTATCCAGTAGGTTCTCAACACGTTGGAACTGTAAGAAACTTTACAAACTTCGGTGTATTCGTAGAATTGGAAGAAGGTATTGATGGATTAATCTATATCTCTGATCTTTCTTGGACTAAGAAAATCAAGCATCCATCTGAGTTCTGTGCAGTTGGTGATAAATTAGATGTTGTAGTTCTAGAATTAGACATCCAAGCTAGAAGATTATCTCTAGGTCACAAACAATTACAAGAAAACCCTTGGGATAAATTTGAAACTAAATATGCTGAAGGAACTGTACACGCTGGTAAAGCTGTAGAAGTACACGATAAAGGTGCTTCTGTACAATTCGAAGATGCTGAAGTTGAAGCTTTCTGCCCATCAAGATTATTAGAGAAGGAAGACGGATCTAAAATCAAGAAAGGGGAAGATGCTCAGTTTAAAGTAATCGAATTCAACAAAGAATTTAAGAGAGTAGTAGTTTCTCACACAGGTATCTTCAGAGACGAAGAGAAAAAGAATGTGAAAGAATCTTCTTCTAGAAATGTTGCTTCTTCTTCAAATAACGAAGAAAGATCAACTCTTGGAGACATTGATGCTTTAGCAGAATTGAAAAAGAAAATGGAAGGAGGTAAATAATCCGACAATCATTTTTTAATATAAGAACCACTCGAAAGAGTGGTTTTTTTTGTTTTTGAGCAAACCTTAAATTAAATCAATTATAATTGAATTTTATTGAATAAAAATTAATTATTGAAATTTTAATGAAGCTTACATGAAATTATATTAATCATATAATGTGGAATTAAGTTTTAATTGATTTAAAAAGTACTTTTAGCATAAGGAAATTGCAAATCAAAACTTTAAAAATTGTTGAAAATACCGTTGAGTGTTAAGTGTGTGGTTTTGTAAATCAATAAGTTATGTTTTAGCCCTGAAATATATTTTATTTTAAAATGTTGATAATTAATTATTTATATATTGATTTAATTTTCCATTTATGAATTAATGAATATTTTAATTAATGGTATTTTTTATTGAGAATTAATTATACATTTGCATCTTTAATTAAGTAAATGAAAAAAGTAATTCTACCTCTTGTTATTGCAGTTTTCGCAGTAATACCTTCAGTGTCATTTGCCCAGTCAAATGAAGCGTTGATTAAAACTTATATTTCTCAAAATAAACTAAGAGAATATAAAAAATCAGATCTTAATCAATTTGTTATTGATAATGTTGATTCTTCAAAATCATTGAATGGTGATATAGTGAAAATTCAGCAGACTTATAATGGGCTTCCTGTTTATGGTACAGTAGCCACAGCTTTGATAAAGGATCATAAAGTTACTTACTTTAATGATAATTTTATTAAAGATTATACAAGTTCTGTCCCTGCGAATGCTTCTTTAAACAAAAAAGCGGCACTTAGTAAAATAGCTGTTGATCTTGGTAAAGATGAAATATCAGATCTTCCGCTTTTAGATTTCTTTCAACAAGGAGAAAATAAGCATATTGCTGCAAAACAAAGATTGGTTTATGCTTCTGATGAAAATGGAAATTTAAAATTGGCTTATGAATTTTTAGTTCACGAACCAAAAACTTCTAACCATTGGAATTACGTAATTGATGCTAATTCAGGAGCGGTAATCAGTAAAATGAATATGAATCTTTCTTGTAATTTCCATGATGGTGCCTATTCTCACGATTCACATGTTGTAGCTTTGCCTCAAAATAAAGAATATTATCCTGTTAATAATAACAGCTTATTATTATCTGCAGATAATGCATCATATAATGTTTTTGCTTTGCCTCTTGAAGCACCTACTTTTGGGTCAAGAAGTATAGTAACAAACCCGTGGATTCTTGCTTCTTCGCCAGAGGGATGGCATTCTAATGGAGTTACACATTATACAATCACAAGAGGAAATAATGTATATGCATACGATGACAAAGATGCTAACGAAAATACTTTTGGAACTTCTCCGGATGGAGGAGCTACAAGGAATTTTGATTTTCCTTATGATGCTAATGCAAAGGCAATTAATAATCTATCAGCATCAACTACCAACTTGTTTTATATAAGCAATAAGGTACATGATATTTTCTATAAATTCGGATTTACCGAATCTGCAAGAAATTTCCAAAGCAACAATTTTGGAAACGGAGGTCTTGATGATGATGAAGTTTTTGCACAATCTCAAGATGGTGGTGGTTATAACAATGCTAACTTTGCTCCATATCCGGATAATTACAATCCGATAATGCAGATGTATCTTTGGATGGCATCAAACAAAGTTTTGTTTTATAATGCACCAACAGATGCAATTCCACGTAATGTATTGGGCGGAGTAGCGCAATTTGGACCTAGACTTAATGATGTAGGAATTACAGGTGATGTAAAGTTAGCAAGCGTTATAGACGGATGTACGGCTTTACCAGCAGGAGAATTAGCAGGTAAAATAGGTTTAATTGAAAGAGGAGGTCTTTCAACTTGTACTTTCTCTTCAAAAGTGAAAAATGCCCAAGATGCAGGAGCTACAGGAGTTATCATTTATAATAATGCTGCGAATGGTTCTACATTAGGTAATATGGGTGGAACAGATGCAACAATCACAATTCCATCTATCTTGATTACTAATTCTGAAGGTGAATATATCAAAACAAAATTAGCCGCAAACACAACAGTGAATGTTGATTTAAGGTTAGATACAAAATATGACGGAAGTTTTGATAATGGAATCGTTTCTCACGAATACGGTCATGGAATTTCAAACAGATTAACAGGAACTGGCTACAATTGTCTGAATTCTGGAGCTAGTAAAGAACAAATGGGTGAAGGTTGGTCAGACTTTTTTGCTTTGATGTTAACTAACAAACCTGGAGATAATGCTTCTGTTGCAAGAGGAATAGGAACTTATGCTGGAGGTCAAGGAATCACGGGAGGCGGAATAAGACCTGCAAAATACTCTCCGGATTTTTCAATCAATGACTACACTTATACAGATACGAATGGTATGGAGTATAATAACGGTCAGGCTATTGTACCAGATGTTCACTCTATCGGTTTTGTTTGGGCAACAATGTTATGGGATTTAAATTGGGAATATGTAGCTAAATATGGTTACGCTTCAGATGTTACTTCAGGTACTACAAATGGTAGCGCAAGAGTTTTACAACTAGTAACCGATGCATTGAAGCTGCAAGTTTGCAACCCTACATTTGTTGATGGTAGAAATGCAATTTTACAGGCAGAAATGGCTACTACAGGTGGCGCAGATAAATGTATGATTTGGAGAACTTTTGCTAAAAGAGGTTTAGGGGTAAATGCTTCTGCAGGAACTAAAACCAGCATTAATGATCAAGAGCAAGACTTTACTGTTCCGGCTGAATGTTTCCTTTCTACATCAGAAACTAGTGCTGTTAAAAATGTAGGAATTTCAATTTATCCAAATCCGGCTAAGAATGAGTTTTACATTAATTTCCCAAAGAATACTTTAGGAAAAGTAGATGTTGAGATTTATGATATGTCAGGAAAATTGATTTCTACAGAAAATAAGGTTTCACCGGAATCTAAAAAAGCAATTTCTACAAGCAAATTGATCAACGGAACTTACCTTGTAAAAGTAAAAGGTTTAGGTATTGATACTACTTCAAAAGTTATTATCACTAAATAATAATATTTAAATTTTGATTATATTAAAGGTCATCTCACATTTTGAGATGGCCTTTTTGATTTTTTAAGATTAATATTCTTTCTTTTATCTTAATCTTAAACAGGATTTCATAAAATGTTGCTATTTTTATAGAATATTAATAACTAAAATCATGAATTGTATTTTTATTAATAAAATGAAGACTGGAAATTTAAAATTTTTACTTACACTTTTTATTTTATTTCCATATTTCATGTTTTCTCAGCAACAGAAGAGATTGATATCCAATTATATTCTTTCAAAACAAAGTAAGGATTTTAAAAAAGCAGATTTAAGAGATTTTGAAATTGATAATATAGACTCTTCCGAATCTTTAAAAGGAGAAATTGTAAAAATTCAACAAAAATTTAAAGGATATCCTGTTTATAATGCTGTAGGAACAGCAATCATTAAAGAGGACAAAATCGTTTATTTTTCAGATTCTTTTGTGAAAAACTATACTGTTTCGACGTCAGAAACAGCAACGCTCAAAAAAGAAAAAGCACTTGAAAATATTGCTGCAACTTTTGGGAAAGCAGAAATAAAAAATTTTCAGATTCTTGAAAATTCAGCTTCCGAACCAGATCAGAAAAATTTCACAAAGCAAAGATTGATATTTGTTGAGGTAAATGATAATTTAAGACTTGCCTACGAATTCTCCTTTCAAGAACCCAACTCAACAAATTATTGGAATGTTTTAGTAGATGCTAATTCAGGTGAAATTATTTCAAAAGACAACCTGAATTTATCCTGTAATTTTCATTCAGATGCATATTCCGGACAATCTATAGTTTCAAGTAACATAGAATCTGCAAATATTCAACAAAATACTTTTCTAAAACTTGCAGATAATGCGAGTTACAATGTTTTTCCATTACCGATTGAAGCGCCAACTTTTGGAAACCGATCGATAGTTTCAAATCCGTGGATTTTGGCTTCTTCACCGGAAGGATGGCATTCTACAGGAGCAACCACTTATACAACAACAAGAGGAAACAACGTCTTTGCTTACGAAGATACAGCAAATACAAACCAGCCCGGATTTTCTCCTGATGGAGGTATAAACAGAAATTTTGATTTCCCTTTTTCTATGAACGGAACTCCTGCGTTTAATAGAAATGCTGCAATCACCAATCTATTTTATATTAATAATAAAGTACACGATATTTTTTACCAGTTCGGATTTACAGAATCTGCAAGAAATTTTCAGCAGAACAATTTTGGTAAAGGAGGTAATGGAAACGATTATGTTTTAGCTGAATCTCAAGATGGAGGCGCTTTAAATAATGCCAATTTTACAACACCTTCCGACGGAAACAAACCTGTGATGCAAATGTATATTTGGTCAACAGTCAATAGATATGTTTTTTATAATGCACCTGTAACAGCAATTCCGAGAGTTCCTCAGGCAAATCCTGCTCAGTTTGGTTCACAACTTAATGGGGTAGGAGTTACGGGCGATGTTGTTTTAGCTTCTATAATTAATGGATGTTCTGCATTACCTGCAGGATCTTTAGCCGGAAAAATCGGATTGATTGAAAGAGGAGGAGCTTCAGGTTGTACATTTGCTTCAAAAGTAAAAAATGCTCAAAATGCAGGTGCAATTGCTGCAATTATTTATAATAATCCTGCTGCGACTAATTTTCCTTCTTCAATGGGCGGAGCTGATGCTACGATAACGATACCTTCTGTTCTGATTACAAATGATGAAGGCGAATTTATTAAAACACAACTTAATAATTCAGTAACGGTGAATATTACTTTAAAAAGTGATTCGGCAACTGCAATTACTCCCGATGGAAGTTTTGACAACGGAATTATTACTCATGAATACGGTCATGGAATTTCAAACAGGTTAACAGGAAATGGCTATACTTGTCTTTTAAAATCTGCAAGTAAAGAACAGATGGGTGAAGGTTGGTCAGATTTTTTTGCTTTAATGTTGACCAATAAACCTGGTGATAATGCAGGTGTTCCGAGAAGCATTGGAACTTATGCAAGTGGGCAATCTACAACCGGAGCCGGATTAAGACTTGCAAAATATTCTCCCGATTTTTCTATTAACAATTATACGTATGGAAAAACAAACGGGATGGAGATCGAGGAAGATGGCGAAATCGTTCCCGATGTGCATAGTATAGGATTTATTTGGGCATCAATGCTTTGGGATCTTCATTGGCAATATGCTGCAAAATATGGTTATTCTTCTGATGTTTTAGCTAATAAAAACAGTGGAAGTGCAAGAGTTTTACAGCTTGTAACAGATGCTTTAAAATTACAAACTTGTAATCCTACATTTATTGATGGACGAAATGCAATTCTTTCTGCAGAAATGTTGACTACCAAAGGGGAAGACAGATGTATGATCTGGAAAACTTTTGCAAAAAGAGGTTTAGGATTGAATGCTTTGGCTGGAAATAAAATGAACATCAATGATCAAAAAGAAGATTTTTCAATTCCTAAAGACTGTATAGATGGAAATTCAAATATTGCTATAGATAAAAGTTTGATATCAATTTATCCTAATCCGGCGAAAGATGAATTCTTTATTTATTTAAAAGATTTTACCATCGGAAATCTTCATTTGCAGATCTATGATATGTCTGGGAAATTAATAGTCTCAGAAAACAGATCTTCACAGGATTCAAGAATTCCTGTTTCTACAAAAGATTTTGAAAATGGAGTATATGTTGTAAAGATTCAAGGAATCGGCGTTGACATGAGTTCAAGAATAATTGTAAAGAAATAAAATTCAAAAAAAAATAACCAAAACGATCACCTCAGAATTTTCTGAGGTGATTTTTGTTAATATGAAGTTGTCTTATTTTTAAAATAATATGTCGTAACTTTGCCGGCTGCGAAAAAAATTATGAAGAAGAAAAATATTTTAAAAGGAGTATTGTTTGTCGGTTTTGGTGCCAGTATTTACGGAATGCTTGCTACATTCGTAAAAATGTCTTACAAAGACGGTTTTACAACTTCTGAGGTAACGACTGCTCAGTTTGCTTTAGGGATCACAGGTCTTTTGATCCTAAATTTTATTCAGACGATTACATCAAAAAAGAAATTGTCATCACCAAGTCGTAGAGAATTCAGAATGCTGGTTTTGGCGGGTACATCTTTAGGCTGCACCAGCTTATTTTATTATATAGCGGTACAATATATTGCTGTTTCTATTGCGATTGTATTATTGATGCAGTCGGTTTGGTTCAGTGTAGTGGTAGAAAGTTTTATTACCAAAAAGTTTCCCAATGCTAAAAAAGTGGTTGCAACAATCATTGTGTTGTTGGGAACTGTTTTAGCGACAAACCTAATTAATCTTGAGGTAAAATTAGATTGGCATGGTGTCTTTTGGGGATTATTGGCAGCGGCTTCTTTTACAATGACAATGTTTACTTCCAATACTTTGGCGACACATTTGCCGGTACTCAGAAAAAGTATCATCATGTTGACAGGTGGCTCTGTAATAGTTTTGCTATTCCTGTTTTTTGCACAAATTGGACCGTTGTATTCTGAAAGTTTAAGATCTTTTTATTTAAATTTCACTGAAAACACAGAACACATAAGACCATTTGATTATTCAATTTTCTGGACTTACGGGTTTATTTTAGCATTATTCGGAACCATTATTCCTCCGATTTTGTTCAATTTAGGTTTCCCAAATACAGGTTTAGGACTGGGGAGTATTATTTCTTCATTAGAACTTCCGGTATCTGTAACGATGGCATTTGCTCTTTTGGGTGAAAAAGTTATTCTTATCCAGTGGGTTGGAATTATTTTAATTTTAATGGCGATTGTTTTAATGAATTTACCTTCAAAAAAAGAGAAAATTCTTTCAGAGCAACTCTCTTAAAAATGATAATTAAATTATAAATAATACCAAAAACCGTTTCTTTTGAAGCGGTTTTTTTAAATTTATATCTAAAATCAATTTTTCATGAAATATTTTAAAAATGCTGCAGTTGTCATGTTGTTTTCATTAGCGTCTGTTTCTGTGTTTTCTCAAATAAAACCATTAGATGCGATGCTTTCCAACTATCAATATCCTTTTGAAGTTCATTTTAAAGATTTAAAATCACAAAATCAAACCCTGAAAATGGCATATATGGATGTAAAGCCAAAAAAGTCTAACGGAAAAACCATTATGCTGCTTCATGGGAAAAATTTTAACGGAGCGTATTGGGAAAAAACGGCAAAAGATCTTTCAGATAAAGGCTTCAGGGTTATTATTCCAGATCAGATTGGTTTTGGTAAATCTTCGAAACCTCAAAGCTACCAGTTTTCTTTTGCTCAGTTAGCAAGCAATACTAAAGCAATTTTAGATGAACTTAAAATTGATAAAATCATTGTTCTCGGACATTCGATGGGTGGAATGGTTGCGACAAGATTCACTTTAATGTATCCTGAAACTGTTGAAAAATTAATTCTCGAAAACCCAATCGGATTAGAAGATTATAAAGCTTTAGCAAAATATCAAACCATTGACGAAGCGTATCAGTCTGAATTGAAAAACACAGCAGAAACGTACAAAAATTACCAGCTTAAATTCTATTATGACAACAAATGGAAAGCAGAATATCAACCTTGGCTAGATCTCATTGCAGGTTGGACTTTGCATAAAGATTATCCTCAAGTTGCCTGGAATGCAGCATTGACAAGTGATATTATTTTCAATCAGCCCGTTGTGTACGAATTTGAAAATATAAAAACTCCGACCTTACTAATTATTGGAACAAGAGACCGAACAGCTATTGGAAAAGATCGTGCTCCCAAAGAAATTCAGCCAACGATGGGGCAGTATCAGGAATTAGGTAAAAAAACGCAACAACAAATCGCCGGATCAAAATTAATAGAACTCGAAAACGTAGGTCACCTTCCACACATCGAAGTTTACGATAAATTCTGGAATGCTTTGTATGATTTTATAAAGTAGGATGATGGAAGTAAGATGCTGGAATTTTACAAAATTGAGAATAAATCTAAGTAAATTGCGCTGAGAATTCCCCTCCTTTGGAGGGGTGACAAAAATTCAAAGAATTTTTGACGGGGTGGTTTTAAAACTTGGTTTCTTATTAGCCCTGATGTTCTATGTTAATATGCAAATTCTTTAGGTTAAA
>NZ_JAPDKN010000100.1:0-2500 GCF_026163565.1 Chryseobacterium sp. YIM B08800
TTTTTTAGAAATAAAATTTGTGAAAGTTAAAAAGATTCTTATCTTTGCAGTCCGGTAAAACGGGAGCGCAGGAGTGGAGTTCAAATGTATGAAATAAGGATTTAGGGTTATGAAATAAACTTTAAAATTTCTTCAAAAACATTTGGTCAATTAGAAATAAAGTTTTACTTTTGCACACGCAAATCGGTACTGAAAAACGACAGAAAATGTAGGTATCGTAAAAAGCGGAAGAATAGAGATCATTGAAAAATAATATACAACCAAGTAAGGAAAAACTAAAGCGTCAAAACTTTGAGTGAGTCAGACAAACATACAATGGAGAGTTTGATCCTGGCTCAGGATGAACGCTAGCGGGAGGCCTAACACATGCAAGCCGAGCGGTAGAGATTCTTCGGAATCTTGAGAGCGGCGTACGGGTGCGGAACACGTGTGCAACCTGCCTTTATCAGGGGGATAGCCTTTCGAAAGGAAGATTAATACCCCATAATATAAGAGACGGCATCGTTTTTTATTGAAAACTCCGGTGGATAGAGATGGGCACGCGCAAGATTAGATAGTTGGTAGGGTAACGGCCTACCAAGTCAGTGATCTTTAGGGGGCCTGAGAGGGTGATCCCCCACACTGGTACTGAGACACGGACCAGACTCCTACGGGAGGCAGCAGTGAGGAATATTGGACAATGGGTGAGAGCCTGATCCAGCCATCCCGCGTGAAGGACGACGGCCCTATGGGTTGTAAACTTCTTTTGTATAGGGATAAACCTTTCCACGTGTGGAAAGCTGAAGGTACTATACGAATAAGCACCGGCTAACTCCGTGCCAGCAGCCGCGGTAATACGGAGGGTGCAAGCGTTATCCGGATTTATTGGGTTTAAAGGGTCCGTAGGCGGATCTGTAAGTCAGTGGTGAAATCTCATAGCTTAACTATGAAACTGCCATTGATACTGCAGGTCTTGAGTAAAGTAGAAGTGGCTGGAATAAGTAGTGTAGCGGTGAAATGCATAGATATTACTTAGAACACCAATTGCGAAGGCAGGTCACTATGTTTTAACTGACGCTGATGGACGAAAGCGTGGGGAGCGAACAGGATTAGATACCCTGGTAGTCCACGCCGTAAACGATGCTAACTCGTTTTTGGGCTTTCGGGTTCAGAGACTAAGCGAAAGTGATAAGTTAGCCACCTGGGGAGTACGTTCGCAAGAATGAAACTCAAAGGAATTGACGGGGGCCCGCACAAGCGGTGGATTATGTGGTTTAATTCGATGATACGCGAGGAACCTTACCAAGGCTTAAATGGGAATTGACAGGTTTAGAAATAGACTTTTCTTCGGACAATTTTCAAGGTGCTGCATGGTTGTCGTCAGCTCGTGCCGTGAGGTGTTAGGTTAAGTCCTGCAACGAGCGCAACCCCTGTCACTAGTTGCCATCATTAAGTTGGGGACTCTAGTGAGACTGCCTACGCAAGTAGAGAGGAAGGTGGGGATGACGTCAAATCATCACGGCCCTTACGCCTTGGGCCACACACGTAATACAATGGCCGGTACAGAGGGCAGCTACCAAGTGATTGGATGCGAATCTCGAAAGCCGGTCTCAGTTCGGATTGGAGTCTGCAACTCGACTCTATGAAGCTGGAATCGCTAGTAATCGCGCATCAGCCATGGCGCGGTGAATACGTTCCCGGGCCTTGTACACACCGCCCGTCAAGCCATGGAAGTTTGGGGTACCTGAAGTCGGTGACCGTAACAGGAGCTGCCTAGGGTAAAACAAGTAACTAGGGCTAAGTCGTAACAAGGTAGCCGTACCGGAAGGTGCGGCTGGAACATCTCATTTTAGAGCGTCTTATGACGATAAACAAAATTAGTATCGCAAGATACAAAGTACTTACTTAAAGCGAAGCTTTAGTTTTTTATTTGGTTGATATATAATATAAAATACAAACCCACTAGAAATTAGTATAGGGATAGAGATACAAGAGCCGAGAGCCAAGAACCAAGACGAATGCAAAAGTCTTGTATCTAGCATCTAGGATCTGTTAGTCTTAAAAGACAGTCTCGTAGCTCAGCTGGTTAGAGCGCTACACTGATAATGTAGAGGTCGGCAGTTCGAGCCTGCCCGAGACTACTAATTGAAAAGACGGGAAGATGAAAGAGCCAAGAGCCAAGACTGACAATTAAAAAGTCTTGAATCTAGCATCTTGAGTCTCTTAGTCTACTAGAGGGGGAATTAGCTCAGCTGGCTAGAGCGCCTGCCTTGCACGCAGGAGGTCAAGGGTTCGACTCCCTTATTCTCCACCATCATTGAAGGTTTAATTTTAAAAAAGCAAATAGAGCCAAAAACAATATTTTGCGAATTAGATCAGAAATAGAGTAAAGATCATTGACATTAACGGTAAAGATATCACAAAGAGATAACCGAGCACTTTCGAGTGCGGAGTTTAAAAATATCGATAGACGCAAGTTTATCAAAAAATACTGAACTAATATAATATTAGGAAAGAAATC
>NZ_JAPDKN010000101.1 GCF_026163565.1 Chryseobacterium sp. YIM B08800
CTCAGTGATGAAAAAAAAATTAGATTGTATTTATTCGATGAGCCTATAAAAAGGCTCTCGGGTAAATACTAAAAAAAAAGAAAACACAAAGAATGAAAATCTGATTTCAATAGAGGTGAAAACTCAGTGATGAAAAAATTTAGATTGTTTTTACTCGATGAGCCTATAAAAAGGCTCTCGGGTCAATACTAAAAAAAAAGAAAACACAAAGAATGAAAATCTGATTTCAATAGAGGTGAAAACTCAGTGATGAAAAAAATTAGATTGTTTTTACTCGATGAGCCTATAAAAAGGCTCTCGGGTAAATACTAAAAAAGAAAACACAATGATAATTTAAAACACAAATGATGAAAAATTTTGTATTCGGAGAGCCAAAAAGCTCAATGATGAATGCATCAATTTTCACTGGCTCTTTTCATATTTAATTTTTGGTTCAAAAAAATACCTCCGAATTCTCGGAGGTATTTTATGTATATCTTAATTTATTATAAAGAATAATTCGGAGCTTCCTGAGTGATAATCACATCATGTGGGTGAGATTCCTTCAAACCGCTTCCTGTAATCATTACCATTTTAGTTTCAGTTTGTAAAGCTTCAACATCTTTAGCACCACAATATCCCATTCCTGCTCTAAGACCTCCTGTTAATTGGAAAATAACATCTTCCAATTTACCTTTACTTGGAACTCTTCCTTCAATTCCTTCAGGAACGAATTTTTTAGCCTCACTTTGGAAATATCTTTCTTTACCACCTCTTTTCATTGCAGAAAGACTTCCCATACCTTGGTAAGTTTTAAATTTTCTACCTTGGAAAATAATTTCTTCACCCGGAGCTTCATCAGTTCCAGCTAAAAGAGATCCCAACATTACCGCTCCTGCTCCACTTGCAATTGCTTTCACGATATCTCCTGAAAGTTTAATTCCACCATCAGCAATTACCGCAACATTTTTAGTTTTAGCATATTCGTAAACGTTGTAAATAGCAGACAATTGAGGAACTCCAACTCCCGCAACAACTCTTGTTGTACAGATAGAACCAGGACCAACACCTACTTTCAGAACATTTGCTCCAGCTTTAATTAAATCTTCAGCAGCTTCAGCGGTTACAATGTTTCCACCAACGATATCTAAATCCGGATATTTGCTTCTGATTTCTGAGATTTTATCTAACACTCCTTTAGAATGTCCGTGAGCAGAATCAATCCCGATAATATCAACTCCGGCTTTTACTAAAGCTTCAATTCTGTCTAAAGTATCTTCACCTACTCCAACTCCAGCTCCAACGATCAAACGACCGTTTTCGTCTTTGTTGGCATTCGGATATTCCAATTGATTATCGATATCTTTAATCGTAATTAAACCTACCAATTTATTGTTTTCGTCTACAATCGGAAGTTTTTCAACACGACCTTTCAGTAAAATTTCTTTCGCTTTCTCTAAGTTGGTGTTTTTATCAGAAGTGATCAGATTTTCTTTCGTCATGATCTCTTCCACTTTCATATCAAGATTTTCCTGATATTTTACATCTCTGTTGGTGATAATTCCGATCAAAGTATTTTCTGCATCTACAACCGGAAGACCAGAAATTTTATATTTTGCCATCGTTTCTTTAGCTTCAGCCAAAGTATGATCTTTAGAAAGCGTTACAGGATCAGAGATCATTCCGTTTTCAGAACGTTTTACTCTGTTTACCTGAGCAGCCTGTTCGGCAATCGTCATATTTTTATGAATAAAACCCAAACCACCAACTCTTGCCAAAGCAATCGCCAAATCAGCCTCTGTAACGGTATCCATTGCTGCGGAAACAATCGGAACATTAAGCGTAATTTTATCGGTAAGTCTTGATTTTAATGAAACCTGGTTAGGTAAAACTTCAGAATAAGCAGGGACTAGAAGCACGTCATCGAAAGTGATGGCTGTCTCTACAATTTTGTTATGAATAGACATCTTTACTTTCTTGCAAAATTAAGTCTTTTTGCTGGAATATGAAAATGCTTTTAAATAGTTTAAATAAAACTTAATAATACATGATATAAATCGAAAAAAGTCACCTAAAACAGTGACTTTACAAAATTAAATATGGTTAAATATGAAGTTACTTATCTGATGCAATGTTGATCATTTTAGAAATATCATCTGCCGTAAAGTTGCCTTTAACATCTAAAAACACCATGTCTTTTTTTGAATTTACGGTAATCAGCATATTATTGATTGTCTCACCTTTTTGTTTTACTCTGATGTTTACATTATCGCCATCATGTTTTATGGTTGCCCAATCTTCGTAATTATTATCTTTAAGATAATTGGCATAATCTTTCAACATTTTTTCGCTTCCGTTGGCAACAGTCATCATTTTTATTTTTGAAACTTTCTTTACCATTGCAATGGCAGCTTCACTTTCTCCTTCTTCTCTCAACGCTTTTTTGATATAAGGTTTCGCTAAAAACAACGGCACATTAAAACTTGCAAATTGCGCATCCTCGGAATCATACTTTGATTTTGAGAAAAAATCGATATTTGGTTTGCTCGAAACAATACAAGATTGTAGCAAGAATAAAGCACAACAAACGAGAAAAATATTTTTTAAGATTTTCATGGCTAACGATTTTTAGTTGATTTGACTTAGACTTGCTGCAGATGATTTGCTAATATTTGAATCAATTCTTGGATTTCCTTTATATCGTACAGATCCTGCAGAAGAAGCTTTTACGGTCAATTTATCTTTGGCATTTACAGAAGCACTACTTCCGGACGTAGATTCTACAACCCCAACATTAGCTCTTAGCTGATCGGTTTTGCATGAAGCTCCGCTGCTTGCGTCGATTGCTATGTATTCAGCATTTCCTTCTAAAGTTACGCTTGAACCGCTTGAACTTTTTACTAAAACTTTATCTGAACTGATGGAAGCTTTTATATTCGAACCAGAACTTGCCTCAAGATTTGATGTTCCAGAAATTTGAAATTTTCCAACAACCGCAGATCCAGAAGATGCATCCAAAGTCATCTCTTTTCCACTAATTTGATTCACTATTGTAAAATTGGAGCCTGAAGAAGCCTTAATTCTTTCCATTTTTGGGGAAGAAACATTGATGCTTAGATTTTTAAATCTTAAATTTTTTGTTCCTTTATTATCAATATAAACCTTCAAAACACCATTTTCAACTTTTGTAATCACATTAGTAAGTTTATCGGCATCCGCAAAAACCTTTACACTTGTATTACTTTCTTGTGTAAAAATCACTTTTACTCCTGTACTTACATCGATTCCTGAAAATTGTCCCACATTTCTGTTTTCTCCGTTAAGATAAGAAGATGTATTCTCTGATGCAAAGCTGTTGGTTACCGAAGTTCTTGTTGTAGTAGTTTTTGTTTCGCTGGAATTAATAATTTTATTCACATCATCCATAGAAAGCTTTCCATCAAGCATTACCAGAATATTTTCTCCACCACCACTATCAATACTTAAAAGCATATCATCTAGCGTTCCGTCACTTTTTGTTTCTGCTGAAAGAAATTTAATTCTGCTTCCTCCGTTTTTCACAGACATAATTTCATTGTAATTCAAATTATTTAGATACGATGAAATTTCTTTGTTTACATTGGCAAGCTCACCTCTTGTTCCTTCTGTAATCAAAACTTTAAGCCCATCAATCTTTGAAAGCAAAGGTTTAATTTGGTCTAATTCTGCATCTGCAATATTTAAATTACTAAGCATTCCAAACATTGGTTTAGCAATCTTAATAGAAGTTACCCCTTCAACATCCTGATATTTATCAAAAAGTTGGTTCAATTTATTTTTCTGTCCGTACACATTAAAGAAATGAGACAGCACAAGAGTACATATAATTAATAATTTTTTCATGAGTTCAGTTTAAATTTAATTGATTATAAGCCTGATCAGTTGCATAATCTGTTGTTAATAATCTACGTTATCCATCACTTTCGGAGCCAATGCCTGATTGACATTGTTGGCTACAACCTGGAATGAAAATTTTGTTATATTGATAGCTTCTTCCATGTTTTCGATACGCTTTCCGTTGACGATAACATAAGAATCTTTATATCCTGTGGAATCTTTTAATGTTTGATTTTTCAATACTGAATTGTAAACATATCTCGGTTTAGATTCTTTTTTAATTCTACTTTTTTTAGAGAGAATTTCATCTAAAACATCTTTTTCAGCAATTGAATTTTCTACAAAAATTGAATCTTGCTTTGGTCCCGAAACAGAATCGGTAATATGAACGGCAACCTGCGAATTGGGATTATGATTTTCGTTAATAAAATCATTTTTCTGTTTCTGAATTTCGTTTTCAACCAATTTTGCCTGATCTGCAACCTCTCCGTTCTGATTATAGTTAAATAAAAAACCAACACTTAAAAGTATCACTGCACTTGCAGCCATCCAAAACCATTTTGGAAGCGAAGGCTTTTTACTTTGAATAGGAATTATTGGTGCTTCAACGGCAGAAATATCATTTCCTTCTGCTTTCTGAAGAAAATCTTCAAAATCCCAATTCATTTTTTCTTCCTTTAAACTTTGGAAGACTTCGTTATATTTATCTTGAAATTTGTCGTTGCTCATAGCTCATCAATTGTGAGATTTGTTCTTTTACTTTTTGTCTTGCGCGCATCAGATTTACTCTTACTGCGTTTTCTTCCATTTCCAATATTTCAGAAATTTCAGACACTTCATACTCTTCTACATCTTTCAGGTGAATCACCGTTTTCTGTTTCTCCGGAAGCTGGTTGATAAAACCTATGATCTGGTCTTTCAGATTATTCACATCCATACTATAGAGTTCCGAACGGTGAAGCTGCATATCTGCGAAACCTAATTTCACATCGTGATGTTTCAATCGATTGAGACATTCATTTCTTACAGATTTTAAAGCATAGGATTTAAAATTTCCGAACTGCACCAGTTCATCTTTTTTCTGCCAGAATTTAATCATCAAATCTTGTACTACATCTTCAGCTTCATCGCTACTCATAACAAACCTTTTTGCAAAACGGAACATCTCATCTCTGAGAATAAATACCGTATTCTTAAAAGTTTCTTGAGTCATAAGTTTCGTTCTATAGGTAAGACAATCTGAAATTGAAAAATATTACACTAAAAATAAAAAAACTTCAAAATAATTTCTGAAGTTTCATTTTTATGTCGAAAAAGTGAATTTTAAACCATTAAGATTTAGAGCCTGTTTAAAAAAGAATAATAAAAAAGAGTAAGGGCT
>NZ_JAPDKN010000102.1 GCF_026163565.1 Chryseobacterium sp. YIM B08800
TCTTAAATTTTAACGGTTTTTATTTGCTTTTTGTCATAGAATGCGCAGCGGGTAAAGGACAATCTTGCAAACGTTTTACAAGGTATATAAAAAAAGAACCCTCGCAATTTTGCGAGGGTTATTATTTATCTGCCACACGATACAATCGTGCGGGAGCGAGGGGGTCTCTTGGAGTTCTTTACCGTTGTACTTGTATTGATAAAAACCTCGCAAGTTACGAGGTTTTTTTATCTGCTAGTTAGGAAGATTACTTATCTTGTAAAGGCTTTACATGGGTATTGTAAACAATATCTCCATCTTTAGGATTAAAACCTGTTATATGACCCATCGTTGTTTTACCATTAAACTGATATGTCCACTTATTTGAAGGGATTTCTAAATCAACAACAATTAACTTATCCAAATCTCGAATTTCATATCCTCTACTCGACATTTGTTGCTGAATTGTATTATTAAAATAACCGACGAATAAATATCTTTTATCAAAAATCATAAAATGAATAATATCATCTGATTTATTTTCAAAAATGGTTGAATTATCTGTTACAAATCTTTTTTTAAAATCAGTCTTATATTTTTTTCCTTTGATTTTAAATATAGTCAAATCATCTTCATACTTATCAGTTCTGAACTTGGATAGATTTTCAATTTGCGCAGATGTTAACATAGAAATGAATAACACTAAGAATATTATTTTAAATTTCATAATAATGCAATTATAATTGTGTCGAAAACTACTTCTTCTTGTAATTAGGACTACCTGTTCCTATAGGTGTAGGAGGTCCATAACCATCTCCTACAACTTTTTGCTCAGATCCAGCATGCCATAAACCCTTTTCACCAGCACCATTTTTACTAAAAATATAAACTGTACCTGCACCGTTTTGCAATAGAAAAGTAGCATAATGAGATGTTCCTCCAGCCTTATTTCCTTTATCTACATCCTCACTTCCGTTTGGATAGGCATATCTTCTTACATCTCCAAAAGAAGGTTTATTAGTTTGTTTAAATTCACTCTGTAAGATTTCATCAGCTCTGTATGCATCTGGAATTATGCCCGTATTTTTTTTATCAACGTTAAAATCTACATTTCCTTTTCTTCCCATAGAAATAGATGTTCCCCAACAATTGGAATCCCATGCCAAACGTTGATCACTTATGTACTTATTAATTGTTCCAATCATCTTATCAACTTTTTCAATTCCTAATTTATCTAAACTTGTACCTTCTTTTATTTCTACTCCTTCAAGACCTTTTGTAAGTTGGTCTAAGTCTAATCCTGTTTGCTCAGCTAAAGTATTTATATTGTCTCCTTCTTGAGCAACAAAACTAATATAGTTTTCCATCTTACCTGTTCCTTTACCTTTTTTCATGATCTCTCTCTCCTTAATTTCTATTTCCCATAAACCATCAGGATCAATAAAACGAAGAGGGTTATTGTATGCATATCTGTATGGACTCCATCTTCGGTCTCTCTCCGCCAATGGATCCACGACACCCCATCTACCAATATCCGGCATATAAAATCTTGCGCCGTAATCATACATTCCAGATTCTTGGAGTTCCTTTCCATTATATTTATAATTATAACTTGGGTTTCCAGCCAATGCATTATACCCTTCATGTTTCAACCCAAAAGGATAATAATTATTTTCTTCTAGAACTTCTATGCTGCTTCCATTATGGAAATAACTTAATCTCGTATTTCCTAAGTGGTCGCTGTAATTGTAAATATACTTATTTTTCACAAAATCAAAATATCCTTCTGAGGTTGGCACAAATTGTAATGAAGTAACAAATATGAAACCTCCACCTTTTGGACCTCCCGAACTTACATATTTTCCTTCATACTGAAAACTGTCAAGATAATCTGTTTCTATTGTTTCTAATTGTTGAGCCGTTCCAAAAGGATCATATGGAGCATACTTATAGATTTTTTTTAATTTAGTACCATCAGCGCGATAGATATACGTGAGATTATTTCTGATAATCCCTGTTCTTGTTGAAAGTCCTTCATTGAACATAATATAATTGGGAAGATTCAGAAAACTGTAATCAATTTGCAAGATTCCTTTATCAATATGATTCTTCATATTTCCATTAAGGTCATAATTAATTGTATTTCCTGAAGTATCGGGATAACCACTGTATTGCCCCGAAATATCGGTAACTGAATTCAACCTGTTTCCTGTGTAATTATAGTTAAGGTTGTCAATTGTCATTGCAGTGGAACTTCCTCCTAATATTCCTTCCGATCTTTTCAGATTGGTGATATTTCCGTTAAGATCATAGTCCAGTTTCTCAAAGTACTCTTTCGCAGTTGGATTGGTGTCCTTCTGGTAAAAACCTGCTAATAATCTGTTTAAGCCATCATAAACATAACCATATCTTCTTAAATTATCTCCTGTTGTTGTACTGGTTTTCCAGTCTACTTCTGCAATGTTACCGTTGTATTTAGGTTTTACCTGAAGATTTGTAAAATCATTATTAGGAGTCTGCTCACCTTCTACCTGATTATATTTGATTTTATAACCAAACAAATCTCCACCGCTTAAATCAGCAGGATTGTTGATCTGTGTCATCCAGCCTCGGATGTTGTATTTGTAATCTACCTGCTGCAATGGCGAGTTTAAGCTCGTTCCACCCACTTTTTTATATTCTAACTGTGAAAGTTCATTGTACTTATTCTGAGCTAGATATTCCACAGGATTATTATCAACTTGATGAGTATGGGTTAATAATCTGTTTTGATGATCATAAGTAAAGTTTTCGGTAATCACTCTTTCGGTATCACTATCCAATCTTTTGTGTCTGGTAATAGCCATCTTTGGAGTCCCCGAAAAATCAAGCTCAGATTCTGTTTTCGTATAACCTCCTAAATGATTAATAGAATGTGTTCCGATTGCTCTTCCTTTAGTATCGTACCATGTATAATTTTGAGTCCATTTGTCGTTTTCAATATTTTTCACATAAGAAGCCACTGGTAAACTTTTGGTACTGGTATTTGAATTCTGTGAGTCTTGCGAAAGAATATCCTGTCCTAAAATTTGAGTAGGGATTGCGGGAGTTCCTGCTGGATAGGTGTCGTAATAATTAACCGATAATAATGTTTGTATTTCATTAAACAAAACATTGGTATAATATACTTGTATTCCGTTTTTGGT
>NZ_JAPDKN010000103.1 GCF_026163565.1 Chryseobacterium sp. YIM B08800
GGTATTTGAATTCTGTGAGTCTTGCGAAAGAATATCCTGTCCTAAAATTTGAGTAGGGATTGCGGGAGTTCCTGCTGGATAGGTGTCGTAATAATTAACCGATAATAATGTTTGTATTTCATTAAACAAAACATTGGTATAATATACTTGTATTCCGTTTTTGGTAAAACCTGTTAAACTTCTTGAATCAGTTACAATATAATTATTGGCTGTATTTTGTAAAGATGCTCTCGTGGCAGCCAAAATAATTCCTGTATAAATGACTCTTCCAAATTGATCATATTTAGAAAACAGCCATTTTCCTTGTTGTCTCAAATTAGCATCCTGAGTAAAGATTAGACGGTCTGCTTTATCATATACCATATACTCCCAGTCTTTCCCAGGAAGCTTTTTTTCTACTAATCGATTTCTGCCATCATATTTGTATTGATAGCAAAGGTCGTTTAAAATATCATTTGGTATTTCATCATCACTTCCTGCTCCCTCCAAAAAATCAATCGAAGCTTTTGGTGAGATAACAAAAGCTAATTGATTATATTCATTATATACGTAATAGGTATCAGCATTTTCTGTTGAGCTAAGTACTTTTCTTACTAATATAATTTGTCCCTGCCCGTTTTTAAATTCTATCGTTTTATTACCGTCTTCATCTGTAACTGTATTTTTATACAGCTTTCCTGGTGCATAATTAAAATCATAGGCAATTCGCACGGTGGATAAGGTACTGTTGTTAGACCATGTAGTGTTTGTTAATAACATTCGAACCTGATCTTGCTGTATATTTGTACCATAATCGAATTTTACAGGCTTACTTGCCCAGTCATTTCCCACCTGAATCTGCTGCTGAATTCTGTCTAAAGGAGAGTTTTCCAATTGCTTTTCAGCAAATGCCTTCTCGTTGGTATAGGTACTTGCAGGATCTCCTACGGGAAAATCTATCAATCCTGAAGCTTGAGTATATATTGCCCCATTGCTTGTCGATAGTTGAGGAACAGGCAGATAATCTCTTGTTTGTCTTCCAAATCCATCATAAATAATCGGAGTAACCACATCATTTCCAAGTGGGGATGCTTTGATATTAACGACTTGTTTAGGTCTACCTAAACCATCGAAATACTGAACCGTTTCTGCTGTTTTTGAAGCCGTA
>NZ_JAPDKN010000104.1 GCF_026163565.1 Chryseobacterium sp. YIM B08800
TCATATTTATGTTTTATGGTTTGTAGTTGTACTTGAATTCTTTTAACAGTTTGCCGTTAATATCTTTGATACTTTCTAACCTGTTGGCAGAATCGTATTTATAAATCTCTCTGATTCCTGAAGGCGGAGTAATGCTTGTTACTCCAATCAAAGGATCATAAGTGTAAGTAGTAATCTGAGCATTTTGTAATGCAGACTCTTTTCTGAATGCATCTAATTTGTTGATTAAATTTTCCTCGGAAATAGTAGTTCCTTGTGAAACATCTGTGTTGGAAGCAGAGATGATATCTGTTGCCAATCCGCTTGCTACAGAATAAGAAACACCAACTATTTTAGCAATAGGCTGAGTAGAATTGTAACCCCAAATAATGGAAATTGCCATGCCATCTTTTGTTGTGTATTGTAAAATATTTCCATTGATATCATATTCATTGTAAGTGACCTCAGTTTGAGCAATATTATTGAAATCATATGAGACCATTGATGTTGGAAATAAATGAGACAGGTCATCGTATTTTGTCTCTGCCTTTAAAATTATTTTCCCCAAATCAGCACTATTTTGTTTTTTAACAACAGAAGTCTCTAAAGGAGCAGCAATTATATTAGCGTTAATTAATCTTGTATTTCCTTTTTCATGCGCATAACTGTAGTTGGTTTCAACTATAGTACCATCAGAAAGAGTCTGGGATTTTTTAATAAGATAATCTCGGGAGTTATACCCATTTAGAGTAGATTGAGTAACAGAACGTTGATTATCATAAAACATTGTCGACTGTTCTTCAATTAAATTTGCAGTACCTATATGCTCCTTTTGAAATACTAAAGTCATAAAATCAAAAGCATTTTTTCCTGTTATTAATGAAAAATTTTCATACGTTTCATATTTTCCACCATGTAAGTAATATCCATCTATTGCATCTTCTTTTAGATTCACAAAGGCTCCTGTCGAAATTTCATAATCATTATATTGATAGGTGAGTTTATCTTCAGATAATAATCTGTTGTTTTCACTATATACTTTTTTATTTAATAAATTTCCCCTCATATAATCATAGTTGGCAACGCTATTAAATGGAGGTAAAAGCGAAGGAGTATATAAATTAGGCTTATCTATCGGTGAAGTATATTGATAAACTGTCTTTCCTTTGCCTGTTTCGTTTACGCTCACAAACTGATATCCTATATCTCCACCTTTGGTTTTTTGTATAGGTAGAAAGTTTCTGGAAGAATTGTAAACAATATCCGCACTAAATACGGTTTTGCATGGATGAGTAGGATCAGGATTGCATTGGTACTCGAGTGTTGCTTTGTAAGGATAACTGTATCTATACAATGGTTTCGGAAAAACTAAAGCTCCTGTACTTCTTTTCGAATCTAGAAGGTCATTGTACCCAAAATTAATCGTTCTGCTTGGTATTCCTGTTTGGTCGGTATAATAGTTTATATTTTTGATACGTACATTTCTAAAATCAAATAAATATTTAAGGTTATTTGTATTTCGAACTTTGTAGAAAATATTAAAACTTGCGTTAAATGTTGGGTTACCAATACCAATTTGTAGATTATCTAGCTCCAAATAATATTCACCAGCAGGAAAAGTATATTCATATACAGTAGGTATAGGTTCGTTTGCGTCTAATAAAGAAGTATCAAAGCTAGCAACAGGAGTGTAGTTAACGCCTTCTTTTTTCAAAACTCTAAATCTGAAACCATATTGATTTATAGAGACTGTTTCTAATTGCATTCTAATAGAGCTCAATTCAGTAATTGTAAAAGCAAATTTTTTCTCATCACTGAATTTAGTAAATACCGTCATATTATTCGCATCGTCCCAATTCAACTGATTTTCATCATAATTAGTCAGCAATTCAGCACCATCCGAAGGACTGAAAGCTGTGTTTTTAGGTATGTAAGAATAAGTTCCTGTTTCATAAATAAATTCAGACTTACCTTTAGTAGGATAGGTTATTGCTTTTAGTAACTCAATATTAGAACAGCCATAAGAGTATTCTTTTGAACATTTGTAAAAGCTGTCGTCATCTGCTACAAGCGGAAAGCTGATTCCGGTTAATCCATAATAGTCTAAATTATAAATTTGATCACGAACATATGTGTCATTATCTTTATTAAGTTTTTCTATGGATGTTAAAAAAAGTCTTTTATATACACCTGAATTTTTATAAGCGTATATGAAGTTAAATTTTTCATCATACTTATTATCTGTACCTTTTATAACAATACTTCTTAACTTTGAAAGCGATGAAAGATCACTCCCATAATTAGTATCTTCTCTTCCATATTCATAATCAAATAAAATACTTCCTTGTCCTAATAGATTAATTTCTTTTATTTTTCGTGTATTTGAAATTGTTGTACTTCCTATCGTTTCGTCGATTTTAGGAAGATAACTGCTGTTTTCCCTAATAATTGATCTTAGAGCACTACCCGCATCAAAATAGATTGCATTATTATTTTTAGTAGACTCGGTTGAAACTGTTACAACGGGTTGTGCATCATATGTAAGGTTTACCTTAATAGTGTTATCATTATTTTTGATTTTACTCAAATGAAAAGCGCTATTATACATATAATTCATCTCTGAATAACTAGTAAAAGTATATCCCTCTAAGCCTAAACCATCATTTAGAGAAGTGTTTTTAGATGTTTCAATGACATCAAAAACAAAGATGTTTCCTAATTCGTCAATAATATCAAAAGAGATGGGCTCAAAATCTGTAGGTGCAGTAACAGTAATTTTAAGGTTGTTCTTATCTAATTTTACAACCTGCAATTGTCCGTTTATTTTTTTTATAATAAAACGTCCTGTATAATTTAAGAAGTTATATTGATAAAGATCATACTTTGTATCGTATCTGTTTTTGTAATGTGCTTCAAAAATACTTTTTTCTGTATGGGTAAAGTTGCCGGGATTATCAATTATACTTCCAAAATAGTTTTTATAATTATGAACATTTGTATTTTCGTCAAAATAAATACCTATTTTTTTATTTGAGCTACCTGACGAATATGAGATTATTTTCTCGTCTGGAATATCCATAACAGTTCGGGAAATTGTTCCTCCGGCCATCAAACTCCAGCCTAATCCTACTTCAGTTGCTTTTGAATCTGACTTGGCATTATTTACATGGTACTTTAATTGTAAATTTAAAGGAACATTATTAAGTCCTGTATTCAAACTTTTTATGGGTATTGTTATATCTGGAATTCCTGTATAATTGCTTACAGGAACTTCTTCAAACTTCATTAAACTATTAACCGACGGTGAAGGCGGAATTATATTGGGTATATTTTTATTTTCATCTCCTGTGCTTTGAGCGATTAGACAGTTAGCAATAAAAATTGAATAGAATAATATTATTTTTTTCATCATGTTTATTTTTTAATCAATTTAGCATTCGCTGTTTTCTCAGTATCAGCTTTTATCACAATCAGATACGCTCCTTGAATAAGATTCTGCGTATTAATTTTCGTTACTTTATTCTTTGTTTTCAGACTTTGAAGCTGTCTTCCACCC
>NZ_JAPDKN010000105.1 GCF_026163565.1 Chryseobacterium sp. YIM B08800
TCTTTTTTATAGAATCCAAAGTAAAGGCAAAGTCTCCCGACTTTGCGGCACAAACAAGAAAACTCCGAAGTCAGGAGACTTCGGAGAGCAATAAAAAAGCACGGACCAAAAATCTGTGCTTTCTATTTTATTAAAACTAATTATTTCTTCGTTGCCGGTTTTTTAGCAACCGTTTTCTTAGCAGTAGTCGCTTTTTTTGCGGCTGGCTTTTTCGCTGCAGGTTTCTTTTTCTCAGCAAAAGCTTTCGGATCTTGTGCAGTAATCCATTTTTTAACCTCATCAAGAGAAACGTCTTTCAGTTCGTCGCTTTCGTATTTGGTATCGTCTTTTTTCTTAGGAATTTTATAAATATTCTTTCCATGTTTTACGATAGGACCCCATCTTGCATTTTCAATGGAGATTTTTTCAGCTTCCCACTGTTGAATGTAGCGGTTGGCTTCTTTCTCCAGTTTAGCTTCTACCAACTCGTTGATATCGCTTTGAGAAAGGTTTTCAAAGTTATATCTTTTCGGAACATTGATGAAAATACTTTGATATTTAATGAAAGGACCAAATCTGCCTGTTCCTTTAGTAATTGGTTCACCTTTATAAGATGCAATTGGTGCATCGGCTACTTTCTTTTCAGCAATAATTTCTTCTGCACGTTTTTGGTCTACAGAAAGCGGATCTTCACCTTTAGGAATACTGATGTAGGTTTCGCCCCATTTCACATAAGGTCCGAATCTTCCTACTCCTACAGAAACTGTTTGTCCATCAACTTCATTCAGATCAAAAGGAAGTTTAAACAACTCTAAAGCATCTTCAAAAGTAATGGTTGCAATATTTTGTCCGGACATTAATGATGCGAAAGTTGGCTTTTCTTCATCTTCGGTTTCCCCAATCTGAATCATAGCACCAAATCTTCCTATTCTTGCATATACATTTTTGCCGGTTTTCGGATCGACGCCTAATAATCTTTCACCATTTGCACGGTCTGCATTTTCTTCCACATCAGCAATTCTCGGGTGAAATTTAGAATAGAAATCAGTCATCATTTCTTTCCACTTCTGAGCACCGCTCGCAATTTCATCGAAACTTTCTTCTACTCTTGCTGTGAAGCCATAATCAAGAATTTCTGTGAAATTATTAGTAAGGAAATCATTGACAACCTCACCAATATCTGTTGGAACAAATTTATTTTTGTCGCCCCCGAATTTTTCGTCAAGAACTTCTTTTTTTATTTTATCATTGGCTAAAGAAATCTTCACTACTTCACGAGTGTGGGGTTCAATTTCTCTTTTATCTACATATTCACGGTTCTGAATCGTCTGAATGGTTGGAGCATAAGTCGATGGACGACCAATTCCCAATTCTTCCAGTTTTCTTACCAATCCGGCTTCTGTATATCTTGCACTCGGTCTTGTAAACTTTTCCTGTGCCGTAATTTTTTTATAGCTTAAAACTTCACCAACGGTTACTTTTGGCAACAACTTTTCGTTGTTTTCCTCATCATCATCTTCTGTTTTTACAATTCCGTATGCTTTAAGGAAACCGTCAAAAATAATAACTTCACCTTGAGCTTCGAAATGCTGCGGAAGTTTGGCATTACCAATTTCGATAACCGTTTTCTCAATTTTAGCATTTGCCATTTGAGAAGCCAATGTTCTTCTGTAAATCAACTGGTACAATTTGCTTAACTGCACATCTGCAATTGATTTTACAGAAAAATCTGTCGGACGGATCGCTTCGTGAGCTTCCTGAGCCGATGAAGACTTTGTAGTATAATTTCTCGGAGAAGAATATTCTGCTCCGTATTCTGATATAATTTGCTTTTTCGCTCCTTCAATAGCTTCCTGAGAAAGGTTTACCGAGTCGGTTCTCATATAGGTAATAAATCCTTCTTCATAAAGTCTTTGTGCGAGACGCATCGTGTTGGTTACATTATAACCTAACCTTGAAGAAGCTTCCTGCTGAAGCGTAGAAGTTGTAAACGGTGCAGATGCAGAACGGCTTCCCGGTTTTGTTTCTACATTTAAAACTTTAAACTCAACCGTTTTTGCAAGTTCTAAGAATTTTTCGGCTTCTTCTTCTTTTTCGAAATCTTTTTTAAGTTTTGCAGCGATTTCCTGCATTGCTTTATTTAAGAAAATACCGTCTAGTTTAAAGCTTGCCTTTGGAGTAAACTCACGGATTTCTTTTTCTCTTTCAACCACCAATCGTACAGCAACCGATTGTACTCTACCTGCAGAAAGACCTGGTTTTACTTTTTTCCAAAGTACCGGAGACATTTCGAAACCTACAATTCTGTCTAAAACCCTTCTCGCCTGTTGAGCGTTGACTAAATTCTGATCAATATCTCGTGGGTTTTCAATTGCTTTAAGAATCGCGTTTTTAGTAATCTCGTGGAAAACAATTCTTTTTCTGTTTTCGGGTTTCAGTTTTAATTCATCTGCCAAATGCCAAGCAATAGCCTCTCCTTCACGGTCTTCATCGGAAGCAAGCCAAACCATTTCGGCTTTCTTTACGGCAGACTTTAATTCTGTTACCAATTTCTTTTTGTCGGCAGAAACTTCGTAATCCGGGCTGAAGGTCTCCAAGTCAATCCCCATTCCTTTTTTAGGAAGATCTCGGATGTGTCCGAAACTAGATTTTACTTCGAAATCCGTTCCTAAATATTTTTGAATAGTTTTTGCTTTTGCGGGGGACTCAACGATTACTAAATTTTTCGACATACTGAAAATTTTTGCAAAAGTAAAGCTTTTTTATTAGATGCGTTTTGCTAAATCAGTTTATTTAACCGTTGAAACGGGTCAAATTAAGGTTTTTTGAAGAATTATTTGCCAGTAAAAAGCATTTTTTCAATCAATTACCAAATAAAAAAAGGTAATCGCAAAGACGCTTACCTTTTATAATTATAGACAAAAACGTTTACCACGTTTGATATTTTAAATAACACAGACTTAGAGCCTGTTTAAAAAAGTAATAATAAAAAAGAGTAAGGGC
>NZ_JAPDKN010000106.1 GCF_026163565.1 Chryseobacterium sp. YIM B08800
TAAGATTTTTTTCATAGTATTAAATTTTATTTTTTATTAATTTTAATTTTTTATTCTATAAAACTAATTTTTTCAATTTTTGCAAAAGTTTAATTTTATAAATAATATTTTTTAGAATTAAAAGGCTCAAATATTGTTGAGCCTTTGATGTTTTTACTTTACGATGACCTTTTTAGTAATTGTTTTGTTGCTGATATTAATATTTAATAAGTAAGTTGTTTTAGGTAACCCCTGAACATTTACCTTATTAGAGCTTCCTTTTAGAATACTTCTTCCTGAAATGTCAAGCAATTCCCAAGAATTTATTTTTTCATTTCCTGAATCTATATTGATAAATGTGGAAGCTGGATTGGGTGAGATTTTAAGATCAGAAGTCTGAACTTTAGTTTCTTTAAAAATATTATTTATAGATGTATTACTATTTCTAGCAAAGTTTGTGATAATCCCATCGCATCGCCCTATGTAAGCATGAAATAAACTATTTTCTGTTGCTCTAACATAAAACCCGGGAAGTAAAGTTACGTTATTCCCTGCTTTATAATTAACCGTTAAACCATCATTAATTGTAGATGAAGCAGTAATTGATTGACCTGCTTGGAAATTTTGAGAAGTTATTACTGGATAATCTATATTTTGATTATCGGGGCAAGAATTTAAACTAGGTATTAGTTGAGGAAATGAAAAACCATTTTTTGTTCCTTGTTGAGGTGTTATATAACTTAGCGGATTGATAGATGGATTCCATATGTTTGGATTATTGATAACACTCCAATTGTATGAGATAGAAGATCCGGTATTATTGGGAGTATAACCAAAACTTACTATTCTATATCCATATCCGTTAGTGTCAATAGCTTTGGTGTTTTGTATTAAATAAATCTTTCCATCAAATGATCTTTGCATACTTGCTGTGCGACTCCCAGATTCTAAAGGATAAGTATAGCTTTGTGTAGAATTATTATAGCCAATTAATGCTGCTGTAGAAATGTTATACATAATTATTCCTGACTTTTGTACGCCGCAACAAAGGAAACTTTCTCCGGCTGTAAAATATATTATATTGCTATCAGAAGAAAACTCTGCACTATTAGGTATATTATTAGAATCAAAATAATAATAATTAGGAGCTATATTTATTTGATTACTTACGATTCCTGTAGCATTGTTAAAGTTTGATAAAAATACCCCACCTATAGATATTGCATTTACTCTCGTTAATAATTTTTTTCCATCTGGAGAAATTTTAAAGAAGTTACCGTATTTATTAGCGATACTGCTGATAGGTGTTGTGTTCAAACCGTTAGAATCTAATTTATAAGATAAAAAATTACCATTATTAGCAGTTACAATCCAGTAAGAATTCCCATCGCTTGCCACTGTTGATGTTAAGGCATTGGTAGTCGAGTTGCTAAATAGAATATTGTTTTTTGAAGTTACTGCTCCTAATCCTCCGTCTAATGTCATATCAACAATAGCGTACCTCAGTCCATAATTAGTTGTAGGATTGGGTGTTGAAAAAAAGTCTTGATCTCTCATATCTCTGTCACCATTAATATAAAACACATAATATAATGATGCAGAGTTTGGAACTGGAACTATAATCGAAGATTGATCTGAGGGATTGCCATAATAATCGTATGGATAAACAAGGGATGTACCAAATAAATTATTTCCATTTGTCATAACCACACCATTTTTATTGTAAATTTTATATCCATCACTATAAAAAAGTAATTCACCAGTGTTTTTATCACTAATAACAGAACTCACATATCTTATTATAGAACCTTGAATCCCAGCGTTAGAAGATAAGTTTGTTGTATGTGTAAATCCATTTGGTGATGAGTTATCAAACTTCCATTTGTTATTGCCAAATAACCAGTTGTCATTTTCATGCTGTGCAAAAAGAAGGTTGCTTCCAAAGCTTAGCATGATGAGGAATAAATAATATCTAATTTTCATATTGTTATCTTTTTTGTTTTTCTAAAGCTTCAATTCTCTTCTGCTGTTCTTTAATCAACTTATTTTGCTCAATTGTATAGAGAGTTAATTCTTCAATTTTCTGCAAAAGTTTAATTTGAAATTCACCCACATTTACTCCTTCTTTTTCCATTTGTTTAGCAGAAGCAATTTCAGGAAGATGTTTTTTCTCTTTAATGTGTTTTTCAATATCTTCTAATTTTGGAAGGTCATAATCTTCTGCGAATACAAAGTCAGCAGTTGGAGTAAGAGTTACTTTTATTTCTTTAGCTTCAAGTTTTCCTTGAACC
>NZ_JAPDKN010000107.1 GCF_026163565.1 Chryseobacterium sp. YIM B08800
CTGGTCCCAAACCAGGCGCGATGACCGGACTACGCTACGCCCCGATTAAAGGTCATCTTTTAACAAGAATTACCTTGTTTTTTGTGGGTGCAAAGATAGAATATTTTTTTATAATTCAAAATAAAATTTGAAATAATTTTTCGTGAATATTGAAGTTTTGTTTCTTGATTACCCTTACGATGTTAATTATCATTGACTTATCTGAAATAAAAAAAATAGAAAATAATTTTACAATTTCACTTTAATAATTAGGAGAGTTACTTGTTGTAATTTAAAAATTGTGAAAATGGAATTATGTTTTTTAAAATAAAATTAAGCTTGGTAATCTCATTAACTTTTAAAGTTCAATAAGAAACCATGTCGTTTCAGATAAATATTATGGCAAATTTATATAAAATAACCAAGCTAATTTTGTAACGTTAATTTTATAAAACATCATGAAAAATAAAACAAAAGAGGGTTTTTCTTACATCCTGCTAATAATAAATGTGTTGGTTTTAGTTTTAGTGTCTAGTAATTTGCGTTCTCCCATTACTTCTGTAGGTCCGGTTCTGAATCAAATCAGTAATTCGCTTCATTTAAATAATTTACAAAGCAGTATGCTTACCTCAATTCCTCTTATGATGTTTGCGAGTTGTTCGGTTTTGGTGAGTAAGTTTTCGCACCGTTTCAGTATCAATCGATTTTTATTATACGCATTGATTATTTTAAGTTTCGGGCTTTTTATGCGGGTATTTGGCTCAGTCTGGACTTTATTTATAGGATCAGTATTGATTGGCTTAGGAGTTTGTATCGGAAACGTTATTACGCCGGGTTATATTAAAAATAATTTTCCGAAACAGATAGGTTTGATGACTGGTATTTTTGCTGTTTCAATGAATCTTACTGCTGCTTTAGCTTCAGGGTACAGCGTGAGTATTGGAGAATGGACAGGTTATGGATGGCGTGGTTCATTGGGGATTTGGTTGGTGATTGCATTGTTGGCATTGTTTGTTGTTGTTTTAGAATTATTACTAAATAAATCTAAATCGAAACAAGTGGGAAATCCGTTTGTTAAGTCTGATTTTAATATGTTTAAATCTAAACAAGCCTGGAACATCAGTATTTTTATGGGGCTTCAGTCTTTGGTGTATTATTCATTAATCTCGTGGTTACCGGCTGTTCTTGGTGATTATGGAATGCAAGGGAATGAGCCGGGCTGGATTTTATTTGTCATACAGATTTCGATGATTCCAATCACTTTTGTAGGACCTATTATTGCAAATAAAATGAAAGATCAGACAGTGATGATTGTTTTTATTTGTGTATTGATGTTGACAAGCATTTTGATGTTTGCCTGGCTGAAATCAGAATGGATTTATGTAACGGCTGTTTTGTTAGGTTTGTCGAATGGTTTGTCGTTTAGTTTATCAATTTTATTTTTCTCTTTACGAACAAAATCCAGTGCCAATGCTATTAAAATTTCTGGAATGGCACAATCAGTGGGGTATTTAATAGCAGCTTTTGGACCTGCCATTTTTGGTAAATTACACGATGCTAATGCTTCTTGGCAGTGGTCATTTTACTTTTTAGTGCTTTCGATTACAACAATGTTTTATTTTGGAATGAAAGCGGCAAAAAGGAAATTTGTAGAAGATTAATAAAAATTTTTACAATTTTGAAAATCTATCCAATGATTTTTAAATAATATTTATTGAAAGATTTTAGAAGAAACTATGTGATAAAATTTAGAAAAATCATTAAAACAAAAAAACTCACAAT
The DNA here is from genome assembly GCF_026163565.1 of Chryseobacterium sp. YIM B08800. Taxonomy (GTDB): domain Bacteria; phylum Bacteroidota; class Bacteroidia; order Flavobacteriales; family Weeksellaceae; genus Chryseobacterium. The sequence continues at coordinate 1,762 of NZ_JAPDKN010000107.1, forward strand.
AAAAATTGTGAGTTTTAAGTGAGCGCGAAA
>NZ_JAPDKN010000108.1 GCF_026163565.1 Chryseobacterium sp. YIM B08800
CTTAAAGCATCAAAATAACCTTCTGAAGTTGGGATGATTCTTAATTTCATTTCATCATTTATCATGCTTCCTGATTCATCTTCCCACGCATTGGTAAACTTATACTGAAAGCCATCGAGGTAATCTGTTTCCCAAACCATTAAAGAGCTTCTTCACTTTTACTCTGTCAAAAAAGAGCAACCAAATAGTTACTCTTTTTTAATGATATTTATTAATTATCTACTTTCAAATGTTGATTAATAAACAAACCAACACTTCTGATACATTACCACTGATAAGCGTTCTCTGTTGTATGACTGTAATCATCCAGTAAACCAAAAGAGTAATAATTATTTACAGGATAATTTTGGAATTTTAATTTTTAAAGAATTTGATTTTACCTTTTTATAATTCGTTAAATCTTTCGTACAAAAATAATAGCTAATACTTTTTTTCTTATCATCTCTACTATATTCAATAATATCAGCATTATATTCAATTAATCCATATTCTTGTAATTTGCTAATAATACTTGTATTTAATTTTATTTCGTTATCATCATACCAATAAAATATTTTATTGTTAAATTCTAAATAATTAGTTGGCAGTCGATTTATAGGTTTATCCCCATCAATATAAAACTTATTAGAATTACCAATAATATTTATTTGTATAAAATTGGAATTTAAAATTTTGTAAGAAACAGAAAAAATATTATCATTTTTTAATAATGATGATTTTTCTCGAAAATCATCAACTGCGTTTTTTATTGCTGAAGTATAAATATCTTTCGAGATAGATTTATTTTGTTGTCCCGTACAAAATAATGAAAATAATAAAATTATTAAACTTAAATGATTTTTCATAAATATTATGCTAGTCGTTTGTGTAATCAATTTTTTCAACACCTGATCCATTTCCTCGATTAGTTAAAATTATAAATTTACGATAAACATCTTTCCAATTAGCTACAGAATCTCTGTCTGCATCCGATGAAGATGTACTCGCATTTCTACTATATCCAAGAGTTGGGTGTGTGTGGAAATCTGTATTTGTAAATAATCCTTGTCTTTTTAAACTGTTAAAATTAATGCTAGTAGATGAGGAAGAGTTCGTATTTTCTTTGTGCTTACCATTTGCTCCATATTCATCAAGATATACACTACTAATTTTGCCATTTGCAGAATCTTCTTTTGATAAATATGCTCCCGAAAATTCTACACCTACGTAATTTGATATTTTAAGTATTGATTCTTCCACTTGACTCAAACTAGGCTGATTTTTTCCACCAACATCGATTATATAGTCTGTTGTTTTTAAGTTACGACCATCTTCTAAAATTCCTTTGGCTATATTATCTACCTCTACTTTTGCTTCCCCTTTTTTATTATCTACAACTTCTCCTTTTTTATCGGTTTTCAAAATCCTATCTGGTAAATTGTTTGTTTCTCCTACTTGTTTTACATCTCCTGTTTTTTTATTAAATGTATAATCAGTAAAAGGAGCTCTGCCATCTGGATCAATAAACCTTATCGGATTATTAAAAGCATAATTATAAGGACTATGACGACGCATCATTTCCGCCAACGGATCTACCACGCCCCATCTCCCAATATCCGGCATATAAAATCTCGCTCCATAATCATACATTCCGGTCTCTTGGAGTTCTTTCCCGTTGTACTTGTATTGGTAAGCATTATCAAAACTATGAGTCTGTGCATTATGCATCAAACCA
>NZ_JAPDKN010000109.1 GCF_026163565.1 Chryseobacterium sp. YIM B08800
AATGCACAGACTCATAGTTTTGATAATGCTTATCAGTACAAGTACCAAGGACAAGAATTACAGGAGACAGGCTTTTACTCGTTTAAGTGGAGAAATTACATGCCTGATGTAGGAAGGTTCTTTAATATAGATCCTCTTTCTGAAAAGTATAGCTTTCAATCTCATTATAACTTTGCCGAAAATAAAGTTATTACATTTAGAGAATTAGAAGGACTTGAAGGAATACATCATACTCAGATTGACCAAAATGGTAAAAAATCTCATGTTATAGAAAAAAATTTAGTTGTTTTAACCCAAAAGAGTCAGGATGTTCCTATTTTATCTGCATCAGCATCTAAAAAAGAAACCAAAGCAAGAGACAAAATAGTTAGAAAAAATGAAAGAATTAGATCTGAAAACGAAGCTAGAATTAATTTTGCCAGAGAGGACACTGATAATTTCTATTCAGGAAATCATAAAAATAGTGATGGTGAAAATGTTACCTTTAAAATTAACATATCAGGAATGGAAGTCAATGATACAAGTGCTAAAAAAGGTATGATAGATGGTACGAAATTAACAACTATTGCGTGGAGAAATGGAATAGAATCTTCTTTAGTAGAAGGAGGAAAACCTGTACGTGCCTCAGCTTCAATTTGGACAACTGCTAAAACATCCGCTACAGGCAGTGCGCAAGTTCTAGGACCAATGATTTATGAAGTTTACAGTCGAGATGCATCTATTGGGAATTTCTCTCATGAATTAGGTCATAATTTCGGATTAAGTCATCCAGAAGGAGGAAGTAGATCTGGAGATTTAATGGATTATCCTCCCAATGGTTTGAGTACACAAAATATAGATACAATTATTAAAGAATCTTATCCAGCAAAATGAAAAAAATATTTAAAATCTTATTGCTTTTACTTACATTTTTATGCTATGGTCAAAAAAATTATTTTGTAATTACTATAGATAAAATTGATAAAAATTATCCTAACGAGCATCCTTTATATTTTTGGATTATCGATTTATCTGAAAAAGATTCCAAACCAGCTCCTCTTTATTTTTGGGACATAAATAAAGAAAATGTAGATGATTGCTCTAAATATAATGGAATATCTGTCTTTAATGAAGATCAAAGTATATCTTCATTAGATAATCTTTTAGAAAAAATTTATAAAAACAGAAAACAAGTTTTAAATCTTGAAAAGCAATGGATAATAGGAAGAAATAAAAAACCAATCAAATTTAAAGTCTTTATTACTCCTATTTCTGCAGATTTATTTTCATGTAATATTAGCCAAAGAGAAGGTGAAAAAATAAATTATCAAGGTAAAGTTTACTTTTTAAATGAAAAATTTATAATTAGTGAAAAATTATTAGAAACTAATACAAATGGTTTAGAATCTTTAAAATGGATAAACTTTAGCTTTGTTAAAACTTATCCATATTCCCAATAAATAACTTTAAATTTACCCAAGAAGATTACTCAGAATGCTCAGGTTACAGATTACGTTTACCGTGCAGACGGAATAAAAGTAAAGAAGCTCTTTAATGGTTTGGAAACAGATTACC
>NZ_JAPDKN010000011.1 GCF_026163565.1 Chryseobacterium sp. YIM B08800
TTTAACCTAAAGAATTTGCATATTAACATAGAACATCGGGGCTATAAAAACCCAAACCTAACAGGTCTTTAAAACCTGTTAGGTTTAATTATGCATGAATTAAGGTAATGTGGTCAAGAATACTTGCTGTTTTTACGAGAATAATTCATTAATCTATACAAAATCATTCTTATAAATTTCTCAAAAACACTCCGGAAGAGTGATATCTGTGTAGCCAAAAATTAAAACGAACACAACGAGGCGATCCGTAGGAGCGCTATCTTAAATTAAAATTAATAATCTGAATTCCTCAACATCATTTGCTGTCTATAATAAAACAAAGGAATGATCAAAAGCAGAATCAAAGGCTGTATCACAAACCTTCTCATATAAAAAGAGAAAAGATGACCAATGTCAAATCTATCTGAAATACAATACAAATAAATAGGGAAAGTAATAACAAAAATAATTGTAATCAAAATGGCTCCTTGAATCGTCCATTCCTTATTTTTAAATAAAAAATGAATGATAATACATGAAAAAAATAGGTTTAAAATAAATCTGAAAACGTAGCTGATAATCAGTTTTCCCCACTCAAAATGAGGAAATGCAATTTGATAATCTGCTTCGTGAAAGTAGTTCAGAAAAGGATCATAGAAAATATGGTCTTCCAGCATTCTTACTGCGATGAGCCCGCAAATTCCGACGATAACTAAAAACCAACTAAGAATTTTCATTTTTCAAAGCAAAAAATTTAATCCAGACTAGCCAAAGAACAACCACGCTACCGTAAATGATGGCAGGAAAAACGTAATCGTGAGACATTTTGCCGTAATGAGGATAATCACTATAAACAATATTAAGACCCGCAATTCTCAATACATTCATGATGTGAAGTAAAATTAAACCTACGCCCACAAAAACAAATGTTTTAGCTCCCTTGTAGAATGCAAAAACAAAAGATAAAAACAAGATCATTACCGAAATTGCATTACAGCCTTCCACCATTCGGGTAACAAAACCGGTCTTTACATGAAACCAAATCTGTTGTTTGGGTACATCATCATACAAAGCCGATGGGTATCCTAATGTATTTTGTACAAACATCACCTGTTTCGCTACCATACGGGAAAAAGGATCAAGCCCCTGTTCTTTAAAACTGGTAAGATAAAATTGATACGCAAAAAGCAACACCAAATAAATGATGATAAAGCGCAGCAAAATCCCCAAAATAGGCTTAAAGTCTTTTAACATGCTGCAAAGATAGCAATTAGCATGTAAATTAGTATATTTGTTACCATATTATGACTTCTGAAAACGCAAAAAGATTTTTTGAAAACCATTTTGGTGAAAAATCAACTCAATTTGTTACGTTAGCTCAAAGCGGTTCTGCAAGGGTCAATTTTTTGGCTCAAAATCATATCGGGAAATACATTATTACCTATAACGAGAATATTTCCGAAAACGAAAGTTTTCTGTATTTTTCAGAGATTTTTTCTGAGTTAAATCTCAATACGCCAAAAATATTTTCTGTTTCAGGCGACCGCAAAATGTATATTCAGGAATTTTTAGGAGAAAAAACTTTTTCAGAAATCATTACCGAAGAAGGTTTGTCTGAAAATGTAAAGACTTTGGTAAAACAAACTCTTAAACAACTTTTTGAGCTTCAGGTAAAAACCAACGGAAAAATAGATTTCCAAAAAACTTTTGAATACGAAAGTTATGACGAGCTTCCGGTAATGCATGATTTGTATTACTTTAAAAATTTCGTTGCTGATGTTTTAGAACTTGAATATCACAAATCTTCTTTGCTGAAAGAATTTAAAGAAATCATTAAGCTGATAGAAAGCCTTGAGCCAAAAGGTATTATGATTCGCGATTTTCAGGCAAGAAATATCATGGTAAATAATCAAAATAAAGTTTCTTTTATAGACTATCAGTCAGCAATGAAGGGTCCTTTAATGTACGATGTCATTTCTTTTTTGTTTCAGGCTAAAGCTAATTTTCCTGAAAATTTCAAAAGCGAAATGCTTGAATTTTACATTCAACAGTTTGAAGACAAAGAAATTCAGCCTCAACTAAAAAATTCGGTAAAGCCGATTCAGATGATGAGGTTTTTGCAGGTTTTGGGAGCGTACGGTTTCCGTGGACTGATTCAGAGAAAACAACATTTCATTGCAAGCATCGATAAGGGCATTCAAAATATTACAGAATTTTCAGAAAATTGGGATCAGATGAAAAATTATCCGGAACTGAAAAAGGTAATTGAACAATTGGGCTCTGAAAAAGTAAAACTTAAAATATTAGAAATATTAAAGGTTAATTAAACCATTAAGATTTATTTAAGAAGTTAAGAATATTAAGAATGATAACGAAAAAAGAGGTCACTCAATTATCATACGAAATTACAGGACTTGCAATAAAAGTTCATAAGGCACTTGGTCCTGGTTTGCTGGAAAGTATCTATGAAGAATGCTTAAAAATAGAACTGATAAAAAATGGGTATGATGTAAAACAACAACTTTATACTACCATCGATTATGAAGGAGTAACTATTGAAACAAAATTAGTAGTCGATTTATTAGTCAACGATTTAATAATTGTAGAACTCAAAGCTGTGGAGGAAATACTCCCTATTCACGAAGCTCAACTTTTAACATACATGAAAGTTCTGAAAAAACCAGAGGGATTGCTGATTAACTTTTTCACAAATAATATCACCAAATCTTTAAAACCGTTTATCAACGAATATTTTAAAGAGCTTCCGGACTAAAAATTTTGATTTATCAAAATACCTTAATAAAACTTAACTTCTTAAATGAATCTTAATGGTTCAAAAAAGAAATAAATTATCAACAATCAATTATAAATAATAAAACATGCTACACATAGACATTCACAGTTTTTCATATAAAAAAGGAGGAATTCCCAAAGACAACTCTGGAAACGGTGGTGGTTTTACATTCGATTGCCGAGGAATTTTAAATCCGGGAAGAGTAGAAGAATATAAAATCCAGACCGGAAACGATATTGGAGTTCAGGAATATTTAGAAACAAAAACAGAGATGCCTCAGTTTTTAGAATTAATTAAAAACTTAGTTTCAATTAACATCGATAATTATTTGGGAAGAGGTTTTGAAAACCTGCAAATCAATTTCGGATGTACCGGAGGACAACACAGATCGGTTTATTCAGCCATCAAAATTGCTCATTTTATTGAAGAAAAATATGGTGATAAAGTAGAAATAAGTCTTCACCACGACGAGCAACACCAACTTAATCATAAGTAATAGGTGATGTGCAATAAGTAATATATTAGCTTCGCTATTATTATTTATTTACATTTTTTTAAATTACTCATTACCAATTACTCATTACCCATAATTTATGAAGGCATTAATTTTTGCAGCAGGAAAAGGCACCCGATTGAAACCTTTTACAGATCATCATCCTAAAGCTTTGGCTAAAGTGAATGACGTTCCGCTTTTGGAAAGAAATATAAAATATCTCAAAAGTTTCGGGATTACTGACTTTGTGATCAATATCCATCATTTTGGGGATCAAATTGTTACGTTTTTAAAGAAAAATGATAATTTTGGCTGTAAGATTGAAATCTCTGATGAGTCTGATGAATTACTGGAAACCGGAGGTGGTTTGATTTTTGCTAAAGAATTCCTCAATCATGGTGAAGACTTCCTAATTATGAATGCAGATATCCTTACCAAGATTAATATTGATGATTTTGTAAGCTACCACAAAGAAATCAAAGATTTTGCTACCTTAGCGGTTTCAGACAGAGAGAGTTCTAGAAAACTTTTGTTTAATGATGACTTGGTTTTACGAGGCTGGCTGAATGTACAGACAGGAGAACAACGTCTTGCAGAATTCAACAAGGGATTCAGACCTTTGGCTTTTAGCGGGGTGCATTGCATTAATCCTGTGATTTTTGATAAAATAAAGAGAACAGGAAAGTTTTCTGTGATGGAAGAATATCTGGATTTGATGCAGACCGAAAAAATTCACGGTTTTGTACACGACAGCATTTTAGTTGATGTAGGAAGACCAGAGTCTGTGATTGAAGCAGAAAAATATTTTAAATAATTTGAATGAAAACTGAAGGAACAAGAGACGAAAGTTTAGAAAATAAAGAATTAGATATCAACGAAACTAAATTACATAATAGTTTACGCGAAAAAACTTGGGACGAAACCATTACCAAAGACAGCTGGATGGTTTTTAAAGTAATGGCAGAGTTTGTAGATGGCTACGAAAAAATGGCCAGAATAGGACCTTGCGTTTCTATTTTCGGGTCTGCTAGATTGAAGCCTGAAAGTAAATATTACCAAATGGCTGTTGAAATTGCTGAGAAGATCACCAAAATAGGTTTTGGTGTAATTACAGGAGGTGGTCCCGGAATTATGGAAGCAGGAAACAAAGGTGCTTTCAATGCAAAAGGGAAATCAATCGGGCTAAATATCGACCTTCCTTTCGAACAACATTTTAATCCGTATATTAACAAACTGTATTCGCTGAATTTTGATTATTTCTTTGTAAGAAAAGTGATGTTTGTAAAATACTCTCAAGGATTTATTGTTATGCCGGGAGGTTTTGGTACATTAGACGAACTTACTGAAGCGATTACACTAATCCAGACCAACAAAATAGGGCAGTTCCCAATTGTTTTGGTAGGATCTGAATTTTGGGGCGGTTTACTGGAATGGTTTAAAGAAACTTTACTAAAAGAAGGAATGATTTCTGAAGGTGATCTTGATCTTTACCGTGTGGTAGACAGTGCAGACGAAGCGGTAGCTCACATTAAGGCTTTTTATGACAAGTACTCTGTGAACGTTAACTTTTAATTGGCATCAAATTTGACAAAATATATTTAGCAATATGCTGTAAATCTATAAATTGAGATGAAAAAATTTTTATATATATCGAGTGTTTTTACATTGATTATACTGATGAGTTTTTCTGTGGCAGACTTTTTTTCTTCCATGACAAAGGCAGATTATGTTGATGGAAGCAAAACGCTAAAGTTTACGATGAAAGTAAATACAAGCCATATTTCTGATGCGATTAAAATCAACAGGAATACCGCAGGCTTTGAAGCTGAAGTAAAACGATATGTAAATAATAACTTTGATGTATTTGTAAATGGTTCTCCAAAATCTTTAACTTTCACAGGAAGTCAGGTAAGCGGAGAAACGGTTTGGGTGTATTTTGAAGCCGGAGGTATTTCTGATATTAATACTTTAAAAATAAAAAACACGTTACTTTTAAGTGCGTTTCCTAAGCAAATAAACCTAGTAAGCATTGCGTATAAAGGAAACCAGAAAATGATGAATTTTCAGCGCGGAAAAGAGGTCAATGAAGTTTCTTTCTAAAAGAGATTTCAAATATGAATAACGAAACCATTGCTTTTGCAGTGGTTTTTTTGTTTTTTATAATGATGATATTTAATCGATAAAACTTTTCAATGAGGATTGGTATCTGACGATATTAAGCTTACTGAATATATTAGGTATTTCTTTTAATTCATTAAATCTTTAGATTTTAAATAACTTATAGATAGCAGCGAATAAAATTTAAAAAAAGAATCCATCTCACGGATGAGACAGATTCTTTAAAATTAAGTATAGTTTGAAAAAAAAATTATTCTCTGTTTTTTACAACAATCCAACCGGATAATTTTACCGGAGTTTTGGTTTTATTGTTTTCGTTCCATGTTACAGAATACCAGTAGCTTCCTGTAGGAACTTTTCTTCCACCTGCAGTTCCGTCCCATTTGTAATTATTGGTTTTGTCTCCCTGGTGAATTTTTGCTCCGTAACGGTTGTAAACACTAAATGTTAAATCTATTTTACTTCCCAATGCAGAGTAATCTATCACATCATTACGGCCGTCTCCGTTTGGCGTGATTACGTTAATGATATTAGGAACCGTAACTTCAGTTTCCATTGGTTCGCAATCGTAAGAGTCTTTTACGAAAATTTTGTGTACTCCTCTTGAAAGTCCTTTAAATACATTAGAAGCTTGCCAGTTTACATTATCTAAAGAATATTGGTAAGCTGGAGTTCCACCATTAGCATAAACCGTTATTGTTGTTGCAGCTACATCAACTGATGTAATTACGGGTTGCTCCGAAGCAAATACTTTTACGTTTTGAAGAGCGGTACAATCTCCTGTTTTTAGTTTTACCCAATGGGTTCCAACTCCTACGTTTGAAATGGTTTGAGTGGTTGCACCCGTGCTCCATTCGTAGCTATCAAAACCTGTTCCTGCATCCAATGTCGTTTTATCTTCTACACAGATGATTTTATCTTTTAAAACTGTAGAATATACAGGTGGAATTACCGTTAAAGTCACTTTTGCGATTGCATAACATCCGTTTGCATTGGTTACTTTGATGTAAACTACTCCGTTTGGAGCAATGTAAGGGTTGGTTGTTACAATCTCATTGCTTCCGTTGATGGCGTCTTGTAATGATGGGTAATATTTTTTTGTTACCCCGGTTTGTGTGGTTACTATAGCATTGGTAAGATTAAATGATCCCATTGCAACATTATCTTCCTGGAAACATGATCTAAGAGTTGTATCATTTACAACAACAACAGGGAAGTGATTAAGAGTAATAACTGCATTGTCTGTACATCCTTGTGGAGTGGTAACTTTTACGTGAACTGTTCCTCCGTTTGCTGAAGGGTAATTTGCCCAGTTTAGGATTTCACCAGTTCCTGCATTAAGGTTGGCAAGGGTAGGATAATATCTTTTTGTGACACCCGGAAGTGTAGTTACAGCAGCGGTACTCAAGTCGAAATAGGCAACTCCTGCATTGTTATTGTTACAAGCGCTTATCGTGGCATCATCTGCGGCAAACGGACTCGGATTTAAAATAATTCTTGCATCACCATTATCACATAAAGTAGATGAAGGATCTTTTATAACTACAGAAATCGTTGTATTCCCAGAATATTGAAAATTCGTAGGAAAAGGAATAGGGGTGGGATTACCTAAAACATAATAAGTGATGATATAGTTTCCTGGGTTGTTTACAAACTGATTGGCATAAGACGTTAAATCTATAAAGCCGTTTCCGGTTGCAGGGTTTGTACATACAAATGGTGTAATGCTGTTTTGTAAAATTGGAACTTTATCAATGTATATTTTAGCATTTTTAATAGAATGTCTTGCGCTTGCCGCTCCTGTTCCTGCAGAAAAACCGAAATATCCCTGAGTCATACCAATTGCACCACCAGAAGGAGCAAAAGAAGTATCTGTAATAAGCACACCGTCTATTCTTATCTGGATTTTCCAGTTATTAATGTTACCCGGATCTACCTCACCATTTACTTCCACATGTTTATAATTGGCTCCTACAAAGGGTTGGGTAGGATTAAGATCTGCAGAGTGAAAAGTACTGTTTGCGGTCATATTGTATTCAATATTCGGGTTTCCGGCAGGTACATTGTTTGTACCATATAGAACGTGCACTTTACTCATTTGTCCTTCCGTAGAGTTGTTGAATATATCAAATGCAACCATTAATCCGTTTGCGTTTGCAGGGATTCCAAGTCCACCACCTGTTGTAAAGGTAGTTGGAGGATTAGAAAGATACCAGAATGTAAGACCGTCACCTCTTCCGTAAGAGGTTGTACCGTTTCCGTCTATTCTGAAATCAAATTCAACTTTCCATTTATCGCAATATCTAAGATTGATAGGATTAGACAACTTAATCGCACCAAATTTACTGGTTTGGTCAGGAGTAAGCTGTACAAAGTCTCCGGTTGCTGTTGCAGAAGGAACAATATCCCATCCTGTTGTATTGATTACGGGTGTGCCTGTGAGCTGATAAGTTTGGGCATTGATTTTAGTATTGAATATTGTTAGTATTAACAGAAAAGTGGTGAGTAAAAGTTTTTTCATACTTACTTTAATATTTATTATTTGGTAAAATTATTCGTTTTTTTTGTTTAAAATAAGGTTAAAAAGGTAAGGAAGTAGCTATTGAGTATTAAAAAATTATAGCTGGCTAAAATCTCTTGACTGCTTATTATTGCTTTGTTGATGAGGGTTTTGGAATATAAAAAGCACCACATTAGGGTAAGGTGGTGCTTTTTTAAGGTTACTCCCTATTTTTTACCAATACCCATCCGTCATATTTTGTCTGTGTATTGTTTTTGTCGTTTTCTGTCCAGGTTATAGAATACCAGTAAGTACCGGTTGACAATTTTTTACCTCCGGAAGTTCCGTCCCAAGTGTAATTTCTTAGTTTGTCTGCTTGGTATTTCTTATTTCCATATCTGTCATAAACGGTGAAGACAAGATTTTTCTTGTAAGCAAGAGCTGAATAATCAATGAAGTCGTTCACATTATCGCCATTTGGTGTAATTGCATTGATAAGATTCGGAACTGTTACCTGAATGTGTGTAGGGTCGCAATTGTAAAAATCTTTCACAAAAATTTTATTTTCACCTCTTGGAAGTCCGGTAAATACATTAGAATCTTGCCAGTTGATTCCGTCTAAAGAATATTTGTATGGAGCAATACCACCGGAAACATTCACAGTAATGGTATTGTTAGTAATGTCTATGCTTGAAATGACTGGGTTTGTTGCTAGTTTTACAGTTACAGCCTGTAATGTGTAGCAGTTTCCTGTTTTTAATCTTACCCAATAATCTCCTACTGCTACGTTTGTAATAGATGAAGTTGTTGCTCCGGTGCTCCATTCGTAGCCATCAAAGCCAGGTCCTGCGTCTAAAGTTGTTCTGTCATCAATACAGATTGTTTTATCTTTTAAAACAGAAGATCTTACAGGAGGAATTACTTTCAACGTTATTTTTTTAATAATATAACAACTGTTGGTACTCGTTATTTTTACATAAACATCTGCAGATTGAGAAGTGTACGTTATAGGAGCGACGATTTCGTTGGTTCCTGCTAATGCATTTGCCAAAGTGGTATAAAACTTTTTAGTAATTCCTGCTTCAGTAGATACATTTGCAGAGGTTAGATTAAATAATGCAGATGTTGGAGTTGCCTCAATAAAGCATGATTCTAATATAGCATCAGTTGATACAGGCAAAGGATAGAATACAAGAGTAATCTCTGCATTTCCGGTACAGCCTTGAGGTGTGGTTACTTTTACATAAACCTTTCCTGGAGCTGAAACGTAAGTCGTAGGATTTGTGATTTCGTTAGTTCCTGCATTTAAATCGGCCAACGTTCTGTAATATTTTTTAGTAACACCGGGAACTGCTGTCACGTCAGCCGTAGAAAGGTTAAATGTTGCGGTAGGCGCACCATTATTGTTACATGCTGAAAGCGTTCTGTTATTGGCTGTAAACGGAGAAAGAGTAAGAAGGATTTTTCCGTCAGGATTATCGCAAAGGATTGCACTATTATCTCTGATAACTACACTTACTGTTGTATTGGCATTAAACTGATAATTAGTAGGTGTTGTAATAGGCGTACCTCCAACAGAATAAGTGAAAGTATAGTTAGCCGGATTTGCAACAAACTGAGAATTGAATGAAGTTAAATTCACTGTGCCAAAACCTGTTGTAGGATTTGGGCAAAATGTTTGTGTAGCTGTAGGCTGTAGCAGGCTTACTTTATCAGTATATATTTTTACATTTTTAATAGAATGTCTCGATCTGTTACCACCTGTAGAAGCAGAAAACCCGAAATATCCCTGAGTCATTGTAGCAGCTGCTCCGGAAGCGGTAAATGGTTGATTACAGATTTGAGTTCCGTCAATCATTATTTTTATATTCCAAGTATTAGGAATCGATGTATTTACTTCAGCAGTAACCTCTACGTGTTTATATGTAGTTCCCTGAAAAGGTAGGGTTGTATTCATATCCGGCGAGTGAAAAGAGCTTCCCGCAGTGTTGAAGAATTCTACATTGTTGTTGTCTGTAGTGTTTGCAACTTGTCCGTAAGCAACGTGTACTTTACTCATTACGGCAGTAGTAGTATTGTTGTAAGTGTCAAAACCTACGATAAGACCTACAGCATTTTGTGAAACACCAAGACCAGATCCCAAAACACTTGCTACAGGCGGATTTGCAAGATACCAAAATGCAATACCATCTCCATTGGCTGTTTGGTTAGAATCCATCCTGAAATCGAATTCTACGCGCCATTTATCGCAATATTTTAGGTTAATAGGATCATTTAACCTGATCGACCCAGATTGATTGTTGGTGTCCGGAGTTAACTGAATAAAATCACCTCCTGTTCCTAATACAGTTGGAGAGACCATTGTCCATCCTGTTGTGTTAATAGGAACTCCTGAGAGCTGATAAGTTTGAGAGGAAAAATTTCCGGAAATACAAAGTACAAAAAGGGTAAAATAAAACAGTAATTTTTTATTCATTTATTATAATACTTTTATTAGACGTGTAAAGATATTAAATCTCTACTAATAAATGAATATAAATAGTTAATTATGTAAAATAAAGTATATTTTATGCAATAAAAAATATTAATGATAACGAAAAGTTGAATATGATAAGCTTTATCTTAGTTTAATTCAAAATAAGGAATTGTTTTCTAAACCCTCAAAATACGTGTCTACATCGAGGTTTTCAGAATTTGCAGCAGCTACTGCGAGTTTATCACAAAGCTCGTTTTCAAAATGTCCGGCGTGACCTTTCACCCAATGCATTTTTGGTGTATGTTGATTAAAAAGTACGACAAATCTTTTCCAGAGGTCAGGGTTTTTTACATTTTTCCAGCCTCGCTTAATCCATCCTGAAATCCAGTTTTGGTTGATGGCATCAGAAACATATTTGCTGTCGGTAAAAACGTGAATATCATTTTCTGTTGATTTCAGTTTTTCCAATGCGGTGATTACAGCCAAAAGCTCCATCCGGTTGTTGGTGGTTTTTCTGAAACCTTTAGAAAATGTTTTTTGATAGTTTTTTTCAGGAACACGCATCAAAATTCCGTAACCTCCTTTTCCGGGGTTTCCGCTGCAGGCTCCGTCAGTGTATATTTCAATTCTCATTGAGGTTGAGGCTAAGGTTTAGGTTAATTGTTATTTAGATTAAATTTTTACCTTAACCTAAATCTTAACCTTAATTATTAAAACGGAAAATCTTCTTCGTCATCAAGATCATTCATAGAAGATCCCGAAAGTTTAGAATTGTCTGGTAAATCAAACGCTGCTCCTGGTTGTATGGTTGTTTTAATTTTTTCAAAACCACTTGGTTCACCAAATGTAGATGAATAATCCATTCCATTGGTTGCTTCCTCGATATTTCCAAATTTTGCAAAATGCTTTAGGAAAGACAATCTTACATCTGCAGTAGCACCGTTTCTGTGTTTTGCAATAATTAATTCTGCTTGGTTTTCGGTAGAAGTTTCTGCTCCATCTTCATCATTGTCCCAAACAGTAATTTTATAATATTCAGGTCTGAAAATAAATGAAACGATATCTGCATCCTGCTCAATTGCTCCGGATTCCCTTAGATCTGAAAGCTGAGGTCGCTTTCCGGGACGGGTTTCTACACTTCTCGAAAGCTGAGAAAGTGCAATTACAGGTACATTTAATTCTTTTGCAATTGCTTTTAATGAACGAGAAATCATTGATATTTCCTGTTCACGGTTTCCGCTGCCTTTTCCACCGCCTCCTGCAGTCATTAGCTGAAGGTAGTCAACCATGATGAGTCTTACTCCATGTTGCATTACCAATCTTCGGCATTTTGCTCTAAAGTCAAATATAGAAAGGGAAGGAGTTTCATCAATATATAAAGGTGCGTTTTCTAATTCTGATACATTGGAAAATAGTCTTTGCCATTCTTCGTCGTCCAATGTTCCTTTTCTTAATTTTTCTGATGAAATTTTTGTTTCGGAAGCAATCATCCTTGTGATGAGCTGTACCGATGCCATCTCTAATGAGAATAGCGCCATCGGGATTTTGTATTCTACGGCAATATTTCTCGCCATTGAAAGGATGAATGCTGTTTTTCCCATCGCAGGACGGGCTGCAATAATAATAAGGTCAGAATTTTGCCAACCTCCGGTTTCTTTATCCACATCTCTAAATCCTGATGGTACACCGGAAATACCTTCTTTGTCTTTTAAAGCTTTAATGATGTCAATAGCTTCTTTTACTAAAGTATTGGCAGTATCAAATCCTTTTTTGATGGTTCCGTTGGTGATTTCAAAAAAAGATTGTTCAGCTTTATCTAGAAGTTCGAAAACATCGGTAGATTCTTTATAAGAATTGTCAATTACGTTTGCCGAAACATTAATTAAACTTCTTAAAATATATTTTTCAAGAATTACACGTACATGGTATTCGATATGGGCAGATGAGCTTACTCCCATCGTAAGCTCGATGATATAATGATCCCCACCTGCAGAACTCAATTTGTCTGTTTTTCTCATTTCCTGAATAACAGTCATAATGTCGACAGGGTGATTTCCTTCGTATAATTTTAAGATGACAGAAAATATAACCTGATGTCTAGGATCATAAAAAACTTCAGGAGTAAGCAGGTCGATAGAATGATCAAGCCCTTTTTTATCAATTAAAAAAGTACCAATTACCAATCTTTCAAAATCTATTGCATTAGGAGGCATTTTTCCATCTGCAATCGATAGTTCCCTTGCAAAGTTCCCCTGTGTAAGAGAAGAGAGTGTTTCTTTCTGCGCCATAGTGCAAAGATAGTTTTTTTAAAAAATAATCGGAAAATAGTATTTAAGAATTATTGTTGATAACTTTTAAAATATGTCTATCTATAAGAGTTTGGTTGTGTTAATAAAAAAATCACCCCATTGCTGAGGTGATTAATTATAATTGAGAAAAAAATATTATTCTCTGTTTTTTACCAATACCCATCCGTCGTATTTGGTTGGTGTACTGTTTTTGTCATTTTCATTCCAAGTGATAGTGTACCAATAAGTTCCTGTAGAGATTTTTTTACCTCCTGAAGTTCCGTTCCATTTGAAATTTCTTATTTTGTCGGCTTCATAGATTTTATTACCATATCTGTTGTAAACAACGAATAATAAATTCTTTTTGTAAGCTAATGCAGAATAGTCTATTTCGTCATTCACATTATCTCCGTTTGGAGTAATTGCGTTAATAAGATTAGGAACAGTAACCTGAATTTGGATAGGGTTACAATCAAATGAATCTTTTACAAATATTTTGTTCTCACCTCTTGGTAAACCTGTAAATACGTTAGAATCTTGCCAATTAATTCCATCCAGTGAATATTGGTAAGGAGCAGTTCCTCCTGAAGTATTTACTGTAATTGTATTATTTGTAATGTCGATACTTGCAATTACTGGTTGTTGTGAAGGATAAACATATACTTGTTGAAGAGTGTAACACTTACCGGTTTTTAATTTTACCCAATAAGCTCCTACAGCAACATTTGAAATAGATTGTGTTGTAGCTCCGGTACTCCATTCGTATCCGTCGAATCCTGAACCTGCATCTAAAGTAGTTTTATCTTCCGGGCAAATAGTTTTGTTTTTAAGAACTGATGATTTTACCGGAGGTAAAACTTTTAAAGTGATTTTTGTAATAGCATAACATCCATCATTATTTGTAACTCTTACGTATACATCATTATTTGTAGAAATATAATTTGTAGCAGGGATAATTTCGTTAGTTCCTGCTAAAGCATTCGCTTGAGAAGTGAAAAATCTTTTTGTAGTCCCTGTTTGAGATGTTACGTTAGCTTGTGTAAGATCAAAAGAAGCAGTAGTAATAGCACCTTCAATAAAACACGATTCCATCGATGCAGGTGTTACTACCACAACAGGGAAGAAGCTTAATGTGATTGTAGAATAAGCTGTACAACCTTCCACTGATGTTACTTTTACATAAATTGTTTTAGGAGCAGATACGTATGCTGTAGGGTTTGTAATTTGATTAGTTCCCGCATTTAGATCTGCCAACGTGAGGTAGTATTTTTTTGTTGCAGTTGGGTCAGCAAATACAGCCGCAGTTGTAAGATTGAAGGTTCCTGTTCCTGCGCCGTTATTATTACATGCTTGAAGGGTCGCATTATTTGGAACAATATTTCCTTGTCTGAATTTAAATTTACCTAATTGGAAGCATCCATTAATAGGATTTGTTGGATTGGCGGGGTCTGTATATTTAAGTCGATAATAATAAGTAGTAGTTCCATCTACCATTGTTACTGTTAAAGGATTTGCTCCTGTATTTGCATCATTATTAGAACTATGATAAGTAACAGTGAAGTTAGGATTTCCATTGATGATTCCTGCTGATAATGTTGTAAAGTCAAACTGTGTAGGTAAGGTACACTTTAAAATTTCATTAGGTTGAGTAGGGTCTGTTGCATTAGGTACTCCAGGAGCAATAAATGGATGAGGTGTTAAAGCTGGGTCAGAAAAAGCAGATGTTAAATTTGCTGTTCCACTCCAGTGAAGAGAAAATCCTGTAGTATTCCAACTGTGGTTAGTAATGATTAGATAATATGTTTCTCCAGCGATAACATCCATATAGGGACTCCATTTGTCATTGTTTCCATAATTTGTTGCAGGATTAGCGGGTGGAGGTAAGGTAAGATCCAAACCAGTATCTCCATTGGTTCCTGAATAATTACATCTTAAAGGTCTTACAAAAATATTGTTGGTGTGTAGAGATGTACAACCGTTGGTGGTTGGTCCATATACTGCAAAGTCATAATCTGTAGCAGCAAGATTCGGTGCAATTGTAAATGCAAGCGTACCAGAAGTTGCAATTGTAAATGTGTACCAAACAGAAAAACGTTCGTTTGATGCCAAACATCCATTTGTGCTTAACCCTTCTGCTATCAATCCGGCTCCATCAGGAGTATAGGGGATGTCAGAGTTGCCACAAACAGGTAATGCCGAGACACAATCTGATTGTGAATAATATAGCTGTGAAGTAATTAAAATAAAAAAAAGTAGTAGTTTTCTCATTTCTAAATGATTTTAATCACAAATTTAACAAAAATTTAATTAATTATACGATATATCATTTAAAATTGAAAAATCCGCTCAAAAAGCGGATTTTTCAATTTAATTTTTATTTTATTCTCTGTTTTTCAATAATACCCATCCAGAGAATTTAATAGGTGTACTTTGTTTATTATTTTCATTCCAGGTTACTGAATACCAGTAATTTCCTGTTGGAGCTTTCTTGCCTCCGTTGGCTGTACCATCCCACTTATATCCATTTGTTTTATCAGCTTGATAGATTTTTGCTCCATATCTATCAAAAATACTAAGGACTAAGTTTTGTTTTCCAGATAACGCAGAGTAGTCAATTACATCATTCATACCATCTCCATTTGGAGTAATCACATTTGTAATATTTGGTACAACTACATTTACCTGAATAGGTTCGCAATTGTAATTGTCTTTAACGAAAATAGTATAATCTCCTCTTGATAAATTGGTGAAAACATTAGAGTCTTGCCAATTTATATTATCAATTGAGTATTTATAAGGCGGTGTTCCACCAATTACGTGTACAGTAATTGTGTTGTTTGAAATGTCAATATTAGAAATAACAGGTAGTTCTGAAGCATAAACTTTTACAGTTTGTTTTACGGTACAGTCTCCCGTCTTTAATTTTACCCAATAAGTTCCAACTCCAACGTTTGAAATGGTTTGAGTGGTTGCGCCTGTGCTCCATTCGTAACCATCAAATCCAGTGCCTGCATCTAAAGTTGTCTTGCCTTCTGCGCAGATAATTTTATCTACCAGAACGGTTGAGTAAACAGGTGGAATAACAATTAAGTTTACTTTTGCTACATTATAACAACCGTTAGCATTAGAAACTCTTACATATGCGTATCCCGTAGGAGCAATGTGAGTTGCCGGAGTTAGTATTTCGTTGGTTTGGTTTACTGCATCTGCCATTGAAGGGTAGTACTTCTTGGTCATGTTCGCTTGCCCATTTACGATTGCTGTCGTAAGGTTAAACAATCCTGTTGATGGATTTGTTTCGATAGAACAAGCTCTTAAAGTAGCTTCGGTTACAATAATCTCAGGATAAAAATTTAATTTAATTTCTCCTATATCTGTACATCCAAATTGTGAAGTAACCAAAACAAAAACAGATCCTGCTGCAGATACATATTGGTAAGGATTTGTAATTTCACCAGTTCCATTGTTTAAATCAACAAGTGAAGGGTAGTATTTCTTAATAACCGTGGGGTCATTAATTACGTTGGCTGTAGTTAAATCATACATTGCCGTTCCTGCATTGTTGTTGTTGCAACTTGTTAAGGTGGCGTCAACTACATTTATGGCACGTTGTACAAATTTAAATGTTCCTGGCATTCTACACCTACTGATGGCTCCACCAGGCGCACTCGGATCGGAATAAGTAATTACATAATAGTAAGTATCTGTTGTGTTTACAGGAATAGATCCTAAAATAGGGTTGTTTCCACTGATCGCATCATTAGAATTCTTATAATATGAAACTATGAAATTAGGGTTACCATTGATAATTCCGGCAGATAATGTGCTGAAATTAAATACAGGAGGTTCAGTACAAACAATTACTTCATTAGGTGCGGTAGGGTTTGCAGCCGGACTTCCTGGCGGAATGAATGGGTTTGGCTGGAATGCTGAAGTAAACGGCGATACTAATGTTGCTGTTCCACCCCAGTTTAGTACAAATCCACTAGCAGATTGTGAGAAATTATCTACAACAATATAGTAGGTTTGACCAGCTACAACATTCAGAAACGAACAAAAAGGAGATCCTGTAGCATCTGATGAAGTATTCGTGTTGGTAAAATTTAATCCAGTAAGACCAGAGGTTCCTGAATAATTACATCTTATAGGTGTTCCTAAACTACCACACGATACATCTGGACCGTATAATGCCCAATCGTAATCATTAGACATTGTGTTGGGTACAATCATAAACGTTAGAGTTCCTGATGTAGCAACGGTAAAAGTGTACCAAATAGAAAAGTGCTCATCAGTTGTCATACATCCTCCTAAATCTTCCCTGATATCACCGGGACCGGTGGGAGTAAAAGAAATAGGTGTATTTCCACAGACCTGAACTGTTCCGCCACAATCAGAGCTTGATTGTGCAAAGATCATCTGGGAAATAATCATTAAAAAAATAAGTAGAGTTTTTTTCATTTTCGAAAAATTTGTTAATACAAATATAAAGAAATTATTATTTTTTCATTAAAGTTTTTATTATATATCAGAGTATAACGATAGAATACGTTTAATATTGCATTTTTCTCAATTTAGAGTTGGTACTTCCTACAATTAATGCAATGAGTACTGTCATGCTTCCTCCAAAAATTACAGACCGCACCACACCTAAAAGTTTAGCCATTAATCCGCTCTCAAACTGCCCCATTTCATTGCTCGACATGATGAAAATTGAGTTCACGCTTAAGACTCTTCCTCGGATGTGATCTGGTGTTTTCAATTGTACAATAGTTCCACGGATGACAACGGAAATCCCATCCAGCATTCCGCTTAGAACTAAAAACATAAAGGAAAGCCAATAGTAATGAGATAATCCGAATCCGATAATGCACATTCCGAAACCTGCTACAACAGCCAATAGAATTTTACCCTGATTTTTTCTTAAAGGAACTAAAGATAATGTAGTAATAATAATCATCGAACCAATATCTGAAGCAGCATTAAGCAATCCGAAACCTTCCGCACCCGATTTTAAAATATCTGTAGCAAAGACTGGAATCATCGCAACGGCACCTCCAAAAAGCACTGCAAACATATCAAGACAAAGTGCTCCTAAGATTTCTTTAGTTTTAAAAATATAAGCAATTCCTTCGCGCATACTTTCCATGACTTTGATTTCTTCCTTTTTATGCTCAGAAAATTGTTGATTCAGTTGCCAGAAAAACAGAGAAGCAACCAGTAAAAGCGAAACAATAACCACTAAAGTCCACTTTACGCCAAAAAAACCAATTAAAAACCCACCAATTGCATGGCCGCAAACTGAAGAAACCAAAAATGTGGCTTGGTTTAAAGTAATTGCATTCGGAAGGTTGACTTTCTTTACGATTTTAGGAATCATTGATGGAACAATTGGTCCGATAAAAGCTCTTGCGATTCCGGTAAAGAAAATAACGCCGTAAATGAAATAGGTGATTTCGTGACCTGTAAAATGAAGTTCCACATCAAAAAATGCTGGAATCATTAATAAACTGATGAGGAAAACGTAGACGTAATTGCAGATCAGGAGAAGTCTTTTCTTTTCGTTCATATCGATCACATGACCAGCATACAAAGCGCAACTTACTGCGGGAATTACCTCAGATAACCCGATAAGTCCGATAGAAAAAGGATCTTTAGTTAATTGATAAACCCACCATCCGAGTAAAGTAGCGAGCATTCTGAAGGCTAAAACAATAAAAAATCTTCCCGTAAGAAGATTTCTGAATTCTACATTTTGTAATGTTTTGAGCGGTAATAAAGAAATCATTCCACAAAAATAGCCCTAAATATTCATTTAAGGCCATCGATATTTTCAGTTTTCAAAAGATAAATAAAATACCTTCTGAAAGATATTGTCTATTTTAGTCAGCTCTCAAAGAACCTACTACAATGGCAGCAGCAGCGGCAGCACCAATTACAACAGCGCCTCCAGCAACTCTTGCTTTAGATCTGTCTTTTACAGCAGCAACATTAGATTTAGGGATGATTATTTCTGTACTGTCTTTTTTTCCTGCGGTACCGATAATGTTGTCTCCATCAATGTTACGGAATAAAAATTTCTGTTTTTTAGTTCCGTCTTTGTGAGTAACGATGTAGATTTTACCCGCTTCAAGGTTAGAGTAATTGTTTTGTGCAATATCTTCGCTGTACTTTGTAGTTGCACAAGATGAGATTACAAATAAAGACGTTAATAATGATGATTTTAAAAGTACAGATGCTTTCATTATAATTTTTTAGTTTTTCAAATTTATAATTTTTTTTGAATATACGTTTTCATTAAAGGGGAAAATCTTATATTTTTTGTAATATTAAAGTAGAAAATGAAGAAATTTTATATTTGAAAGATTATTTTTTGTTAATTAATTAAACCTGTTCCAAACGCTGTTGCAACATCTTGTATATCATCAGTCGCATTTTTTATACCTATAACAAGTACAGTAGCGGCGGCAATTCCTCCGGCTGTGGCAACCACGGCGACTGCGGTTCTGTCCTTTCTTATTTCCGTAATATTGTTTTTTGAAATAGAAATTCTTTCTTTTTTTCTGATTCCGATGATGCTATCTTTAGAAATTGATGTGATAGTCATTGGGATTTTACTTCCGTCTTCTTGATGAAAAGTATATTTATTCCCAGCCTTTATATTTTTATAATTGTCAGGATTTTTTGTAGCGCTGTATTTTAGCGAGCTACAAGATGTAAATGAAATAACGACTAAAAGGAACAAGATTCTTTTCATAGAATGTGATTTTTATGGTGTCTTATTTTTATAAATTTTTAATAAATCTGCAATTTTTCTATCGTTTGCTAATCTTGGTATTTTATTTTGTCCGCCCAATTTTCCTTCAGATTTTGCATATTCCTGAAAAGCATTTTTTTGAAGCTTAGAGATATGGAGTTTCTGCAGAATGTTTCCTGAAATCAAATCATCATAATAAGTATTGCGTTTTCTCAACTGATCATCCAGTTCATTTTTAAATACATCTAGATTTTCAGGCTCTTTTTCAAACTCAATAAACCACTCGTGATAAGGTAAACCTTCTTCCGGATTTACTTCCGGAGCCAAATGAAATTCTGTAATCTGCGCCGGAAATTTTTCTACTGTGGCTTTTATCGCTTCTTCCACTTCAAAAGCAATAACGTGTTCGCCAAAAGCTGAAGTGAAATGTTTTGTTCTTCCGCTTACCAAAATTCTGTGCGGATTTTTATCAATAAACCTCACGACATCGCCTATAGAATACGCCCATAAACCGGAATTGGTTGTTAAAATTAAAGCATAGTCTTTATTAAGCTCAATATCTTTTAAAGTTAATCTTTGAGCATTGGGTTTTCCGTATTGTTCTAAAGGAATGAATTCGTAAAAAATTCCGTGATTGGTTAAAAGCAATAAACCTTCTTTGGTGTAATCATCCTGAAATGCAAAAAAACCTTCCGAAGCCGGAAACGTCTGTACAATATCTACTTTTCCGCCTAAAAGTTCTTCCATTTTCTCGCGGTAAGGTTCGTAATTTACGCCACCTGTAACGATGAGTTGAAGATTAGGAAAAATCTGCTTGATTTTTTTTCCGTTTTTCTCAATCAGTTTTTCAAAATACATAATCAGCCAAGGCGGAATTCCCGAGATCAAAGTCATGTTTTCTTTCTCGGTTTCCTCAACGATTTTATCTACTTTGGCTTCCCAGTCTTCCATCATATTGGTTTCCCAGCTTGGTAGACGGTTTTTCTGAAGATAATTGGGGATGTGATGCGCTACAATTCCTGAAAGTCTGCCGGTTTTTACTCCAAAAACTTCTTCCAATTCAGGGCTTCCCTGCAGGAAAATCATTTTTCCGCCTACAAAATCAGCGTTATTTTTTTTAGCAATATAATGGAAAAGTGCGCTCTGAGCTCCTTTCACCTGAAAAGGCATTCCTTCTTTAGAAATCGGGATATATTTTGAGCCGGAAGTTGTGCCGGAAGTTTTCGCAAAATATTCGGGAGTTTCTATCCACAGAATATCTTTTTGTCCGCGTTTTACTTTTTCGATGTAAGGCTTCAGATCTTCATAATCTGCAACGGGAACTTTTTCCTGAAAATCTTTTACAGATTTAATGTTTTCAAAATCGTATGTTCTTCCAAAAAGAGTTTTTTTAGCTGTGTTTAGAAGAGAAAACAATAATTCTTCCTGATTCTTTTCCGCATTTTTCTTGAATTCTTCTGCTTTTTGAACATGCTTTTTTGCCCAAATCAACGCTGCATTTTTCTTTAGAAAGTTTAACATGGTTCAAATTTATAAATAAGTATAGAATTCAAAGAATATTTTAAAATTTAAAAATAAAAAAACCGATGATCTAGGCATCGGCTTATTGAAAATTTGATTATGAATGACAGCTATCTGCCTTTTTTTATTTGTTTACTTTATATCTTTTATCAGGAGTTCCGTCTTTTTTTAGTTTCTGATTTTCTTTGTATCGTTTATCGGGTGTACCGTCTTTTTTCAACTTTTGAGCTGGCTTTGCCATTTTGGCTTCAGTCGCTTTTACAGGTTGTACAGCTTTTGTAGTCGTTGTTTTTACAGCTGTTTTAGTTGCAGGAGCAACTTGTTGAGCGCTTGCAAATCCTAATCCTAAGATGATAGACATTGCAGTAAGAATTTTTTTCATTTGCTTGATTTTTAGTATAGTAAATTTATAAAAAAACTAAATAGAAAAATATTTTTATTGAATCTTAACTAAACTTTATTAATTATTAAATTGAAATTAATTCGAAAGAATAAAAAAGCCCGCCTCCAAATTTGGAAACGGGCAACATATGAATGAATAGTTATTGTCTTATCTCATACAGTTGGCTCTCCATGTTTTGCCATCTGCGGTATAAAGCATTTTAAGTTCGTTGTTATCAATTCTTACATAAACTAATGCGGTTGAATTTACCATTACTAAAGTATTGTCACCTTGTTTTTGAAATTCTAATCCGTTAAGGTCAGGAATTCCGTTAGAAAATCTAAAGTTATATTTAGTTCCGCTTGCGATTTTCGTTACGAAAACTTCGCCATTATCTGTCGCGATATCATTATCGTTATCTTTGTAACCAATGCTTCCTTTATAGGTTCCTGCGAAAAAATCATTGTCTGCCGGATCATCATCTTTACTACACGAGGAAATCGACATGAAGGTAAACAGAAGCATTAAAGCCCCCAGAATTTTGAATGCATTTTTCATAATATTTTATTTTTTGGTTTATGCTGTTTAATTTTCCAAAGATTATGCCGTGAGCAAAATGATTAAAAATTTTAACTTTTTTTAAACCTTATAAGGAAAATATTATGAAATAGGAGTTTTTCGCTTTTTTAAAGGATTTATTTCTTGACAGACATTTTGAAATTTCTAATTAAGTTACCTGATTTTGAAGTAATATTCACCATGTAATTTCCTGTAGTAAGCTTATTTTCAAGAGAAAAATGATGTTCGCCATTGGCTGTTTTGCCGATATCTTCTCTGTGTATCAACTTTCCGGAAAGATCAAAAATGATTATTCTATGTTCTTCTTTTTTAAATAGGTCTCCGCTTATTGTAAAATTACCGTTGTTCGGATTGTTGTATAGTTTTATTTCAGAAATCTTTGTTAGTTCTTGTGTGTCCAGATTTTTAACATCAAATTTTGCTAAGAAAGTCACATTTTTTTCAGCTACCGCAGACGGATTGGGATCTACATATTGAGGTTGCCAACTTCCCGGAGTTGAAAATCCTGTGGTAGAAGTGGTTTCACCATAAAGATAAAGAGAGTTATTGTTTATCGCAATATTAATAGGCTCATTCCCATTTTGGCTGGTTCCACCGTAGTAAGATGACCATTGTAAAATTCCGTCTGAATTGAATTTTGAAAAAAATCGGTTGGTTGATGTGTTTACATTTTGACCGGGATTTTGTTGATACACATTTGGAGTAGCAATATTGTTGCTGATTCTCCAAATAAGACCACAAATGTAAATATTGTCGCCCGAAACTGCGAGAGGTTGTTGAGATGACTGGGTAGTTTCTCTGCCGTTGCCTCCTACATAAGTACTCCAAAGTCTTTCACCGGAATGACTAAATTTTGTTAAGAAAAGATCAGATTCACCAGACATTTGTGGTTGATGACTTCCTGCTGTTCCATAATAATTAGGGCTGTTTGTAGTGCTGTTGTTGATGAAAGTTTCGTCTCCTAAAATATAAATACCAGTTTCGTTTACTTCAAATTTTCTGATAGAACTAAACCCTGTAGGATAACCATAGTAAGTTCCCCATTCTCTGGTGCCATTATTTGCGTTCATTTTTAAAAGCGCAAAATGAGATTTTGTAGTTTGAAAAGCATTCGGTGTTGTTAAGGGAATTTGATTTGATGAAGGTTCCTGACCAATGCCGATGTATAAAGCATTGTTATGATAATGAATAATTGAAGCGTAACCCGGATAATAAGTTCCCCATACTCTTTGTCCGTTTGCATCTAATTTTACTAAGAAACCATTTGGATAAGGACTTCCGTTGACTGTAATGTCTTGATAGTTTTCTTGAAAAACACCGGGTGTACCCACATCTTGTGCGCTGTATGTAGTTCCTGAAATGTAAACATTTCCTGAAGGATCGGTGATCACTCTCCCCAATGAAGGCATATAAGTTGACCAGATTAAATTATCGTTTGCGTCATATTTGGCTAAAAGATATTGAGAGTTTGTGGTCATCCAGGCTCCTGCGCTTACTGTAATTGGTGGTGTATTTGAATTGTGCTGATATTGAAAATATTTATTGTTTTGCTGATCAATAAACATCAATTCTTTAGTGTAACTTCCGGGAACACCGTAATGAAGCTGATTATATTCATACGAAAGCATATTTCCCGAACTGTTAAATTTTGAAGTGACATTTGTATAAGAATAGTTATTGCCAAGATAGAAATTTTGACCAACACCCATACTGAATTGCTGATAATACGATGTCCCGTAGCTTACGATAGGAACAATTAAACCTTTAGTATAAATATTATTTTGAGTATCAAAAAACAGTTGCTTGCCTTGAAATGTTGATGACCATGATCTTCCACCAACTGGTCCGAAATAGGTTCCCCAAGTTCTTTGGAATTCGAAATTACTTTGTGCGTTTCCTGAAAAATAGGCAAGGAGAAGCCCAATAAAGGATAGTTTTTTTAGCATATTATTAGTTTTTAAAATTTGATGGATGTAAATTTATAAAATAATAGTCATATCGATGGGAAATATTTTAAATAGCTGCTAAATTATTGTGTTTTATTCAAATTAAATGTTTTTCATTTTGTGTATCTTTGTTAGGCAAGATTAACGATTTCGGAAAACCCCGAAATCGATTTTGTCGTTTATACCTACATTATTTATGCAGTTAAAAAATATCAGCGAAAAATTTCTTCCCGATTTGCTTAAAAATGAATTTGGAAAAGAAATTTTCTCACAAATTGATACTCAGCCGCATCTTTCTGTAAGAGGAAGTGCAGGTTCTTCAGCTTCTGTTTTTGCAGCCGAGCTCTTCCTTACTCACAAAAAAACGGTTCTTTTTCTTTCAGATGACAAAGAGGAAGCATTATACATTAACAGTGAAATGGAAGATTTGCTGGGAAAAGAAAGTGTACTTTATTTTCCGGCAACGCACATGGAGCCTTATCAGGTTGAGAAAACTCAGAATGCCAATTTGGTATTGAGAACTGAGGTTTTAAATAAAATAAATTCAGAAAAATCTCCAAAAGTTATTGTGGCTTACGTGGGAGCTTTGTCTGAAAAAGTTTTGAAGAAAGAAGATTTTAAGGCGATTTCTCATAACATTAAAACTGGCGATCAGCTCGATTTTGATTTTGTGGATGAATTGCTGAATCATTATCAGTTCAATCAAACAGATTTTGTTTCTGAGCCGGGAGAATTTTCCGTTCGTGGCGGAATTGTCGATGTATTTTCTTACTCCAATGAAAAACCTTATCGTATTACTTTCTTCGGAAATGAAGTGGAGAATATTAAAACGTTTGACATCGAAACCCAACTTTCTGTTGATAAAGTAGACGGTTTTCAGTTGGTTTCAAATATGAATTTTTCGGTTTCGGGAACAAGAGTTTCTTTTCTTGAAATTTTGCCTAAAGAAAGTTTTGTTATTTCTAAAAATGGAATTGTTGGTCTTCAAAAACTTAGGACGTTTTACGAAAAATCTTTGGTAAAGTATGAAGATTTAAATAAAGATATTGCACACCGTACTCCACAGGAGCTTTTTATCTCTGATGAAGAGTTTTTATTTGATTATAAAAAATTTAAAACCGTTGATTTCAGCAGTGTTGGAATTGAAAGCATAAAATCTCAAGAAGTAAAGCTTAATCAAACTGCACAACCTTCGTTTCATAAGAATTTTCAGTTATTGATTGAAGATTTACAGGAGAAAAAAGAAGAGGGTTTTGATATCTGGATCTCTTTTTCTACTGAAAAACAAAAAGAAAGATTAGAATCCATTTTTGAAGAACTGGGTCATCAGTTGGCTTTTAAAAGCTTTAAATCTGAATTGCATGAAGGTTTTGTGGATCCCGATCACAAAATTCTGGTCTACACCGATCACCAAATTTTTGACCGTTATCAAAGATATAAAGCTAAAAATACATTCGCCAAATCTGAGCAGTTAACACTGAAAGATTTAATGTCGCTGAAAGTTGGAGATTTTATCGCCCATATCGATCACGGGATCGGAAAATTTATGGGATTGGTAAAAGTAAACAATGACGGGAAAATTCAGGAATGTTTTAAACTCACTTATAAAAATGGAGATTTATTATATGTAAGTATTCATTCACTTCATAAAATTTCAAAATACAACGGTCCGGATGGAAAAGAGATTGTTCTGAGCAAGCTTGGTTCCCCTGCATGGAAATCATTAAAACAAAAAACAAAAGCGAGAGTTAAGCAAATTGCTTTCGATTTGATTAAATTATATGCGGAAAGAAAAACCGCAAAAGGATTCCAGTATTCGCCAGATTCTTATCTTCAAAATGAGTTGGAGGCAAGTTTTGCTTATGAAGACACGCCAGATCAGGAAAAAGCGACTCTTGATGTGAAAAAAGATATGGAAGATGAAGGAGTGATGGATCGTTTGATTTGTGGTGACGTTGGTTTCGGAAAAACAGAAGTTGCCATTCGTGCCGCTTTTAAAGCTGCTACAGACGGCAAACAAGTTGCGATTTTGGTTCCGACTACCATTCTGGCTTTTCAACATTACAGAAGTTTCAAGGAAAGGTTGAAAGATTTTCCGGTGACTATTTCTTACTTAAACCGTTTCAGAACAGCGAAACAAAAATCTGAAACTTTACAGGGATTAGAAGATGGGAAAGTGGACATCGTTATTGGGACGCACCAGTTGGCTGCCGATAAAGTGAAATTTAAAAATTTAGGTTTATTAATTATTGATGAAGAGCATAAATTTGGAGTTTCTGTAAAAGATAAACTGAAAACGATGAAAACCAATGTTGATACCTTAACATTGACTGCGACTCCGATTCCGAGAACTTTACAATTTTCTCTGATGGCTGCACGAGATCTTTCGGTGATCAAAACGCCACCGCCAAACAGACAACCAGTTGATACAAATATTATTGGATTTAGCGAAGAAGTTATTCGTGATGCGGTTTCTTATGAATTGCAACGTGACGGACAGGTTTATTTCATCAATAACAGAATCGAAAATCTGAAAGATATTGCAGGTTTGATTCAAAGATTGGTTCCCGATGCAAGAGTCATTACTGCACACGGACAAATGGAAGGGAAACAAATGGAACAGAATGTCCTGGATTTTATGGATGGAAAGTATGATGTTTTGGTAGCAACCACGATTATTGAAAGTGGAGTAGATGTTCCGAATGCGAATACGATTTTCATTAACGATGCGCAACGTTTTGGAATGGCAGATCTTCACCAAATGAGAGGAAGGGTTGGGCGAAGCAATAGAAAAGCATTTTGTTACCTGATTACGCCGCCATTTGATATGATGACTTCTGATGCAAGAAAAAGGCTGGAAGCGATTGAGCAGTTTTCAGATTTGGGAAGTGGTTTTCAGATTGCGATGAAAGATTTGGAAATTCGTGGTGCAGGAGATTTATTGGGTGGTGAACAAAGCGGATTTATCAATGAAATGGGATTCGAAACCTATCAAAAAATGATGCAGGAAGCGCTTGAAGAATTGAAAGATGATGAAAATTTTGAAAATCTTTTTGAAAATGAAGAAGACAGAAATAAACTTTTCAAATCGGTAAAAGAAGTAAATATTGATACCGATTTGGAACTGATGCTTCCGGATTTTTATGTTTCCAGTACCGAAGAAAGATTGCTGCTTTATCAAAAATTAGCCGAAATAGATAACGAAAAAGATCTGCAGAAATTTGAAGCTGAACTGAAAGACCGTTTTGGAAATCTGCCAAGTGAAGCTGTTAACTTACTGAAAAGTGTTGCTCTGAAATGGTTGGCTGCCGAAATTGGGTTCGAAAAAATTGTAATGAAAAACGGAATTTTCTTAGGATATTTTCCAAGTAACCCGCAAGATAAGTTTTATCAGACCGATAAATTCAGGCATATTATATCTTACTTAACGCAAAACCCTGCGCAAGCTCAATTGAAAGAGAAGGCTGGCAAAGATGGAAATAATCTGATGATGCGAAAAGATAAGGTGAAAAATGTAGATGAGGTAAATGTTTTGCTGAAATCGATTTTAGGAATTTAATTAGCTATTTCCTTAATTTATAAAAGATCTAAAAGTTGTTTTAGGTCTTTTTTTATTAAATTTTTAAAATAAATCTTTTGTTGTTGAAAATAATTTCTATTTTTGAGATTAATAATAAACAAATCATGATTAAAAATTTATTCAAAGGCTTATCGGTCTTACTTCTTGGCTTCATGTTTTCATGCGATAACACAACTGCAGATCCCATTAATAATACACTTAATAATCCCAATAATCCGGGAAGCAGTGGTGGAAGTACACCCACAATTACTGGACCTCGAATTTTGCATAAAGTTGTTGTCAATAATGTGACGAATCACGAATTTGTAACTACTGGAAATGTTCTTGATAAGGCAATTTTTAAAGAAGATAGCGCCCCTAATTCTTTCTTAGTCGCAACAACGACATACACTTTAGGAAAGATTACAAGAGTGAAGTTTACGCAGGAAGTTAACGGAGCTGTTCCTACGAATGGTTTGTCGTACGATTATAATATTACTTATGATTCAGGTGGGAAAATTAATTATACAACTTGTAATACAATGTTGGGAACTACGCCACATTTTAACATGGAATATACTTATACTTATGATACTTCCGGGAAAATGACAAAGATTGCGGAAAAGAAAAAAATGGGCTCTACTTACACTCATTTTATTAACTATAACCTTACCAATACAGGAGACAATATTACAAAGCTTGTAACAGAAAACGGAATAACAAGTGATACAGGTGTTCCTGATATGTCTACAGTGATAACCTACACATATAATTTCTCTTCTTATGACACAAAAATAAATCCTTATACGACGTTACCTAAAACATTTTTTGTGATGTGGAGCTTACTACATCCTACTAATTTTTCAACATTATCGGCTAATAACCTTATAGACTTTAGTCTTGCATTTCCATCTCCGGCTCCGGTAATTTCTGGAACATATTCCTATTTATATGATACACAGAATTATCCGGTTTCAGCTCAGTCTCAGACTCAGAAGTATATTTATAAGGCTTTATAATGAGTTTTCTATTATTAGTTTTGCTAGAATATTAATTAAAAGATGATTTTTATACAAAAAAAAATTATATTTGTGGAAAAATAAATAATCCCATTACATAATGAAAAGACTTTTCTATTTTATTTTGCTAATAGCAGGTTTTTCTTCAATACATTCTTGTAAAGATTTGACTGACGAAGAAGGGAATCCACTTTTGGATTTGAATGACAATACTGGTTTGAATGGTCCAAGAGCTTTATCAAGAGAGGTAACAGATTTTGGCTTAATTGCACAGTATCAGTATAATGGTTTGCTTCTTTCTAGCGTTATTACAGAAAAAGCTTCTTTAACGAATGTAGAATGGAGTGGTGATAAAATCAGTAAAATAACATTTAATGGTTTTTTAGATTTAGATAGTGACGGTACAATAGATACAGACAGTGTTTCTTATACTCAGCAATATACTTACGGTAATTTAGGTAAATTAACATTGATCTCTGAAAACAGAACAATATTTAGAAGAGCTGCTCCTGTGCCTCCTTCTACAACTCCGGGTCCTTATGCTGTTTTTGCAAAAACAAAATCGATGTATAATCTAACGTATAGCTCTACAACATCAAAATTAGCTTCTATTGTGATGAAAAAAGGTGATGATGTTACTCCATTTGTTTACACAGATTATACCAAAGCTACTTACAGTTATTTAGGAGATAACGTTTCTTCAGTAACTAAAGAAGTAGGTAAATTAACGGGGACTGTTTTTGAACCTGCTGTACAAAACTATAAATTTGATTTTAGCAGCTACGATTCTTATATCAGCGGATATACTTTGTTGCCATTCGAATATAAAGTTTCTGTGCTTATTTCTACAAATATTAATGACGACAGAAGTTTAATATTGTCACCAAACAGTCCTAAAAGAGCTGCTGTGACAGATATGACGCAGCCGGTTCCTACACCGATTGTAGTTTCTACCAATTACAGATATGATCCACAGACTTATATGACTCAAGGATTTGGAATCAATTATTTCTACAAACCTTTGTAATTATTACAATATTTAAAAATATTTAAACTCAATCCTTTTTAGGGTTGAGTTTTTTATTTTAGAACCCTTAATTTTGCAAAAAATTTCTCATGAAATATTTAATTGCCGGTCTTGGAAATAAAGGCCCTGAATACGAAAATACACGTCACAATATAGGTTTTAAAGTTGCTGAAAAAATTGCAGAAACTTTAGAAGCATCATTCAATACCACTAATTTTGGTTGGATGGCTGAAGGAAAATATAAAGGAAGAAAAGTTTTGGTTCTAAAACCCGATACTTATATGAATCTTTCTGGAAATGCCGTAAAATATTGGATGCAGAAAGAAAATATTCCTTTAGAAAATGTAATGATTGTTACCGATGATCTGGCTTTGCCTTTTGGAACATTAAGAATGAAAATGAAAGGTTCTGATGCAGGACACAACGGACTTAAAAATATTCAGGAGGTTTTGCAGACTCAGAATTATGCAAGGCTACGTTTTGGTATTTCTGCCGAATTTTCTGAAGGAAAACAGGTTGATTATGTTTTGGGAACCTGGAATGAAGAAGAACGTGAAAAACTTCCTGAAAGAATAGAAAAATTTTCAAAAGCCTGTCTGTCTTTTGTTTTTGCAGGAATCAATAATACGATGTCTGCTTTTAACGGAAAATAAAAAACAGATTCGGGCGGAAGCAAAGCTTCCGCCCGAATTATTAAATGAAAGATGAATGTTTTATTATAACCAAGTTACCGTTCCGGTTTCAACATCATAGTTAGCTCCAACTATTTTAATTTTGCCCTCCTCTTCAAGGTTTTTCAAAGTAGAACTTTGTTTACGGATTTCTTCAATCGCATTTTTTACGTTATGCTGATTCAGTCTTTCCAAAAGATCTGCATTAGCAGAAGAACGCTCTTCACCATCCTTGATGATTGTTTTAATGATAGGATCGAAATGACCAATTAAATGATTCAGGTTATCCATTCCCATTCCTTCGATTTTAGCAGCATCTAGTCCGCCTTTAAGAGCTCCACATTTTGTGTGTCCTAAAACAACAACCAGCTTAGAGCCTGCTACATTACAGCCAAATTCCATAGATCCAAGAATATCCTGATTTACAAAATTTCCTGCTATTCTGATACTGAAAACATCTCCTAATCCTTGATCAAAGATTAATTCTGCAGAAGTACGACTGTCGATACAGCTCAAAACTACTGCGAAAGGCCACTGTCCTTCACGCGTAGCATTCACTTGCTCCAAAAGATCTCTGTTTGCCTTTAGGTTATTTACAAATCTTTGGTTTCCTTCCTTTAAAAAGTTTAATGCTTTTTCAGGAGTAATGGTAGACTGGGTTTCTGATGTATGTGCTTTCATATAATTTGTTTATTTTTTGAATTATTAAAGTTAAATATTTTTTTGAGCTTACATTGCTCTTTTATGGGTAATGACGATGTGAGAGTCTTCATCGGTCTCGTAGTCTTTGTACGAAGTTTTGAAGCCTAATAGTTCCACATTAATGTCTTCTTCTTTCGCTCTGATGTTAGAGAAATCCTGAATCATTTCAAGTACATCTGTTGCGATATATGATGTTCCTCTCGCATCAATCGTTACCGTAGAATTTGATTTTATGTTTTTTAATGTCTTTTTAATAGCAGCTTTATTCAGGAAAGATACTTCTTCTGCCAATTTTATCTTAATACCGTCCGCATCGCTAAGTTTTTCTCGGCTCAAATAATAAGCACGCTTCATGTTTCCTTGCAAAATATAGAAAACAGAGATTGCCAAACCAATTCCTACACCTTTCAGCAAATCTGTAGCTACAATAGCTATTACAGTCGCTACAAATGGTATAAACTGGAATTTTCCTAAATGCCAGAAATGTTTGAATGTAGCTGGTTTTGCCAATTTATATCCTACCAAAAGTAAAACTGCAGCAAGAGTTGATAAAGGAATCAAATTTAAAATAAAAGGAATAGATAATACACAAACCAGTAGTAAAACTCCGTGAATCATCGCAGATACTTTAGAAGTTGCTCCTGCATTTGCATTTGCCGAACTTCTTACCACTACAGATGTCATTGGCAATCCGCCAATAAATGAACTTATAAGATTACCAATTCCCTGAGCTTTTAATTCTAAATTGGTATCGGTAATTCTTCTCTGAACATCTAATCGGTCTGAAGCCTCAATACAAAGTAGCGTTTCAATAGATGCTACAATAGCAATTGTTGCTCCTACAATCCAAACCTTAGGATTTGTGAAACCATTGAAATCTGGAAGTATGATCAGGTTTTTAAAATCATCAAGACTTTGAGGAACTGGTAAAGAAACCAAATGCTCTGTACCAATTGCTAAAGAGCTTCCTGATAATTTAAATAGTTCATTTAATAAAATTCCTACCACAACAGCAACTAGTGCACCGGGTAACATTTTCATTCTTTTTAAAACAGGAATCTTATCCCATGCTAAAAGTAATCCTACAGAAACCAATGTAACAATAACCGCTCCCGGATGTATTGCACCCATTAATTCTGTGAAATAATTGAAGTTGATTCCGTTAGAAAATAAAGTTTCATTTCCTTCATAATCTTTATCGAATCCTAAAGCATGCGGAATTTGTTTGATAATGATAATAATTCCAATAGCAGCAAGCATTCCCTCAATCACATTATTTGGAAAATAATTGGAAATACTACCTGCTCTGATGAAGCCTAAAACCAACTGTATCAATCCGGCGATAATTCCGGCACAAAGGAATAGTTCGAAAGCTCCAAGATCTGTAATTGCAGTTAAAACAATTGCAGTAAGACCTGCAGCTGGTCCTGAAACCGAAATATTCGAATTACTGATTGCTCCAACGACTAAACCTCCTACAATACCAGCAATAATACCAGATAATGGTGGTGCACCAGATGCTAAAGCAATCCCTAAACATAAAGGGAGAGCTACTAAAAATACAACGAGGCCTGAAGGGAAATTCTCCTTAATTCCTCCAAATAATGAATTTGATTTTTTCATGACAGCGAAAAATACTTAGTGTAACCGATTCATCTTAATTAAATAAAATATTTAACCAAAATCATCGGCGATAAAATTGAAATTAATTTAAAAAGAGGCATTTATTCAACATCAAATCTGATATGAATATTTGCGAATGTATTTCAACTAAGCTTCCGGAGGTGGAGAAAATATGGTAAGAAATGGTGATAGATGAAAGGAATCATCAACCAGCACAAAAGATTTGCGCTCGAGATCAGGCTCGAAAAACTTTAGAAAATCATGTACGTTTAAAGTCTTTGGTAAAGTCTTTTCGTACACCGTAAATGATGAATAATGCGAGTGTGTTTCTTCTTCGTTTAAAATTACATTGGTTCTCTGTATTTTCCAGCCACAAATCGCAGCGATGCTCGGCAAGGCTGTGAAGTTTAGGATAAACAGTAATGTAATAATACTCCAGAATTTCATTCACTCAATTTTTTAAAGAAAGATTATTTCGTCTTTCTGCTCATAACCCAATCTGAGCCTGTAAGATTATAAATCTTCTGAATGTCTTTTAAGGTTTTCTCAAAATCAATTTCAAGATCAATAATTTTACCTGTTCTTAGGTCAAAAACCCAGCCGTGAACAATAGGATATTCTTCTAAAATATACCTTTTCTGCACACAGGCCATTTTAATTACGTTTATACATTGCTCTTGAACGTTCAGTTCTACAAGCCTGTCATAACGTTTACTCTCATCTTCGATAGAATCTAGCTCTGCTTGATGCAATCTGTAAACATCACGAATATTTCTCAGCCAAGGATTTAAAAGTCCCAAATCTTGAGGAGTCATCGCTGCTTTTACACCTCCGCAATTGTAATGTCCGCAAATGATAATGTGTTTTACCTTCAAGTGCTCTACGGCGTACTGTATAACAGCGGTGGAGCTCATGTCTAATGTATTTACAACATTTGCAATATTTCTGTGGACAAAAACTTCTCCCGGTTTTGCTCCCATAAGTTCTTCTGCCGTTGCTCTGCTATCTGAACATCCTATGTAAAGGTATTCAGGATTCTGAGTTTTTGCAAGATCCTCAAAGAAGTTGGGATTGTCTGCTACTTTAGATTCTACCCATTTTCTGTTGTTCTCAAAAATAACTTCGTACGAATTCTTCATTAATTAAATTTTAAAAAGTATAATTATTTATTTCGTTTAAATTATTTTCAAATTCAATAGACTGAATCAATAATTATGCAAAAATATTAATTTTGTAGAATTATCTATCATTTTTAACAAAGTTTAATACACTTAAAAATATGATAAAATTCAGGTTTAAATCCTGTTATTAATATATCCTTCCGTTGCATTTTCGTTCGGATAAATCTTTGCAGGATTGCCCGAAACCACCGAATTGTCTGGAACATCAAAATTTACATAGGCATTCGGAGCTATCAAAACATTTTTACCAATATTTATTTTTCCAACAATCACAGCATTCGGACCGATCCAAACCTCATCGCCAATGACGGGACAACCTTCGTTTTTCCCTCTGTTTTGCTGTCCGATGGTTACACCTTGAGCAATATTGCAGTTTTTTCCTATTATCGTTTTTGGGTTAATCACCAAGCTTCCCCAATGTCCGAGATAAAAACCTTCCCCAATCTGAGTTTCAGGGTAAATCTGAAAACCATATTTAATTTGGAAATGTCTTAAAACAATTCTCCAATAAAGTCCTAAAACAGGGGTCTTACTATACTTTTGAGTTTTCCGTAGAACATAAATAAAATGCAAATTTGGATTAACGCATTTTGCCAAAATTTTGAAACTAGAAAGCCATTTTCCGCTTTCCCGGTAGAAATCTTTCTGTATAGTAGAGTAGTCTGCCATATAACAAATTTAAAAAATCTAAATGGTCTTAAAGCTAAAATCAATAAAAATTAATCTACATTTCGTCAAGAATAGAAATGATTTTCTGCACAGAGTTCTCAAGATTAAAAGGCATTTCGTAATTTTTTAGCCTATCGGTATATTTTTCAAAATACTCAGAATTCGACAGCGCTTTCTTCATTCCTGAATAAATTCCTTCTTCAGAATTTTCAACAATTAAGCCCAATTCTCCGTTATTCAACATTTCTTTAACGCCGGAAACTTCTGTTGCAATAATTTTCTTTTTTAAAGTAATCGCCTCAAACAAAACGGTTGGGAAACCTTCATATCTTGAGCTTAAAATATAAAAATCTGCATTTTTGAAATATGGATACGGATTGTCTGTAAAACCTAACATTGTTGCAGTTTCATCAAGATTGAGTTCGGTTTTTAGTTTTTTGATATTCTCAAAATCATATCCGTCGCCGACAATCAGAATTTTGTGTTTAAAACCTTCGTCTAAAAGTTTTTTATGCACTCTCAAAAGCCTGTCAAACCCTTTTTGCGGAAATACGGTTCCTACAGAAATAAAGGTTGGAACTTTCTGATCAAACTCATAATCATTGACGACTTGTTCTGCTTTAGACAAAATTTCTTCTGTGTCTAAAGGATTGTAGATTTTAACGATTTTCTGTTTCTGAGTTTCATTTTCGGCTAATTCAAGAAAAAGTGTTTCTATTTTCTCTGAAATCACCATGATTTTATCAAAACCGAAGAATTTTTTTATTTCTGTTTCGGTGTATTCTTTCACTTGGGAAAGATCATTATGAATCCAGACTATTTTTTTTGAAGATTGAAGCGGAGAATTAAGAATTTCATCCCGCATTCCGTGAATCGCTGCAAACTCGATATCGTATTTTTTTCCTTTTAATTTTCCGTTATAAAGAAGAGTAGGGAATTTTTTCAATGCGTTCTGATAAATGACTCTGGTCGCCTTTTTCGGAATATCCTGAATTCTGTTGGTGGTGATCATTTCACCTTTGTTCAGATAAATGATATTAATCCAGTCGGGAACTTCGTTTACATATTTCCCGGAATATAAATTTAAAAGCAAATCGATCTCATAATGATTCTGCGGAAGATTTTTCAGAAAAGTAACCAAGACTTTTTCTGCACCACCATGACGAAGTGAACCAATACGAATGAGGATTTTCTTTTTTTGAGGCATTTATTTTAATGTATATTCTTTTGATTTTTAGATTAAATTAATTTTGAAAAAGGGTAGAGCAGTGCTGTAATTATTTTAACGGGTAAAGAATTCAGCTCAGATATTGTTTTTCCAAAATTTCTCTTATCCAGTGCTGCAAATTTCAAATAACCGCCCAAATTTCTAAAAATGGTAACAGGATTGCTCCAAATTTTTGAGCTGTAAGTATTCAGAAATGCTTTGTAATTTTCTGCAAGCCCAAATGCATTTTTTTTATCATAGAACTGATTGGCGAGCGATTGCTCATCATCTTTATCCCGGAAATAAATTCTCGTTACTTCATTAATGCAGTAATGAAACCCTAGTTTATCAAACTGAAACTGGAAAACTCCTTCAGGAATAAAGCCTTTTCCTGAAAGATTTTCAAAATTCAGCTTCATTTTTTTATAAATATCCGTTTTTCCCATTCCCCATTTATCACCTTTGATTTTATATTTGTATCGCATATCAAAAATGGTACAGATTAATGGTGATTCAGGGAAGTGATCTCCTACAATATTTCCAAACTGATCTTCACAAAGTGTCGATACAAAAACAATATTTTGACTGTCGTTGATGCTTTCCCAAGTGTTGACAAGAATTTCCATAGAATCTTTTGGCAGTGCATCATCAGAATCTAAAGGTGAAAAATATTTGCCTTCTGCAAGATCAATTCCTCGGAAAAAAGTTAAAAATTTATGCTGGTTTTCCTGATGATAATACCGAATTTGAAAGTCAGATACTTTTTGAAATTCTTCAACGAGTTCTTTCGTTTTATCGGTGGAACCATCATCGATGACGAGCCATTCAAAATCTTTAAAAGTCTGATTTTGTAAAGATTCGAAAACCCGAGGCAAAGTATGTGCTCGGTTATAAGTGGGCGTAAGAATGGTAACTAATGGTTTTTTCATTCTTTCAGTTGATATTGTTTTTGAAAAACAGAAGTTACCTGATCGTAAATTTTTTCATTATCAAATTTCTCTACAGATTGTATCAGGTTTTTCTTAAATTTTTCTGTAATATCTTTATTTGTAAGGAATAACTTCATTCCTTCATAAATAGAGTTTTCGTCTGGTTCTACAAGATAACCGTCAAAATCGTGTTCGATCATTTCGGGAATTCCGCCTACGTTTGTACTTACAATTGGAATATTTAATCCCATTACTTCACCTATCGTTAAAGGATAAGATTCGGATTCTGAAGGTAAAACAAAATAATCCGAATTTTTGATATAAGGATATGGATTGATCTGGCTGTCAAGAAGAAGAAAGGTTTTTTCTACTTTTAATTCTTTTGCCTGTTTTTGTAAATTTTCCATTTCTGAACCGCCTCCGATTACTGCGATAGAATGAAGAAATCCTTCGTCTAAAAGTCTTTTGTGTACTTTCATCAAAGTATGGTAGTTTTTGCGGCTGTGCAATCTTCCCATCGACGAAAATACAGGAGTCGTGTCGTAATCAACAGGAAATTCTAATGCTTTTATCTTTACTTCATCAATCTTTATAGAATTATAAATGACAGAGCTTTTAGGATATTCAATCTGATATAAATCTTTAATAACGTCTCTGGTTTGTTTAGAACCAAAAATCACCCAATCAAATTTCTTGAGTGCATTGATTCTGCTTAAAACTCTTTTTTCGTCGAGATCATAACTTACATCAGTATGAAACCATGCTATTTTTCTTGATTGTAAAGGACTTGACAGAATATTCTCAAATTCAGCGTAAGTGGGTGCAATTTCGAGATCAAAATCTTTTTTAATGATTTTACGGTATAATATTTTCGGATTATTACGGTAAAAAGCGAGAATTATACTTCTTTTAACAAGCTGTAAGGTTCTTATAAATTTATTGCTGCTCATATCTTCTCTCCCTTTTTGCAGAGTGATAAGATCGATGTCTTCAGGAATACTTTTTCTAAGTTCTCCCTGGTCAATTGTCAGAAAAAAAGTAATGTCAAACAGCTCTCTTGGAAGGTTTTCCAACAGATCAAGAAGAACCCTTTCAACTCCTCCCATTTCCATGGAGCGATGACGGAACAAAACCTTTATTTTTTGAGGCATTTGTGTATTTTAAAAAAAATTAATCCTTAAAGAAACAAATATAAGACTGTTTGAGCAATTCTTTTGTATTTTTACCTCTCAAAACATAACTGTATGAGTAAAGTTTCAGAAATTGCAACCACATTTGTCGCCTATCTAAAGCGTCCCGATCTATATCCTGAATTAAGACGTAAGATATGGAAAAATATATTCAACCGTTCATCTGGCTTACGAGGTAAAGAGGAAGCCGAAAAATGGTGTAAAAACATCTCTATATCAGAGAAAGATTTTATAGAAAATATTTTAAAGATGAATTTTGTTCCTTTTGAAAAAAAATTCCCTCAAGAATATGAAAATGCACTGCAAGCGCAAGAAAAAGCACCTGTGAAAATGGGTGGAGCAGGGTCTTTAAGTGTTATTTATTACATCAACGAATTTGCAAATGCAAAAAGTTCTATTGAAACAGGAGTAGCCTATGGCTGGTCTTCTTTTGCTGCTTTAGCGTCTTTGGTTTCCAGAAACGGAACGCTTTACAGTTCAGATATGCCTTATATTTTGCAAAACCAGAGTGAAGATTTTGTAGGATGTGTAATTCCTGAAAAATACAAAAGCAACTGGGATCTTTACAGATTTGCAGATAAAGAATCTCTTCCGAAAATTTTTGAAAAAGAAAACACTTTCGATGTGGTGCATTACGACAGTGATAAAACCTATGACGGAAGAATGTGGGCTTATAAAATTTTATGGGACAGATTGAGAAAAGGAGGCGTTTTTATGAGCGATGATGTGGGAGATAATGCTGCATTTAAAGATTATTGCGAACAAAATAACCACAAACCACATATTATTGAATTTGACGGTAAGTTTGCAGGCGTTATTATAAAAGAATAAAGAAAAACCACAGAATTGTCTGTGGTTTTTTAGTTTACAAAAACTTTCTGAGGATTTTTGTGATAATATTATTCTGCTTTATTTTCAAAAACTCTGGAAGATTTTGTATTTCGTTGATTTTTTTGCCATAGAGAGATTCTATGTTTCTTCGCTTTGCGGTATCAAGAATTACTTGGTGCCAATTATTATTAAGTTTTTCTTTTTTTGAAGACTCCTGCGAAACTCCTTTTTCGTGTAAACGGTAATAATAAAGCGGAGTATTAATGAAATGAAATTTACCTACTTCATAAAGCTTAAGATATAAATCCTGATCAACAGCTGAAGTAAGTTCTGGGTTAATTCCAACCGTTTTATTATATGCTTCTTTTTTAAATGTAAAAAAATGATTGGCTTCTAAGAAAACATTAAAAAATTCTTTCTTCCCGTTTTTCACAGCACGCGAATGTTGAAAAATACGTACAGGCTTTAATTCGCTGTCGCACAAGTGAAATTTAGAATAAGTAACAACATTATCTTTTGTATGATTTTCTATACTTATTTGTAAAGCATTTTCGGTAATTGCATCATCGGGATCTACAAATCCGCAGATTTCTCCGGATGCCATTTCTGCACATCTTCGTTTTGTGTATCCAACCCCTTTGTTTTCTTCGTTCCTTAAAA
Organism: Chryseobacterium sp. YIM B08800; assembly: GCF_026163565.1. Classification (GTDB taxonomy): domain Bacteria; phylum Bacteroidota; class Bacteroidia; order Flavobacteriales; family Weeksellaceae; genus Chryseobacterium. The sequence goes on from NZ_JAPDKN010000011.1 coordinate 39,099, forward strand.
TTTTTACCTTGGCATTGTCTTTAGTGAGCTCTACAATCTTTTGGTAAGAATCATCGGTTGAGCAATCATCTACGATTATAATTTCAAAATTCTGATGGGTTTGATTGATAATACTATTATAGCACTCTACGAAATAATTATAGTTGTTGTAATGCGCAATGAGAATCGAAAATTTTACCATAAAATCGGATTGAATGTAGTTTAAGACAATTAAACATTTCTATACTATTAAATTATAATTTATAGAGATATTATTTGCTGATCTTGCTTATTAATGATAATTGAATTTGCAGGTACATCTTTATGAATTACACATCCCGCTCCCAAAATAACATTGTCGCCAATAGTAACATCTTTTAGAATAGTAACGTTGGCTCCGGTCCAGACGTTATTTCCTAGTTTTACCTTTCCAATATTAAAATCTGATTTTGAAACAGAGAACGGTTGTTTTGAATATTGATGATTGTGGTCAAAAATTTTCATTCCTTCACCAAGAATACAGTTTTCTCCTATTTCAATTTCACCAAGACAAGAGATTGTAGCTCTCGTAATATAAGTTCCTTCACCTATGCTAAATTTAGCATTAGATTTTATGGTAATAAAGTTGTTTTGGTTGATAAACACATTTTTTCCAAACTGAAATTCAGAATCAGGAGAAATATCTAAAAAATTACCGGAACCCAACTTGAAGGAATGATGAACGGAACTTTTGCGAGTAAAAAAAAGATCACGATTTTTTGCATTAATGCAACTATTCGCAAAATTTTTCAATTTTATAAAACATAAACCTAAAACCTTTTTCATCTAAAATGTTTTATCCAAAAGTATTAAATATTCTTTTAATTTTGTAATAATTAACAGCAAAACAATTTGATGAGTACCAATCAGCCTTTAATCAGTATTAATATTCCTGTCTTTAAATGTGAGAAATATATTCTTCGATGTTTGGAATCTGTAAAAAATCAAACCTACAAAAATTTTGAAATTATTTTGGTAAATGACTGTACTCCTGATGAAAGTATGACTATTATCGAAAAATTTGTTCAAGAAAATCCCAATCTTCATGTTGAAATCTATGAACATGAAAAAAATTCAGGTCTTTCAGTTGTAAGAAATACAGGAATTAAACTTTCTAAAGGAGAATACATCTATTTTTTAGACAGCGATGATGAGATTACAGAAGATTGTATCAAATTGCTGGTTAAGAATGCTTTAAAAACAGATGCACAAATAACAATAGCGCAAAACCGATGGATTAATACGTTTGATAATTCGACGAAAGATTTCGGTTTCCCAACAACTGCAAGTAAAAAATATTACAGCGATAAGCTAGAAATTTTTTCTGTTTACAGCAATGGCGATTTTCCTTCGTCGTCATGGAATAAATTAATCAAAAGAGATTTTATCGTCGATAATGAAATTTATTTTGTACCGGGATTATTTGCTCAGGATGAGTTATGGTTTTTCCACCTTCTTTTAAAAACAGATACTTTAGCTGTTATTGACGACATTACTTACCTGTATTATTTACACGGAGAATCTGTGATTTTTAATAGAACGAAGAAAAATTTCGAGAACTTTTTAACCATTTTAGAGTACTTTACTCAAGCTTATCATAAAGAAATAAATGAAGCTTTAAAAAAACTGATCAAAAAGAAAATTATCCTGTTCAAAGAGATGGTGCTTATCATGCAATGGAAAGCTCTGAAAGATAAAGACTATCTGCAAACAAATATTTCAAGAATGCAGACTCTTGCGAGATTAAATATGTCAGATTATTTTAATTCAGATTTTTCTGTCAGTCTTAAAAAGAAAAACTTTTTTCAAAATATTCCGGCACGTTTTGCTGCGAAATTATTTATCTGGAGGTTTGAACGATAATTTTAGTTTTTAAATTTGTAAAACCAAAGCATTAAAGAAAAATTTGATAATAAAACTGAATTGTAAAGTTTACTGATTCCCTCAAATTGTGATTTTACGGTTTCTTTGTCAAGCTCAATATAAGATTCTAAAAGTCTTTTTTTCTGTGCTGATTTTTCTTCATCGCTCATTTTTTTGGCAAAATGATGGAAAATTTTAATAGCATTTACCAGGTTTTTATAAGCTACAAATTCAAAAATTGATTTTCTAGGTTCAAAAATTTCTTTTTCTTTAAAAATTCTTCGCAGTAGATAATCTGTTCTGGTAATATCAATTTTCTTCTGCGAAAGCAACTTGGCCGATGAATCAGGATGAATGTAATGAGTATAAACTGCATCACAATTTCCGACGAGTTTTGCTTCTTCAAGAATTAATCTTTCTACAATTTCATCTGCATTTAAAAGAGGCTCGGTAAAAGCAAATGAATGCGATTTAAAAACAAAAGATTTATAAAGTCCGCGAATGTGAATGTCATATCTACCGACGGTATCTTTTATCAATTGTTTACCCGAAAATTGCTTGTATTCAAATTCTTTATCTAAAGTATTTTCAGAGTAGATGTTGTTGATGTTTTTTATGTTGCCGTCAGTGAATTTTGTAATGACAATGGGAGTTACAATATCCAATTCCGGGTGTTCCAAAAATGTATTGTAGCATTTTTCTATGGTATCTAAATCTATCAAATCATCATGATCAAATAAAAAAATAAATTCACCTTTAGCTTTTTCTTGTCCGTAAGCTTTAGAATATTGAGCGTACTTTTGATTTTCTTTCGAATAAATTTTTATCCTTGAGTCTTGTTTTGCAAAATATTCCAAATCCTCTAACGTAGAATCTGTAGAACCATCATTTACACAGATAAATTCAATGTTTGCATACGTCTGATTTAGAAGACAATTCATAGAAGTCTTAACGAAATCACCCAATTGTACAGAGTTGTAATAGGTGGTAATAACAGATATTAAAGGGAAGTTTTGCATATACTACAAATATCTGAAATAAAATTGTCTATCAAACAATAAATTCTTAATGTTATCGCACACAATATCAAACTGTTTTTCACAAAATAATCTTAGATTTGTATCTTAATATTGCTATATGTGCGGAATTGCGGGGATTGTAAAGAAGAATATTCTTGAAGAAAATTTCTACAAAGAGACCTTGAAAAATATGACCGATTCCATCATCCATCGTGGTCCGGATGATGAAGGTCACGAGTTTTTTCAAAATTGTTTTTTAGGTTTCAGAAGGTTGGCGATTGTAGATCTTTCTAAAGATGGGCATCAACCAATGTATTCCAATACCAAAAATGAATGTATTGTTTTTAATGGTGAAATTTATGGCTACCGCGAGCTGAAAAAAGATTTATCTCATTATCCTTTTCATAGCAATACCGATACAGAGGTGATCTTATCTCTATTTCAAAAATACGGTTCTGAGCTTCCTAAACATCTCAACGGAATGTTTGCAGTGGCAATCTGGGATGAAGAAAAACAGCAATTATTTTGTGCAAGAGACCGTTTCGGAGAAAAGCCTTTTTATTATGCAATCGGTAAAAATGGTGAATTTATTTTCGCTTCTGAAATCAAAGCGATATTAGCAACGGGTTTGATTGGCGCAGAGTTGAATGATGAAGCTGTTTATCATTTTTTGAGACATATGTACGTTGACAGTCAGCAAAGTATTTATAAAAACATTAAAGTTTTACCACCCGCTCATCAGTTGATTTTTAAAGATGGAAAAATTGATATTTCTCAATATTGGAATTTTCCTACAGAAGAATTGAATATTTCGGAAGAAGAAGCAATCTCTACATTTAAAGATTTAGTTGAAGATTCTGTAGAAAAACAATTAATTGCAGATGTCAAAGTGGGAGCTTTTTTGAGTGGAGGTTTAGACTCAGGAACATTGGTCGCCCTTTCTTCAAAAAAAACTCAAAATTTAACAACTTTGGGCTTCCAATACGAAGGTGATTGGGATGAAATGCCCGATGCCCGAAGTATTGCTGAAAAATATAAAACCGATCATAAAGAAGTAGCTCTTCAAGGTTCTGAAATTCCAAAGGTTTTGGTTGAGGTTCTGAAAAAAATGGATGAGCCGATTGCTGATACAGCCATTTTAGCGACTTATACTATTTGTAAAGAAGCAGCCAAAAACATGACTGTTGTTATCACAGGAAATGCGGGTGATGAATTGTTCGGAGGTTATAAATGGTATCAAAAAGAAAACGAAATCCTTGAAAAAGAAAGTGTAAACTCTGCATTTTTGCCTTTCTATAAAATAGGTTCTACAATGAGTAAGAAACTTGATTTAGAAAAATCGAGACAATATTTTTTAGATAAAATTTTCAGGTCTAAATTTCCGGATATTGTTTCTTACCAGAAAGGGAAGGTGCATAATAATTTTTCTCATGATGAAACTTTATTACTGCTTAAAACCAGCCAAAATTATGAACATCAGTATCCATTTAATTTAGATAAAAACAATCTGAATACCTGTATGAAGATGGATCTTACGAATATTATTCCCGGAGATTATCTGGTAAAAGATGATCGTATTGCGATGATGCATTCTATCGAATTGAGAACTCCGTTTTTAGATAAAAATCTGGTTGAATTCTGCTCGGCTCTTCCTGCAAAATATAAAGTAGACTCGTCTCAGACTAAAATTATCTTAAGAAAAGCTTACGGAAATTTACTTACCTCAAATATTCTGACCAAGAAAAAGCAAGGTTTTGGAGCTCCAATTGCGGATTGGTTGAAAATTCCGGAAATGGAAAGCCTGACTACAAAAATTTTAAAAAATCCTTCCTCGGAAGTCTTTAAAAAATTAGATTTTGATGTGGTTCAGAAGCAATTACAATATAATTATAAACATTGGTCTTTGCTTATATTAGGAATTTGGATGGAAGAGCATGCCTGAAATTTATTTGGTAAATTTCCATTTTAATTCCCTCAAAATATAAAAAAGCTGTCCTTTGATGCCTCCATATTTACCGTAAAGTGTGAAAATTGAGGTTGGCAACTTGTTTTTAAGTTGGTAATAATGAAGTACGGCATGGTATTTTTTGATTAAAAATAAACGTTGCGAGTCACTGAATTTATCATGATAATCTGAAAAAATAATTTCATAGACCATAGCTTCACCTACCTGTTTCTGATCTTTGAAAGAATCTACTCTGCTGAGGTTGATTTCTGAAGATCTCACACACATTTGGGTGGAGTTTAAGCCATAAATTAATCCTCCTTCAGAATAATCGATCCACGCTACTAAAGGAGTTCCCCATGCTAAAGGAAATCCTCTGAAACCAATTTTTTCGTAAGAACTTCTTCTGAATATATTTTCGCTTATGCTTGTGTGTGTTTGGTTATTTCGGTCTCGCCAAAACGTATTTATTGAGGTGTCGTATTCCGGGTGAACCAGATCTGCACCTCGTATTTTAGAATTTGTGTCTATTGAAGTTATTGCCGTTTTAATAACATTGATGTTTTTTTCGTCAACAACAGGTAAAATTTTATAAAATTCTTCTACAAAATTCTTTTTTGGGCAGTCGTCATCTCCCAAAATACATATCCATTCTTCGTCATTTGATAAATCGATACACCTGATCCATTGTCCTTCCAGATCTTTAGCTCCTAAATTGGTTTCAAATTTTTTGTAAGTAATGTTTAAACTGCGGTATTTTTTTATTATATCAATAGGGTCATTAGGGCTATTATCATTACCAATATAAACACTGAAGTTTTTATTGGTCTGCTCTTCTAATGATTGTAAAGTTTCTTCGAAAAAATCAATCTTATAATAGGGAATTACGAAGGCAAGTTTATTCATTTTTAGTATAATTTTGTGTTTGATCTTAGTTCTAAATAAAACGGATTTATTTAAAAATTAAAAATATTTTTGAAGAATATTATAAAGATAAATTTCTTTGTTTACCTGATTGTTTTCTATAAAATACTGTTCTATTTCAGGAGCATTAATATCATAACCAGATCCGCTTTTAATAAGATTGGTACTAACTTTTTTGTTATAAAAACGTTCTACAATCTCCAGAATTTCAATGACCGAGTAATTTCTGATGTAAGCAACATTCACAATTCTGTTTAACAATCGACTTTCAAGAATATCAAAAGTGATGTTTCTGATATCATCCACATCAATAAGATTACGGGTTGCTTTTGTGTGAACATTTATGGTCTCATTATTTTTAACTGCTCTTACAATATAATTCATCAAAAGATTGGGATTTCCGCCATTTCCCACAGCATTGCTTACTCTCAAAATTAGAAACTGATTACATGAATTCTTAATCAGCTGTTCCATTTTTAGCTTGTGAAGAACATAATCGCTTCCCGTTTTAGACGAATCATAAATACTACAGGTAGAAAAGTAAACAAAAACTTTGTCTTGATTTTTGGTTATTGTATCATTAATAAGGTTTTCTTCTCTGAGAAATTGTTCAGGTCTTGTTTCCAGCGAGTTTGAAACACCAGATGCAAAGAAAATAGTATTTTCTCTGTCAGAATCTTTAAATATAGAAGCAATAAGACCTTTGCCTACAATCATTCTAATATTTTTTTTACAATTTTCTCTGAAGCTTTTCCGTCACCGAAAGGATTATCTTCGCTTTTGAAAATATATTTTTGTGGATTATTGTAGATTACATTAAAATTAGTTTTAATCTTTCCAATATCAGAACCTACTAAAACACCACAATCACATGCGACAACTTCCGGTCTTTCCGTTTCTTCACGAAGAATCAATACCCTTTTTTGCAAACTTGGTGCTTCTTCCTGTATTCCTCCGGAATCTGAAATAATCAGCTTAGATTTAGCCATTTTTTTAATGGCTTCAAGGTACGAAAGTGGTTCTGTAAAATTGATGTTTTTGGGTATATCGTTTTCAAATGATTCAAGAATTATTTTTCTTGTATTCGGGTTCGGATGAAGTGCCCAATCAAATTGCGTATTCGGGTTTTCTTCAGACAGCTCTTTGATAGCCTGAGCGATATTTTTTAATGGTTGACCTATATTTTCACGTCGGTGGGCTGTAATAAATACCAAATCCTGATATTCAATGGAAATATTTTCTTTTTTTGTGACATATTCAATCATATCTACAATGCTGTTTCCTACAAGTGAGATATGAGTTTCTGAAACATTTTCTCGCAAAAGATTCTGTTTGGCTACAGTAGTTGGGGCAAAATTTACATCTGCAGTCATTGAAACCACTCTTCGGTTAAATTCTTCAGGAAAAGGAAGCTTTATATCTGAAGTACGAAGCCCTGCTTCAATATGATAGAATTTTCTTTGTTCTAAAAAAGCGACCATTGACGAAGCAAGCACAGTGAAAGTGTCACCCTGTGCAATGATTTTTTGAATATTTTCCTGATGAACCAAATTGGATAATTCATTGATTAATTTTGCAATCAGGTTTGAATTTGTAAATGATAAAGATTGTACAGAAAGTCTGTGATGAGGCTCAATTTCGAAACTTTTTTCCATTTCTGTCAATAAAGAGTCGTGTTGCCCTGTATTGACAATGCAGATTTCCTGATTTTGCCTTTTAAATTCGGTGATGACGGGGAAAACCTTTAGAAATTCGGGTCTCGTTCCGTATATGATTGCAATTTTTTCTCTCATCAGAAATGTTTTTCAGTAAAAGTAATAAAAACTTAAGATTTTAAACGCTTTACGATATGTTTTAAAAGCATTTTTAAAGGAAACTGATTAAGAATTTCATCTGCAGAATACATCTTCATGTTATTAACAACATTATGTATTTCTTTTTTTCCGTTTTTCATTTCCACAATATTTTTTAAATGAAAATTTGCGTGAACAAAATCTTTAAAAGGATTGGGAATATCTCTTTCGTGCCATGTTCCTACAAAATGATGACTGGCATAGTTCTTTGGTAAATCTAAACAGAAATAGGTGGATGGATAAATAATAATTCCGTCTTCTAATTCCTGATATTCATCTTTATTGGGATCTGCTTTATATTCGTTAACCAAAAGTTCCGAAACAAAAACGGTATTGGTGGTAAGGTTAAAGTCTGTTTTTTGGTCATAAAAATCCATCACTTTCTTGGGCCATGGATGTCCTGCTTCAGTAGCCCAAAGTGCAGTAAAGGGAGAACCGGTAATTTCAAAACCTGAAAATGCACGGTGAGCTAAAAACTCATCCAAAGAAAATTTTACCTCGACATCAATATCCATATAAATTCCGCCGTGATTAAATAAAGCCAATGCTCTTGCATAATCTGAAACAAATGCCCATTTTTTCTGCTCAGAAGCGAGACGCACATATTCGCAGCAATTAATATCGAAATTCGACTCATTCCATTCTATAATCTCGTAATCCGGAAGGTTTTTCTTCCATGAATCGAGACAGATGTAGAAAGATTCTGGTTTTGGTTTTCCGCCAAACCAGCAGTAATGTATTTTTTTTGGAATCATTGTTTATCTTTTACAGGCATATCTTTTACTAAGTTACCAAGAATTTTGTTGTTGTAAAAATGATGTATTTCTACTTTTAAGAATATTTTATTTTTCAAAGCATTATCGGGTGTTTTTTTGCTGAATTATAAATCGGTAACGAAACTTTTATTTTTTGTCTAAAATTCTTTTTATGAAATAACCAATCATGTGAAGTTTCAATTGTAAGCTTTGTATGTTGTTCAGTTTTGAAACAAAACTTTTGTTATTTAAACTTTCATAATCCCAATAATTTTTAGCAAATATTTTTCTGTGGTTTAGAGGGATTTTACTATTGTTCATTTTTTGTTTATAAGCTAAAGCAGAACCTTGAGGGTTGTTCAAGAGTAATTTTTTTCCTTGAGCGGTAAGTCCGTCTTCTCTGTATTCAGCATTTACGATAGAAGCGTTGATGTATAAAAATTTATAGTCACTATCCATTCTGTCGAAAACTACAGATTCAAGCATAAATTTTTCACCTTTAAAAATCGGGTATTCAAATTTTTTTGCCAAATCTGTTTTAAAAATTAAAGTGAGTTCTCCTTCATAACCATATTTGAATTTAAGCTCATTGGTCGTCACTGCAATGTCTCTATCTATATCTTTCTTGTTTCGAGCGGTATTATTTAAAATATTTATTGGCGATGCTATGCCGATAATTTTATTTTCTTGAGTAATAGAGGGTATTTTTTTTTCAACGATTTCTATACCATTTTTTTGTAAAAAATCATCACTGTCTACAGTAGCGAAATAAGCTGTTTTTATATGACTAAGTGCTGTATTTATAGCAACATGTTTACCCTGATTTTCCTGACAGATGTATATTATTTTAAAATCTGCTTTGCTTTTAAAGTCTTCTATTAGATTTTTGGTATTATCAGAAGAGCCATCATCTACAATCAGCCACTCAAAATTTTTGTTTGTTTGCGCAAGAAGCGAATCAAAAAGTTGTGGAAGAATGTACGCACGATTATAGGTTGGCGTAAAAATGGTCAACTCAATCATAGCTGTTTTACAATTTTTGAAAATTCGATTCCCCAATTTTTCCAATTGAGCTCTTTGTCATAAAGTTGGCGGGCATTCTCCGAATATTCCTGAGCTTTCTGAGGAAGCTTTAATAATTTTTCGATCTCATCTGCATAATCATTTGCCTGAGCTTCGGGAGAAAGCAAAATACCATTGTAACCATCCACAACGTGAGCCGAAACTCCGCCTGTATTTGTAGAAATTATGGGTAAACCATATCCTGCAGCTTCGCAGAAAGCAATAGGAGTGCAGTCTGCCTTTGTAGGGACAAACAAAAAATGAGAACTTAATAAATGCTGCTGAATCTGCTTAAACTCATCAGGATTATTCTTATTAAGAAAAGGAATTATTGTTACCCAATCTGCTTTTATTTCCGGATTGCAGCCTACAATTAGCATTTTTACGGGGTAGCCTTTTTCTTTTAAAATCTTTAAACTTTCATAAGCAAGTGCTCCTCTTTTTCTGATCCAGTCTACAGCAAGAAATAGAAAAGTAAATTCATCGGTATTTTTTTTATACTCAATTTTTTCCGGGACGATTATATTGGCACCAAACTTAATGGTTTTAACCCTATCTTTACTTATCCCATAAGTATTAATCGCAAAATCTCTTGCCCAATCTGATGAAAAAACAGAATAGGTGGCATTTTGTAATGCCTTTTTTTCTAAAAATTTAGTTTCTAACTTTGAGAGTATTCCAAAACCTGAGTAATAAGGATAATAATTCAGCAATTGGGCAACATTTGCGTCATTCAGATAGATGATGGGCGTTTTGGTTTTTAGATAGACAAAATCGTTAACATGAGTCGGATTAAAGAGTGCATCCAGCTTATATTCTTTTAAATTTTTTTCGAGTCGTCTTGCTGCAATTTTTGCTTTATAGGTGAATAAATGTCGATTGTACCCTCTGTTGAAAATTTTATTAAACCATTTTTCAATCTGCTTAAACCTGTTTTCTTCCTTTTCGGTAAATTTTACTTTTGGAACCCAAATAACCTCATACCCTTGGATGAGTAGTTGCTCGTACATTTTAAACATGGTTCCGGACCAGTTTTTTTTGTCTTCTAATGGCATTGAACTGTAAAATCCGATCTTCATTTTAGTATTTTGTCTCTTAAAGTTAAAAATGGCAGCTCTAATTTTTTATACAGAATCGTAGAGATTACCAGTGTAATACCCCAAAATAAGAAAAAATTTATAAAATCTGTCTGTATTTTAAATAATGGCAAGATCCAAAAAGTTACAAGTGAAAGGTTAATCAGATACATCGAATATGATATCAGCGATATATGAACGATGCTGTACTGCAAGGCTTTAAATTTTATCTGCTTCATATTATTCAGAAACGGTAAAGTAAGCATAATTGCTATTGATGTTAATGAAAAGGAAAGAAGATATTGAAATGGTTGATACAGTGATTCAAAATTATGAATAAGCAATATAGTGATACAGCCTAAAATAAAATTTATTACCTTATTCTTATTAAATATGGCTGGATAGTAAACATACACCCATGCAGCCAAAACGCCATAAATAATAGCGTCGATTCTTGTGATAACCTGTCGTACAAAGTAGCGATCGTAAGTGAAATAGTTTTTAGATCCAAGATCAAAATAGTAGTATACTCTTACAATGTTTGCAGATAATATGACCAGCAAAATTCCACCAAAAAAGATGTTTTTTTTGCTTTGTTTTTTTACAAAAGAATAAATTAAAAAAAATAATAAAGGACAAACCAGGTAAAACCATTCTTCAACAGCCAAGCTCCAGGATTCCGGGAAAAAATCTACAATAGGATAGTATAAATTTTGAAGGAAAAAAGAATATTTAAAAATATAAGGCGTAATATCTTTATTATTTACGATGCCTTCAAGACCAATAAGAATCAATAAAATGAAATAATAATTAGGAAGTGTTCTTAGCCATCGTCTTGCCCAAAAATTGAAAATCTGCTTAAACGAAATTTCTTTGGTAAAAACCTTAATCATTATTCTGCCAATTAAAAAACCGCTCAAAACAAAGAAAACTGCAACACCGTCTATTAAAAAAAAAGATAAAAAACTCTGAATGTTTTCAGGCAGATAAGTTTTGCTGTGAGAAATCATAACCAATAATATGGCTATTGTCCGCAAAATATCTAACCCAACAGTTCTTTGTTCTGAAGTTGGTAATAAAAACAACTTTTTAAACATATTTTTTTTTCAGGTATATCCTTAGATTTCCTTTCTTTTTTAAAATCCATTGTAAGTGTTGAAGAGCCAGTCTTATTTTTCCTTGTTTTAAAAGCTGAGAAAAAGCAATTCTGCTTCGCGAAAAAATCTGCCAGTTGGCTTGTTCTTTAATTTTTCCGCCATAAGTTTCAGCAATAATTTCATCCAGATGATTATGTTTTAAATCTCTTTTGTAATTAATGCCATTAGATATTCCTTCTTCGTGACGCAGATAACACGACATAGTCTTACTTGATCCATGTATTTTTCCGTTTAAAGAACAAGCCATGTAAAGAAAAGTATCAAAATAGAGCAATTCTGGATGTTTAAGGAGTGTTTGCGCTGCTTTGTTTTTTAAAACTTTTGCATTCATAAACACAGAAGTGGTATGTACAATCCAATGTTGAAAAATTTCAATGGCAGAGTAATCTCTGTCTTCTACTTTTGCAAATATTGTATCGTTTATTAAAGGGTTTGATGAGATGTTTTTCACCTGATGAAAACACATAGAATATTCTGGATTGTTTTCTAAAAAATCATATTGTGTCTGAAGCTTGTTTTCATCTGTCCAATAATCGTCACCTTCACAAAATGCTATATAATCTCCGGTGCATTGATTTAGTGCATAATAGAAATTAGGTGTTGAGCCTAAATTTTTTTCATGTTTTGTAAATTTAATTTCTACGTGAGAAGGTTTGTTTTTGATGTATTCTTCAATGATAAATGATGTATTGTCTGGCGAACAGTCATCACTAATAATGAGCTCTACCGGAAAATTTACTTTCTGCATAAAAATGCCCTGCAAATTTTTTTCAATAAAATTTTCTTGATTATAGGTGAGGACAATTATGGAAACTTTATTCATAAAGAAATGTAATACTATTTCTGTCTAATAATTTTAATGACCCTTAAAAAACATTTTAAAATACTTTGTAAAACGCTGTATTTCTAGTACAACTCTATAAATTTTCGGATTGTAATTGTTTTTTATAAATCTTTCTGAGAAAGACTTTACAGGGTAATAACTATAAAAAACGGTATGCTCATTGGTTAATAATTTCTCACGATAAATGCTTTCTAAATGTACAAATAATATATCTCTTACTCTTATGTTGTTGGTGTGTTTAATGAAGATTTTGAAGAAAGCATTATAGTTGATTACATTTTTTTTTCGGTGAGAATTGTTGTCATGTAATCGATAGCTGCATGTTATGACATCATCAAACAAAAAGCTGTAATTTTTACTTAACCGTAGCCACATATCATAATCCTCAAAAGGCAAAGACTCATCCCATCCGTTTTCTTCAATGATATTTTTCCTTTTCATGAGTACAGACATCGCAGGAATAAAGTTTTTGCTTAGCAGCATCTCATAATAATTTTGAGACTCTAAACTCAGATAAGAATAATGTCGGGCGATAAATTTGTTTTGATAAAGCTTAGAATTATTATTCATTAAATGAGCATCCGAAAAAACCAAAGCATACTCATCTGATGAGTTCTCCAGCATTGCAACATGCCGTTCCAATTTATCTTTCACCAAAGTATCATCAAGTGCTAAAATCTGAATATACTTTCCCTGAGAAATTATAAACAACTCATTCAGTGTTTTTGTGATGCCTATATTTTGAGAATGCTTTACAAACTTTATTTTTAGATCTGTATTTTCCGACATCCAAGATTCTATCATCTCAACTGACTGATCATGTGAGAAATCATCACAAATAATAATTTCGAAATTTTTATACGTTTGTGCTTTTATGCTTTCAAGAGACTCTTTGACGAATTTTTCCTGATTATAACATAAACACAAAATACTAACTAAAGGATTATCGGTCATTTGAAGTTTTTAGAAATGGTTTAATGCCTTAATAATCGTCTGAACTTCTTCATCTTCTAAAACCGGGGAAATAGGAAGGCTCAGTACTTCGTTATGGATCTTCTCACTAATTGGGAAAGACAGATCGTTCCACTCTTTGTAAGCGTTTTGCTGATGAGGTGGAATAGGGTAGTGAATGAGTGTTTGGATATTTTTTTCGCTCAGATAATTTTGCAATTCATCTCTGTTTTCTGTTCTTATCACAAAAAGATGCCATACATGTTCATTCTCATTTTCGGGCAACTCAGGAAGAATTATTTTCGGGTTTTTAATCTCGGAAATATAGCGTTTTGCAATCTCTGTTCTTCTTTTATTTTCAGAATCGATATATTTTAATTTTACATCTAAAATCGCAGCCTGAATTTCGTCTAATCTTGAATTAAGGCCTTTGTAAATATTAACATATTTTTGATTAGAACCATAATTTGCCAACGCTCTGATTGTTGTTGCAAGCTGATCGTCGTTTGTGGTAATAGCACCTGCATCACCCAATGCACCAAGATTTTTCCCGGGATAAAAGCTAAAACCTGCTGCGTCACCTAGATTTCCGGATTTTTTGCCATTCCATTCTGCGCCAATTGCTTGTGCGTTATCTTCGATTATTTTAAGATTTTTTTCTTTAGCTATTTGCTGTAGTTGGTCAGAAAAAATAATGCGTCCGTACAAATGAACAATTAATATCGCCTTTGTTTTTGAACTTATTTTCTCTTGAATTTTAGAAACATCAATATTATAAGAATTGATGTCAGGTTCTACCAAAACAGGAACAAGATCGTTGTCTGAAATTGCCAAAATTGAGGCAATATAAGTATTGGAAGGAACAATAATCTCATCTCCTGCAGCCATTATTCCCATTTCTATATATGCTTTTAGAATAAGGCGTAATGCATCTAATCCGTTGGCAACACCAATGGCGTGAGAACTTCCGATGTAAGAGGAAAGGTTACTCTCAAAACTTTTCAATTTTTCTCCCATCAAATACCAACCAGAACGGAAAACTTCTAAAAGCTGTGCTTCTATTTCTGTTTGATGCTTTAAGTTTATTTTTTGTAAATCAAGAAATTTTATCATTAGTGTTTGTATATATTAGTTCTCTGTTTTCGTTAAAAAAACCTTTTTGTTTTGCGGGATTTCCAAACCAAACTGTATTTTCAGGAATGTTTTTAGTAACCACGCTTCCTGCACCGATAAGAGAGTTTTCTCCAATGGTGATTCCTGCTAAAATAGTAGCATTTGCACCAATCGAAGCCCCTTTTTTTACGATTGTTTTTTTTAGCTCAAAATCTTTGTTTTTAGATTTTGGAAAAAGGTCGTTAGTAAAAGTCACATTCGGACCCACGAATACATCGTCTTCCAAAGATACTCCGTCCCATATCTGTACTCCTGGTTTAATGGTCACATTATCTCCTATAATGACATCATTTTCAATAAAAACCTGACAATTGATATTGCAGTTTTTGCCAATTTTAGCACCTTTCAGTACAATACTGAATTGCCAAATAGAAGTGCCTTCACCAATGTTGGTAGACTGTACATCTGCTAATGAGTGTATCATGGCTCGTAATTTTTAAATTCTTCAAAGTCTCTGAAATAATCTTTTTCATCATAAAGCTCAGACGCAAGACAAAGCAAAACTGCGCTGTGGCTGAATTTTATGTCTCTCCAGATAAGATGAGGAAGGTATAATCCTTTTGCTGGAGAATCTAAGATGAAAGTATCTGTATTACCTTGAAGATCGAGGGTGTTAAATTCTATAGTTCCGGATACGGCAAAAATAATCTGCTGAAGTTTTTTATGAGCATGACCTCCTCTGATGATATCTTGAGGGGTGTAATACGTCCAATAAACTCTTTTTATATCGAAAGGGACATTTTTCTGAGCTTCGGCTACAGTAATATATCCTAAATCCGGCGAACCTATTTTCGAAAATTCTATGATATGGGGAATATTCATCATCGTATTATTCTAATTGTTCTTTTGCACCTTCAATTCCTAAAAGACCCTGTACTTTTTTTCCGTGATCATCTAAAGAATAAATGAGCTCTTTATGATTACCTTTTACAAGATAAATTTCAGAAGGTACTATGTTGGCATTATCTATTTTCTCGGGGATTACGAGTTCTAAAGTGTAACCGTCGAGAAATTTTTCATTTAAAAAATCCGGCTTTATATGAATGGTAGGGTTAAGGGAGTCCTGGGAAACCCTATTTAATTTTGTAGCAACAAGCAATGATTTTATAGGACTAAGACCAATACGCATCAATTTGTTTTTGCACATATATCTAAAGCCTCTATCTTCTAATGTAACAGGGTTGTGATACAATGTTTTTTCTAAATGCTTTAGAAGACCTTTGGTGTGGTAAATGGTTGCATCAACTGAAAATGGAAATGACCAATGATGTATCTCTTTATCAGCGTAATAATCCCATTGATAATAATCTCCTTTGTTGTCGAGATAATCTGGGCATCCTTCCAGATTATCGCCTACATACAATCGATAAGAAGCGTTGTCCGGGTTTTTTCTTATAATATCGAATACTTCTTCAGGAATAATCACATCATTAAAGTAAACGCCATCATCTGTATTGAACATTACAAATTCACACTTGCTTTTTCGCATGATTTTTTGAAGTAAACCTTTGAAATTGTCACCCTTTTTATTGAGTAAGTTTTTATCTAAAAAAAATCTAAGACTGGTTCTTGTTCTTACTGTTTTTAGAAATGAAAAATCGAAAAGAACGTTCTTTCGTTCATAAAAAGTTACATCTTTATCTGCATATTTTTCTTTAAGCAAATCATACCCCTCTTTGTGTAATCCTGTAGTATGATACAAAATAACTGTTTTCGTTGGTGTCTTAAAATGCTTTAGCGAAGTCTGCAGCAAGTAATCTAGCTGTATCGCACGGTTAAAAGAAAAAATAATATTAAGAATCATAATCAATTCAATTTTTAATTAATTCTGACATATACAAAATTAAATATTATTACCATAAGAGACCTTGTGAACTATTTTAGGGAATAAAACCCCGGGAGATTTCACAATTTCTCCAAACTGATTTTTCATCCCATGTATTTCAAAACCAAAAGATTCTGTTCTGTAGGCAATTTCTGATCTGTTTACACCCCAGAAAAAATCGAAATAATACGAATCTTCATTAAGCGTATAAGGAGGAATTTCAAAGCTAACGGTAAATTCTCCCTTTTGCGAATCTTTATTTTCTGTAAGAACCAAACCGGTACTCATTACGGTAAGATCCTGACTGTTTTTAAGCATAAAAGATAAATCCAGATTAATGCTTTCCAGCTTTGATGTAAATGAGACTGTAACAAGAATACCCGATTTAATGTCGACAATATCACCATTAATAGGCTCTGTTTTATAATGATTTACTTTAATTTTTTCGTTTTCGAAATTCTCTTTATCTTCTTTTGAGTTGTAAGAAAATTTGATGTCGCTGTTTTTTTGATATTCGATGATGCATTGATTAACATCACCCTGATTGATTAATCTTCCTTTATCCAGCAAAATTCCGGTATTACAAAGCTCTTTAATAGCCGTAATATTGTGGCTTACAAACAAGACGGTTCTGCCTTCTCCTTTTGTTACAGAACCCATTTTACCAAGACATTTTTTCTGAAATTCTGCATCTCCTACAGCAAGTACTTCATCTACAATTAAGATTTCAGATTCTAAATGTGCGGCAACAGCAAAAGCTAAACGCACGTACATTCCTGAGGAATACCTTTTTACGGGAGTATCTATATATCTTTCTACACCGGAAAAATCTACAATTTCATCAAATTTTCTCTTGATTTCTTTTCGTGTCATCCCTAAAATAGCACCATTAAGATATACATTTTCACGCCCTGTCATTTCAGGATGAAAACCTGTACCTACTTCTAGCAAAGATGCTATTCTTCCGTTGGTGTATATTTTTCCTGTCGTCGGTTTTGTTACTTTGCTTAAAAGTTTGAGTAGAGTAGATTTTCCGGCACCGTTTCGCCCGATGATTCCTACTGCATCACCCTGTTTTATTTCAAAATTAATGTCCTGAAGAGACCATACATAATCTGAAATACCTTTTGTAGATCTGTCGTTGGCCTCACCAATTTTTAAGTAAGGATCTTCTTTCCCTCTTACGGTATGCCAAAACCTGTTAAGGTCATGCGACAATGTGCCTGTTCCTACCTGACCCAGACGATATTGTTTTGATATATTTTCTGCCTTTAATGCAAGCATTTTTTTTAATTTAAATGTAAGACTATAATTTCTGATGAAGTTTTTAAATTAAAATATTTCATCAATAATCATTTATTACTCATGTTAAACCGTGTCCATAAAAGTTTTTTCCACCTTATTAAAAATAACTGTCCCTAAAGCCAGAATGAAAAAAATAATAAGGGTACTAATTCCTAACATCGGAACAGAAAAGTCTCCTTTCCCCAACCAGCCGTATTTAAAGCATTCAAAAATTCCGGTCAAAGGATTGTAATAAGCAATTTCTTTATAGATTCCTTTTAGTTCAGAAATAGGATAGATTACTGGTGTTGCATACATGTATAAACTTACTCCGAAGCCTAATAACATGTTGAGATCTTTGTACTTTGTGGTCAACGCAGAAAAAATCATGCCTGTGCCCAATGCAAATACCGCCATAAGTATAATTAAAAATGGTGTAGCAAACATCCATATATTGGGCTGTATTTCTCCGTTAAAAAGGAAGTAAAGCCAGAATGCTAAAAAAAGCAAAAACTGCACACCAAATCTCATCAGATTTGAAATAACAACAGATATAGGAGTTACCAATCTCGGGAAATATACCTTTCCGAAGATTCCGGCATTTCCTGCAAAAGTAGAGGAGGTACCTGTAAGACATGTTGAAAAGTAATTCCAAAGCATTACACCGGCAAGATAGAAAAGAACTTTCGGTATCCCATCTGTAGATAGACCTGCAATATTTCCAAATATAATAAGGTAAGCGAGGGTTGTAAAAATAGGGTTGATAAAAAACCAGACAGGTCCTAAAATAGTTTGTTTGAAGCTGGATACAAAATCTCTTTTCACAAACATATAAATAAGATCTTTGTACTTCCAGACTTCCTTAAGCTTTAAATCAAATAACGAATGGCTGTCTTCAATAGTTTCTGTCCACTTTTGTTGTGGTTCACTCATTTGTGGGAATTTTTACAAATTTAAAATAATTAATTGATTTCCAATTCGCTGAATTTTGAAATGTTTTTCATACTCAGACAAAAGCATAGCTAATATATTAATAATTATTTCTCTGAACAAAAAAAGCTACCGGTTTCAAACCGATAGCTTTGCATATTTTAGAATATTTTATTATTTAATAACGAGTTTTTTAAGATATTCACCATATCCACTCTTTCCGTACTTCGTTGCCGTTTCCAATAGCTTTTCTTCATTGATGAATCCGTTTCTGAAGGCTATTTCTTCAATACAACCGATTTTGAAACCTTGTCTTTTTTCGATAACACTCACAAATTCTGAAGCATCGTTTAGGGAATCGAAAGTTCCTGTATCCAGCCATGCGGTTCCTCTGTCGAGAACGGCTACTTCCAATTTTCCTTTGCTTAAGTAAACATTGTTTACATCGGTGATTTCCAATTCTCCTCGTGGAGAAGGTTTAATATTTTTGGCAATTTCTACTACTTCATTATCATAAAAATATAATCCCGGAACAGCGTAATTCGATTTTGGTGTCAAAGGTTTTTCTTCAATAGAAACTGCTTTAAATTCATTATCAAATTCTACAACGCCGTACCTTTCAGGGTCTGAAACATGATAGGCAAAAACGACACCTCCTTCCGGATTTGTTTTGTTTTTCAACAAAGTTCCCATTTCTGAACCGTAAAAAATATTATCTCCTAAAACTAAAGCTACAGAATCGTCACCAATAAATTGGTCTCCAAGAATAAAAGCCTGTGCAAGACCATCCGGACTTGGTTGTACAACATATTCAATGTTGCAGCCAATTTGTGATCCGTCGCCTAAGAGTTTGATGAATCCGGCTTGGTCATGTGGAGTGGTGATAATTAAAATATCCTTAATTCCTGCTAAAAGCAATGTGGAAAGAGGATAATAAATCATCGGTTTGTCATAAACAGGCATTAGTTGCTTGCTTACAGCGATAGTAAGAGGGTAAAGTCTTGTTCCGGAACCTCCGGCTAATATTATTCCTTTCATAATTTAGTGCTTGAGTTATTGGGTATTTGAGTTATTGGGTGGTGTGCCTTTTGTTTCGGAGAACGTCCATTTTTTAGAATTCACGGTCATTGAAACAATTATACTCAAAATTTCGTCATATTTTTTATATAAATCTAAATGTGTTTTTTCATCAATATATTTACATGCAAATGCAAAGTCCAGCCAGTTTTGTGTTTCTGCGGCTTCTCCATCTGCATCGTTGAGTTTGTTTATAAATGATTTTTCGTACCGCCGTTTTCTCCATGCTTCTGTAATATTGGCATTTACAGAACGTGAACTCCTTCTTATTTGATCGGTTAATGAATATTTTTCTTCCGCTGGAAATAATTTTGAAATATGAAAAATTTCCATAGCTGCAGAAAAGGCTTTTTGATAGACAATTAAATCTTTATGGAATTTTATAAAGGTCATTCTTTAAAATTATAATTAGAACTAAACTCAAAAACTCAATTATTCAAAAACTCAATTACTACGAATATTGTTTGTTATAGTAATCTTGGTAGTTTCCAGAGGTTACATTTTCCAGCCATTCTTTGTTTTCTAGGAACCAGTCGATTGTTTTTCCTAATCCTTGTTCGAATGTTACAGAAGGTTTCCAGCCTAATTCTTTATTAAGTTTTGTAGCATCAATTGCATAACGTTTGTCATGACCTGGTCTGTCTTTTACATAAGTGATTAACTTTTCAGAATGACCAACAGGATTTCCAAGCTTTTCATCCATTTGCTTAATCAATTCTTTTACCAAGTCGATATTCTGCCATTCGTTGAAACCTCCGATGTTATACGTTTCTCCTGTTTTAGCCTCATTAAAAATCTGATGAATGGCTTTAGCATGATCGATGACGAATAACCAATCTCTTGTATATTTACCATCACCGTAAATTGGCAAAGGTTTTTCATTAATAATATTCGAAATGCAAAGCGGAATCAATTTTTCAGGAAAATGATTGGGTCCGTAATTGTTTGAACAATTTGAAACAATAAAAGGCATTCCGTAAGTATTTCCGTAAGCTCTTACCAAATGGTCTGAAGCCGCTTTTGAAGCTGAATATGGAGATTGCGGATCGTAAGAAGTGGTTTCTAAAAAGAATCCTGTTTCGCCTAAACTTCCATAAACTTCGTCTGTGGAAACATGATAGAAAAGATTGGTTCTTTTTTCGTTTGGGAATCTTCCGTGAGTGTGATCAGGATTCAAAGTCCAGAATTCTTTACAAAGATTCAAAAGATTGGCAGTTCCGTTTACATTGGTGTTAATAAATGCCATCGGATCTGTGATGCTTCTGTCTACATGACTTTCCGCTGCTAAGTGGATAACTGCATCTGGATTATATTTTTCAAAAACCTTTCTTAGTTCTTCAGGTTTTGTGATATCTGCTTTTTCGAAAACATAGTTAGGTTCATTTTCGATGTCCTTTAAGTTTTCAAGATTTCCGGCATAGGTTAAAGCATCCAAATTGATGATGGTAGAATCCGGATTGTTTTTTACAAATTCTCTTACAACATGTGAACCGATAAATCCTGCTCCGCCTGTGATGATGATGTTTTTCATTTGTTTTATGCTTTTAGCCGTTGGCAATTTGCTTTTGGCATTTTATTAATTAATAAATTTCAAAATTTAGTGCTATTTACCTGATGGTTTTTCTTCCAATAGATTTGTAGAAAAATCCGTTCTGTTGAGGAACTTCCAACGGATACATATTTCTTCCGTCGAAAATAGCTTTATTGTTCATTTTTTTAGCCATCATATCAAAGTTGGGATTTTTGAATTCAGGCCATTCTGTAGCGATAAATAATGCGTCTGCATTTTCTAAAGCATCATACATGGTTTTTGCGTAAGCTATTTTATCTCCTAATAATTTTCTTACGTTTTCTTCTGCAATAAGATCGTAGGCAACAATTTTTGCGCCTTTTTGAAGAAGTAAATTGATGTTGTCTAACGAAGAGGCTTCTCTAATGTCGTCGGTATTTGCTTTAAAAGCCAATCCCCACATTGCAATTGTTTTGCCTTCAAGATTTCCTCCGAAATATTTTTCAATTTCAGAAACCAAGATTACTTTTTGTGAAATATTGACATTTTCTGTCGCTTCCAAAATCTGGAAATTAAAATCATCGTCTTTTCCGGATTTAATTAAAGCTTTTACATCTTTAGGGAAACAGCTTCCCCCATATCCGATTCCTGGAAATAAGAAACGGTGACCAATTCTGTCGTCACTTCCCATTCCTAATCTTACTTTATCTACATCTGCGCCTACTTTTTCGCAGTAATTGGCAATTTCATTCATGAACGTGATTTTTACGGCTAAGAATGAGTTGGATGCATATTTTGTAAGTTCGGAAGACTTTTCATCCATAAAAATAATAGGAATTCCGGTATTGGTAAATGGCTGATAAATTTTCTCCATAATATCTTTAGCTTTCTCTGAGCTCGATCCTACAACAACTCTTGCAGGATTCATAGAATCTTCTACTGCAAAACCTTCACGTAAAAATTCAGGATTTGAAACTACATCAAAATCAATAGTAGTTTTTGCGGAAATAGTTTCTCTTACTTTGTCGGCTGTTCCTACGGGAACGGTGCTTTTGTTAACAACCACTTTATATTCGGTCATCAGTTCGCCAATATCATTGGCTACTTTCAAAACGTAAGATAAATCTGCTGAACCATCTTCTCCGGGTGGAGTGGGAAGGGCAAGATAAACAACCTCACTTTTATCTAAAGCTTCTTTCAGGTTGGTTGTGAAAAATAATCTTTCAGATTGAATATTTCTGAGAAACATTTCTTCAAGATTCGGCTCGTATATGGGTACGATGCCGTTTTTCATCCCTTCTACTTTTTTTTCATCAATGTCAACACAATAAACCGAATTACCAAGTTCTGCAAGGGTAGTTCCCGTAACCAGACCTACATAACCTGTTCCTACTATCGTTATATTCAAAATGTATGTTTTTAAAAATTCCAGACAAAAATACTAAAAATTGTCTCATGGTATTTTTTTAATAATAATAACTTACTAAAGATGACAGATTAAAAAGAGTTTGCAATGAAGATTGGTATTGTGAGAGTAGAGTTATTGTATGTTTTTTTTCTGGTAAATTCTTATTCTGTTGATTATGAAGAGTATTTGTGTATTTTATAAAAATGTCATATATTTGCAGGAGATTTACGGAAAAAATGGAAAGGCTTCTAAGAGAAAGCCTTTTTTCGTACTGTTAAATCAGGATATATATTATATGGAGTTTAGAAAAAATATTGAAACATTATTAAATGATTTCCTTCAGACAAGAGAAGATCTGTTTCTTATTGATTTGAAGTTTTCTGCAGGAGATGATATTACAGTAATCTTAGATGGAGATCAAGGTGTTACTGTGCAGGATTGTCTTGATGCAAGCCGTGCAATAGAATTTAATATGGATCGTGAAGAGCACGATTTTAGTCTGCAGGTAATGTCTGCAGGATTGAGCGAGCCGCTTTCGATTCCGAGACAGTTTCGTAAAAACATCGGAAGAGAAATTGAGGTTTTGTTAACTGATTCTTCAGAAATAGAAGGTGAGCTTGCAAAAGTAGATGAAGAGAAAATTACTCTTGTACTGCGTTACCGCAAACCGAAAGAAATAGGTAAAGGTAAAGTAGACGTAGAGGAGGAAAAAGAAATTCCTTACTCTGACATAAAAAAAGCATTAGTAGTACTTAAATTTTAAAAGAAAAAAAGATAAATGGATAATATAGCGTTGATTGAATCCTTTGGTGATTTTAAAGACGAAAAAGGGATCAGTAAAATTGATCTGATGGCGATCATTGAAGATTCTCTAAAGACTTTGTTGAGAAAAAGATTTGATTCTGATGATCACTTTGATGTAATTGTAAACCCTGATAAAGGTGACTTTCAGATTTTCTTAAATAAAACCATCGTTGAAGACGAAATGTCTGAAGATGATGATTTGGAAATTGAAATCACTGAAGCTAAAAAAATAGATCCAACTTTTGAAGTTGGTGAAGATTTTACCATGGAAATTCCGGTAGCGCAGTTGGGAAGAAGAAATATTTTGACGCTGAAGCAGATTTTAGCAACAAAATTGCAGGAGCATAACAATGCGATGTTGTATGATCAGTTCAGAGACAGAATCGGAGAAATTGTAATTGGAGAAATTCACCACATCCGTCACAAGCACGTAATTTTGTTGGATGATGAAGGAAACGAATTTATCTTGCCTAAAGAAAACCAGATTCCATCAGATTTCTTCAAAAAAGGAGAAAACATCAGAGCAATTGTTGAAACGGTAGATTTTAAAGGTTCAAAACCACAGATTATCATTTCAAGAACAGCTCCGAAATTCTTAGAAAAATTATTGGAATTAGAAATTCCTGAAATCCAGGACGGAACAATCATTCTTAAAAAAGCAGTGAGAATTCCTGGTGAAAAAGCGAAAATAGCAGTGGATGCTTACGACGATAGAATAGATCCTGTAGGAGCTTGTGTCGGGGTGAAAGGTTCTAGAATTCACGGTGTCGTAAGAGAATTAAGAAACGAAAATATAGATGTGATTCAGTGGTCTAAAAACCCTGAGATTATGGTGAAGAGAGCTTTAGGAAATGTTACCATCAATAAAATTGACATCAACGAAGAGGCAAACTATGCATTGGTTTATACTCCAATTGAAGAGATTTCTAAAGTAATCGGTAAGCAAGGACAAAATATCAGATTGGCTTCCTGGCTTTCTGGATACGAAATCGACGTGTACAGAGAAGCAAGTGAAGATGATGATGTTGACTTGAGAGAATTCAATGACGATATCGAACAGTGGATTTTGGATGAGTTTAAGAAAGTAGGTCTTACAACTGCAAAATCTGTCTTAGATAAAGATACGGTAAGTCTTTTAAACATGGTAGACTTAGAAGAGGAAACCATCGAAGACGTAAAACGTATATTGAAGGAGGAATTTGAAGATTAATATTTAGAAATAAATTTTAATAACAGTAAAAAAGAATACTTTAATTTTAAGAATTAAAAAAAACAGTAAATAATATAGATGCCAAAAATAAGATTAAATAAAGCGGTTAAGGAATTTAACATATCGATGTCTAGGCTGGTAGAGTTTTTACAGTCTAAGGATATTGTGGTTGAAAACAATCCTAACGCTCAATTAGAAGAAGCGGCATATTCTGCATTGGAAGCTGAGTTTGCCAAAGACGGTGAGCAACGTAAAGCTTCCCATGAGGTGGTTATTTCTAAAGTTCCGGAAGAAAAACTGGAGATGGAAGAAAAGAAAGCACCTGAAGTAATAAGAGCTAAAGCTAATACAAAACCAGAAACCAGAATTTTAGGTAAAATCGATCTTGAGCCTAAAAAAGCTGAACCTGTTGCGGAAGAACCAACTCCTGCACCAGCTGCGCCTGTAGAAGAAAAGAAAGAAGAGAAAGTAGAAGTGAAGGAGGTGAAAGAAGAGGTAAAAGCTGCAAAAGAAGAAGTGGCACCGGTTTCTGAAGTAAAAGCAACTCCTGAAAGGCAAGAATTCAAGGTTTTGGATAAAATTGATCTTTCTCAAATAGAAGGAAACAGAAACAGACCTGCAAAAAAAGATAAACCTAAAACAGAAGAAGTGAAAGCAGAAGCAAAACCTGCTGAACCTGTTAAAGAAACACCAAAGCCGGTTGAAAAGCCTGTAGAAAAAGTGGAAGACAAAAAACCTGAATCTACTATTGAGGAACCTCAGGAGCCTCAGAAAATAGAAACTGTTTATCAAAAACTTGACGGTCCTAAAATTGTTGGTGAAAAAATTGACTTAACTCAATTTGCACCAAAACCAAGCTCAGGAGCTAAAAAGAAAAGAAAGAGAATTGAAAAACCGGGCGGTCCTAACCAGAATACAGGAAACAACCAGCAAGGTGGAAACAATCAGCAAGGCGGACAAAACCGTCCACAAGGTCAAAATGGTCCTGGAGGAAATCGTCCTCAAGGTCAGGGAGGTCAAAATCGTCCTCAAGGACAAGGTGGTCAAGGTGGAAACCGTTTTGGAAATAACAACCAAGGTAATCGTCCATCAGGACAAGGAGGTCAAAACCGTCCTCAAGGACAAGGTGGTGGAAATCGTTTCGGAAATAACAGACCGGGGCAAAGAACGATGCCTGTTGAATTAACCGACGAGCAAGTTAAAAATCAAATCAAGGAAACCCTTGAAAAACTTACTAATAAAGGAGGTAAATCTAAATCTTCTAAGCACAGAAAAGATAAAAGAAGTTTCCGTAGAGAGCAAGACGAGCGTCAGCAAGAAATTGATGCAGCAGACAGAACATTAAAAGTAACCGAATTTATCACTGTTGGTGAATTGGCAAGTTTAATGAATGTTTCTCCTACTGAAGTAATCTCAGCATGTTTCTCTTTAGGAGTAATGGTTACCATGAACCAAAGATTAGAAGCCGATACTTTATTATTGGTAACTGATGAATTTGGATATAAAATTGAATTCTCGGATGCTGATCTTGAAGATACAGACGCTGAAGACGAAATCGATACAGAAGAGAGCCTTGTTTCAAGAGCGCCGATTGTAACAGTAATGGGACACGTTGACCACGGTAAAACTTCATTGTTGGATTACATTAGAAAAACTAACGTAATTGCTGGTGAATCTGGTGGAATTACACAGCACATCGGAGCTTATAACGTGAAATTGGAAAATGGTCAAAGAATTACATTCTTAGATACACCAGGTCACGAAGCTTTTACTGCGATGAGAGCCAGAGGAGCTCAGGTTACCGATATTGCAATTATTGTAATCGCTGCCGATGATGATGTAATGCCTCAAACGAAAGAAGCAATTTCTCACGCACAAGCTGCAGGTGTTCCTATGATTATTGCAATCAACAAAGTAGATAAGCCGAATGCAAATCCTGATAACATCCGTCAACAACTTTCCGGAATGAATATTTTGGTAGAAGAATGGGGTGGAAATGTACAGGCTCAGGAAATTTCAGCTAAAATGGGTAATAATATGGATCTTTTATTAGAAAAAGTATTGTTACAGGCAGAAATGCTTGAATTGAAAGCTAATCCTGAACGTGCTGCAAACGGAGTAGTAATTGAAGCATCTTTAGATAAGGGTAGAGGTTACGTAGCAACAATGTTGGTACAAACCGGAACTTTAAAAGTTGGAGATTATGTAGTAGCAGGTAAAAATCATGGTAAAGTAAAAGCTTTATTGGATGAGAGAGGGAAAAATCTTGCAGAAGCAGGTCCTTCAATTCCGGCAACAATCTTAGGTTTAGACGGGGCGCCTACAGCAGGTGATAAATTCCGTGTTTATGCCGACGAAAGTGAAGGTAAAGCTATTGCTAACAAGAGAGAGCAGTTACAGAGAGAACTTTCAATCAGAACGAAAAAACATACAACGCTTGAAGAACTAGGTAGACGTATTGCTTTAGGAGAATTCAAAGAATTGAATATTATCCTTAAAGGTGACGTGGATGGTTCGGTAGAAGCACTTTCTGATCAGTTACAAAGATTGTCAACAGAAGAAATCAGCGTGAAAATCCTTCACTCAGGTGTTGGGCAGATCACAGAATCTGATATCAACTTAGCGGCGGCATCTGATGCAATTATTATTGGATTTAACGTAAGAGCTGGAGCAAATGCTAAAGATCTTGCAGACCGTGAAGAAATTGAGATCAGAACATATTCTGTAATCTACAAAGCGATTGACGAAGTAAAAGAAGCGATGGAAGGAATGCTTTCTCCGGAGATTCAGGAACAAGTAATCGGTAATGTTGAAATCCGTGAGGTATTCAAAATTTCTAAAGTTGGAACCATTGCAGGTTGTATGGTTCTTACCGGAAAAGTAACGAGACAGTCTAAAGTAAGATTACTAAGAGATGGTATTGTGAAATTTGACGGTGAGCTTGAAAGTTTGAAACGTTTCAAAGACGATGTAAAAGAAGTTACAAAAGGCTACGAGTGCGGATTGAACCTTAAAGGCTATAATGATATCGAACAAGGAGATATTCTGGAAGTATATGAAGAGGTTGCTATAAAGAAGAAATTGAAGTAATTTAGATAAAAAAAATACCACTGAGAAATCGGTGGTGTTTTTTTTATCTAAATGTTAAAAGAGATAAATATTTGTATAAGTGGTTTTTTTTTTACAATTTTGCTAGAATTTTATAATAAAATAACTTTTTTGTTATTTTATTTGTAAAATCAATTTTTAATAATAATCCTAGATAAAAAAGAAATGAAAAAAGTATATTTTTTAATAATGCTTTTACCGGCATTATGTTTTTCACAAACTACTGAAGAGAGAAAAAAAATTGCGTCGCAGTCCGATAAAGTTGGTAATACTATTCTTCTTACTGAGCTAAGGAAACAAGAAAATGAACGTAAGATAAGATTAGAAAACTATTTAAAGAGTAATCCGGAGATTTCTAAAGTTAAAAAATTTGATGAAATTGGAACTAAGGAGTTGATGGATGTTTTACCAAATGGCGAACTCATTTTCGCAAAAACCGATAACGCTGGAGCTGCAATTACTGCCAGAGCAACAAGCTTATACAATGGCGGTAGTTTAGGATTAAATATACAAGGACAAGGAATGATTGGCGGTATTTGGGATGGTGGTAGCGTTAGAAGCACTCATCAAGAGTTTATGGTAGGAGGTATATCCAAAGTTTTATTAATGGATGGAGCTTCGATGGCAAACCATGCAACTCATGTTGGAGGCACAATTGCTGCACAAGGCGTAAACTCTTTGGTGAAAGGACTAGCATTTAATGCATCTCTTAATTCTTATGATTGGACTAATGATTTGGCAGAGATGTTATCAGAGGCAAGTGGAGGTTTGTTGGTTTCAAATCATTCATATGGCATTGGAAGCTTGAGTAGTTTGTGGTTTTATGGTGCTTATGACTCCCGAGCGCGACAGATGGATCAAATCTGTTTTAATAATCCGTTTTATTTACCCGTAGTTTCTGCAGGTAATGATAGGAATGCAAATGAAGCACCTGGGTCTACACAAATAGCTAATAAAGGAGGATATGATATGATTTTTGGACATGGTAATGCTAAGAATGTGATAACTGTTGCTGCTGTGCAGAATGTAGCAAGTTATACTGGTCCTGCTAGCGTGATAATGTCTACATTCAGTAGCTATGGACCAAGTGATGATGGTAGAATTAAACCTGAAATATCTATGAAAGGTGTAAACGTAAGATCAACTTTGTATGATTCAGATACAAGTGTTGGTTTCATGTCAGGTACATCTATGGCTTCGCCTGGTGTTACAGGGGTTGTTTTATTACTACAACAGTATTATAACCAATTGTATTCAAATTACATGAAAGCGGCAACTGCCAAAGGATTGATTCTTCATACGGCTGATGAAGCAGGTTTTTATGATGGACCAGATTATGAATTTGGTTGGGGGTTAATTAATGCTGAAAATGCTGCAAAAGTTATAAGAGATAAAAATCTTATATCAAACAGATCTATTATAGAAGAGAATACTTTAAATAACGGATCTACCTTCACAAAAAATATTTTATCAAATGGATTAGAGCCTTTAAAAATCTCTATTTCATGGACTGACCCTCAGTATCCTGGTCAAAATTCAGGAACAGTGGATCCGACAACAAAATATTTGGTAAATGATTTAGATATAAAAGTTACTTCAGCATCTGGAGCTGTTTATTATCCATGGAAATTACAAGGGATGGGCGCACCTTACGATCCGCCAACCAATAATTCTACTAATGATGTTGATAATTTTGAAAGGGTAGATATTCCACTCCCTGCAGGAAGTTATACTATTTCGGTAACCCATAAAGGAACTCTTACAAACGGAACTCAAAACTTTACATTAATTGCAAGTGGTGGAAATTTTTCAACTTTATCTACAGCTGATCAAATTGCTAAAAGTGATAAGTTAGATATTTATCCTAATCCTGCTGGAGATTGGGTTTACTTTAAGAATAATAATGATCTAGAAGCATCTGTAGTTATTTTGGATATGTCGGGTAAATTATTGAAAAAGGAAACTATTAAAAATGGGAAAATTTCTGTAAAAGAATTGGTTAAAGGGAATTATATGCTTCTATATTCTGATAAAAATAAAGAACAAAGCTTTAAGTTTATAAAATTATAAAATATAAATTTAAGAATCTAGAAAAAGAGCTGTCTATTTTAATGGGCAGCTTTTTTTGTTTTAAAGCATTTTTTTTTAGATTATTTAGAATTAAGATTAATTAATTGGATGAAATATAGCATAATATCAATTTATAATAATTCTAAATAATTTACATTGTTTTATTTATAATATTGGTAAGTTGTTTTTTTTAACTGAATAGCTTTATTTTTTTTTTATTTTGTTGGGTATTATTAATGAATTCTAATATATTTTACACTTTTATAGAATATCAAATAAAAAAAAGCAAATCTTAATAGTTAAAAATTTGCATATGTTAATATTTATTAACATATTTGCTCATTAAAAATATTAAAATTTTGTTAATATGAATGTTAAATTACGTGTGCTAACGGCTGGTGTATTGTTCTTTACTGGGCAGGCAGTTTTTGCTCAGCAAGATTCTACTAAAAATGTTAAAGACATTGAAGAAGTAGTAGTTTTAGGGTATAACAAAACTGCTACAAAGCCTAAAGATGTGACTGCGAGTGTGACTGTAGGTGCAGAAAAATTAGAAAACAGACCAAATGCAACATTTCTTAACTCCCTTCAGGGAGAGGCTGCTGGTTTGTCTGTGAGTTCAACTTCAGGACAGCCTGGTTCGTCTAAAATGGATATCATTATTAGGGGGGTGAGTTCTTTAAATGCAAGTTCTGACCCTTTGTATGTTATTGATGGAATGGTTTCAAACTCTGTGCAGTTTAGAAACTTAAACCCGAATGATATTGAAACTGTTTCTATTTTGAAAGATGCGGCAGCAACTGCAATTTACGGTAACAGAGGTTCGAATGGTGTAATTGTAATTAGAACAAAGCAGGGGAGATATGGCTCTCGTTTTGTTGTAAATTATTCAGGTTCTACAGGTTTGGGGGTGTTGCCTAAAACAAAGTATAACTTAGTTGATGCTAAAGGTCAATTAACCTTACAAAAAAGATATGGGCAAGGGATTGGAGCAAGTTATACTGATGCGCAAATTGCTGCTTATAATGGACCAAATACAGATTGGAGAGATGAGTTTTTCAGGACTGGTATAACACAATCTCATGATTTATCTATGATGTTTGGTGGTGAAAATGTAAATAACTATACTTCATTTGGCTATTTTGATCAAACGGGTACAGTTCCAACAACAGACTTTAAGCGTTTTACATTAAGAAATAATTTAAATGCTAAATCTAAGGATGGTAAATTTGTATTTAATTCTAATTTAGCATTAGGTTATTCTAAGAGACACCAGCTTTTGCAAGAATCTGCTGCTGACGGTTCTACTTCCCAGAATATTGTTCAGAATCCGTTATGGGGTGCTGTTTTAGGATCACCATTAATGGATCCAAATGCATATGCATCTGGAGAAGAAATGTACAATGGCTTTGGTACTAACTTGAATAACGGACAAACTGTTTATTCGTTGTTGGATATTTTAAGAGGTAATCTTCCAAACGAACTTACAGAAACATCCATTGTTGCTAACTTTTCAGCTACTTATAATATCAACGAAAATTTATCAATAACAAATAAATCGGGTGTTGATTATAAATATTCAACAGGGAATTCGGCCAGAGCTCCATGGGCTTATCTGTCTATAGCAGTAGCAAGACCTGCTGGAATTCCTTTTGGGGGAAATGAATCGTTTTCAAATACTACTGAATTTAACTTCAATTCGATTACAAGTGCGAACTACAGAAAAACAATTGGTGAAAATCATACACTTGATGTAGGGGTTTATTTAGATTATTTGAAAACTAATTATAGACAAACCTCACAGAATAGAGAAGGATTAAATCCGTTAAACTGGGTGTTTGGAGCAGGAACGGGATATGTAGGATTTAGCACTACAACTCCTGCACTATATAATCCAACTGCTTCAATGGCTAAAATAACTGCTGGAACATTAGCTTATTTCGCAACATTAGACTATGATTACGCAGATAAATATGGAGTTTCTGGAACTATAAGAAGAGACGGTACATTCCGTTTTATTGGTGATAATAGATGGGGAACATTTTGGTCAGCAGCAGGAAGATGGAATATTGATAAAGAAGAATTTATGACTAATTCTGGTTTTGATATGTTAAAACTAAGAGCTTCATATGGAGTTATTGGTAATCAGAATGTAATTGCTCCTGCTTATGGGCAAAATCCGCTATTAGTAGGAACTAATCTTATAAGAGATACTTATTCACTTCCTGCAACAGGTTATAATCAAACTACAGGTAGCATTGCAGATGGTGTTTTAGCTAATCCTAATGTTCAATGGGAAGAAGTAGGGCAATTTAACGTAGGTTTAGATTTTAGAGTACTTAATAATAAATTAGAAGGTACAGTAGACTACTATAAAAAGAAAACAAATAAACTTTATAATGATATTATTTATTCTTGGGCAGTAGGAACAAACCCGGCTACAGGAAATAATACTATTAAAGGAAATAATGGTAAACTTCAAAATGAAGGGGTTGAACTTAGTTTAAAATATCATTTATTAAACAAATCGGATTATAAATTATCAATTTATGCTAACGGTTCATACAATCAAAGTCGTGTATTAGAGGCTAATCCAGATACATCAATTTTAAAATCTGTTCCTGGCTCAATGATTGGAGAATGGTATTTGGTTGATTATGTTGGGGTGAATGCTTCTAATGGAGAGCTTTTGTTTAATGTTAACGGGCAAACTGTTGAACAGTTTGATCAAATTAACGATTTAAAAGCTACTGGGAAAAGCTACTTGCCAAAATTTGTTGGTGGTTTCGGAATTAATGCATCAGTTAAAAACTTTTTCTTAGATGCGCATTTTAATTGGCAGGCTGATGTTTGGAGAATGGATGGATTATTGGATTGGACTAATAACCCTTCATTGCTTCAGAGAGACCGCATGTCTACAGATCTTTTGAATGCTTGGACTCCAAATAATATGAACACTAATGCTCCGTCACTTACTGCTTCAAATTTAACTTATGCTGATTATTCAAATAGATTCTTACGTGATGCATCTTTCTTAAGACTTAAAAATGTGACTTTTGGATATAGCCTTCCTAAAAGTTTATTGGGTGATAAGTTGAAAGAAGTTAAACTTTATGTATTAGGTGAGAATATTTTAACTTTCACTAAATGGCAAGGTTATGATCCAGAACCGTTATTTGCTTCTTCAGGATCTGT
Source organism: Chryseobacterium sp. YIM B08800 (assembly GCF_026163565.1). Classification (GTDB taxonomy): domain Bacteria; phylum Bacteroidota; class Bacteroidia; order Flavobacteriales; family Weeksellaceae; genus Chryseobacterium. The sequence continues at coordinate 72,160 of NZ_JAPDKN010000011.1, forward strand.
TTATCCTAACTTGAAAACAGTTTCATTAGGTGTAAATGTTAGTTTTTAATTATAAATGAATAGATAAAATGAAAAGAAATATTAAATATTTAGTGGTAGCTTTTGCGACTATATTGTCGGTTACTTCTTGTAATGATGCATTAGAGATTGTGCAGGATGGTGAGTTATCACAGAATGCAGTTTTTTCTAACTCTAAAAATATGGAGAACTATTTGAATGGATCTATTTATGGATCTTTAGATAATTCTTCTCAAATGAAGTTTACATCTGTATTTACTGACGAACTTAGAATTGGTCCGTCTTCTGTTGGAGGTGATTTTGATCTGTACAGATATATTATCACCCCAAATTCCGGATATGCTGAAGGAATTTGGTCTCAAAATTATACTACAATTAGAAGAGTAAATACTTTAATTCAAGGTGCTAATACTATTACGCCAGTTGGGAGTGCAGAGACACTTCAATATAATAATACTTTAGGTGAAGCAAGAGCGATAAGAGCGTTGGCTTATATAAATTTATTAGCCTATTTTTCTCCAAATATGAAAGATAATGGAGCTTTAGGAGTTATGCTTACTACAGAACCTAATATTGTAGGAGATAAATTACCAAGGGTTACAAATGGTGAAATATGGGCAGTTGTAGAATCTGACTTGAACTTTGCTTATAACAATATTAGCCCTACACATCAAGCTTTGCCAGCTACTGCACACAACAGTAGTTTTTATATAAGTAAAGCGGCAGTACAGGCAATCAGAGCTAGAATGTATGTTTATAGAGGTAACTATCCAATGGCTGCACAGTATGCTCAAAGTGCAATTACTGAGTCAGGATTAGGATTATCAATTGCTACTCCTATTCCAACAGGAACTGTAGGATCAACAACTTGGAATACACAATTCTATAACGTTGGAGGAGGCACATCTCCATATAGAAGAATGCTGGTAGATGTGGCAGCGGCTACTGATGAAAACATTTTTAAATTAAGCAGACCTGCTACAGGAACTGGAGGCATTGCGGGTTTATGGACAACAAATACTACTGATTACGCCGGTGCTGCACAGTGGACATTAGGATTGAATGTCTACAATGCTATTACTTCATTAACTAATGATATTAGAAGGTATGCATTTATTGATCCAACATCTCAAAATAATTTTTGGATTATTGACAAATACCCAGGAAAAGGTACTACACCTTTGAAAAATGATATTAAAATGTTTAGAATTTCAGAAATGTATCTAATTTTAGCAGAGGCAGCAGCTCAATCTAATCTTACGCAGGCTGCAGATTATGTTAGACAAGTTAGACAGGCAAGAGTTTATTCTGGTACAGTAACAGCTCCTGTTTATGCTAATAAAGTAGATGCATTAAAAGATATTTTGAAAGAAAGAAGAGTAGAACTTGTATTAGAAGGTCATAGATATATTGATTTGAAAAGACTTGGTCAAGAGGCTGGAGTTGGTATTGATAGAAATGTAAATGATGATTGGGTTTCTTCTACTACGCCTTTAACATTAAGTGCTACTGATTATAGATTTACATTACCTATCCCTGCTTCTGAGATTAGTGGTAATCCAGCAATTCAACAAAATACAGGGTATTAATTATAATATTTAAATTATTTAATTATGAAAAGAATTTTAAGTATATTGACGCTATCATTATTAACTGTTTTTAATTCTTGTCAGGAAGATGAGGCAGTATATTATGAAGGTGATTCTTTAGTTCATTTTAATACGACTACTCAAAGAGTATTCGTTAAATTAGGGACTAACGCGGCAGATGTTTTAGTTACCTATGGTGTTACCAAAGCAGCCGGTTCAAACAGTAATGTAGAATTAGTATTTAATGCAACTAAATCTACAGCCGTATTGGGGACTGATTTTACAATAGTGGAAGGTACAGATACATTACCTGCTGGTAATGTATTAGGTGATTTTAAATTAAATGTTAAAGAAGCTGCAGCGTTAGCTGGAAAAAAAGCTTTTTTTACTTTAAAGTCTTCATCTTTAGGTTTAGCAACATTTAATACTGAAGTAGAAGTTGATTTTGCATTGGCTTGTCCTTTAGAAAATTTCCCATTGAAATATAATGTAGATGTTTTTGCTTTTGGAGAATATGCTCCTAGCCACGAACAGACATTGGTTCCTGTACCCGGGACAGATAATTCATTCAAAGTAAACTCTTCATGGGGACCTAGTTTTGTTGCATGGGCGACCGATAATAATGGGTATAATAATCAATATCTTTACCCGGGAACAATAACTATTCAATGTTCAAATGTAACATTTACCAGTGATGCTCCTACAACAGGTCCTGGTGGAACGGGTACTTATAATCCTACAACAAAAGTAATAGAATTCACAATCAGTCAATCACTATTTACTTCTCCATTTAATACTACATGTACCTTTACTCCATTGTAAAAACAAATAGTGTCTGTCCTAAAAATCTTATACAGATTATAGGTCGAAAATAATTAATTATACCAAAGCAAAAACGTTTTTTTGCTTTGGTTTTTTTTGTTTATAGGTTTTATTTTTAATTCGGGCTGCTCGTGCATTTGGTTGGGTATTAAATAATGTTTTGAAGAATGAAGTTTAATTTCGGATCAATCCCAAAATTTTGGGACTAAGCAAAAAATTATAATCCGAAGAGGAAGAATGCCTTATCTCGTACCCCACGAAATTGTAATCTGAAGTTTTTTTTATTTTGCATTAAAATAATTTAGAATACTATTATAGTTTAGCATGATTGTCCAGTTTAATTTATTGATAGATTTAAACCCTGATTCTTCCGTCTCTTTGAACCAATGCGCCGATTTCAGCATTGCAATTGATCTTTCGATGTTTTGATAATATTTTTAAATGTGCAGAATTTTATTTTCTTCTTGAAATTTAATAATCACAAAGTGTTCAATCAAGAGCTCAGGTAAAAATAATTTAAGTAGTTTAGTATCAGTTATCATAATACAAAATTATCTCTTTGTATTTTTTCTCCTCAACTATTGTAACTGATCCTTAATTTCATTATAAATTTTAATTGACTCATCTACAATATACCTTCTCAATTTTGCTTCCATATAGTATTATCAATATCAAATTCTTGTTTTAAATGCCATTAACCCTTTTTACTATTACAATCTGGTAAAGATTTTAATATTGCCTCATACAGTATCTAATACGATTAATTCTAGCAATATTGCTCTATCCAAGTAATGAATCTATGATTCTAAATTTACATTACCAATTTTTGCTAACCCAAATATGCAACAAAACGTAGGATGGTAATTGAAATATTACAAACCTATAACCCACATGATATTCATGTGGGTTTTTTATTGCCTTTTATTTCTTATTTTTGCTCTACAAAAAATATTCATGAAATACCTTTTTCTAATCATATTTTTCCTTGCTTCATTTACTAAAGCTCAGGTTATTGTCAATAAAACAGACTCAAACATGCTTGAGAAAAAACTAAAAGACACTTTAGTAATAGATTCCGGGACAAAAGATTCTCTTAAAATTTTTAGACCGACGATTAATGATTATCAGTATCAGACTCAGTTTTCTGAAAAGAAAATCTTTGATACAGCGATGAGCTTTAATAAGACCTATATTTTTTCTCAATATAACAACAGAGATAACTTTGGAAGAGTGCAGTTTGCAAATATCGGATCAGGATTCAATCCTTTATCTTATGAAGTGAATGCCGAACAAAACCTTTCTCTTTTGCCAACAAATAAATCGTATGGTATTTTAGGGATTAATGACATCAAATATTATGATGTAAAAACTCCTACTGCGACATTTATTTATCATACTGCAATGAAGAATGGTGCAGCTTTGCAGTCAACGTATACCCAAAATATAGGGAAGAGATTCAATTTTGCTTTAGATTATATGGGGCTTCGTTCTCAAGGGTTTTACAGAAACTCTTTGTCAGCAAATAACAATACTTTGTTTTCCGGACATTATATTTCGAAAAGCGGAGATTATGAATTGTTTGCGCATTACCTTCATCAGAATGTAAACAATCAAGAAAATGGTGGAATTGTAAATGATAATCTTTTCCAATCAGGAGATAGTGAGTTTAGAAATCGTGACAGGGCTTTGGTTAATTTAGCATCATCCAGCTCACAATATTCTTACCGTAGATACTATTTGAGCCATCAGTTTACTCCTTTTAATGCTGAAAAATTCCCTTTTAGAATTAGACACACCATTTTTAATCAAGGGAATAAATATTATTATAACCAAGGTAGCTTAGAACCATATTGGTACACTTCTGCTGCTGAGATTGTTAATGGTTTTCCTCTTGCAACTAAAAAGTATTCAAATAATTTCAGCAATACATTCAGTTTGGTTTTCGATAACGAACGTTTCAAATTGGATGCTGGGTTAAGATACCAAATGTTGAAATTCGGGGTAGATCAAATTACATTGCCTACTCTTCAAATTCCTTCTGAGATGAAAGAAAACAGATTGGGAGCTGTCGGAAATCTACAGATTAAGCTTTTCGATAAATTTCAGGTCAATTCATTCTTGGAAATTTCAAAAGGAAATCAGTTCGGAAATTATTTGAAGACGACAAACAATATCAAGTTTGAGCCGATTAAAGATTACTTTGTGAATGCAAAAGTAAATTTCCAAAGTTCATATCCGTCATTTAATTATCTTGCGAATGCTTCGGCATACAACAACTTTAATTATTTTCTTAATGATGCAAAAAATCAGTCGGTAACAGAAATTGGTGGAAATGTTAATTTAAAATGGTTCCAAACTCAACTTTTTGCCAACTATTTTAGAGTAGATAATTATACTTATTTTGATGCTGCAGCAATGCCAAGACAGAGTGCAAATTCTGTGAATATTTCTCAGATTGGAGGTGATGCTACTTTCAGTTATGGTAAATTTCATTTAAATACAAGATTGCAGTTTCAAAATGTTTTAACCAATAAAGAATTATTGCCATTGCCTTCTTTTATTGGTAGAGCCAACTTTTTCTTTCAGTCTAAAGCATTCAAAAATGCTGCGGAAATTCAGGCTGGCTTAAAAGTATATTATTTCTCGAAATTTGCTACCCGAGAATATTTCCCGATTCTTAATGAATACATTTTGCCAAGCGCAGATTCTTTCTCAATCGGAGGACAGCCAATTGCTGATGTATATGTTAATATGAAAGTAAAGAGAATGTTTTTCTTTATCGAAGGTCAGCAAATAGGAACGGTCATTTCACCAAACAAATCTTATACATTCCCACATTATCCGGTCTATGATTTTAGACTGAATATTGGAATTTTATGGTATCTGTTCAACTAAAATTTAATCAGGTTGAAAACAATAAACAAAATAGCATTCAGCGAAATCGAAAGTATTCCAAAATTGGTTAAAGATTTCCTGAATCATGATATAAAAGGATTTGAAGCACATAATTTTTCGCTTGAAAACTTTGCTCAGCAAATTCATTTAAAACAAAACTCTTTTATAGTAGAAAAAAGAGAAATTCTATCGGAAACGATAAAATCTCAACTTTCAGATTTTAAGTTGTCTTCTAAACAGACAGAAAATTTAGAAAATCTTAAACAAAAAAATACATTCACCATTACAACCGGGCATCAGCTTAATCTGTTTTCCGGACCTGTTTTTTTTGTATACAAAATTCTTCAGACAATAAAAACCTGTAGTTATTTACAGCAGAATTTCCCTGATTTTAATTTTGTTCCGGTGTACTGGATGGCTTCTGAAGATCACGATTTTGCAGAAATCAATCATTTTAAAACCGAGAATAATTATTACGAAATCAACGAGAAATCGGGAAGTGCAGTTGGGAGAATTCAAATCAACGATATTTTTTTTATTTCTGAATTTGAAAAAGAATTTAAAGATTCTATTTTCGGAACTGAGCTTATTTTAATGCTTAAAGAGGCTTACAAAAACGGAAATACTTTAACGAAAGCAATTCAGACTTTGGTTAACAGATTATTTGCAGACTTTGGTTTGTTGATTCTTGATGGTGATTCTAAAGCATTGAAAAATCAAATTAAAGATGTTTTTAAAGATGAACTTGAGAACTTTAGTTTACATAAAAACTCAAAAGATAAAGTCGATTTTCTGACGGATAAATATGGTAAAGTTCAGGTAAATCCGCGTGAAATTAATTTATTTTATCTTTCTGAAACCCGCGACAGAATAGATTTTGATGGCAAAAATTATATCGTTATAGATAAAAATATTCGATTCGCAAAAGAGGAAATTTTAAACGAACTTGAAAACTATCCTGAAAAGTTTAGTCCAAATGCATTGATGCGACCTGTTTATCAAGAAAGTGTTTTGCCGAATTTGGCTTATATTGGCGGGAATGCCGAAATTATGTATTGGCTTGAACTGAAGGATTATTTTACTAAACTAAATTTACCGTTTCCAATTTTAATTCCGAGAAATTCGATGTTGTTTTTAAAAGAAAAGACAATCGGCAAAATCGAAAAACTTAATTTAAAGCTGGATGACTTCTTTCAGAATTTCACAAAGATCACGAATGATAAGATTTTAGATAATAATGAGATTCTTGATTTGCTTAATGAAAAAGAAAATCTTCTCATAAAGCAATTTTCAGAATTGAAAAATGCAGCTGAAAATACAGACCAGTCTTTTGGAAATCTTGTAAAAGCAGAAGAAACAAGACAAATGAAATCATTCGAAAGAATGAAAAAAAGACTTCTTCGTGCTGAAAAAATAAAACAAAACGAATTATTGGAGCGTTTAGAGAATCTGTTTTTAGATGTTCATCCTTCAAAAACCTGGCAGGAAAGAATTTATAATTTCTCTGTATTCTTTGCAGATTTCGGATATTCTTGGATAGAATTTTGCATGGAAGAAATGGTGGTAGAAGATTCAAAATTAATAATTGTTGCCATTTAATTTTAAAGAAGTATTTTTGTAAATTATAATATCGAAAATGATTAAGAGGTTTTTTGTACTATCTGGTTTATGTTTGTTTCTTGGTTTAAATGCTCAGAAAACACACACGGTTATAAAAGGTGATACTCCCTACAATATTTCTAAGAAATACGGAATTTCTGTAGACGAGCTGTTGAAGTTGAATCCTAAAGTAAAAGATGGGAAACTGGCAATTGGAGATGTGGTTAACGTAAAATCGGGAACTGCAAATGCGGTTGCTACAAAAACTCCTGTTGTAAACACTTCTTCTAAAACAGGAAAAATAATTCTTCAGCCTAAACAAACTGTTTACGGAATTACAAAACAATACAGAATTTCTGAAACCGATTTGAGAAAACTCAATCCAGAGTTAGATTCTCACATGAAAATCGGGGACGAAATCACTTTACCTCTTGATAGCATCAAAAAATATGGTGGAAATCAGGCTGTAGCTACTACAGTAACAAAACCTGTGGAAACTGTTACTGAAACTGCTCCTGTAAATAATAACAAAACTAAAATAGATTCCGGAAACGAAAGATCTTCAGCCGGAAATTCTCATTCAAATCAAGATGATTACGCTACTTATACTGTTGAACAAGGCGATACCGTTTTTTCAATTGTGAATAAGTTCGGAATTACAATTGATGAATTGGTTTCATTAAATCCTGAATTATCAAAAGGTTTAAAAGCCGGAATGATTATCAAAATCAGAAAGCTTGATGCCGCTTATATCAAAAAAAATGGTGATGCTTTAAGTGTTGTTTTGATGCTTCCTTTTGGTTACAATACTGGCGAAACGCAATATCGAGCAATGGCTACAGATTTCCTTACAGGAGCTAAATTAGCGATTGAAAGAAATGCTTCAGCCGGACAAAAATTAGATATTAAAATTGTTGATTCTGGTAACGAAGCTTCATTCAAAAGCTCTTTGTCGCAAATCAATCCAAATAATACCGATTTAATTATCGGCCCTTTCTTTAAGTCGAATGTAATTGATCTTTTAGATTTTACTAAAACTCAGAAGATTCCTGTTGTTGCACCATTTGCAAACTCACCGGAATTATATAACTACAGCAACCTGATTATTGTTGAAACAAACGATCAGACGTATGCCGATAAAATTGTGGAAGAAGTTAAGTCAGTTTATTCTGATCAGAAAATTTATATTGTTGCAGACGCTAAAAAAGACAATGCCAATTATCTGAAGTCAAGTCTTGAGAAAAATGTTAAAAATGCTCAGATTATCATTGTAAATGCTGCTTCAGAAATCCAATTGGATCAAAATATGATGACTGGGCAATCTGCTCCGGTTATTGCAATTTTGGCAAGCGATAATGATACGGTAGGTGAAGCTTTTTCAAATAAAATAATTGCCTTATCTAAAGAAGTTCAGGGTATCAAAGCATTCAGTATGTATGCAGTTCCGAGTTTCGATAAAAAAGTGGATGAATTGAGCCAGGCAAGTTTGGTGTATCTGATGGACAGAAAAATCAACGCTGACGGAAATTTTGAAAAAGAAATCTTAGCTGCTTACAAATCAAAATACTGCAAAGTTCCCGGGAAATATGCGGTAATCGGTTTTGATGTGGTAAACGACATGTTGTCAAGAGAAAACAAGAAAGGAGAAATCTTTAAACAAATCAATAAAGTACAGACTCAGTTGGCTACTAAATTTGAATTTGTAAAATCTAAATCAAACGGAGCTTATGTAAACACAGGCTTCAGAGTGATCAGATTGGTTCCTTAATTTCTATAAGGACTTTATATTAAACTATATTTTGTATTAAACTTTAAATAAATAAATGAAAGCACTTGTATTTCCTGGTCAGGGATCACAGTTTGTAGGTATGGGAAAAGAATTATACGATTCCCGTAAAGACATTAAAGATCTGATGGAATCTGCTAACGAAATTTTAGGTTTTGATATTCTTTCCCTTATGTTTAGCGGGACAGATGAAGATCTTAAGAAAACGGAGGTTACTCAACCTTCAATATTCATACATTCAGTTGCTGCTTTAAAAGCGGTAAACGGTCTTGGTGCCGAAATGGTTGCAGGACACTCTTTAGGAGAATTTTCTGCATTGGTTGCCAATGGAGTTTTATCTTTTGATGACGGTTTGAAACTTGTTTCTGAAAGAGCTAAAGCAATGCAGGCTGCTTGTGATGCAAACCCAAGTTCTATGGCCGCAATTTTAGGTTTGGATGATGCTAAAGTGGAAGAAGTCTGCGCATCAATCAGTGGAGTAGTGGTTCCTGCAAATTACAATTGTCCTGGGCAATTGGTAATTTCTGGTGAAACAGTTTCTGTAGAAGAAGCTTGTGTTAAATTAAAAGAAGCTGGAGCAAAAAGAGCACTATTATTGCCTGTAAACGGAGCTTTTCATTCACCATTAATGCAACCTGCACAAGAAAGATTGGCTGCTGCAATTGAGAATACGAAGTTCAGAAAGGCAACTATTCCTGTTTATCAGAATATCACAACAACTGCGGTTACAGATCCGGATCAGATCAAAGCTAATCTTATCGCTCAGTTAACAGGCCCTGTAAAATGGACGCAGTCTGTTCAGAATATGATTAAAGACGGTGCTACAAATTTTGTAGAAGTTGGTCCTGGAAAAACACTTCAGGGATTAATCAAAAAAATTGATAGCGCAGTAGCATCTGCTTCTGCCATCTAATTAAAATAAAAATGGGCGAAATTTATTCACCGGGAAAGCTTATGCTTACTTCAGAATATTTCGCTGTAGACGGAGCTCTTGTCTTAGCGGTACCCACAAAGCTAGGACAGGAGTTTTTTTTTGAAGAAAAGCAAGACGGAAAATCGATTGTTTTCTGGGAAGCGTATCATCAAAACAAATTATGGTTAAAGGCTGTCATCGATTATAAGACATGGCAGATTCTTGAAACCAATATCAATCAAAGCGCAGAGTTTATTCTTAAGACTCTCAAAAATGTTCAGAGTCTTTCTGAAACTAAATTTAAAAGCACCGATACCTATCATTTAAAAACAAATCTTCAGTTTCCATCAGATTATGGTTTGGGAAGCAGCTCTACGTTGATGAATAATCTTGCGGAATGGTCACAGATTGATCCTTTTCATTTAAATTCTATAAGTTTGGGTGGAAGCGGATATGATATTGCGGTTGCTAATGCAAAATCTGCGGTGTTGTTTCAGAACAAACCTGAAATACATTTTGAGAAGATCAATTTCAATCCGAAATTTAAAAATGAGCTGATTTTTATTCATCTTAATCAGAAGCAAGATAGTCGTGAAGCAATACAACTTTACAGGTCGAAAATAAAGTCTCAAATTATAGTTGATGAATTTTCAAATCTCACAAGAAATATTTTATTATGTGATGAATTGGAAAATTTTTCAGAACTAATGATGTTACATGAGCAAAAAATTTCAGATTTTATTGAAATTCCGACAGTTAAGTCGAGGTTTTTCTCAGATTGCCCGAGTTTTGTTAAAAGTTTGGGTGCTTGGGGCGGAGATTTTGTAATGAGCTCAAAATTTGTAGGGTTTAAGGACTATTTTTGGGGAAAAGGTTTTACAACTATTTTTGAATGGGATAATATAATCAATTGTTAATCAATTTATTATATCTATTATTTTTTATTTGTCATTTTCGCTTATATGTTTATATTTATCCACGTTTAACAATTTGTTAATATTCGTGTTGTTAAACAAACAAAAAGAAAAAGAAAATATAAGTAAAATGAAAAACGCTAAAATCGTCCAAGATTTACAAAAATTAGGAATTAAAGGAGATTACGAATTAATTTATAATCCTTCATACGAAGAGTTATATCAAGCGGAAGTTTCACCTGAAAATCAGGGTTTTGAGAAAGCTGAACTTACAGAATCTGGCGCAGTATCTGTAAAAACAGGAATTTTCACTGGTCGTTCGCCTAAAGACAGGTATATTGTTCAGGATGATGTTACAAAAGATACTATTTTCTGGGATGGTAAAGTAAATTTACCTACAACACCTGAAATTTTCGAATCATGTAAAGATTTGGTATTAACTCAACTTTCTGATGCGAAAAAGATTTATGTAGTTGATACTTTTTGTGGAACCAATATTGACACAAGATTAAAAGTAAGATTCATCGTTGAAGTTGCTTGGCAGGCGCATTTCGTTACCAATATGTTTATCCGTCCTTCTCACTTTGAGTTAGAAAACTTTGGAGAGCCGGATTTTACAGTAATCAACGGGTCAAAAACTACAAACCCTAACTGGGAAGCGCAGGAATTAAATTCTGAAAACTTTGTCATGTTTAACCTTACTGAAAAACTTCAGATTATTGGAGGAACTTGGTATGGTGGTGAAATGAAAAAAGGAATGTTTGCAATGATGAATTATTACCTTCCGTTAAAAGGAATGGCATCAATGCACTGTTCTGCAAACGTAGGAGAGGAAGGAGATGTAGCGTTATTCTTCGGACTTTCAGGAACAGGAAAAACTACTTTGTCTGCAGATCCTAAAAGATATTTAATTGGTGATGACGAGCACGGTTGGGATAACAACGGAGTGTTCAATTACGAAGGTGGTTGTTATGCTAAAGTAATCGATTTGTCAGCAGAAAAAGAGCCGGATATTTTCAGAGCAATAAAAAGAGATGCACTTCTTGAAAACGTTGTGGTACACGACGGTGTTGCTGATTATACAGACGGATCTATCACTGAAAACACGAGAGTTTCTTACCCGATTTATCATATTAACAAAATTGTTTTACCTTCTAAAGCAGGTCACGCAAGTAAGATTGTTTATCTTTCTGCTGATGCTTTCGGAGTATTGCCTCCGGTTTCTATTTTAGATGAAAACCAGGCTCAATATCACTTCCTTTGTGGATATACTTCAAAATTAGCTGGAACTGAAAGAGGAATTACTGAACCAGAACCATCTTTCTCGCCTGCATTTGGTGAAGCGTTCTTAACACTACACCCAACAATGTATTCTAAAACATTGATTGGAAAAATGAAAGAACACGGTGCAAAAGCTTATTTGGTAAACACTGGATGGAACGGTACCGGAAAAAGAATTTCGTTAAAAGATACAAGAGCGATCATTGATTCTATCATCGATGGATCAATCGAAAAAGCTGAAAAAACAACTATTCCGGTAATGAATTTAGAAATTCCAACTTCATTGCCAAATGTTTCTGAAGGGATTTTAGATCCTAGAGATACTTACAGCGATGTTGCAGAATGGGAAGAAAAAGCAAAAGATCTTGCTGCAAAATATATCAAAAACTTCGAGCAGTATTGTAATACTGACGAAGGCAAAAAGCTGATTGCTTCTGGTCCTCAATTGCAGGAACAGACCATTTAGAAATAGTGAAGAAAGGCTCATCAAATTTGATGAGCCTTTTTTATTTTCGGTATTCTTTTAAAAATCTGCGTAATCTCCAAAATCTGCAAGAGCAAAATTCATTGAGCATTTTACACAATCATTTAGAGTTTTACTTTAAACTCAAAACCGCCAATCGATATCCTTCCATTCCAAAGCCGGACAAAACTGCATCCGTAGAAGCTGCCGTTACAGATTTCTGCCTAAACTCTTCTCTTTTATAAATATTGCTGATGTGAACTTCTACTTTTTGTTTCTGAATATTCTTTAAACAATCTGCAATTGCATAAGAATAATGCGTAAAAGCTCCAGGATTAATAACAACAGCATCAAAATCATCTACCTGAAGTCTGTTAATCAGTTCTCCTTCAATATTCGACTGATAATAATTCAATTCATGTGCAGGAAATTCGGACTTTAATTTTTCTAAATAATCTTCCATTGAAATACTTCCGTAAATTTCGGGTTCTCTCGTACCTAAAAGATTAAGATTTGGACCATTGATAATTAAAACCTTCATATAATGTAAATTTATTCAAATATAATATTTAAATATTGTTTTCACTACCTCTCTTGGTATTCTGAAAGTATTCTGAAGGTGTAATTCCTTCAATTTGCTTAAAAACACGATTGAATGTTGATTGATTTGAAAATCCTGCTTCTGTGTAAACATACATTAAAGTCTTTTTCTGGAAATCTACTTCTGTAAGCAATTTTTTCACATATTTGATTCTATAGATATTGAGATAATTGTTGAAGTTCGGATAACCTTTAAATCGAATAGCTTTCGAGATATAGTTACTGTTTATGTTTATTGCGACGCTCAACATAGACAAATTAAACTTGATATCTTTAAAAAACATATTTTCATTCATTGATTCTTCAATTTTAGAGAAAATTTTCTCTAAACCTTTGTTGTCTACATCATTGTTCTTTTGAGTAAATTCTTTAATGACTATTTTTTCTGTTTCTAATTCATATTCTGAATGATACGAAGTTTCCAACTTTCGTATTTTGTCTTTATAATAAACTAACATGGCAACTACTAAAATATTAGAAACAATCAAAATGGTGTCAGTGTTAATAACCTCTTTTAGGTTATGTTTTGGAAAATTGAGATTCAAACTATTTGCTAGAATATAACCAATTACAATAATAAGTAAAGTGTAAAATGTATAGTAATATGCTACTTTTTGATTAAAAAAAATGTTAGCTCCCAATGGAATAGGTAACAACCAGCAAAAACTTGCAACTGAACTATCCCAAAAAGCAAGCATCACATAAAAATTATATAATGGAGCTGTGATAAGATAACAATGAACAATAGTGCTAATAAGAAATTTTTTACGCACGAGAAGATAGCTGTATCCAAGAAAAATAATGCCTCCGCCTAAATATCGGCGTAAAATTTCATCATAAATATAGAATGTAAAGATTGCAGCATAAATACCTAAAATAATCATCATAAAAATGATGTATCTATCCACTAGCTCATACTTTAGCTTCTCAATTTGTTCATCTCTTGTGCTCATTTGTGTTCTAAATAAAATTATTTCAGAAAAACACAATGATTTATTGAAAAATGATTTGCTTAAATAACTGATTTTTAATAAAATAGCTTATTTAAGTCACTTTCGGATTATCATTGAGGAGAGTGGTTTTTGATTTAATATCTAAGATAACTTTGAATAAGATTGTTAGGCAAAATATCTGAGACAAATTTCTCCTTTTCCTCTGAAATTATAAAATATGAATGAAGTTAAAAAAAAATAATGAAGAAAAGATAAAATTTGAAGAATTTTTTTATCACCAGATTTTTTTTGATTTGCTTACTACAACAATTATTATGAAAACACAATTATTATGAAAACAATTATTTTATTGATAACAAATTTTGCTTTTGTATCAATGTTTTCACAGGTAGGTGTTAATACCTCAAATCCTCAAGGAGTTTTTCATGTAGATGGAGCAAAAGATAATGCTGCTACAGGGGTTTCGACAGCTGCACAACAATCTAATGACTTTATAGTGTCTACGGACGGAAGTGTAGGTATTGGAACAAATACACCAAATTCATCAGCTATTCTTGACGTAAATGTCGACGGTTTGCCGTCTGGAAGCAAGAAAGGTTTTCTCGGTCCAAAAGTAGCTTTAGATTCCTACACAGACCAAATGACGATATCTTCCCCAGCAACAGGATTGCTTGTTTATAATTTGGGAACAGGTGGTCTTACATATAATGGTTATGTTTTCTGGAATGGAGCAGAATGGAGAACATTTAATAATGGCTCTCTTGCACCCGGCATTGTGGGAAGTATTACTTGTAATGCTGTTACGCTTTCTCCAAATACTTATACTTCAGGAGTTTCTTATACGGGTACAATGAATGTTCCTTATACAGATGGTAATGGTGGCGTGTATCCTGCTCAGGTAATTGGACCTGTAAATGGGCTTACTGCAACTTTATCAGCGGGAAATTTTAATTCTGGTTCTGGAGTACTTAGTTATATAGTTTCCGGAACACCTACAGTTACTAGTCCTGTTTCTACCACTTTTTCTTTATCAATTGGTGGTCAGTCTTGTGATGCAACAATTGGTGCAGGTGGTGGTATTTCTCCTGGAGAATTGATTTTTTATCACTCTTCTATATCTCGTAAAACATCTTCATTTTTGCTGAGTCAGTATCTTTCAGATCTTCCGGTATTGAATAATACTTTTAGAATTGATGCTTTTATAGGAGCTCCCGGTGCATTTGACGGAACTGGAGCAAGTACTAATATGGATCCGCGTATTTATAATATTACAACATCTAATGCTAAAGTGTGGATTTCAGAAGTTTCTACTCATACAGGCGATTCTCATGGAGCGAATTTATTGATTTTGCCAAACAATTACGCACAATTTGATGATGGTGTTTACCTTACTCAGGGAAGAAATGAAACTGTAACTTTCGATGTTACTACCGCCGATAACAAATGGTACAGAGTCTACTATGTTTTACGTATTGACAATAAATCAATTGCCACAGGCAATGGTAATGGCAATACAACTTCTGATCCTTCAGTTGCAGATAATACTTTGGAAGTTTTTATTTCAATACAGCGATTATATTAGAATTAAAAGAATATTTAAATGAGAAGTTGTCTTAAAAAGGCAACTTTTTTTTGTTTTATGTTATTGTGTTATTTTTAATGATATTTATCATATTTGAGGATTTGATAATTTTTATAACTCCTTATTTTAGTGTTTTTTAAGAGAAAAATAAGTTAATTTTTACTAAATAATAATTTGAAATCATAAAGTCTACTTGTTTTGTAGACTAATTGTTTTTAGATTTGTAAACATATTTCGATCGGCTTATAAAGAAAGATGGAGGGAACTGACCCTGTGAAATCTTAACAACCTGCTCTTTGCAAGGTGTTACATTCAGCCTTTAAAGGAAAAATAAGCAATTGGTTAATCGTATTTATCGATGCCCTTTGCTGTCTTTTCTGCAAAGGGTTAATTTTTAAAATTTGATAAATGAAATGAGTTATGATTAACAAAAATTTAATTAGTTCTAAAGCTTGGATTCCACCTGTTGCAGTGTTTTTCTTAGGAATCATCAACATAAATGGTCAGGATGTCAAAAAAGATACACTTCGCGAACAGGATATAGATGAAGTAGTAGTTGTCGCTTACGGAAAAGCGAAAAAAACAAGTTACACAGGTTCAGTGGCAACAATTTCTAGTGAAAAAATAAACAACAGACCCGTTACCAATATTACCAAAGCTTTGGAAGGACAGGTTCCGGGTCTTCAGGCGGTAAGTACTTCAGGACAACCGGGTGCAACGGCATCTATCCGTATTCGTGGAATTGGTTCGGTGAGCGCTTCAAGTAATCCTTTATTTGTCGTAGACGGAATTCCTTTTGATGGGAATATCAATTCGATAAGCCCGAATGATATTGAATCGATCAGTGTTTTGAAAGATGCTACAGCAAGCTCAATTTATGGTTCAAGAGGAGCCAACGGAGTAATTATTATTACAACAAAATCCGGAAAAAAGGGTGAGGCTAAAGTGAATTTTAATATCAGTCAGGGTTTTTCTACAAGAGCGGTTAAAGATTACGAGCAGGTAAATACAGACCAGTATTTTCAGTTGTATTGGGAAGCTTTGAGAAATGGCTACAAATCGAGCCAGGTTACTTCTCAACAGGCGGCACAAATGGCGAGTGATAATTTAGTTTCTGCTTTAGGAATCAATCCTTATGGTTCAAGTTATGCAAAACCAGTTGGAACTGATGGAAAACTTTTGTCTGGAGCTAATGCTTTATGGAACGACGACTGGAGAGATATTCTTCAGAGAGTGGCGGCAAGAAGCCAGGTAGATTTAGATTTCAGTGGCGGAAGCGAAAAAAGCAATTACTTCTTTTCATTAGGATATTTAGATGATAAAGGAATTGCTATTGGATCAGGATTTACAAAATACAGTACGAGACTTAAAATAAATTCTGAAGTCAAAAAATGGTTAAATGTTGGGGCTAATTTAAGTTATACCAACAGCCTTCAGGAAGCGCCACCTTCTTCAGATTCCAGAACGGATAATATCATAAATGCAGCAAGAGTAATTCCTTCTTTTTATCCTTATTACGAAAGAAATGCGGACGGAAGCCACCGATTAGATGCCAATGGAAATTATATCTACGACTTTGGAAAATACCGTCCTACAAGTGCTTTGCAGAATCAAAATGCGGCAGCGACGTTACCTTTAGATAAAAATGAAAACAGAGAAGATAACTTTTCAGGAAAAGGATTTTTAGACTTTACTTTCTTACCGGAATTAAAGTTTAAATCTAGCTTTTCTGTTGATTTGGTTAATTACAACGGCCACTTTTATTCCAATCCTTTGATTGGGCAAGGAAGCGAAATCGGTGGTTCGGTAACAAAAACAAACTCAAGAACGCTGTCTTATACGATCAGTAATATTCTGACTTTTGATAAAAAACTCAACCAGCATCACTTTAATATTTTAGCCGGACAGGAATTTTATCATTACGAATTTCAAACCATTTCAGGAAACAGAAGCCAATTTTCGCTTCCCTATTATTATGAGCCAGATGCAGCAGCTTTGTTAGGAGGATTTAGCGGAAACAGTGACAAATTAGGTTTGTTAAGTTATTTAGGGAAAGCGGAGTATGATTTTAAAAATAAATATTTCATTTCCGGATCGGTAAGAGCAGATGGTTCTTCAAGATTTTCACCTGAAAACAGATGGGGAACTTTCTGGTCAGTTGGTGGATCATGGAAAGCATCGAGCGAAAATTTCATTAAAGATTTAAATATTTTTGATCAGTTGACGCTTCGTGCAAGTTATGGAGGTCAGGGAAATGACAAATTGAGTACGTATTATGCCTACCAAAGTTTGTACACATTTTATAATAATCTTGGTGAAGGCGGTACGGTTGCAAGCAGACTTCCTACTCCGGATCTGAAATGGGAAACCAATCTCAACTTAAATGTGGGGTTAGAATTTGCCATTCTGAAAAACAGAATTAAAGGTAATGTAGAATATTTCCAGCGTCAGAGTAAAGATCTTTTGTTTGATATGCCTTTGGCTCCGTCAGTTGGTTTTAGCGGTTATCAGGCAAATATCGGAGAGTTAAAAAATACAGGTTTTGAATTTTCTCTCTTTACGACTCCTGTTAAAACAGATGATTTCGAATGGAATGTTGATGTGAATCTGAGTACTTTAAAAAATGAAATTACAAAGCTTCCGAAAGGTTCAATTGTTAGTGGAACAAAACGTTTGCAGGTTGGAGGTTCTATTTATGATTTCTTTATTCCTGAATGGATGGGAGTTGACCCGACTAACGGAAATCCGCTTTGGAAAACAATTAGTACAGATGCAAACGGAAATACAGTAGAAGGAACAACTTCAGAGTATGCAAAAGCTACAAAAACTCTGCAAGGTTCTTCTTTGCCTAAAGTAATGGGTGGTCTTACAACCAGCATCAGATATAAAGATTTTGATTTTTCAGGATTGCTGACTTTCAGTTTGGGTGGTAAAATTCTCGATACCGATTATACAATGTTGATGCATAATGGAAGTGCTGCAGGAAGAGCATGGAGCTATGAAATGTTAAACCGATGGACTCCTGAAAATACAAATACAGATGTTCCGGCTTTAAGTACAACAACCAATAACTGGACTTCCGCTTCTTCGAGATTTTTGTATTCAGGAACGTATGCAAGAATTAAAAATGTAAGCTTAGGATATACACTCCCGTCTGATTATTTTGAAAAGATTGGGTTGAAAAAACTAAGAGTGTATGTTCAGGCAGAAAATCTTTTCACATTCTACAAACATAAAGGAATGGATCCTGAGCAAACTTTAGACGGAACAACCTACTACAGATATCCTGCAATGAGAACCGTAACTTTTGGTGTACATGCTACGCTTTAACATATTTAAAATTTAGACAATGAAAAAATTAATATACATATCTTTTGCTTTAATTGCTTCGATTTCTCTGGTAAGCTGTGAAAATGATTTGGAAACGGCTCCGACAAATCAGGCGGATGAAGCTGAAATTTTCAAGACTGCAGAAAGCGCCGAAACGGTAATCAACGGAACCTGGGCAAAATTTAATGATGACGGAACAACGTATGCCAATATTGGATATTCCACAGTGTTAAGAACTAGCGATGCAATGGGAAGTGATGTTGCGGTTTTAACCAATAAATATGGTTTTCCATCAGCTTATGCGTTCACTGATCTGGTGAATAATACAGGGGGTAGATCACTTTATATCTGGACATCTTTATATTCTGTTATCAATAATATGAATAACGTGATTGCAAGAATTGATGCTGCAGAAGGAACTCAGGAAAAGAAAAATCAGGTGAAAGGTCAGGCGAAAGCTTTGCGTGCTTTCTGTTACTGGAATCTTGCAAGTTTCTATCAGTTCAGTTATTTAAAAGATAAAAATGCACCAACGGCTCCAATTTATACAGAACCGGCAACCACCAATTCTGTAGGAAAGAAAAAAGCGAGTCTTGAAGAAATTTATAATTTAATTAAAAGTGATTTGACTGATGCCAACCAATTGCTTCAAAATTATACAAGAAATAATAAAGATAAGATTGACCGTTCTGTAGTCAACGGGCTTTTAGCAAGAGTATATCTGAATACCGGAGAATGGACCAAAGCTGTAGCTTCTGCACAAATTGCGAAAACCGGATTCCCTTTGATGAATGCCGAAAAATATAAAGAAGGCTTCAACGATATTACCAACGGAGAATGGATTTGGGGACACGCACAAACTCAGGAACAGTCTGGTGAAAGCTATGCATTCCACTATTTGGATGTTTCATCTTCGGGAAGTTATTATTACAGCTTTATGGCAGATCCTTATTTTAAAGATTTGTTTGATACCAATGACATCCGCTATTCTTTATTTTCTTGGGACGGTTTGCCAGGAAGAGAGGGGCTCTTGAGATATGCTAAATTTAAGTTTAAAGCTAATTTAATTGCCGATATCGTTTTCATGAGAGCTGCAGAAATGTATTTAATTGAAGCTGAAGCTGAAGCAAGAAGCGGAAATGTTACGAATGCAGTCACTGTTTTAAATCAACTAAAAACGACAAGAAATGCCAATGTTTATAATGGTTCTCTTGCAAAGAATGATGTCATTAAAGAAATTTTGACTGAAAGAAGAAAAGAATTGTTCGGAGAAGGTTTCTCTCTCTTAGACATCATCAGAACACAGGGTAAAGTAGAAAGAAAGGCGTATGTAAACTCAAGCGGGCAACCGATTCAGGTGCAGGTCACAACTCCGGATGGTACAGTAAAAACTGTTAATGGAAGAGGGCATTCTATCTTTGCTTTTCCTGATCAATCGGCTTTTGCGCCTAACAGCAGATATTATTTGTTTTCAATTCCGCAGAAAGAAATTGAGAATAATCCAAATTTATAGTTTTGATTTTATTTTGGAGTCTTTGTAGAAATGCAAAGGCTCTTTTTTTGATTTAAAACATTAAAATATATTCTAAAAGGCTAACTTTGAAAGACTCTCACCAATGAAAGTCTTATAGTATGAAGCAAGAAATCGAAAATAAGCTCATCGACAAAAATACCAAACCTACAAGCATCAGGATTTTGGTGTACGATTTTTTAAGTTCACAAGAAACAGCTTTGTCTTTGTCAGAGATCGAAAACTATTTTGAAAATGCAGATCGAACCACAATTTACAGAACATTAAAAACCTTCGAAGAAAAAGGAATTGTTCACAGCATTCAGGAAAATTCGACCACTAAATATAAATTATGTCATGATGATTGTAACGAAAAAACGCATAAAGACTGGCATCTGCATTTCTACTGCAAGATTTGTAAACAAACGACTTGCAAAGAAGATATTTCTTTCCCCGAAAGCATGAAAACCAATTTTAGGATTGATGAAATAAGGCTTTTTGCGAAAGGTATTTGCGAAAACTGTTTCGAAAGTTTGCAATAGTATTGCATTCGTGTTCACGGTACATTTGTTTAAAATTATTTGTTATGGAAGAATGTTGCACTACAAAACCTAAAAAAGAGCATAATCACGAAGGTCACGACCATGATCATTCTCACGAGGTTCAAGACAAATCGACTCTTCAGCTTTTTTTGCCGGCAATCATATCGTTTGTTTTGCTTTTAATCGGAATTACGTTTGATAATTTCATTGAAAACAATTGGTTTAACGGTTGGGTGCGTCTTGTTTGGTATTTGATAGCCTATATTCCTGTGGGAATTCCTGTTTTAAAAGAAGCTTATGAAAGTATTGTTAAAGGCGATGTTTTCTCAGAATTTTTCCTGATGGGAATTGCTACAATCGGTGCTTTTGCGATTGGAGAATATCCTGAAGGTGTTGCGGTGATGTTGTTTTATTCGGTGGGGGAAGTTTTTCAGGCAATGGCAGTTACCAAAGCGAAAACCAATATTAAATCGCTTCTGGATCAGCGTCCTGATGAAGTGACCGTTTTAGAAAATGGAACTCCCAAAGTAATAAAAGCTGAAAAAGCGAATATTGGAGATATTATTCAATTAAAATCTGGTGAAAAACTGGGTTTGGATGGCGAATTACTTTCTGAAAAAGCCTCTTTCAATACCTCCGCTCTTACCGGAGAAAGCAAACCGGATACAAAATCTAAAGGTGAAATGGTTTTAGCCGGAATGATTAATTTAAATACAGTCAGTCAGGTAAAAGTCACAACAGCTTATAAAGACAGTAAACTGAGTAAAATCTTAGAAATGGTTCAGAATGCGACCTCTCAAAAAGCTCCGACAGAATTATTCATCAGAAAATTTGCTAAAGTTTATACTCCTATTGTTGTATTTCTAGCGATTGGAATTACTTTTTTACCTTACTTTTTCGTTGAAGAGTATCAGTTTAAAAGTTGGCTGTACCGAGCGTTGATTTTCTTAGTGATCTCTTGTCCTTGTGCATTGGTGATTTCTATTCCATTGGGTTATTTCGGTGGAATTGGCGCCGGAAGTAAAAATGGAATTTTATTTAAAGGAAGTAATTTTCTGGATGTTTTGGCAAATGTTCAAAACGTTGTGATGGATAAAACCGGAACGATGACTGAAGGAGTTTTCAAAGTTCAGGAAGTAAACTTTGGAAACGAATTTAATAAAGATGAAATTTTAAAACGGGTCAATGCGCTTGAAAGCCAGAGTACACATCCTGTAGCAACAGCCATTCATCAGTTTGTGGGCGAGATCGATCATTCTATTCAATTAGAAAATGTAGAAGAAATTGCCGGTCACGGTTTAAAAGCAACGATTGCCGGAAAAGAATTATTGGTTGGAAACTTTAAGCTGATGGATAAATTCAACATTAGCTATAATTTAAAAACTGAAAACATTGTTTATACTTTAATTGCAGTTGCGTACGATAAAAAGTTTGTGGGATATCTTACCATCGCAGATTCCATTAAAGAAGATGCTCAGTTAACGATCAATAAATTAAAAGCACTGAATGTAAAAACCACGATGTTGAGCGGTGATAAAACTTCTGTTGTACAATTTGTAGCCAATGAATTGGGAATTGAAAATGCTTTCGGAGACTTACTTCCCGAAGATAAAGTAAATAAAGTAAAAGAACTGAAAGCAAAAAATCAAACCGTAGCTTTTGTTGGTGATGGAGTAAATGATGCTCCTGTTGTCGCTTTAAGCGATGTCGGAATTGCAATGGGCGGATTGGGAAGTGATGCAACAATTGAAACTGCCAATGTCGTAATTCAGGATGATAAACCGAGCAAAATCCCAATGGCGATCAATATCGGAAAGCAAACTAAAAAGATAGTTTGGCAAAATATAATTTTAGCATTTGCGGTAAAAGCTATTGTTTTAGTTTTAGGAGCAGGAGGCTTGGCAACGATGTGGGAAGCTGTTTTTGCCGATGTGGGTGTTGCATTACTGGCAATCTTAAATGCAGTAAGAATTCAGAGAATGAAATTTTAATAATGCTGGAAGACGGAAGCTCGATGTTGGAAGTTTAAAAGCAGGCTGCAACAATTTATATTTGGTTTTATCAATAGGGATGGGCTTTAGCCCGCCCTTAAAAATATCAATCTTCCATTGGCTTTAGCCAAAATTTATCTCACGCAGATTTTGGAGATAGAGCAGATTTAAAAAAACAATGCAGACATCTACGCAAATCCGTGCGATCTGTGGGAATTTTAATGAAGACAATTATCCACATCAAAAACTTCCATGTTTCAACATACAGATTCCATTTGTAAAACTGACTTTCATCATAAATTAATGCAGAAACAAATTTTGTACACTATATTTGTACTAAAGATTTGATACTTGAAGTTTTTCTTATCCTTTTTCATCGTATTTACCATTGCAATTCGTCCCGTTTTGCCAATGTTAAATTATGCGATCAACTACGATTACATTGTAAAAAATCTTTGTGAAAATAGAAAAATCATAGAGTCTGATTGTAAAGGAAAGTGTTTTGTAAAAAAAGAGTTGGCAAAAACTGAGAAGGAATCTAATAATGCTCAGAATATAAAGATTGCAGGCTTAGATGTTTTTTTATCTAATAAAATTCTGTCTTTTTCAAACATCGGTAAAGCTGATTTAAAATCAGAAAAGCCTAATTCAAATCATATTCAATTACATTCTTCAGAATATTTTTCCCGAATATTCCATCCTCCTTTAGTTTAATTTATTTAACCTGAAACTTTAGTTTTGATTTTTATCAAGGCTTATATTCATATTAATTAAACTTAATTTTAAATTCTATTTAATGAGATCTAAAGTTATCTTAACAGCATTATTGTCTGTTTCATTATTAGCCTGTGCGCAGGAAACGCCTAAAGTAAAGCATAAAAAGAAAAATACAACTACAAAAACGACTACTCAAAAAGTAAAGTTTGCCAACGCCATCGATCCGATCTGTGAGATGAAAACGGAAGACGATATGAAAGACACGGTAGTTTACAAAGGAAAAACGTACGGTTTTTGCAGTAGCTACTGTAAGGATGAGTTTAAGAAAAATCCTGAGAAATATGTCCAAAAATAAAAAGACCGAAAGCAGCGCAAAAAAGAAGATTATTATTCCGATTGCGGTTATTGCATTGTTGTTTTTGGGAATTGGTGTTGGGATGAGCTATTTTAAAAGTAGTCTTTATACGGTGATGAAAGTTCCGGATTTTGAGCTGACGGATCAGAACAGTAAAAAAATCACCAACAAAGATATGCTAGGAAAAGTATATTTAGTAGAATTTTTCTTCAGCAAATGCCCTACAATTTGTCCGGTGATGAATACCAATATGAGATTTATTGAAGATGAGATCAATGATCCCGATTTTGGAATTA
The DNA here is from genome assembly GCF_026163565.1 of Chryseobacterium sp. YIM B08800. Lineage (GTDB taxonomy): Bacteria > Bacteroidota > Bacteroidia > Flavobacteriales > Weeksellaceae > Chryseobacterium. The sequence goes on from NZ_JAPDKN010000011.1 coordinate 96,316, forward strand.
TTTCAATAAGCATCGACCCTGAAAATGATACTCCAGAATTATTAAAACAACATGCGCTAAAGATTGGAGCAAAATCTCCAAACTGGCATTTTCTGACAGGTGACCGAACTTATATTGGAGATCTTGCTGATAAATTTGATATTTACGTCGGAGATAAAGAAGATGAAAGCGAAAATCTCAATCACAGCGGAATGATTGCTTTAGTTGATAAAGAAGGGAATATCCGTTGCAGATACAACAAAGAAAATATGCCGATTCTTTACTATTCAGGGTTGAATTATGAAGACGCCGAAGGAAAAATCCCTAAATTGAACGGGAAATTTCATCCCGACAGAGAAATTTTAATCGAGGATATAAAGAAATTATTGAAATAAGGAAGAAAGCCTGAAGCTGGATGCGGGAAGTCAATAACAGACTACAAAAACTTCTATCTTCCATCACCCATCTTCCAGCAAAAAAAATAAATGTTAAACCATATAAACAAAAAGTTATGAAGATTTTTAAAATCGCTGCACTAAGTGCGGTTTTTGCGGCGCAGTTTGCGTTTGCACAGTTTAAGCAGACGCCTTTACCGTACGCATACAATGCATTGGAAGGTAATATCGATGCACAAACTATGGAAATTCACTATTCAAAACACGCAGCGGCTTATGTTGCCAATTTGAATAAAGCAATTGCCGGAACTCCACAGGAAAAGCAAACTTTATTTGAAATTCTTTCAAAAGCAGGAACTTTACCAATGGCTGTAAGAAATAATGCGGGAGGTCACTACAACCACGAGTTGTTCTGGACGGTTCTTACACCTCAAAAAGACACAAAACCATCTGCAAAATTAACAAAAGCAATCAACGATGCTTTCGGAAGTATGGATGCATTTAAAGAAAAAATGAGCAAAGCTGGAGCAGACCGTTTCGGTTCGGGTTGGGCTTGGCTTTCTGTTGATAAAAACGGAAAATTATTCGTTTCTTCAACGCCAAACCAAGACAATCCTTTGATGGATGTTGTAGAAGAAAAAGGAACTCCAATCTTCGGAATCGATGTTTGGGAACACGCTTATTACCTGAAATATCAGAACAAAAGAGCGGATTATTTAACTGCAATCTGGAATGTAACCAACTGGAAAGAGATCAGCAGAAGATATGACGAAGCATTAAGCAAAAAATAATCTTTTGAATTTAATTTGCAGCATATTTCTCACCTTTTTCACGGTTTTCAGACCTCTGATTCCGTTGGTGGAGTATGCTGTAAATTATCAATATATCAGCGAAGAACTCTGCGTCAACAGGAAAAATGTTATGCTCAACTGTAATGGTAAATGTTATCTTGCTAAAGAATTATCAAAAACCACCGATACCGATTCTTCACCTTTACACAAAACAAAAAATTCAGGACAAAAATTACTCGACATCTACGTCCTTCCTGAAATTATAGCCGTCAATTCCACAGAAAAGTCAGTCTTTTCTACAACCAATTTCCTTTACAAAACAGGCTACTCGTTTCTGTTTTTAAAACACATTTTCAGACCGCCGGTTTTTTAGTATTCCTTTTTATTATTTTGGGCGATTCCCTTTCCATGGCTTTTCCAGCCGCTTGGGTCGGGCTGTCCGCTCATATCTTTTTTTAGATTCTTCCTTGCGTCAGAATCCAAAAAAAGGATAACCGCTTCCATCCCTATCGCGATGAGCATACCAACATAATTTGAGTTCAGGTTAAATAATGAATATCGACAGTTATTTATTTAACGCAAAAATCTATTTAAAATAATTATGATTTAAGTAAGCAAAGAAGAATCAATAAATTAACTGATAAAGCTGTCGTTCACGCTTCGTGATGCAAATTTATTTGCCTTTGCTTTCTAAAATATAAAGTTTAAACACAAGAATCTTTGCGTAAAAAAATCTTTTCAAATTTTAAAGATTACAAACGGCTATCAATATTTCTTATCCTGAATTAAACTAACATATTTATCACTAAAAAATCAAAAATGAAATCGCCTTTGCTGAAGTTCGAAAGCAATCACTATTTGTATAGGCGATTACATATGACAATTAAAAAAATTAGAAACTTACATATGAAAATTTATAAATTTTTATCATTATTCTTTATAGTCTTTACTTTTTTCACTTTTACGTCATGTAGAAACAGCGATGAAGAAGATTCATCACCGGAAACAAAAGGAAAACTTCAGCTCAAATTCGAAAACGGTTTCAATAATTTAGGAGATATTGTTCTCAATCAAACAACTCAAACTTCTTCAAACGGACAAAAACATCAGTTTTCAACATTAAAATACGTTATCAGCAATATCAGTTTAATTGATGAAAACGGAAACGAATTCAAATACAACGAAAATAATCCCGACAAAGGTGCTTTCATCATCAATCAGGAAAAAGCTGTTGCCGGAATTGTGTATGTAGATTTAGATGAGGTTCCAAAAAACAATTATAAAAAAATAAAATTCGGATTGGGAATCAGTCAGAACGCGTATTTACTCGGACAAAACGGACAGGCAGAATTCTGGGAAAAAGCTAAAAAAGAAAGTCTCACTTGGTCGTGGGCTGCAGGATATATTTTCGTGAAGTTAGAAGGAAAATACGGAACAGGTTCTGCCAACACAGAATTTATGAATCACACCGGAAACATGGGAAATGTTACCGCAAACAATACTCCGGATTTATATCGTGAAGTAATTTTAGACCTTCCGACAACGGCGAGAGTTTCTACGAGTATAAAACCTTCCATTCATATTTTGGCAGATCTTAATCAATATTTAAGCGGAGAAACATCTTTAAATCTTTCTTCGACAAATGATATGGCGATGGGTTCTAATCAGCATTTGGTGAATGTTACAAATAATTTAACCAAAATGTTTAAAGTAGACCATGTTCACAATGATTAAGCAGATCTTTAAAATTGGGTTCGTTTTAACTACTTTTCTGAATTTCATCTCGTGTTCAGATGAAGTTATTCAGCCTTTAGAAAAAGATGAAGCCGTTCATTTGGAGTTTCCATCTTATTTTCCGGAAATGACTTTCGACCCAGCAGAAAATCCTATCACAAAAAATGGAGTGGAGTTGGGAAGAAAATTATTTTATGAAGGCAGACTTTCCAGAAACAATACGATTTCATGCGGTTTCTGTCATATTCAGGAAAATGCATTTACCCATCACGGTCATACGGTAAGTCACGGAATCGATGACAGATTAGGAATCAGAAATGCACCATCCATCCAAAATATGGCGTTTTTAAAACGATATATGTGGGATGGCGTGATTCATAATTTAAATCAACAACCGATTATTCCGATGACGGATGTCAACGAAATGGATAGCTCGATGCCTGAAGCAATTGCAAAACTCAGCAAAGATGAGGTTTATAAAAAATTGTTTAAACAGGCTTATGGAGACGAAAATATTACTGGAGAAAGAGTTTTAAAAGCATTGTCTCAGTTTATGGCTACTTTAATTTCCGCTGATTCAAAATATGACCGTTTCAAGCAGGGAAAAGAAAAATTAAACTCTGAAGAATCTCAAGGAATGGCTTTGTTTCAGCAAAAATGCGCGTCGTGTCACAGCGGAGAACTATTTACCGATGAAAGTTTCAGAAATACCGGAATGTATTACAATACGCAGTTCAAAGATGCAGGACGATATCGTGTAACGCTGGACCAAAATGACTGGATGAAATTCAGAGTTCCGAGTTTGAGAAATGTAGAATATACTTCGCCTTACATGCACGACGGAAGATTTTATACGTTGGAAGCAGTGCTCAATTTCTATTCAGATAATGTAGAAGATGATCCCAATCTTGACCCGCAACTGAAACAGAATGATCATATCGGAATTGCGATGAACGCTCAGGAAAAACAATTCATTATTGCTTTTCTAAAGACCTTATCTGACAAAAGTTTTATTTCTAATCCCAAGTTTGCGGAATAAATTTTAATTAAAATGAAGAAGATACTTTTAATCTTAAGTTTGGTTTTATTTAATTTAAATCAGGCTAAAACGATCAATGACAGTTTATATATTCCAGATAATCTGAGTGAAATTTTATTTAATGAATGTGATGCTTGCGGATGTGCTGCCGGAAACGGCTCTTCCGGTTTTGAGTCGCTCTTGAATCCTCAGTTTATTGGAATTAAATATTTTGCTCAACATTATAAAGCAAAAGAAAATTTATTTGTGAAAGATTTAACCCAGGATCAGTATTTCAATACCATTCAGATTTGGGCTAAAGTTCCTTTAACTCAAAAATTAAGTGTTTATGCAAGTTTACCGTTTCATTTTCATGAAAAAAAAACTTTGCAGGCCGACATTAATATTAACGGGATAGGTGATTTTAATCTGATGGGAATTTATAAACTGATCAATTCAAAAGACAATGCGCATGAGTTGAATGGTGGAGTAGGTGTGAAAGTTCCACTCGGAAAATTTGATGAAAAAGGAGTTTCAGGAGTTAATCCAAGTTTTCAGTTGGGAACCGGAAGTTGGGATTATCAGGCTGTTTTGAATTACAGATTTCAAAAAAATAAAGTGGCTGTTCTTCTCAATACCGATTATACCATCAAAACTGAGAATAAAAAACACTACCAGTTTGGCAATCAATGGAATTATTCAGCCACCGGATTTTATCAAATTTTTAGAGATGAGAAAACTATTATCTCTGGGAAAGCAGGTTTGCAGGGAGAAGTTTATGACAAAAACCGTCAGTATAATGAAAACCTTCCGAAAACAGCAGGAAGTGCTTTGTATGGAAAAATGGGTTTTGAAGCTTCCTTTAAAAAGTTGAGTATGGGAACAGAATTAATGCTTCCTACTTACACCAATTTGGCAGCAGGAGATATTGAGGCGAAATCCAGATTCAGTGTTTTTATCAACTTTGGGATTTAAATAAAAAAATAGAATTTTAGGAAAAGCCATTTTTATAAATGATCTTTAAACCTAAAATTCTATTGAGTTTAATTTTTATGTAGTCCTCATCAGTTTTGGTGAGGCTATTTTTTATGTCCTTTTATATTGGGTAAAAAAGCAGTGATAATGCCCATCAAAGGTAAGAATGCACAAATTTTAAAGACAAATTCTATACTGGTGTCATCGGCAACGGCTCCTAAGATTGCAGAACCTATTCCACCCATTCCAAACATAAAACCGAAGAATAATCCGGCAACCAATCCTATTTTATTGGGCATAAGGTCTGTGGCGTAAACTAATATTGCAGAAAATGCTGAAGCTATGATCAGTCCTATTAAAACAGCGAAAATGATTGTCCAAAATAATGAAAGATAAGGAAGGCAAAGAGTAAATGGCGCAGCTCCCAAAATAGAAGCCCAGATAATTTTTTTTCTGCCATATTTATCTCCCAATTTTCCCCCTAAAATTGTTCCTACAGCAACTGCTGCTAAGAATAAAAACAAAAACAGCTGAGAATCTTTTACCGAAATGTGGAATTTATCAATCAAAAAGAAGGTGAAATAATTAGTCATTGAAGCCAGGTAAATATATTTTGAAAATACCAATGCCAATAAAATAGTGATTGAAAATATTACCTTTTTGCGGGAAAGCTGTATCTCAATAATATCACTTGGATGTTTGGTTGATTTCTTTAATGATAATCTTTCAGCATACCAATTTCCGATCCTCCATAATACAATGATTCCGATGAAAGCTGCAATCGCAAACAATCCTACATAACCTTGTCCCAAAGGAAGAATAATTAAGGCGACCAAAAGTGGTCCGATGGCACTTCCCGAATTTCCACCTACCTGAAATATCGATTGAGCCAATCCTTTTTGTCCACCCGATGCCAATTGCGCAACTCTTGAAGCTTCCGGATGAAAGATAGAAGATCCCATTCCAATCAATGCGACAGAAATTAAAATAACATAATATTCGTGAGCAGCTGCTAGCAAAAGTAACCCAGCCATTGATAATGCCATTCCGATCGCTAAAGACCTGGGATTTGGTTTTTTGTCAGTATAAATTCCAACAAAAGGCTGCAAAATAGATGCGGTTAGTTGAAATACTAATGTGATGATTCCAATTTGTGAAAAGGATAAGCTGAATTCTCCTTTCAAAATAGGATACAATGAAGGAATCGTAGATTGGATCAGGTCATTCAAAAAATGTGAAAAACTGATCATAAAAAGGATAGGATAAACAATTTTCGTCGTGTCAATTGTTTTGGTAGTTATATTTTCCATGTTATTATTTTATTCATCATATCATCTGATGAATTTTGTTAAATTTTTTTAATAGATCTGATCTACAATTTTTTGAGCAATGATAGCAGCTTTCTCTGTATCTCCACTTTCAATCGACAAATAAAGATCGGTATGTATTTTCTGAGAAATTTTAAAAGACTCCGTATTGTTGTGATGTCTTGTTTCGAAAGAACTCATAATATGTTTGGTTGCTATTTTATAGATTTCTTTTAAAAGATTATTTCCGCAAGCTTCTGCAATAGCCAGATGGAAATTAATATCTGCCTGATAACATTCTGTCGCAAGATTTTCTTCTGCAAATTGATTTCTAAGATTCAGATAATTTTGAATCGTTCCTAGATCTTTTTCAGTTCGGTTGATCGCTGCTTTTGCTGCAATTTTTGAATCAAGCAGTGAACGTACTTCCTGTACTTCCTCGATCTGAGCTTTATTCATTTGAGATTCTAAAGATTCGTGAGCATTTTTAGAAATTACAAATGTTCCTACGCCTTGCTGTACATTAAGAATTCCCTGAATAGATAAAATCTTTATCGCCTCACGAATACTTGAACGACCTACACCGTAGATTTTCATCAGTTCAGATTCAATTGGCAGTTTTTCGCCAATATCATATTCATCGTTGGATATTCCTTCGATTAATCTTTCTGCTACTTCCTGTGCTAAAGTTTTTCTTTGAATCTGCATCATAAAACATCATATCATCTGATGAATTACAAAAGTATAACTTTTAGAGATAGATAAGCAAACTTTATTGATGATTTTTAACAGTATTTTATTAAATGAAAAAAGAGATTTCAAAATTTGAAATCTCTTTTTGTAGCCCGTAGGGGAATCGAACCCCTCTTACCAGAATGAAAATCTGAGGTCCTAACCGATAGACGAACGGGCCATCTACCAAACTGTAAATAAATTTACAGGGTTAGTTTTTTGTTTTTATAAGTTTCAACTCTTATTTTAATTACTCGGTTAGTAGTAATTAAGTTTAGTAGCCCGTAGGGGAATCGAACCCCTCTTACCAGAATGAAAATCTGAGGTCCTAACCGATAGACGAACGGGCCATCTACCAAACTGTAAATAAATTTACAGGGTTAGTTTTTTGTTTTTATAAGTTTCAACTCTTATTTTAATTACTCGGTTAGTAGTAATTAAGTTTAGTAGCCCGTAGGGGAATCGAACCCCTCTTACCAGAATGAAAATCTGAGGTCCTAACCGATAGACGAACGGGCCATCTACCAAACTGTAAATAAATTTACAGGGTTAGTTTTTTGTTTTTATAAGTTTCAACTCTTATTTTAATTACTCGGTTAGTAGTAATTAAGTTTAGTAGCCCGTAGGGGAATCGAACCCCTCTTACCAGAATGAAAATCTGAGGTCCTAACCGATAGACGAACGGGCCAACTATATAATTACGCTAATTTATTAACGTGCTTAGTCAATTTACTTTTCAAGTTAGCAGCTTTGTTCTTGTGGATAATGTTTTTCTTAGCTAATTTATCCAATAAAGCGATAACTTTAGGCAATTGCTCAGATGCAGCTGCTTTGTTCTCTTCGTTTCTCAAGACTTTCATTGCTGTTCTAGCAGTCTTGTGATAGTATCTGTTACGAACTTTTCTAACTTCGTTTTGTCTTATTCTCTTAAGTGCTGATTTATGATTAGCCATATCGTTTAAATGTGAGTGCAAATGTATAGACTTTTTTGTTACCCACCAAATTTATTTTTAATTATTTTAAAATATTTTTAGTTTTCTTCTGAAAGGTACTTTTTAAGCTTGTCTAAGGCTTGTTGTACTTTAATATTTTCAGTTTCTTTCTCTATTTTGTTGATGATGTTTTCCAACATAATCATTGCATTATTCCATTCTCCGGTAGAGTTGGAAAAAGTAAGTCCGTCGATGGTTACTTCAAAAATACTTTTTTCGCCGCTCTTGTAGAGTTTGAAACTAATTTTATCATCCTTGCCTGTAATCCCTTCCGTACTAGTTTTTAAATCATACCCTTTCGGGTTAGAGCGAATTTTATTAAAAAGCTGTTGAGCTTCTTGAATTTTTAAATTCGGCATGATGTAAAATTTGGTAGTCTTGTGAGGCCTGCGTTTATTTACTCTCGAGAGAGTAAAGTTTACCAGTTTTTATCCTGTAGACTGATTTCTCAGTCGCTAAACTTTTGCAAAAGTAATGTTTTTTCATATTTCAAACAAAATCAAATTTAATCTTGTTTAAAAAAATATTGATGTTTAAGGCTACTTGATTGTTTTACAGCCTGTTTATCTGAAAACATTATTTACAATATTTCCAATTTCCATAAAATCATTATGATTTCCTACAGATCGCCTCTCTGAATTTGAGCTTTCGAATTCTGAAAAAGGGAAGATCAATAAGTAATTTTTATCACTCAGATACTTGTTAAGAAGTTCCGGGATAAATCGCATTTGCGGAATGTAAGATTTCATTCCTCTTTTTGCCATTAAGATAATAAGAGCTTCATTATCTTTAAGCTGAGTTGCCGTTTGTTCACCGTCTTTCCATGTATTCATAATGATAAATTCGGCTTCAATATTGGCTTTTTTAATGATTTTCTGTAAAATATTAAGAATTTCTTCGGAGGCATAAAACGTCATTGTGGCTCCGGAATTTCTTGCAATATTCCAAACTCTCAACAAGGCATGAAAAAATCCGGCTTCTTTATGAGCATTTTCAGGAATCATCACCGCATGGTTGGTTATGGTGGCTAAAGGCTGAACCGCATGATACACCAAAACATTTACATCATCACGCTGTAAGTAACCATTGTAAAGATTATCGGTGAAGGCAGGCGAAAAACCTTTGCTGTCTTCTAATCCTACGATGAGATCAGTGATGTTCTGTTCTTTAATCACGTTGTTTACCCCATTAATTACATCATTGTCATATCTTTTTAATGGCTGCATTTTTACATCTGCAGCGGCTGCCATATCAGTAGCATGATGCAGAAGTTTCTCGGCATTTTTTACCGAAGATTCATTTTTGTCTTCATTAATTACATTTAAGGCAAATAAATTTTCTGTATTCGAATGAGCTTTAATTAAAATTCCAAGATTCACCATTCTTTCAACAGTGGTTTCGTGGTTTAAGGCTAAAAGAATATTTTCCTGTTCGTGGCTGTTTCCGGAAACGGTTTCCTGATTATCCTGTTCTGCGATTTTCTGAGCACTCGACATGGAAATGAATGATGAAACGGTACATGAAATAAGAATCAATAAAATACTTCCGTTAAGAACGTGTTCGTTTAGTAATCTAATGGGCTCTCCGGTTTCAGATTCTGAAAGTATAATGTTGTAACCAACCATCACTGAAGCTAATGTTGCTGCTGCAGAAGCAGAACTTAGCCCGAAAATAAGCTTTCCTTCTTCTTTAGAAAGCCTGAAGGTTTTTTGCGTGGCAATTGCAGAAAGATACTTTCCACCAACAGATGCAATGAGCATAATCGTTGCAACTTCCAATGTTTCCCAACTTTTAAAAAACACTTTAAAATCGATCAGCATTCCCACACTGATTAGGAAGAAAGGGATGAAAATGGCATTCCCGACAAACTCAACACGATTCATCAACGAAGAAGTGTGTGGAATTAATCTGTTTAAAGCAAGTCCGGCAAAGAAAGCTCCGATAATAGCTTCCACTCCGGCTAATTCGGCTAACATTGCAGCCAGATAAATCATTACCAATACAAAAATATATTGTGAAATTTTATCATTCACCTTTTTGAAAAACCATCTTCCAATCATAGGGAAAATCACCAAAACTACCAATGCAAAAACCACAAAGGAAACTGAAAGTTTTACCCAAAACTCTGTTCCTACGTCACCTTGAGACATCCCGACAATGATTGCTAGAACCAATAATGCTAAGACATCTGTAATCATTGTTCCCCCAACGGTAATGTTTACAGCCGGATTTTTTGCAATACCCAATTTGCTGACCAAAGGATATGCGATTAACGTATGAGATGAAAATAAACTGGCAAAAAGTATAGACGTTAATACCGAAAATTTCAGAATATAGTGACCTCCCAAATATCCTACAACAAACGGTACCGTAAATGTAAATATCCCGAAGGTAAGACTTTTCCACTTGTTTTTCTTGAAATCTCCCATATCAATTTCAAGACCTGCAAGGAACATGATGTAAAGCAATCCGGTTGTTCCGGTCACTACAATACTGCTGTCTCTTGCCAAGACATTAAATCCGTTCGGGCCAATTACTGCACCGGCAATAATCAATCCTAATAAATGAGGGACTTTAATTTTATTGAGGAGAAGAGGCGCTGCAAGAATGATGATAAGCACCAAAAGGAACTTCAAGACCGGGTCTTCTATCGGAAGACTGAGGTTGTGTATACTTAATAGAATCATTTGTGTTTATTTTGTGGAACGTATTAACTCTACAGAGAATTTTGCCATGCAATTGCCGATTGCAATAGTTCTGGTACCTTTTATTTTAGTATCTGAAATATCATTAAGCAAAACATTCATGTCTACCTGCTTTTTTGCGGTGGAGTCTGTTTTGAAATTAAGTTTGATTTCGTTATTCTCAAATTTCCCTGAATATAATCTGACTAAATTATTATTGTTAATGATTTTTGTAAATAACTGTATAGAATCGCTGTCGAATTCCCAAGTATCGGTTCGCTGATCTCCTACAACGTAGTCACTGCAATTAGATTCTGTGCAGATTACTTTTCCTATCCAGTCACCGGAAATTTCATCAGACCATTTTACAATTTTTATAGAATCTGAGTTTTTATGATTAAAAATACTGTCTCTCATTTTTAATAGAGATTGGTATTCGGCTTCTTTTTGTGCAAATAATTTTTCTTTATTCAGTAATTCCTTTTCTCTCAGAGTCAAATCGTCTGCTTTGTCTTTGTTGTCGCAGCTGAAAAGTAGAAATAAGAAGGAAATTAAGAGTATTGAATTTTTCATAAAAATAAGTTGTAGCCTAAATATACAAAAAAATATAAATAGCTTCGAGCCCTATTTCTGGAATCTAATAATTTGAAAAGATGAAAATTGAGGTCTTAACGTTTATTTTTAGCGGTTTTATACTTTGAAAAGCTTAAAAAAAACACATAAAAAAAGCTCCCTGAAATAGAGAGCTTTTTGGTAGTCTATAGGAGAATCGAACTCCTGTTGCAAGGATGAAAACCTTGAGTCCTGACCACTAGACGAATAGACCAAATTTTGAGGTTGCAAAAGTATAAATAAACTTTTAAACTTCAAAATTATAATGTTTATTTAAAATTCTTCTGAATAACGGTGTTTTTTATCCCTTTGGCTTCCAGATCTTTTTGAAGTTTCACTGCATCTTCTAAGGTGTAAACTTTTCCGTACGTGTAGTAGAACATTCCGTTAGATTTGTTTCTGTCTACGTCTTTCAGAGTTTGAAGGATGAAAGAATTTGCACTTAATTTATCTTTTCCTACATATACCTCGATGTTGTAATAACCAATGCTCAATTTTTGGTTTGGCATAAATCCTACCGCATAAGAATTTCTGAATCCTGCATCTTTAGCTGTTTTAAGATTGATATCTTTCACAGATGCCATATTGGTCACTCCATAATAGTATTTATACAATCCGTTTTCTTTGATAGGAAGAATGTAATTCAATCCTTTCAATTCAGGATCTCCATCGTTGTATTTTACAGGCATTGTCATTAGTAAAATTCTGAAGTCATTTTTCAATGCAACTTCTGCCGGTTTTTCTGGCTCAGGCTTTTTAGTAATCACTTGCGCTCCGGTTTTTCTATCGACTGCTTTTTTGTATTCAATAATTGCTTTATAAATATTTTCTGCTGTTTCCTCTTGTCCTTTTTCAGAATTTAAGAATGCTGCATCTTCATAGTTATTTACAAATCCTGTTTCAATAAGAATAGAGGGCATCGCACTTCTTCTTAAGATGTGTAGATTTTCCTGTTTTACACCACGAGAAAAACGACCGCTCTTTTCAAAGTTTCCTTCCACAAAGCTTCCTACAATTAAGCTGTTTTCAAGATATTTACTTTGCTGTAATTTTAGGGCAATCAAAGATTCTGGTGAAGATGGATCATAAGAGGCAAAAGTTTCTTTATCTTTTTCATCAAGATAAATCACGCTGTTTTCTTGCTTTGCCACTTCCAGGTTTTCTCTGTTTTGAGCAGGTCCCTGTACGAAAGTTTCGGTTCCTCTGGCTGTTGCAGAACGACTTGGCGAAGAATTTACGTGTACAGAGATAAATAAATCTGCTTTGCTTCGGTTGGCGGTGTTGGTTCTGTCTGTTAAAGAAGGATATTCGTCTATTTTTCGGGTATAAATAACTTTAAACTCTTTGTTTTTCTCAAGCATTGCTCCTAATTTCAGAACAATTCCCAACGTAACATGTTTCTCCTGAACAAGACCAAGATCCGGGTAATTTCTGTTAGCTCCGTTATCGCTTCCTCCATGCCCTGCATCCAAAACTACAGTGAATTTTTTTTGTGCAAAAGTAAAAGAGGAGAAGAATATCAGTAGAAATGCTAAAATTGTTTTAAAATTTAGTTTGTACATCATACAGTTATAAAAATTATATTAATTTTGAGCCAAATTATACAGAACAAAATTGGACAAAACCGTCTTCAAAAATATATTACAAATTTTAATTATCCTAATTTTTAACAGTTTTTTAGCACAGGAAGGTCCTAAAAAAGTAGTTAAAGCTACGGTAATTAATGATACTATTTCCAAAAAGGATACCATTGCTGCTCCCAAAGAATCTTTAGACGCTGTGGTAGATTATAAAGCTGATGATATTCGTAGAGATGTTCAGAAAAAAATGATTTATCTGAATAAAAATGCTCAGGTAAAATATCAGGATATGCAAATCGATGCAGATTACATCTCGATCGATGAAGACAAAAATTTAATTTTCGCCCGTGGAAAATTAGATTCTTTAGGAAAAGTCTTTGAGCTTGCACAGGTAAATCAGGCTGGGAAAAAGTATGAAGTAGAGAGCTTTAATTATAATACGAAAACCAGAGAGGCAATTGCCTACAACGCAAGAACCGAAGAAAGTGAAGGCTTAATTGTTGCCGATAAAACCAAAAAGTACAACGATTCTGTTTTTGTCATGAGGCATGCAGAATTTACGACAGATAGTTATTATATTGACAAAAAAGATACAAGACCCGATTATCACCTTTTGGCATCTTACATCAAAATGCAGAAGGGAAAAGAAAGCTCAACCTTAATTGTAGGTCCTGCACAAATGTATATCGAAGACGTTCCGACTCCTTTGATTTTACCTTTTGCTATTTTACCTTTTTCAAGTAAAAGATCCGCAGGAATTTTGATTCCAAGTTTTGGAGAAAGAGAAGATGTAGGTTTTTTCCTGAATGGAATAGGGTATTACCAGCCAATTGGGGAACATTTCGATTTAAAAGTTCTTGCAGATATCTATACAAAAGGAAGCTGGACGGTAAGACCAGAAATGAATTATCTTAAAAAATATCGATATTCAGGAAATTTCTCGGCAGACATCGGAAGTACCGTTCGTGGTATTAAAGGTCTTGATAATTACAGCAAAACAGGAACATACAGAATTGCTTGGAGGCACACTCAAGATACAAAAGCAAATCCTTTTCTTACATTTTCTGCATCCGTAGATGTTACGAGCCAGACGTTTTACAACAACACGGTGAACAACAACTATATCATGGATCAGAGTGTTTTGAAAACTCAGCAGAACTCAACATTGACGCTTACCAAAAGGTTTTTGAAACTTCCGGCTACGATTACAGGAACGGCTTCTTATTCTCAGAATTTTGCTACAGGATTGGCAGATTTACGTTTGCCACAAATGAACGTTGCGATTAATCAGTTTTATCTATTTAAATCTAAAACCGGGGTAAGATCTGGTTTGCTAGAAAATATTACAGTGAATACGGGTTTAAATTTATCAAACTTTGTAAGCACAGAAGAAGGAGAATTATTTACCGATGCAATGTGGGATAAAATGCAGACCGGTTTGAAAAATAATATCGCATTAGGAACCAACACAACTTTTGCAAAGTATTTTACTTTCAGTTTAGGAGCTACAATTGATAATGCTTTAACGACAAAAACGCTTACCAAATATTACGATCCAATACAAAATATAGAGGTTGACCAGATCAACAAGCAAATTGCGGGATACAGTATTTTTTCTACTACAGCAAGTATTCAGACTCAATTGTATGGACAGGCAAATTTCAAAAAAGGATCTACAATACAGGCAATAAGACACATGATGACGCCAAGTATTGGTTTCACTTACTCCCCTGATTTTGGTGGTGAACAGTTTGGATATTTTAAGAATTTCTATAATGCCAATGGAGCTTTAACGCCTTATTCTATTTTTGATAAAGGAATTGTGGGTTCGCCAACAACAGGAATGGTGGGAGCTTTAAATTATAATATAGGTAACAATATCGAAATGAAGGTAAGATCTAAAAGCGATTCTACCGGAGTGAAAAAAATGAAGATTTTTGAATCTTTAAACGTAAGCGGAAACTATAATTTTGCTGCAAAAAGCCACCCTTGGTCGATTATTTCTGTGAACGGACAATCTTCTTTCTTTGATAATAAGTTAAGCGTAAATACAAGTTTAACGATTGAACCTTATAAAATTTTATTTGCTCCGGGATCAGATACCGGAATCAGAACGGAAGATTTCGGATCTTTTAGCGTACAAGGTTTCAATGTGCAGGTTTCTTATCCTTTAAGCAATGAATTGTTTGGTGAGAAAAAAGATTACGCCAAAACCTATTCGCAAAAAGGGGAAATCAGAAATGAAAATTATTTCTTTGATGATGATAATTATGCCCATTTTGAGCAAGCCTGGACTTTAAATGTGAATGCCAATTACCAATATTCTAGAAACTTAACGAGAACAGCAACCAAAATGGCTTCCATTGGTTTAGATGGAAGTGTAAAGCTTACTCCATACTGGAATATCAACGGTAGTACGCATTACGATATGGTGACCAAAGAATTGGCTTATACAAGAATCGGCTTCTCAAGAGATCAGCGAAGTTTTACGATTAATTTTAACTGGGTACCTTTTGGTCAGTATAAAGTTTATGATTTCTTTATCGGTATTAAGGCAAATATATTAAGCGATGCATTGAAGTATAAAGACAGAAGTTTTACTCAGCCTAATGCACCTTTCTAAAGTCATACTGATTTTACAATATAAATTTTATCTTTGCACCCAAAATAAACTATAATCAAATCGTGAATAAACGGTTTGGTATGATTTTTTAAAGTAAATAAATCTATATATGAAGACAATAATCAACACAGTGAATGCTCCTGCAGCTATCGGTCCTTATTCTCAGGCAAATCTTGCCAACGGAGTTTTGTATATCTCTGGTCAGATTCCTGTAGATCCTGCAACGGGTAAACTGGTAGAAGGAATTGAAAAGGAAACACATCAGGTAATGAAAAACCTTGAAGCGATCCTTACAGAAGCAGGGATGACGTTTAAAAATGTGGTTAAAGCAACAATCTTCCTTAAAAGCATGGATGATTTTGCAGTGATGAATGATATTTATGCATCATATCTTGATGCTGAAAGCTTCCCGGCTCGCGAAACTGTACAGGTTTCTTGTTTGCCAAAGAATGTTGATATCGAAATTTCTATGATTGCACATCAGGATTAATGAATTTTTTAAGAAATACATTTGCAGTTTTGGTAGGTCTTGTGATTGCAGGGCTTATTATCACTCTTGGTATAAGGGCTTTTCCAAAGTGGGTTACCTTTGATGCTTTTGCTCCGTTTGAGCATTGGCAAAGATTTTTAGAAAGCATGAAAAATAATGATGCCTTCTTTGGCTTTCTGCTTTTTATTTCAGGATTAGGAACTACCGTGGGAGGAGTTGTTACCGCCATGATTGTAAAATATGCAAAAGTAGCTTACGCAATTCTTATTGGTTTCATCATGCTTTTTATAGCGATGCTTGATGTCATCATTCTTCCTTATCATCCTACATTTTATAAAATTTCTATTTTCTTGGTCTTTTTTCCTTTTGCCTGGATGGGAGGTAAGATCGTAGAAGTAATTTATGAAAGAAATAAGAAGAAAAGAATTGCTGAAAAAATGAATAAAAAGTAATCTTTTAAAACATAAAAAAAGCGCTGTAGATTTAAAATTTGCAACGCTTTTTTGTTTAATATTTTTTTCTACTAAGGCATTTTAAATCCTCTTTGATAGCCTCTTCCGTAATCATCCATATATTTTATCTGGCCTGTTCCGGTGAATTTATTTAATAAGTTTTCTACATCTTTCTGAGAATTTACAGGCTTCCCGTTAATTTCAGTAATGATATAGCCGTCTACGATACCTGCCTTAGCGATTTCGCTTCCTTCCACTACATTTTTAGCAACAACTCCGCTGGTTAATCCATAGTAAGCTTTCGTTCTGTCATCCAGACTTTGGAAATCTGCACCAATTTTTTCAGTGACGCTCAGATCAGCTTTTGTTCTTGCAGAAGTTCCGCCTTTTTGATCTTTTAAAGTAACTGTTGCGGTTGTTTCTTTTCCGTTTCTTGTGTAAGTTACCTGTACTTTATCACCTGGTCTTTTGCTTCCGATAGCAACAGAAAGGTCTGCAAAATCTGTAATATTTACACCATCAATTTTAGTAATGATGTCTCCAACTTTCATTCCTGCATCTTGTGCTCCGCTGTTATCCGGAAGTCCTATAATATAAACACCAGAGCCTGGTTTTATATTAGTTTTCTTTTCTTGGTTATAAAAAGCAACTTGCTGATCATTAGATAAGTCTAAAGAATTTACCCCTAAGAAACCTCTCTGTACAATACCAAATTTCTTAATATCCTCGATGATCTTTCTTGCCAAATTCGCCGGAACAGCAAATCCGTATCCCTGATAATACCCGTTTGTAGATGAAATTGCTGAGTTGATTCCAATTAAATCTCCATTTACATTCACCAATGCTCCTCCTGAGTTTCCAGGATTAATTGCGGCATCGGTTTGTATAAAACTCTCAATAGGATTGGTAGCTTTTCCTTGTCCGCTCAGAATTCCTATTCCTCTTCCTTTGGCAGAAATAATTCCTGCTGTAACGGTAGAGTTCAATCCAAGTGGGTTACCTACAGCCAAAACCCATTGCCCAACTTCAACGTTATCAGAATTAGCAAAGTTTAAGAATGGTAATCCTTTCTCTTCGATTTTCAGTAATGAAATGTCGGTGTTTGGATCGGTTCCTACCAAAGTTGCGATATAAGATTTTTTATTGCTTAAAACAACTTCAAGCTTATTTGCTCCTGCTACAACATGGTTGTTTGAAATAATATATCCATCCGGAGAAATAATCACTCCAGATCCTAAACCTGAAGGCATATTTTCTGGTGCTTGTTGTTGCTGTCTCTGTCTTTGTTGACCTTTTCCTCCAAAAGGATCACCAAAAAAGAAATCAAACAAATCCTGTTCAGAAGCTCTGCTTGATGCTCTGTTCTGATAATTTTTAATCGTTACCACAGCCGGAACCGTAGTTTTAGATGCTTTTACAAAATCGTCACCTACAGTTGCGGTATTCATTCCCACAAATGAAGCGTTGGTAGATTTTGTAAAATAAGATTGGTCACCGTTATTAGAGTCGTGACTTAGATATTGTTGTACGCCAACGGTAGTAGCTCCTGAGAGAACCCCTACAACAGCAAATGGTAAAAGTTTTTTAAAAGTACTCTTCATTGTATGTCTTCTTTGTTTGATTGTTATTTTATCTTACACAAATTTAATGCTAAATATGTATGTAAATAATCTTAAGTGTTTCACTTTTAACTAAAATTTAACGACAATTATACCATTTTATAGTTTATGTAATAATTATCGAATAAGTTTAACACTGCTTAAAAAATTATTAAAGACAAAATGTCAGAAGTTAGATTATTAAACCAGTCAAAAAGTTAAATGTAAATTAATTTGATAAGAAGGTGTTTTATGTCATATAAATCAAATTTGAAAAATTGACTATCTTTGCAAAAATAATTTTCTCACTTAAACCGTTTATAGCATGCAACTGTATAACACCTTAAGCGCAGAAGAAAGAGCTCAACTTATTGATGAAGCTGGTAAGCAACGCCTTACTTTGTCTTTCTATGCGTATGCCAAAATTGAAAATCCCAAAAAATTTCGCAACGACTTATTTATAGCCTGGAATGCACTCGATGCATTGGGTCGTATCTATGTTGCCCATGAAGGAATTAATGCTCAAATGAGTATCCCTGCAGATTATTTGGAAGATTTTCGAAATACGCTGGAAGTCTATGATTTTATGAAAGGAATTCGTCTTAACGTAGCCGTAGAGCAAGACAACCATTCTTTCTTAAAATTAACGATTAAGGTAAGACATAAAATTGTTGCCGATGGTTTGAATGATGATACTTTTGATGTTACCAATAAAGGAATTCACTTAAAAGCACAAGAGTTTAATAATTTATTGGAAGACCCCAATACCATTGTAGTAGATTTTAGAAACCATTACGAAAGTGAAGTCGGACATTTTGAAGGGGCGATTACTCCGGATGTGGAAAACTTCAGAGAAAGCTTGCCCATTATCAACGAGCAGCTTCAGGATTTTAAAGAGGATAAAAATCTTTTGATGTATTGTACGGGCGGAATTCGTTGCGAAAAAGCGAGCGCTTATTTCAAACATCAAGGTTTTAAAAATGTTTTCCAGTTAGAAGGAGGGATTATTGAATATACCCGTCAAATCAAGGAAGAAAATATTGAGAGTAAGTTTATTGGTAAAAACTTTGTGTTTGATCATAGATTAGGAGAAAGAATTACTGACGATATTATTTCTCAGTGTCACCAATGTGGAAAACCTTGTGATAATCACACTAACTGTGCTAATGATGCTTGTCATTTATTATTTATACAATGTGATGATTGTAAAACGGCGATGGAAAACTGTTGTTCTACAGAATGTTTAGAAATAACCCATTTGCCTGTTGAAGAGCAAGTGACATTAAGAAAAGGATTGCAGGTTGGAAATAAAGTCTTCAGAAAAGGAAAATCTGATGCTTTAACCTTTAAAAAGTCAGGTGATTTGCCAAATAAACCTTTAGCAAAAGTTGATTCTAAAAATATTCGTCAGAAAATTGCCGTTAAAAAAACATTGATTGGGAAAGCCGAACATTACTATACAAAATCAAAGATTGCACAATTTTTAATTGAAAATAATGAAGTTTCAGTTGGTGATAAAGTTTTAATCTCTGGTCCTACTACAGGTGAACAGGAAATTACAATTACAGAAATGTTTGTTGATGGAAGCTCTTGCGAAATAGCACAAACAGGGGATCAAATTACTTTTGAACTTCCGTTCAGAGTTCGTTTGTCAGATAAAATATATAAAATTTTAGGATAGTTCATTCTTAGATTTATGATGATATAAGGTTGCGCTCCTCCGGAGCGCAACCTTTTTTTTGCTGAATTAAATTAAATGTCGTTAGAAAACTCCGTAGGAGTTTTATCTGTGTAGAATAAAGTATTATGGCTAAATTTTGCGCTCCTTAGGAGCGCTATCTCTTTAGCAGTCTTAATTCTATAACGTTATTTTTTATAAATTTGAAAATGAAAAAATCAGAACTCAGAAAAATATATCTTGAAAAAAGAAAGGGATTGTCGCAAGATGAAGTTTCCCATTTGTCTGAAAGAATTTTTCAAAATTTCATCAATTATTTTAAACCAGTTTCTGATCAAAAAATCCATATTTTCATTCCGATTGAAAAGTTTAAAGAAATTGATACCCAGATTTTTATTGATTACTTTTTAAGCCGAAATATCAAAGTTTTTGTTCCTAAAATCGTCGATACAAAATTAATTTCTGTTGAGATTTTCTCTGATACCCAATTTGAAACGAATAATTGGGGGATTTCTGAACCTGTTTCAAACGAAGATTCTAAAGTTTTAGATTTCGATTTTGTGATTACTCCTTTACTTTACTGTGATTTTAAAGGAAACAGGGTAGGGTATGGAAAGGGTTTTTATGACCAATTCTTTGAAAATATTTCAAAAGATTCAAAAAAAATCGGAGTTAATTATTTTAACTCCGATGATATGATTGATGATGTCTGGGAAAATGATATTCCCTTAGATTACCTTGTCACTCCTACAGAAGTGCTGTCTTTTTCCAGCAAGTCTGAATAAAATTTAATAAAATAAAACTTAAATTCTTTATTCTTTTCTGTGGCTTTAGAAACAAGCGTATATTGTGCGCTTCTTTCAAAGTTGCCAATCGATTTATTTTTGTCGCCAATATATTCTACATTAAATTTTGCGAAATCTAAAGTGTCTTTATCGTTGATTTTCTTAAAAACATTAATGTTACTTACCTTTACCTTTTTCACTTTTAGGCTTTCAAGTTCTTTAAATAACCCTTGAAAAGTGGTAGAATCTGATTTTTGAAAATACTTCTCAATTTTAGAATAAATAGCG
This sequence comes from Chryseobacterium sp. YIM B08800, assembly GCF_026163565.1. Classification (GTDB taxonomy): domain Bacteria; phylum Bacteroidota; class Bacteroidia; order Flavobacteriales; family Weeksellaceae; genus Chryseobacterium. Next base: position 117,029 of record NZ_JAPDKN010000011.1, read on the forward strand.
GTGTCTATTTCGGTCTTTTTATTTCCGGAAAGATAAAGTGTAGACAAATCAAGCACGTCCTGTACTTTTTGTAAAGTAATAGAATTAATCGCTTGTGTACTGTCCATTTGTACAGTGATATTGTTTGTATTTCTTAGCTTTTCAAGATCGCTTACGTTGTTGTTTTCTTCTTTTTTAGTACAGGCAATCATGATAACGCCCAGAAGTATCGTTAAAAACAAAAAGTTATTTATTGTTTTCATGGTTTGAGATTTTAAATTTGATAGATACTATTTTTCCTTTATCTTTTTTCATTTCAATAACGTTCAGGTTTTTTAATGAAGTGGTCGGTGTGGTTACCAAAGTAATATAATCCTGCTTATCTAAAGTTTCAAGACCATAAATATCACTGTCATATACCTGCGTTATAGTAGCTGTGTTGCTGATGAGGTTTTCCAGCTGTTTTCTTTTCTGTTTAATGAGCTGCTCAGAATTTTCTCCGTTAATATCTTTTATAGAAAAATAATAGAGCGCCATCTTATAATCATCCGGTTTTAGCTCTATGGTTTCTTCTTCAGGTGCATTTTCAAGATTTCTGTTGACTTCAAGATCTTCATAAACTGTAGAACTGATTTTCATTTTTAAAGTTTTATCCTTTGTTGGATAGATGAAACATTCTCCAGGTTTAATTCTGTATAGAATAGGTGATTCGTTTTCTTTAATCACTTTAATTTCAATATCACGCTGAACATTTAAGTTTCTGTCGGCATCCGTAAAACAATATTTATAAGTTTTTTGAAAAATTTCATCCTTAAAACCTAAAAGACCCAATAAAATAACAAAAACTGATGCTACGGCAATCCACGCAGTTCTTTGATAGTTCTTTTTAGGAGGTTTTATTTCTGATATTTTAGAAGATTCTGAAATAATTTGTTTTTTTTCAATTATCTGATTTTCAGTGTTGTTTTTTTGTAAAACGGTATTTTCCTCGCTGTTGGGTTCGGTTTTTTTAACTTCTTCTTCGGTTTTAGGTAAGTTTAATGCACTTGAAACTGTTTTTTCTAATTCTTTCAATTCATCATCGCTCAAATCCTTGTCTTCACTTAATAATTCTCCTGCAAAAAGGTGGTTCTTTTTAAAGTCATACCATGAGTCGTAACCCGCATAAATACTCAATAAATTAAGCATATCAATACGTGGTAATTTTGACACCGGAGAAGATTTAAAATAAGTGTAAAAAGATTTTTCACTGATGTTACCTTTGGCCTTTTTTCTAAGATCTTCCTGAAAATAGATAATATCAATACCCTTCCACTTAGATATTTCATCATAAGAAGGGGTGTATTCTTTCAAATATTGAGCTTGAACGTCCTTTTTGAGCTGCTCAAAATGTAAGAGGTCTAAATCTGTCACTTTATAAAAAAGTAGTTAAATTGTTGATTATCAGTATCTGTTATTTGTAAAACTGTTTTACAAAGTTATTACAATTATTTTTCATAAACAAATTTTACATCTGCTATACCTTTGTCTTGTTCAAATAACCGAACAGAGAAAAAGATTTAAAAAACAATATTAACAAAATTAAATTTAATTTATTATGAAAAAGTCATTATTCGTAGCTGCTATCGCTGCAATCTCTTTAGTTGCTTGTAAAAAAGGTGAAGCTACAACTTCTACTGATTCAATCGAAGCTAACAAAGATTCAGTTGTTGCTAACATCGATTCTACTGCTAACGCTGCTGGAGATTCAATCAAAGCTACTGCTGATTCTGCTAAAACTGAGGTTAAAGCTGCTGCTGATTCTGCTAAAACTGCAGTTAAGCACTAATCAGTTACTACTGAAAATAAAAGAACCGTTTCGCTCAGCGAGACGGTTTTTTTATGTCTTATTATTTAAAAAAAACTTCTAAGATTTTTTCTGTCTTAAAGCTTCGTAACATGTAATGGCTACAGCATTACTCAAATTTAATGAGTCAATACTTCCGGTCATAGGTATCAATGTATTCTGACCTTTACCATACCAGAAATCACTCAATCCCGAATGTTCTGTACCAAATAAAACTGCAGAACGTTTTGTGAAGTCTCGCTCAAACATATCTTTGGATGTCTCATCCATAATAGTTGTATAGATATTGAAGTTGTTTTTTTGTAGAAATTCGTGAACATCGTTATTATCAGCCTGAAAAACTTCCATTCCGAAAAGGCATCCTACGCTAGATCGGATAACATTAGGGTTATAGAAATCTGTTTTTCCATCCGCAACAATTAAAGCATCAATTCCAAAAGCTTCACAGCTTCTTAAAATTGCACCTAAGTTTCCTGGTTTTTCAACACCTTCAACGATAATAACTGTTGAATTTTCTTTTGGCTGAAAACTGTTTAAATGGGTTTCTTTGGTTTTATAAACACCGATGATGCCTTCTGAAGTTCCACGATAAGCAATTTTTTCGTAGACTTTATCACTCACCAAATGAATCTTCTCTTTAGGAGTGCTTCCTTTGAAAATGTTTTCACAGATATAAAATTCTACAGCTTCAAAATTATATTTCTGAGCTCTTTCGTTTTCCTGTTGTCCTTCTACTACAAATACGCCTGATTTTTTACGAAAACGGTTGTCTGTAAGAAGTTTGGTAATGTGTTTTATCTTTTCGTTTTGAAAACTTTCGATGATCATAAATGGGGAATGATTGATAATTGATGCAAAAATAAGATTTACATCAGACTTATCAATCATTGATCACCTATAATCGTTTAAATGTAAATTGTGAATGGTCAATTCGCTTCGCTCATTAATTTTAATTCAAAACAAAACTGACAATTGACAATTAACTATTAGTAATTTATTCATCACTTATACCATTGATTAAACTTTGTGGGAGTTCTTTTTTATTTTTAATTCCTAAAGATTTTAGTTTCTGAGTTTGAATAATGAGATTGTCATTTCCTGTATATAGTTGCTTGTAAGCATCATTGTAAACACTTTTTGCCAAGTCTAAATTTTTTCCAACCTTTTCAAGATTTTCTACAAAACCTGCGAATTTGTCGTATAATTTAGCACCACGCTCGGCAATTTCCAGGGAATTTCTGTTTTGATATTCTCTTTTCCAAAGGTCAGCGATCAATTTTAATGAAGTAATCAGGTTACTCGGATTTAAAAGTAGAATTCTTTTTTCGTAAGCAAAATTCCAAAGATTTTGGTCAGCCTGCATTGCAGCGATATAAGCGGGTTCACTTGGAATAAACATCATGACAAAGTCTAAAGATTTTCCGTAATCGTCATACGCTTTTTGACTCAATTGACTGATGTGGGTTTTAATAGAAGATAAATGTTGACTGACTTTTATTTGATAAATATCCGAATCTGTTTCATCAACCAGTTCCGTAAAAGCAGTAAGAGAGACTTTAGAATCGATAATTACATTTCTTTCGTCGGGATATTTTACAACCGCATCTGGACGCATTTTTTTACCTGAAAACTCCGAAAACAAAGCTTTGTTGTCTTCGTCACGAAGTTCATGCTCCAGAAAATATTCCCTTCCTTTTACCAATCCTGATTTTTCTAAGATACTTTCCAGAATCATTTCGCCCCAATTTCCCTGAGTTTTACTTTCGCCTTTCAATGCCTTGGTGAGTTTTTTGGCATCTTCAGAAATTTGTTGGTTGAGCAAAGCCAGTTCTTTCACTTTTTCAGCAAGAGAAAAACGTTCTTTATTTTCCTTTTCATAAGCTTCATTGACTTTATTTTTTAAATCATTGATTTTCTCCTGAAAAGGTTCAAGGATATTTTTAAGATTATTTTGATTGACGGTTGTGAATTTTTCTGTTTTTTCTTCTAAAATTTTATTTGCTAAATTTTCAAACTGCAGTTTTCCTTCTTCCTGAATTTTTTTAATTTCTTCTTTCTGGGTTTCTAAAGATTGTTGTAAACCTTCATTTTGAGCAGATAATTCTGAATTTTTAGCATGTAAATTCTGTTTTTCATTTAAAACCAATTCAATTTGAGTATTTTGCTTCTGATTTAAAAACTTTTGCTCATCTAATTGATTTTGAAGAATAGTGTTTTCTGCGGAAATTTTGGAGAATTCATTTTTAAGATCATTTAATAAATCAGATTGTTGAAGGTTTACATCTTTTTCGTTTTTGATGATTTGATCTAAATCTTGAATCTTCAGATTTAAATTTTCTAAATCGGCTTTAGTTTTAATATGTAAATAATTCAATTCATCATAAGAACTTCTTGAAACCATAGAAGATTTCAAAACAAAATAAATTAAGATAGCGCCGATAATTCCCCCGGCAAAACATCCAATGATGAGATAAGTGATTTCCATTTTTCAAAAATACAAAAACAAAAAAAAATCTTTACGGGAAACCTTAATGTTTTATCTAACTCAGAAAATAATTTCGTCTAATTTTTTAAGACTTCTTCGATGGTTTTCATATCAGATTAGTTTTAATTAAAGATAGGAAAAAACCTCGCAGATTTGCGAGGCTAAGCTTTTAGTCATTCTTGTAAAATGTAAATTTTATTTTGTTGTCTTTAATATCTAAAACTCCTGATGTGAAATTTTGGAAATAAAGTTTTTGATGAGTTTCTGATTCTTTTAAAATCTGTGGAGAATCATTTAATATTAATCCGTGTAATGTTTGTGCTGTTTTGAATTTATTATTCTCAACTTTTGAAATAGTTATTATGTCGTTTTTGTAGCTTTTTAGTACTGAATATAAATTATTCTTATAAATAAAACTTGTCAAAATAGATACACCTACAGAATCGACAATTGTCTTTGTTCCTAAATTGCTTTTGGTTTCATATTCTCTTGTTTCAATTTCCGGATGAAAAGGAGGTAATTTTAAAGTCAATTCCATTTTCTCAGGATTTATGATTTCGAAGATAGAGGATCTTTCATACAAATGAGTAGATACGTTTGAAATATAATATCTATCACCAATTTTATTTACTGAAACTACACAAGTAGATTGTGCATAACGAATTTCTCCATTGTGTTTATTTTTAAAATAAATTGTTCCGCCCCATTCTCCAGAACAGCTACTCCAGACTTCATACTTTTCATCTTGAAAAAGTAAGCCGTAAGGTTTCTGGTTTTTTATTTGTTTTAATTCTTGTACAATATTTTTATCAACAGTTTTTGTGGTAAATTCAAAAACGTTTGATTCTTTATTGCAATTAATTAAAACCAACAGAAATAATAGGATGCAATAAGATCTCATCGAAAAAAAAATTAAGGATTTTCTTTTGAAATCTCATCATGATGTTTCAAATACAAAGGTAAAGCTGCAGAGCCGTACCAAGGGAAAATTTCATAACTGAAAATTCCGGCTGCAACGGCGGGATCGGTTTTTACCCAAGATTCGGCTTCTTCTTTTGATTTGGTGTTGAAGATAAACATTCCGCGGTAATTTTCTTTATTCTTTTCTAAGAACGGACCAGCCACAATAATTTTTCCTTCGTCGGCTAATTTTCCGATGTTGGTCATGTGACCCTTCATTAATTCTGCTTTTTTCTCTTTATCATCAATTTTTGCAGAGCCGGTTGTCAACATTACGATGGTGTAAGCTTTCATGCCATATTTATCTGCACCTAAAGAGTCTGCTAATTTTTGATTGAAACCTATTTTTGAATCACCAGAAGTTCCATCTTTTCCTGGATTTCCATTTTTTTTAGAATGAATTGCGCATGAAATTAATATTGAACAAGCAGGTAAAATAAAGATTAGTTTTTTCATGATTTATTTATGTTTTTTTAGAAACCTAACAGGTTTTCAAAACCTGTTAGGTTTGAGTTGTTCTACAATTAATCTTTTATCCTCAAAAACTCTTTTGCAAGCTCAATCATTTTAGGATCACCGGTGTATTTTCCTTTTTCGTCAGAAAGTTTTACGGTAGGTATCCATTCTTTATTTGGAGCTTGTACGCCGATAAGTTTCATGACAATGTTCATTGGTTTTAAACCTACATCATTCGTAAGATTAGTTCCTATGCCAAAAGAAACACCTATTTTTCCTTTGCAGTAATTGGTGATTTCTTCTACTTTTTCAAGATTTAAAGCATCAGAAAAAATAATATATTTAAATAAGGGATTAATCCCATGTCGTTTGTAATGAGCAATGGTTTTGTCGGCAAATTCTAATGGGTCACCACTGTCATGACGAACACCGTCGAAAAGTTTTGCGAATTTTTTATCGAATTGTTGGAAGAAAACTTCAGTGGTATAAGTATCTGAAAGGGCGACTCCCAAATCGCCGCGATAAACATCAACCCAATGTTCAAGGGCTAATTCGTTGGCCATTTTAAATCCAAACTCAGCTCCATGAAACATAAACCATTCGTGGGCATGAGTTCCAATTGGCTTTACACCATATTTCATTGCAAAATGCACGTTGGAACTTCCTATAAATGTAGAGTCTTTTTTCTGGGTTAAAGCTTCCATGACCAGATTTTGTACTTTATAAGAATGTCTTCTTCTTGTGCCAAATTCTGCGAAATTAACTCCCAATTTGTTTAGTGAATCTGCTTTTTCCAGAGTTTTTGTCATTACGACTTCGTTTGAATCTCTTTCCATGTGATTCATTTCGTAATGCAGTTCACTGATTAAAGCCAGCAATGGAACTTCCCAAAGAATCGTTCTGTACCAAAGTCCTTCAACAATGACCGATAAATCATTTCCTGTTTGTACAATTTTTACTTCAGACGGATCGTAATGATAACCTTCGAGAAAATCAAGATAAGGCAAGTCTAAGTAGGGACAGGTTTTAGCTAAAAACTTTTTCTCATCTTTAGTCAGTTTAAGTTCTGCCATTTTATTAACAGTTTCTCTTAAAGCATGATCAAAACCTTCCGGAAAATGATGTTTCCCTCGATTGATAAATTCGTATTTTACGGTTTGGCTTGGGAAAAGTTTTACCACCGCATTTTGCATGGTGATTTTATAGAAATCGTTGTCGAGAATGGAGTTGAAAGTCATATTTTGCATATTGTGTAATTTTAACACAAATTTAGTTTATTTAAAATAAAAATCGTCTAAATGTAAGACGATTTTTTAAATATTGTGATGATTTTTGTCTTGTTTTTACTTCCCTAAATAAGAATTGTACATCCAAACTTCTTTTTCCTGCTCTGTAATATAATCGCTCATTTGTGAGTTTGTACCTTCGTCGCCTGCTTTGTCTGTAATGTCTAAAAGCTCTCTTTGTAAATCGATGACTACTTTAAAAGAATTTAAAATGATTTCTACGCTTTTATTACCGTCGCTTACTTCTTTGCTTTCTTTAATGGTGGAAACCTGAAGGTAATCTGAATAATTATGCGCCGGAGTTGCTCCTAAGGTCAATATACGTTCTGCGATTTCATCAATTTTTAAAACTAAACTATTATACAGTTCTTCAAACTTAGGATGCAGCGTGAAAAATTGTTCTCCTTTAATGTTCCAGTGAGAGCCTCTTGTATTCTGATAAAACACAGAATAGTTGGCAAGAAGGATATTCAGTTTTTCTGAAATGTTTTGACAGTCGGCTTCTTTTAAACCGATAATGTTGGCATTTTTCATAAGTTTATTTTTTTTTGATACTTCTAATGCAGGAAATATTGTGCCGAAATCAAGATGATTCCATAGAAGATAACTATTGCGTATTTTTTTAATATAATTTGGAATAATTGGTTTGATGTTGCAGTGAGTTTAATTATGCTATTATATTATTGGGTAGATTAAAATTGAGTTAATAAATATACAATTAATTAAAAAATTGATGCTTCAATGGTAAAATTGGGCAGACGTTTTAAAGCTGTAAAATTTTCTATAATTTCCTGTGCATCCTTATTGAATGTAAATTATATGTAATCATAAGGTTAGTTTAAATTAAATAAAGATTATTATTTCTGTATAACTACTTGTCAATTAAAAAATTATTATTATTTTTGCACCCTAAAATAAAAGCAATTAAATGCCTACTATTCAACAATTAGTTAGAAAAGGAAGAGTCGCACTTACCAAGAAGAGTAAATCGGCTGCCCTTGATTCTTGTCCACAAAGACGAGGTGTATGTACGAGAGTATATACTACCACACCTAAGAAACCTAACTCTGCACTTAGAAAAGTTGCAAGGGTAAGACTTTCAAACGGTAAAGAAGTTAACGCCTATATCCCAGGTGAAGGACATAATCTTCAAGAGCACTCGATAGTATTGGTACGCGGGGGGAGAGTAAAAGATTTACCAGGAGTTAGATACCACATCGTAAGAGGTGCGTTAGATACTGCTGGAGTAAACGGAAGAACACAAAGAAGATCTAAGTACGGAGCTAAGAGACCTAAACCAGGACAAGCTGCTGCAGCACCTGCAAAAGGAAAGAAAAAATAATCATTAAATAAGGTACAGAAACAATGAGAAAGACAAAAGCGAAAAAAAGACCGTTGTTACCAGATCCAAAGTTTAATGATCAATTGGTGACTAGATTCGTAAACAACTTGATGCTTGATGGTAAGAAGTCAATCGCATTCAAAATATTCTATGATGCATTAGATATCGTAGAAACTAAAAAAGGAGAAACTGAAAAGACTGCCCTTGAAATCTGGAAAGATGCATTAACTAACGTTATGCCTCACGTAGAAGTACGTTCTAGAAGAGTAGGTGGAGCAAACTTCCAGATTCCTATGCCAATCAGAGCTGATAGAAAAATTTCTATGGCAATGAAATGGTTAATTAGCTACTCTAAAAAGAGAAATGATAAGTCTATGGCTTTGAAATTGGCTAATGAAGTAGTTGCCGCTTCAAGAGAAGAAGGTGCTGCTTTCAAAAAGAAAAGTGATACTCACAAAATGGCGGAAGCTAACAAAGCGTTTTCACACTTTAAATTCTAATCTGAAATGGGTAGAGATCTTAAATTTACAAGAAATATTGGTATTGCTGCGCACATTGATGCAGGTAAAACTACCACTACAGAAAGAATTTTATTCTATACTGGTGTAAACCACAAAATTGGTGAAGTTCACGATGGTGCTTCTACAATGGACTGGATGGAGCAGGAAGCTGAAAGAGGTATTACTATTACTTCTGCTGCTACTACTTGTTCTTGGAACTTTCCAACAGACCAAGGAAAACCTTTAGCTGATACTAAACCTTACCACTTCAACATCATCGATACACCGGGACACGTTGACTTCACAGTAGAAGTAAACAGATCTTTGAGAGTATTAGATGGATTGGTATTCTTATTCTCTGCAGTAGATGGAGTAGAGCCTCAGTCTGAAACAAACTGGAGACTTGCTGACAACTACAAAGTTGCAAGAATGGGATTCGTAAACAAAATGGACAGACAAGGTGCTGACTTCCTTAACGTGGTAAACCAGGTTAAAGATATGTTAGGATCAAATGCAGTTCCAATCGTTTTACCAATCGGTGCTGAAGAAGATTTCAAAGGTGTTGTAGACTTAATTAAAAACAGAGCGATCATCTGGGATGAAGCTGGACAAGGTGCTACTTTCGAAGTAGTTCCAATTCCGGAAGATATGAAGGATGAAGTTCTTGAATATAGAGAGAAATTAGTAGAAGCTGTTTCTGAATATGACGAAACTTTGATGGAGAAATTCTTCGAAGATCCAGATTCAATTACAGAAGAAGAAATCAATGCTGCATTGAGAGCTGCTACTATCGATTTATCTATTATCCCAATGACTTGTGGTTCTTCATTCAAGAACAAAGGAGTACAGTTTATGTTGGATGCAGTATGTAAATACTTGCCTTCTCCATTGGATAAAGATGACATCAAAGGTACTGACCCAAGAACTGACGCTGAAATCACAAGAAAACCTTCTGTAGATGAGCCTTTCGCAGCTTTAGCATTTAAGATTGCTACTGACCCATTCGTGGGAAGATTAGCATTCTTCAGAGCTTACTCTGGAAGATTAGATGCTGGTTCTTATATCTTGAACACTCGTTCAGGTGATAAAGAAAGAATCTCTAGAATCTATCAGATGCACGCTAACAAACAAAACCCGGTAGAATATATTGAAGCTGGTGATATTGGTGCTGCTGTAGGTTTCAAATCTATCAAAACTGGTGATACTATGTGTGATGAGAAAAACCCAATCGTTCTTGAATCGATGGTTTTCCCTGATCCTGTAATTGGTATCGCTGTTGAGCCTAAAACTAAAGCTGACCAGGATAAAATGGGTAACGCTCTAGCTAAATTGGCTGAAGAAGATCCTACATTTACTGTAAGAACTGACGAGGCTTCAGGACAAACGATCATCTCTGGTATGGGTGAGCTTCACTTAGATATCATTGTAGACCGTATGAAGAGAGAGTTCAAGGTTGAAGTAAACCAAGGACAACCTCAGGTAGAATACAAAGAAAACTTAACAAAAGTTGCTAGCCACAGAGAAGTTTACAAAAAGCAGTCTGGTGGTAAAGGTAAATTTGCTGATATTGTATTTGAACTAGGACCTGCAGACGAAGGTAAAGTTGGTTTAGAATTCATCAATGAGATCAAAGGTGGTAACGTTCCTAGAGAATTTGTTCCTGCAATTGAAAAAGGCTTTAAAGCTGCAATGAAGAACGGTCCTTTGGCTGGTTTCGAAGTTGAAGGTATTAAAGTTACTCTTAAAGACGGATCTTTCCACGCAGTGGATTCTGATGCACTTTCTTTTGAATTAGCTGCTAAATTAGGATTTAAAGAAGCTGGACGTGCTGCTAAGCCAGTAATTATGGAGCCTATTATGAAATTGGAGGTTGTAACTCCGGAAGAATATATGGGTAACATCATTGGTGACCTTAACAAGAGAAGAGGTACAATCAGTGGACAAGAAGAAAAGAACGGTGCCGTTGTTATCAAAGGTTCAGTTCCATTGTCTGAAATGTTTGGTTATGTTACTACTCTTAGAACACTTTCATCAGGAAGAGCTACTTCTTCTATGGAATTAGAGAAGTACCAAGCTACTCCACAAAACGTTGCTGACGATATCATCGCTAAAGCAAAAGGTTAATTTTTTAAAGTAAAGAAATGTCACAAAGAATCAGAATAAAACTAAAATCTTACGATTACAACTTGGTAGACAAGTCTGCTGAGAAGATCGTAAAAACGGTAAAGGCTACTGGTGCTGTTGTAAACGGTCCTATTCCATTGCCAACGAACAAGAGAATCTTCACAGTGTTGAGATCTCCGCACGTAAACAAGAAAGCTAGAGAGCAGTTCCAATTATCAGCTCACAAGAGATTGATGGATATCTACTCTTCTTCTTCTAAAACTGTTGATGCTCTAATGAAATTAGAACTTCCTTCAGGAGTTGACGTTGAAATTAAAGTGTGATAAATATGCTGGAAGATGGATGATGGAAGTCGGAAGTTTTTTAGCAACACCTTAAATATAAATCCCTTTTCGAAAGAAGAGGGATTTTTTTGTTTTAAATTTTTAAAAAAATATTTTAACTAAATAGTTAGTGATAAATTAATGTTAATTCAAACAATATTGATATTTTTGATAAAAATAAATACATGAAAAAACTGATACTCCTATTATTTCCATTCATCTTATCGGCACAAACACATCGTTTTATTTATCAGTTTCAATATAAATTAGATTCAACAGCAAAAGAATTTGCAAAAGAAAATATGATTTTGGATGTCAACCCGGACGATGTTAAATTTTATCCTTATTCTTATGCCGAAACCGACTCTTTAAATATTATTCGTGGCCAGAGAAGATCAAGATGGGACGATCATCTTCCTGCTCTTGTCAGAAAAAAAGATTCTTTTGAAAACACCTCATTGATTTTATTAAATGATTTTTTCTCTTTAAAATCAACCGACAAAATGAATTGGAAACTTCTGAATGATACAAAAATTGAAGGACAATATACATTACAAAAAGCAACCACAACTTTTGGCGGAAGAAATTGGATCGCATGGTTTTCCAAAGACGTTATTCTGAGTGAAGGTCCATACAAATTCCGTGGACTTCCCGGATTGATTTTCGAGATTGAAGACGACAAAAATAACTTTATGTTTAAGCTTTCAAAAAGTATGAAATTTCCTAAAACTTACGAAGCCAAATTCCTTGAAAGTTTTGCTGGGAAAAAACCACTTTCTGTTTCTGAAAAAGTCATTGCTAAAAAACAATTAGAAATTTACAACAATCCTTTACAGGATATTGCAGAAGCATTTAAATCTAATACCAATCCTGAGAATACATTCTATGTAATGGGAGTGCAAATCAAAAGTTTAGACCAGTTAAAAGTAATGTCTGATGAAAGAAGAAAAACAATACTTAGAGAAAATAATCCAATTGAAATTGATAAAGCCATAAAATATCCGCTAAATTAAAATACAACCCTTAATTTTTAAACATTCTCTAAAAACTAGATGTTTTTTGGCATAAATTTAACATAAGTGACAATTGTCACTTGATATAATTTATTTAGAATCAATAAAAATAATATTTTTGTTTCAAATTTATGAAATGAAAAAAACGGTATCTGTATCATTACTAATTTTGGGAGTAGCTTTTTCTAAAGCACAACAAAAAGCAAATGATACAATCAGAAAAGAGACCACGATTGAAGAGGTAGAACTTTTTGGAGAGAGAAACAAACAGCCTGAAGGTTTGGAAGTAATTACAAGATTACCTCTTAAACCGAGAGACCAAATTCAAAGCATCTCTGTAGTTTCTCACAAGGTAATCGAAGATTTGGGTGGACTTACCGTAACTGATGTTGCAAAAAATATTCCTGGTGTTACTCAATTCGGAAGCTATGGCGGAACCAGAGAAAGTATGTCTATAAGAGGATATCGTGGAGTTCCTGTTTTGAAAAACGGAGTCATGATGGATTCTGATTTCCGTACCGGAGGTATGCTTACCGATATGCAGGGTGTAGAAAGTATTCAGGTGATTAAAGGTTCAGCTGCAGTTACGCAGGGAATTGGTGATGGTCTTGGTTCTGCAGGTGGAGTAATCAACGTGGTGACTAAAATTCCAAAATTTATTAATGAAACTAATATTGGTTTCAGATACGGAAGTTGGGATTTTTACAGACCGACTGTAGACTTTCAGAGAGTTTTAGACAATAAAGGGAAGATTGCAGTTCGTTTGAATGCAGCTTATCAAGACAATAATAGTTTCAGAAGATTTGTAAATACAGATCGCATTTATGTAAATCCATCAGTAGCTTTCCGTCCGGACGATAAGACGGAAATCGTTGCCGAAATGGATTACATGAAAAATAATACAACTCCCGATAGAGGAACAGTAAATTTAGCAAAAGGAGATACTGAAGCTATTTACCAAATGCCGGGAAGAAAATTTTTAGGTTTCTCAACAGACAATGCAGCGACAGAGACTTTTAATTTCTCTACCACTGCAACAAGAAGACTGACTGATAAATTGAAAGTAAGAGCTGCGTTTATGAGCTCTTCTTATAACACCAATATTGTAGGTGCAGCTTTGGCTCCAATTGATCGAAATAATCCGAATGAAATTAGAAACAGAACTTTAGCAAAATCTGAACGAGAAGATTTAAATAAAGTTTTTCAATTTGATTTTATTGGTGCAGATGTAATGACAGGTTTTATAAAGCACACTTTTCAGGTTGGTTTTGATTGGAAAGAATCTGATGTAACTACAACTTCTTATGATTCAAAAGCTGTTGACCAGATCAATGTTTTGAATGATATTAATAATATTCTTCCTTCAAATATTGATGCCGGAAACTTTACTTTGGTTAAAAAAGATCCTATAATAAATACTTTAACGCCAACAATGGGTTTAATGGCTCAGGATGTAATTACTTTTAATAAATACTTAAAAGCACATTTAGGATTGCGTTACAGCAGATTAAATGGTTCAGATAAAGACAAAAATTATGCTTGGAATCCATCTTTCGGATTGATGGTTTCACCTATTGAAAATATGAATATTTTTGGTTCATATACTACCACTACAGGATTACGAAGCGCAAATAATGTTTTGGCTACCGGAGGAACTGTAGGTGCTTCAACCACAAAACAATGGGAAGCGGGAATTAAATCTGATTGGTTAAATGAAAAATTGCGTTTCAATCTTACCTTCTTTGATATAAAAACGGATAATTTATCTTACGAAATTTTGAACGGTAACAATGGGACAGGAACTTATGCTTTGGCTGGAGAATTGAAAAGAAGAGGGATGGAGGTAGAATTGATTGGAAAAATTCTTCCCAACTTGCAAATCATGACAGGTTGGGCTTATGTAGATGCTCAATATCAGGATAGCCCTTCATTCGTTAATGGTTCTGCGCCGATCAATACTCCGAAACATTCTGCTAATGGATGGTTAAACTATAAATTCAATCAAGGAATTTTAGATGGTCTTGATATTGGAGCGGGTATTTATTATGTAGGATTAAGACCAGTGGATGATTATAAGCAAGATTATTTCAACTCTGGAACAGGGCACGTAAATGGTACGCAGCCTAAAGAAAAACCATTCAATATGCCAGATTATACAACAGTAGATGCTCAAGTAGGTTACAAGTTTAAAAACGGTTTAGGTCTAAGAGTTTTCTTCAATAATATCTTTGATTCTGTAGGATACAATTCTTATTTCAGAGGTGGATATATCGACCAAATCCAGCCACGAAATTTCTCGGCACAAATCAATTATAAGTTTTAATAGATAATTTTCAAGTAATAGTTTTATCTATATCGGGAGAGTCTCTGAATTTTTTCAGAGGCTTTCCTTTTTATTGAACACTTGGCTTTATAGATGCTTGTTTTTTGCTATTTTTAATAAAAAAAATAATGGTCAAATCAGATAGCAGTATTTTTGAGAGATTTTCAAACTGGGCAACAAAATTTACGGGCAGTTCGTATGCGTTTTTGGGAGCGGTTGCCATTGTGGTAATTTGGGCTGGTTCGGGTCCGATTTTTAAATATTCCGAAACTTGGCAATTGGTCATCAATACCGGAACAACCATTATTACTTTTTTGATGGTTTTCCTGATTCAGAAATCTCAAAATAAAGACTCTAAAGCAATACAAATAAAATTGAATGAGCTGATTGCCGCTAATGAAAAAGCGAGTAACCGAATTGTGGACATCGAAGAACTCACAGAAAAAGAGCTCGACCAACTTCACTGTTATTATGAAAAATTAGCTCACTTTGCCAAAGATGATGCAGATATTCACACTTCGCATTCTATAGATGCCGCCAAAAGAAATCAGGATTATAAGCATGAATTTTTTAAAAGAAAGCACGAAGAATGGTTATCTAAACAAAGCAAATAAGCTTAATTTAAGGTGAATTCGGCTTAAGCTGTAAAAGTAAACTAACTATTGCGAAATTGTTATGCATTTAACGCAAAGCTTAATTTTTGCAAATCTTATTTTAAAAGAGCAAAGATAGGAATCAATAAATTGATTTTTATGAAGCTCTCGTTTATTCAAGCTTCATCAGCGACTTTGTCGCTATTCTCTGCTCCTTAAAATAATAAGCTTAAAAATTAAAATCTTTACGAGATAAAAGATCCTACTTAATTTCTTATATCGAACTTTGGTTTTCAATTTAAAATGAGATCATTTATCACTCTAAAGTGTGTTTTTTTTGTAAAGAATTAGTGCGAACTAATTTTTCATCTTACTTTTGTGCCTAAAGTTATTTTATATGTTGAAGGTTTTTATTTCAATTTTAATTTTTTGTTCGGCTTTAATTTATGCTCAGGGAACTAAAATTCTCGGCAATTTTTCGATGAAAGCATCATCTTACAATGCAAAGGTTTTTGAGAAAAGCAATCTTAATATTTATTATCGGTTTAAATTTTTAAAAGACGAAAAGATTTCTGAAAACCCGAGAGAAGGGTTGTGTGTTTTACAAATTGGCGAAAACTATTCAAAGTTCAGCGATACAAAAACAATACAGAGAGATTCTCTTTTCGAAAAATTTTCTCATCTCGAAAGTATCGGTGCGAAAGAAATGAATCAACTCTTCATGTACAATCCTTTATGGGAAACAGAAAGTTTAAAATCGGTAACCGATAAAAAAGTTACTTATCAAAAAAGGTACAAAACAAAATACGAATATGAAGAAATTCAGCCGGAACTAAAGTGGCAACTTCATAACGAATCGAAAAAAATTCTTGATTATAGCTGTAAAAAGGCAACCGTAAAACACCGAGGAAGAAAATTTGTCGCTTGGTACACGCCGGAAGTTCCCATAAACAACGGACCGTATATTTTTGAGGGATTGCCGGGTTTAATTTTAGAGCTTGAAGATTCACAAAATAAGTATCATTTTACAGCAGTTGGAATTGATAAAAAACCAATGGATATTTATCTACGAAACGATAAAGAAATTCTGAAAATAAGCAGAGCAAAATTTAGAGAAGTTGAGAAAACGTATCACGATAATCCGGGTGCTTTTCATGGTAAAGCTGTAAATGAAGATGGTTCACCGATAGTTGTTAAATCAAAACCTCTTCTTTACGACCCTTTTGAATTAGAATAAAAACTAAAGCCTTACAAATTTTGTAAGGCTTTAGTTTTATAATTTATCGCTTCATAAAATAATCAAAATAAGAACAGCTTCCCAAGAGTTCTCTGGCAGTTTCCGTATTTGAATATTGAGATTTGAGCTGAATAAAATAGGTTCTGTATTTCTGGTTTTTCAGATCACCCATTTGTTTTTCGTGAGCATCGTTTTTCTCAGACCATTTAGGATCTGCATAATCAATGTTTGCCTGGTTTTTAGCTTCATATTGATAATATTTTCCTTGTTCTGCACTTGCCATCTGGAAAAGTACTCTTGCTTTCTGTTCTCTGTCATTAGAAAGGTCGTACGCTTTTTTATAATAATTGATAGCTAAGTCAAAATTATCAGGTTCTATAAAAATCGTGTAGGTGAAATTTTTGTAATAATACTGATACGGATTTTCTCTTTTTGTATTCCAGAAATTATATTTTCCGCCGTTGCTGTTGTCGACATCCATCACAAAAAGTTGTCTATAATAGCCAAGAACCGAAGTGTTATACAAAAGATTTCCGATTAACTGATTGGCTTGAGCGGCTTTTGCATCTTTTCCGTTTCCTATTTTTTTAAGCTGAATTAATGCATCTGCCAATTCCAGTTTATTCATTTTGTTTTTGATGAATGGAAATGAGGTATAATCTTCTGCTTTCATACTTTCTTCTTCAGGGCTCTCGAAGCTTTCCCAAACATTATGTCCGAAAACCAGATTCGGAATATTTTTGTAACCATCATAATCTCCATCGTAGATTCTTTTTTCATATTTTTCGGTTAATGGATCATATTTTTCATAAACATTTCTTGGGATTCCTGAAAAATTTTGGGCTTTTTGATAATACGATTTTGCCTTATCAAAATCAGCAAGTCTCATCGATCTGTCACCGTAAATATTGGCAAAAAAGGCGTCAATATTTCCTACGTCATCAAGGTTTTTGGCAATAATTTGTTGTTCAAATTGGGTTTTATTCGGTTTTCTGTAAAACTCTTCAACACTTTTTACCAGGCTTGAATTTGGGTTGTACTGAAGATCAGAAAGTTTATTATTCATCAGGTAAGATTTTCCGTCTTCGCCTTGAAGGAAATAACGGTTGGCTAAAACATCTTTCAGGAAATCTGCAGTTGACGGAGCTTCACCATAATAATCGTAATCATTGATTTCTGTGCTGTCTTTTTTTACAGGTACTTTTTCCACAAAATATTCAGTGTAATCTTTCATTAAATGATCTTCATAATCTGCATCAATTTTGGGTTGTGAAACAATATCATTCAGCACTTTCATTCTCTTGATTTCTTCAAGATATTCAGGATTTGTGGTTTCTATATCGGCTAATATATCGCTGCTTTCTTCATAATCTTTTTTAAGGAATTTCAAATAAGCATCTGCAATCTGCCAATATTCATCTTTAGATTTTTCTTTTGTTTTGGCGGTGAATTTTTCCAGATCATCTAAGAAATCTTTCTGATTTTCATCCTGAGAATAATAGTAAGCATTGTTTTTTACATAAGTTGGAATCCTGTCTGGATTTTCAAACAATTCGTCATTGCTTTGCTCAGATTTATCATTGGTTTTATCAGATTTCTTTCCACCAAAAAGGTTTTTAAAGAAAAGAACTATTTTTTGCCAGAAGCTAAGTTCCTTTTTCTTGACTTCCGGTTTTTCGGCTGTTACGTTCCCTTTTTTATCTGAAGTTGATTGAGAATCTTTTGAAGCATAATAATAGGTGGGAAGATAATTTCTTTCCAGTTCATTGATGCTTCTTGCTGCCATTACTTTCAGAATTTCAGAATCGGGATCAATGTCATACATCTTTTCCATCATCGGAATAGGGTTGGTAAAATCTTCATAGCCTAAAAGAAAATAAGCCATGTTTTTTTCCTCATTCGTTCCGGCTCGTTTCATAATGTTGTTGAAAGAAGCCGTGTCTGAAAGTTTCATCGATATAAATGCAGATTCTTTACGGCTTTTAGATTTCATAAAAACCTGAAAAAAATTCCAGTTGGCTTCACTTCCCATTTCCAGACCTCTTTGCGCTCCCGCCAACTGGTCGAGCGCCATATAATAAGCTGCGCCTTTTAACGAAATGGGCTGCACATATTTTTTAAACGCATCTAAAGCTGCATCAAAATTTCTCGTATAATGATTAAATCTTACCAACTGATAACCGTAACGCTGTTTGATTTCGGGATTTTTGGCTGCGTTGTATAAAGAGGTTAAAGCTGAAATTGTTTTGTTGTAATCTAATTGAGTCGCGTTTTTATCACTTTCATTTTCACGATAATAAAAAGAATCTGGACTTTCTACATAATTGATTTTCATGTAAGGCTCCAGATATTTTGCTTCTATTAAATAATCTATTGCTTCACGGTATTTTGTATAAAAGCCAGATCCTAATTTTTTTAGAAACTGATTATTGGGATTGCCTTTTTTTAAATCATTCAAATCTGCCATTGAGATTTTGTTGACCAGATAACTGGTTTCTGTATAGCTGATTTGATTACCGAAAAATTTTCTCCATGATTCTATATTTTCATTAGGAATCTGAGACAATTTGTAATTAGTGTAAAATCGATCAGAATAATTATGTAAAAAAGGAAGATACGATTTGTCTTTTATAATACTTTGCGTGAAAAGATTAAAATAATCATGATCCGGATCAGACCACGCACAAGCTTCGGTCTTGGTGTAGAAAAGTGATGCAACCGTAAGTGAAATGATATACTTTTTCATATTCTTAGTGTTTTATTTGTTTTTTTTGAAAGCCTTGTCAAGGTTTTAAACCTTGACAAGGCTTCTTCATAATTTTTAAAGTTTCATCTGTGTAAATCTGTGTGATCCGCGGGAGGAAAATATCCCCACAAATTACACAGATTTGCACAGATTTTTTATCCGAATCTAAACTTCTGGCATCCATCATCCAGCGTCCATCAGAAAATCCGTCCTTCTACAAATTTACTATCTAATTGATAATATATAATATTGTAAGAGCTGATTTTTTTATCTAAAAATTCTATTGCGCTATTAAGTTGTTCTGGTGAAATTTCTTCCACTTTTATTTTGAAACCCTTATTAAGGAAATTTCCAAAATAAAAACCGTCTTTTAAAATTTCAATTTCGTTATGGGAAATTTTTTTGAAAGCTGGATTATCCAAATTTTTTGCAGAAAGTGCATTGATGAGTTTGTGCTTTCCTAAATGATTGGTAACAATTCCCCATGAATAGATTGGGAGCGCGACTTCAATTTTTTTAACAGGATACTCTTCCAGCTTCGATAAGTAGCTTTTCATAACATTCAAATCTAAAATCGAATTTTTATCTGAATTTTCCAAAGGCGAAGAAGTAGAGTAGCACATTAAGTATACTTTTTCAACGGGCGGAATTCCGGTAAGAATTTTATCTTTCACCTGATGAAGTCTCAAAGTGCAGGTAATTTCTTTTTGTGAAATCTTTTTTAGCTGTTTTAAAAATTCAAAATAATCATCTTTTGTTCCTGCCGTCCAATCACAATCGATTTGAATTTCGTTATTGATTTTTAATTGATAATCCTGAGCTTTCTTTTGAATGAGTTGATGAATGCTTTCAGCCAGAAAATGTATTTCTTCTTTTTTGATATGTAAAAAAGTCTGATTGGTTATAAAAATTGTTGGAACAATCTGCTTGTCCGTTTCAAAACTTTTATCTTTTGTAATCACTGCAACAGGCTGAAACTTTTCCCCGACTTTATCAACATCAAAAAATCGAGTGTACAAAACCGGGTTTGTAGATTCATTCAACGATTTTTTTTCAGTTTCGTTTAATTTAAGATCAGTTTTCCAGTAGTAAAATGAATAAGGATGCTTTTGTTTCTCGCTGCATGAAATTACCAAAAGACAAACGAAAAGAAGTTTTAAGATTTTCATTATTTGTAAAGAATACTTTCGCAGTTACAATTCATTTCTGCCATTTCAGAAACAGGGCAGCAATCGTCTGATTTTTTGATATTCCCTTTTTCATCGGTAAGGTAGATTTTTTCTTTATTGAATTTTACATAAAAAGTTTCATTGTAGGTTTTGAAATGTACTCTCATTACTTTAGGATTGTATTTTCCTGCATTGATTTCTTCTTTGGTTTCTTTTCCGTCTGCCTGATTGATTTGAAGAAAGCCAAAATGTACGTTTCCGTTTTTCTTTACATCTAAATAATAAGCAGGAGTTCCGGATCCGCTGGCTCCGTCTTCGATATTAAAATCTCTTTTTCCTGTGAATGGAACGGCAGTCTGTGCAAAAGAAATGACTCCGAAGAATAAAATGAATGTGGTGAAAATATTTTTCATATTACTTTTTTCTCAAAATTAAAAAATTATTCAGAAGAAATTCTTTTCAAAATCTGTGCAAATCTCTAAATGATTAAAAATCAAAATATTTTGCAAGAAATATTTGTCAAATTAAATTTTATTCATACATTTGCACACTCATTTTAGGGGAGGGATATGCCCAATTCAAACTTGGTAATTATTTGAGTACTCGAAAAATGAAAGTGAATACAAGAAAATTTTATAACATATTATATAAATAATGTCAGGTATTATTGGTAAAAAAATCGGTATGACATCTTTGTTTGATGAGGCTGGGAAGAATATTCCTTGTACTGTTATTCAAGCAGGTCCATGCTCGGTTTTACAGGTCAGAACCATTGAAAAGGACGGATACAAATCTGTTCAGTTAGGTTTCGATGACAAGAGTGAAAAGAACGTTGGTAAAGCGTTAGCTGGCCATTTTAAAAAGGCTGGTTCTGCTCCTAAAGCTAAGTTGGTAGAATTCTACAGAGAATTCGTAGACGAAGTAAAAGTAGGAGAAGAAGTAAAAGTTGATCTATTCATGGAAGGTGAATATGTTGACGTAACAGGAACTTCTAAAGGTAAAGGTTTCCAAGGTGTTGTTAAAAGACACGGTTTTGGAGGTGTAATGCAAGCTACTCATGGTCAGCACAACAGACTTAGAGCTCCAGGTTCTATCGGTGCTGGATCGGATCCTTCAAGAGTATTCAAAGGAATGAGAATGGCAGGTAGAATGGGAGGTAAGCAGGTAACTGTACAAAACCTTCAAGTATTAAAAGTGGATCAAGAACAAAATCTTTTAGTAGTAAAAGGTGCTGTTCCGGGAGCTAAAAATTCTTATGTAATTATCAGAAAATGGAATTAGTAGTATTAAATACATCAGGAAAAGAAACCGGAAAAAAAGTAACTCTAGACGAATCTGTATTCGGTATTGAGCCAAATAAGCACGCGGTTTACTTAGAAGTAAAACAATATCTTGCTGCTCAGCGTCAAGGTACTCATAAATCAAAAGAAAGAAGCGAAATTACTGCTTCTACTAAAAAACTTAAGAAGCAAAAAGGATCTGGTTCTGCTAGATACGGTGATATTAAATCTCCAACTTTCAGAGGTGGGGGTAGAGTATTCGGTCCTAAGCCAAGAGACTACAGATTCAAATTGAACAAAGCTCTTAAGAGATTAGCTAAAAAATCTGTTCTTTCTCAGAAAATGAGAGACAACAGCATTAGAATCGTGGAAGGTTTGAGCATTGCTGCTCCTAAAACTAAAGATTTCGTTACTATCTTGAATGCATTGGCATTGAACGATACAAAATCTTTATTCATTCTTCCTGATACTAACAAGAATGTATATTTATCTTCAAGAAACTTGCCTAAGACTAAGGTGATGAAATTCAACGAAATTTCTTCTTATGACTTAATCAACGCAGGTGAGATCGTTTTCTTAGAAGGTGCAGTTGAAAAATTCCAGGAAAATTTAAAGAAATAAATCATGTCACTAATTATTAAACCAGTTATTTCAGAAAAAGCAAACTATCTTACAGATTTAAGAGGTGCTTATTCTTTCTTAGTGCAACCTAAGGCGAATAAAATCCAGATTAAAAATGCAATAGAGCAAGCTTACGGTGTGAAAGTAGCAGACGTTAGAACCATGATTTATGCGCCTAAAGTTTCTTCGAAATACACGAAAAAAGGTCTTCAAGTAGGAAAGACAAACAAATTGAAAAAAGCGGTTATCACTCTTGCTGAAGGGGAAGTAATCGATATTTTTGCTGTAAATTAATTATTAATTATAAATAATAGTAATGTCTGTTAGAAAATTAAAACCTATCACCCCAGGACAGAGATTCAGAATTGTAAACAATTTTGAGGAAATTACTACCAACAAACCAGAGAAATCTCTAACTGTTGGTATTAGTAAGTCAGGTGGACGTAACCAAACTGGTAAAATGACCATGCGTTACACCGGAGGTGGACACAAAAAGAAATACAGAATTATCGACTTCAAAAGAAACAAGCATGATGTTGAAGCAACGGTAAAAACTGTAGAGTACGATCCAAACAGAACTGCTTTCATCGCTTTAGTGGAGTATGCAGACGGAGAGAAGAGATATATCATCGCTCCAAACGGAATCAAAGTTGACCAAAAAATTATTTCTGGCGAAAGCGTAGAACCGAACATCGGTAACGCAATGAAATTGAAAAACATTCCATTGGGTACTGTAATTTCTTGTGTTGAAATGAAGCCTGGTCAAGGTGCTATTTTAGCAAGAAGTGCTGGTTCTTCAGCTCAGTTAACTTCAAGAGACGGAAAATATGCAATCATCAAATTGCCTTCAGGAGAATCTAGAATGATCCTTACTGAGTGTTATGCAATGATTGGATCTGTATCTAACTCTGATCACCAGTTAACTGTATCAGGTAAGGCTGGTAGAAGCAGATGGTTAGGTAGAAGACCTAGAACAAGACCAGTAGTAATGAACCCTGTAGATCACCCAATGGGAGGTGGTGAAGGACGTTCTTCTGGAGGTCACCCAAGATCTAGAAACGGTAAACCAGCTAAAGGTTACAAAACTAGAAAGAAAAACAAAGTGTCTAACCGTTACATCGTATCTAAAAGAAAATAATTATGGCAAGATCACTTAAAAAAGGACCATTCATTCATCATACTTTAGATAAGAAGGTTCAGGCAAATGTAGAGTCTGGTAAAAAGACTGTTATCAAAACTTGGTCTAGAGCATCTATGATCTCTCCAGACTTTGTAGGACAAACTATTGCTGTACACAACGGGAAATCTTTTATCCCGGTTTACGTTACAGAAAACATGGTTGGTCATAAGCTAGGCGAATTTTCTCCAACAAGATCTTTCAGAGGTCATGGTGGTAACAAAAACAAAGGAAGCAGATAATCATGGGATCAAGAAAAAGAGAAAGTGCATTAGCACGTAAATTAACAAATCAAGATGTAGTAAAAGCATTACACAACGATTGCCCTTCATCTCCAAGAAAGATGAGATTAGTAGCTGATATCATCAGAGGGGTAGAAGTTGAAAAAGCTTTAAGCATCCTAAAATATTCGAAAAAAGACGCTTCAAACAAATTAGAGAAAGTACTTCTTTCTGCGATGGCTAACTGGCAATCTAAGAACGAAGGTGCAGATATCGAAGAAGCTAACCTTATCGTTAAAGAAATTTTTGTAGACAGTGCAAGACAATTGAAGAGACTAAGACCAGCTCCACAAGGTAGAGGGTACAGAATCAGAAAAAGATCAAACCACATTACACTAATCTTAGGAACAAAAGAAAATTAATTCAAGGTATGGGACAGAAGACAAATCCAATTGGTAACAGATTAGGTATCATCAGAGGATGGGATTCTAACTGGTTTGGCGGAAACGATTATGGAGACAGAATCGCGGAAGACTACAAAATCAGAAGATACCTTGAAGCAAGATTATCTAAAGGTGGAATTTCAAAAATTTATATTGAAAGAACACTTAAATTAGTAACCGTAACAATCACTACTGCTAGACCGGGACTTATCATCGGTAAAGGAGGTCAGGAAGTTGACAAGTTAAAAGAAGAATTGAAGAAACTTACTAAAAAGGATATTCAAATCAACATTTTCGAAATCAAAAGACCTGAGCTTGATGCAGTATTAGTTGCAGACAGTATCGCTAAGCAAATCGAAAACAGAATCTCTTACAGAAGAGCTGTGAAAATGGCTATCGCTTCTACAATGAGAATGGGTGCTGAAGGTATCAAAGTTCAAATCTCTGGTAGATTGAACGGTGCCGAAATGGCAAGATCTGAGTCTTTCAAAGACGGAAGAATCCCATTGTCTACTTTCAGAGCAGATATCGACTATCATATCGGTGAGGCATTAACTCAGTACGGTAAGTTAGGAGTTAAAGTTTGGATCATGAAAGGTGAAGTTTATGGTAAGAGAGAGCTTTCTCCTCTAGTAGGACAACAGAAAAAAGGTCCTTCAGGAGGTGGAAACAGAGGAGATAGAGATAACAGAAGACCTTCAAGAGATAAAAAAAATAATAATTAATTAGAAGTTAGGAGATAGAAATTAGAAATTAGATCTTCCGTTACAAGAACTGATTTAAATTTTATCTAACATCTAACATCTAACATCTAACATCTTATTAAATTATGTTACAACCAAAAAGAACCAAATTCCGTAGAGTTCATAAGATGAAAATGAAGGGGATTGCTCAAAGAGGTAATCAACTTGCTTATGGAACTTTCGGAATCAAAGCAACAGAAGGTGCTTGGATCACTGCAAGACAAATTGAAGCTGCACGTATCGCTGCTACAAGATATATGAAGAGAGAAGGTCAACTATGGATCAAAATCTTCCCAGATAAGCCAATTACTAAAAAACCAGCGGAAGTACGTATGGGTAAAGGTAAAGGTGCTGTGGAATATTGGGTAGCTGTAGTAAAACCTGGTAAAATTATGTTTGAAGTTGGAGGTGTACCTTACGATATCGCTAAGGAAGCTTTAAGACTTGCTGCACAAAAACTACCGGTAGTTACCAAATTTGTAGTTGCTAACGATTTTGTTAAACCTCTTTAATCTCTGAATACAATGAAACAAGCTGAAATTAAAAATCTAAGCCTTGAAGATGTTCAAGCTAAATTGGCTGAAGCTAAAGCTGCTTTCTCTAAAATGAAATTGGCTCACAAAATCAGTCCACTTGAAAATCCGATCCAAATCAGAGATTTAAGAAAAACAATCGCAAGATTAAATACTGAGTTAACTAACAAACAATAATATTCCTTTTTACAATGGATAGAAATTTAAGAAAAGAAAGAATCGGAGTGGTTTCCAGCAATAAAATGGAAAAAACTATTGTTGTTAGTGAAACGACTAGAGTAAAACACCCGATGTACGGTAAATTCGTTTTGAAAACGAAAAAATATACTGCACACGACGAGAACAACGAATGCGCAGAAGGAGATACAGTTCTTATCCAAGAAACTAGACCTTTAAGCAAGAGTAAGAGATGGAGATTAGTAAGAATCATTGAAAAAGCTAAGTAATAATGTTACAAACAGAATCAAGATTAAAAGTTGCTGATAACACAGGTGCAAAAGAAGTACTAGTTATTAGAGTTCTGGGAGGAACCAGAAGAAGATATGCTTCAGTTGGTGATAAAATCGTAGTTACTATTAAAGATTCTACACCATCAGGAAACGCAAAAAAAGGTCAGGTATCTAAAGCAGTTGTAGTAAGAACTAAAAAAGCAGTAAGAAGAAAAGATGGTTCATACATCAAATTCGAAGACAATGCTTGTGTATTACTAAATGCTGGAGGAGAAATGAGAGGAACACGTGTTTTCGGACCTGTTGCTCGTGAGTTGAGAGACAAAGAATATATGAAAATCATTTCATTAGCTCCTGAAGTACTTTAATATTTAAAATTTTTTAAAAAAAATGTCAAAGTTAAAAATAAAAAGAGGAGATAACGTAATCGTAACTACAGGTAAGAAAGGTCTTAAAGGTAGTACTGGTGAAGTTATTGAAGTGATCAAAAAAGAAGGAAGAGACCCTAGAGTTATCGTTGCAGGACTTAACATCGTTAAAAAACACGTTAAGCCTTCAGCTTCTAACCCTCAAGGAGGAATCACTGAGAAGGAAGCTTCTATTCATATCTCAAACGTAGCTTTAGTTGGTAAAGACGGAAAAGCTATCAAAATCGGTTACAAAATCGAAGGAGATAAGAAAGTAAGAATCAACAAAAAAACGGGTGAAACTTTATAATTTTAAATAACACATGGAATATATAGCAAGACCCAAAAAAGCATATAAAGAAACGATTGTTCCAGCAATGATGGAAGAATTCGGATACAAATCAGTAATGCAGGTACCAAGACTAGAGAAAATTATTTTATCTCAAGGTTTAGGAGACGCTACTGCTGATAAAAAGATCATCGATTATGCTGTAGAAGAACTTACAAATATCACAGGTCAAAAGGCTGTTGGTACTATCTCTAAGAAAGATGAAGCTGCTTTCAAATTAAGAAAAGGTATGCCTGTAGGAGCTAAAGTAACTCTTAGATCTACAAAAATGTACGAATTCTTAGACAGACTTACTTCTTCTGCTTTGCCACGTATCAGAGATTTTTCTGGTATCAAGGCTGATGGTTTCGACGGTAGAGGTAACTATAACTTAGGGATTACTGAGCAGATTATCTTCCCAGAGATCGTAATCGACAAAGTAAAGAAAATCCAAGGTATGGATATCACTTTCGTTACAACTGCGAAAACAGATAAAGAAGCTAAAGCATTATTAACTCACTTCGGTTTACCATTCAAAAAGAACTAAGAAATGGCTAAAGAATCAATGAAAGCGCGTGAGCGCAAAAGAGAAGCTACTGTAGCTAAATACGCTGAAAAAAGAAAAGCTCTTAAAGAAGCAGGTGATTATGAAGGACTTCAGAAATTACCTAAAAACGCTTCTCCGGTAAGACTACACAACAGATGTAAACTTACAGGTAGACCAAGAGGATACATGAGAACGTTTGGTATTTCCAGAGTAACTTTCAGAGAAATGGCAAACAACGGTCTTATCCCGGGAGTTAAAAAAGCTAGTTGGTAATAATTACTAATTAAAAAATCGGGACAATTAAGTTGTCGAGATACTAAAGAATAAAAATATCAGACCTAAGATTTTCTGAAGTCTGATATTTTAATCTTCAAGTCTTTTCAAAACTGATTGTTCTTTAACCAATAATTTAAAACAAAGAAATGGTAACAGATCCAATTTCAGATTTCCTAACTAGAGTAAGGAACGCACAAAGCGCAGGCCACAAAGTGGTGGAAATTCCTGCATCGAAAATCAAAAAGGAGATTACTAAGATTTTATTTGATCAAGGGTATATCTTAAACTACAAGTTTGAAGATAACGCTGTTCAAGGAAACATCAAAATCGCTTTGAAGTACGATAAGCAAACTAACAAACCAGCTATTAAGTCTATCCAAAGAGCTTCTAGACCAGGTTTGAGACAGTACAAAGGTTCAGGTGAACTTCCAAGAGTACTAAACGGTTTGGGTATTTCTATCATCTCTACTTCTAAAGGAGTAATGACTGACAAGAAAGCAAGAGAAGAAAAAGTAGGCGGTGAAGTAATCTGCTATGTTTATTAATTTTTAATCAAAGGAAAATGTCAAGAATTGGTAAAGCAATTATAACAATTCCTGCTGGTGTTACAATCACTGAAAAAGAAGGTGTAGTAACAGTAAAAGGTCCTAAAGGAGAACTTTCTCAGGAGCTTACAGAAGGAATTACTATTGAGCAAAAAGATGGAGAACTTAACGTTAACAGACCATCTGATGCTAAACAACACAAAGCGCTTCACGGTTTATACAGAGCGTTGATCAACAACATGATCACTGGTGTTAATACAGGTTTCGAAAAGAAACTAGAATTAGTAGGGGTAGGATACAGAGCAGCTCATGCAGGTCAAAAACTTGAGTTGGCTTTAGGATTCTCTCACGGTATCGTTTTAGAACTTCCTAACGAAGTAAAAGTTGATACATTGACTGAAAAAGGTAAAAACCCAATTATTACTTTAACGTCTCACGACAACCAACTTCTAGGGATGGTAGCTGCAAAGATCAGATCTTTCAGAAAGCCTGAACCATACAAAGGAAAAGGTGTGAAATTCGTAGGAGAAATTGTAAGACGTAAAGCTGGTAAATCTGCTTAATAAAATTTAAGAAAATGGCACTAAGTAAATTAGAAAAAAGAATAAGAATCAAAAGAAGAGTAAGAGGAAAAATCTCTGGATCTGCTGATTTGCCAAGATTATCTGTATATAAGAGTAATAAGGAAATTTACGCTCAGTTAATCGACGATAAAGACGGAAAAACTTTAGCATCAGCTTCTTCTAGAGAGAAAGGTGTAGATGCTAACGGAACAAAAAGTGAAGTTTCTGCTGCTGTAGGTAAAGCAATCGCTGCTAAAGCCCTTGCTGCAGGAATTGAAAATATTGTATTTGATAGAAACGGATTCGTATACCACGGTAGAGTGAAAGCTTTAGCTGACGGTGCGAGAGAAGGTGGACTTAAATTCTAATCATTAAATTTCGGAAATATGTTAGGACTAGATAATATAGAAAGAGTAAAACCGGGAGGATTAGAACTTAAAGATCGTCTCGTAGCTGTTAATAGAGTAACAAAAGTAACTAAAGGAGGTAGAGCTTTCGGATTTTCTGCAATTGTTGTTGTAGGAGACGAAGCTGGAACTATCGGTTTTGGTTTAGGAAAATCTAAGGAAGTTGCTTCTGCTATTGCTAAGGCTGTAGAAGATGCTAAGAAAAACTTAGTAAAAGTTCCTGTAATGAACCATACTATCCCTCACCAAACTACTGCTAGATACGGTGGTGCAGATATCTTCTTGAGACCTGCTTCTCACGGTACAGGGCTTATCGCAGGTGGTGCGGTAAGAGCGGTACTAGAATCTGCTGGTATCCACGATATCCTTTCAAAATCTAAAGGATCTTCAAACCCTCACAATGTAGTAAAGGCTACTTTCAAAGCATTGTTAGACATCAGAAGACCAGAAGAAATTGCAAGAATGAGAGGAGTTTCTCTAACTAAAGTGTTTAACGGTTAATAAATAAACAATGGCAACAATTAAAGTAAAGCAAGTAAGAAGCGCTATTGGTAGAACAAAAAACCAAAAGAGAACGCTTGAAGCATTAGGATTTAAGAAACTTCACCAAGTTGTAGAACACGAAGCTACGCCTTCTATCTTAGGAATGATAGCTACAGTTAGCCACTTACTTGAAGTTCAGAAATAATTAAAAAATTCAAAGATTAAAAGATTAAAATATTCTTTCTATCTTAGGCGGAATTTTTAATCTTTAAATTATTAATCTTTAAATCAATAAAAAAAATGAATTTAAACAACATAAAGCCTGCTGCAGGTTCTACATTCAGTTCAAAAAGAATTGGTAGAGGACAAGGTAGTGGAAAAGGAGGTACTTCTACAAAAGGTCACAAAGGTCAGAAAGCAAGAGCTGGTTATTCTCAGAAAATCGGTTTTGAAGGAGGTCAGATGCCTTTGCAAAGAAGATTACCTAAATTCGGATTCAAAAACGTAAACAGAAAAGAGTTTAGAGGTATTAATCTTGATACAATCCAAATTTTAATTGAAAATAAATCTATTACAGGAGATATTACAAGAGAAGTTATGATTGAGAACGGATTAATCACTAAAAACGAATTAGTGAAAATTATGGGGAGAGGTGAATTGAAATCAGCGGTTTCAATTTCTGCAGACAAATTCACTAAATCTGCTGAAGAGCTTATTGCTAAAGCAGGTGGAAAAGCAATTACCTTATAATAATTACTAATGAAAGAATTTATACAAACCCTCAAAAATATTTGGAGCCTTAAAGAACTTAGAGATAAAATTCTCTTCACTTTAGGTATTATCCTTGTGTATAGATTCGCATCTTTCATCTCACTTCCTGCGATTAACCTTGCAGAAGTAGGTGATCTCTTAGAGCATTATAAAAATCAAGGCGGTAACAAGCAAGGAGCAGGTCTCCTTGGCTTGCTTTCGTCGTTTACAGGAGGAGCTTTCAGCCACGCTTCTGTAATGGCGTTGGGTATCATGCCTTATATTTCTGCTTCTATTATTGTTCAGTTGATGGGGATGGCAATTCCTTATCTTCAGAAACTTCAAAAAGACGGAGAGTCTGGTAGAAACACATTGAATCAAATTACTAGATGGTTAACGATTGGGGTTTGTCTTGTACAGGCACCTTCTTATTTAACATCTATTACTCAGTTGTTCCTTCCTTATGCTCAGTTCCAGTCTGCATATTTTGTAGATCCAAACTCTATTATGTTCTGGTTACCAAGTATTGTTATCTTGGTTGCAGGTTCTGTATTTGCAATGTGGTTAGGTGAAAAAATTACCGATAAAGGTATTGGAAATGGTATTTCTATCCTTATTATGGTTGGTATTTTATCTAGATTACCAGAAGCATTTGTACAGGAAATTGCAGTACAGAACGGAAAAGGAGGATTAGGTTCTATCATGATTATGATTGAAGTAATATTCTGGATGTTGGTGGTTCTTTTAGCAGTAGTATTATCTGTTGCAGTAAGAAAAATCCCTATTCAGTATGTAAGCAGAGCTCAGGCAAGAGGAGGTGTAAATAGAAATCTAATGCAGGGAGCAAGACAGTGGATCCCGCTAAAAGTTAACGCAGCTGGTGTAATGCCAATTATCTTTGCTCAGGCATTGATGTTTGTACCTGGTTTGTTGACCAAAGTAGACGAGTCTAATACTTTTCTTGCAGGTTTCAAAAATGTTTTTAGCTGGCAATACAACGTATTGTTTGCGCTATTAATTATTATCTTTTCATTTTTCTATACCGCAATTACAATTCCGGTAAACCAAATGGCCGATGATCTTAAGAGAAATGGTGGTTTGGTACCTAAAGTAAGACCCGGTAAAGAGACTGCTGATTATCTAGATGATATTTTATCAAAAATTACTTTGCCAGGTGCAATATTTTTATCTATCTTTGCAGTCCTTCCGGCAATAGTGCATGGAAGTCTTGTTCAGACAGATGCGTTCGCCCTATTTTTCGGGGGAACTTCGTTGCTAATTATGGTTGGAGTAGTATTAGATACCGTTCAACAGATTAACACTTATCTGCTGAATCATCATTATGATGGCTTAATGCAGTCTAAATTATCAAGATCGACTGGATATTAATTTATGGCAAAACAAAAACATATCGAACAAGATGGCGTTATAACGGAAGCACTTTCGAACGCTCAGTTCCGTGTAGAGCTAGAAAACGGGCATGTACTTATTGCTCATATCTCTGGCAAAATGCGTATGCATTATATTAAACTATTACCTGGTGATAAGGTAAAATTAGAAATGTCTCCTTACGATCTTTCGAAGGGGAGAATTACATTTAGATATTAAAACAAATGCCAAATGGAATCTTCGGATCTCCATTTGGCTCTTGTTGAAAATAAATATTTTCAAACGGAATCTTATGATTTTGTTTGATTATTGAAAAAATATAAATATTTCAAATGAAAGTTAGAGCATCAATTAAAAAAAGAAGTGCTGATTGCAAAATCGTTCGTAGAAAAGGCGTTCTATTTGTAATCAACAAGAAAAACCCAAAATTTAAACAAAGACAAGGCTAAATTATGGCGAGAATTTCAGGTATTGATTTACCAAAAAACAAAAGAGGTGTTATCGGTTTAACTTATATCTATGGAGTTGGAAGAAGTACTTCTTCTGAAATCCTTAAGGCTGCCGGTATCAGCGAAGACAAGAAAGTCAACGAATGGAATGACGATGAATTGGCTGCAATCAGAACTTATATCTCAGAAAACATTAAAGTTGAGGGAGAGCTTAGATCTGAAGTGCAATTGAACATCAAGAGATTGATGGACATAGGATGCCAACGAGGAATACGTCACAGACTAGGACTACCTTTAAGAGGCCAGAGAACGAAAAACAACTCTAGAACCCGTAAAGGAAAGAGAAAAACTGTTGCTAACAAGAAAAAAGCAAGTAAATAATCGTTAGGAATTATGGCAAAACAAACTAAAGTAGTTAAAAAAAGAAAAGTAAAAGTTGAGGCTATAGGAGAAGCGCATATTCAAGCTTCTTTCAATAACATCATCATTTCTTTAACAAATAAAAGCGGAGAGGTTATCTCTTGGGCATCTGCCGGTAAAATGGGGTTCAGAGGTTCTAAAAAGAACACTCCTTTTGCTGCTCAAATGGCAGCAGAAAATTGCTCTACTGTAGCTCACGAAGCTGGTCTTAGAAGAGTAAAGGTGTATGTGAAAGGTCCAGGTGCAGGTAGAGAATCTGCGATCAGAACTATTCACAATTCAGGTATCGAAGTTAGCGAAATTATTGACGTTACTCCTATGCCACACAATGGATGTAGACCACCGAAAAGAAGAAGAGTTTAATTTTTAGAATTTACCCATTATGGCAAGATATATTGGACCTAAAACTAAGATTGCTAGAAAGTTTGGTGCTGCAATCTACGGAGATGATAAAAACTTCGAGAAAAGAAAAAACCAACCGCCAGGACAACACGGTCCTAACAAAAGAAGAGGTGCTAAAAAATCAGAATATGCAGTTCAGTTAGCTGAAAAACAAAAAGCTAAATATACTTACGGTATTTTAGAAAGACAGTTTGCTAATTTATTTGAAAAAGCACACAGAAGTAAAGGTGTAACAGGTGAAGTTCTATTACAGCTTTGCGAATCAAGATTGGATAACGTTGTATACAGATTAGGTTTTGCTAAAACCAGATCTGGTGCAAGACAGTTAACTTCTCACAGACACATCACTGTGAATGGTGAGATCCTTAACATTCCATCTTATTTAGTGAAAGCTGGTGATGTAATCGCTGTAAGAGAAAAATCTAAATCTCTAGAGGTTGTTGCTGATGCTTTGGCATCAAAATCAAACTATGAGTGGTTACAATTCAACGACGAGAAAAAAGAAGGTACCTTCATTTCTGCTCCTGAAAGAATCCAAATCCCGGAAGACATCAAGGAACAGCTTATCGTCGAACTTTACTCTAAATAATTTTTTAATCAATTTTTTGCTCAACCCAACAATATGGCAATTTTACAATTCATAAAACCCGATAAAGTAATTCTACTTAACTCTGATGAATTTAAAGGTCAATTCGAATTTCGTCCTTTAGAACCAGGTTTCGGGCTTACAATCGGTAATGCTTTGAGAAGAGTGTTGCTTTCTTCTCTGGAAGGATACGCTATTTCATCTATCAAAATAGAAGGTGTAGAGCACGAATTTTCAACTATCCCAGGAGTAATTGAAGACGTTACCGAAATTATTCTTAACCTTAAGCAGGTAAGACTTAAAGCTACAGCAGAAAACCAAGCTTCAGAGCAGGTGGTTGCTAAAGTTTCTGGTCAAACTGTTATTACTGCTGGAGATTTAGGACAGTCTATCAACGGATTTGAAATCTTGAATCCAGACTTGATGATCTGTAATCTAAACTCTGACGTTACTTTTGAAATTACGTTTAATATAGAAAAGGGAAGAGGATATGTTCCTTCTGAACAAAACAAATCAAACAATGCACCTGTAGGTACTATTGCTATTGATTCTATCTTTACGCCGATCAAAAAAGTACAGTATAGTATTGAAAATTACCGTGTAGAGCAAAAAACAGACTACGAAAAACTAGTATTAGATATAGAAACTGATGGCTCAATCAGCCCTCAGAATGCTTTAACTGAAGCTTCTAAGATATTAATTTATCACTTCATGTTGTTCTCTGATGAGAGAATCACTTTGGAGACTGAAGCGGTGAAAGCATCTATCCAATACGATGAAGAAACTCTTCACACAAGACAACTATTGAAGTCTAAATTAGCAGATATGGATCTTTCTGTAAGAGCCCTAAACTGTCTGAAAGCAGCTGAAGTAGAAACTCTAGGTGAGCTTGTTTCTTATAGTAAGTCTGATTTGATGAAATTCAGAAATTTTGGTAAAAAATCTTTGACAGAACTAGAAGAATTGGTGCATTCAAAAGGTCTTAACTTCGGTTTCGACGTTGCAAAATATAAATTAGACGCTGATAATTAAATAATAATGAGACACGGTAAAAAATTCAATCACTTAGGAAGAACTTCTTCTCACAGAAGCGCGTTACTTTCTAATATGGCTTGTTCTCTAATTGAGCATAAAAGAATCAACACTACTGTAGCTAAAGCAAAAGCTTTAAGAGTATATGTTGAGCCTCTATTAACTAAAGCAAAAGAAGATACTACTCACAACAGAAGAATTGTTTTCGCATATCTTCAAAATAAAGAAGCGGTTACTGAATTGTTCAGAACTGTAGCTCCGAAAATCGCTGAAAGAAACGGTGGTTATACGAGAATCATCAAAACTGGTTTCAGACCTGGTGATGCTGCAGATACTGCTTTGATCGAGTTAGTTGATTTCAACGAGCTTTACAACCCTAATGCTGAAGAGAAGAAGACTACAAGAAGAAGCAGAAGATCTACAACAGCTACTAAAAAAGAAGCTGTAGTTGCTGAAGCTCCTGTAGTAGAAGAAAAAGTAGAAGAGCCAAAAGCTGAAACTACTGATTCTACAGAAGAGAAAGCTGGAGAATAATATTCATCCGGATATAAATAAAAAAACCGTTCAGATTTCTGAGCGGTTTTTTATGTTTAAAAAATTAAACTTTCATTTTTCTGTAACTTTTTAAAGTATTATAATATGTATTTCAATATTTTTTTGTTAAATATATTTAACAAATTGAATTAATAAGTGGTTGAAAATGTTAATTATACGATTTTTCTAAATTAAATTTGGAAATGATAATCTTATTTTTTAGTTTTGAAAAACACTTTTCAACGAGAAAAGTATAAACAAATTAAAATTATTATTTATGAAAAATTTAAAAAAAATTTCGAGAAAAAATTTAAAAGAAATTTATGGCGGTGGAGGCGCAGAGTTTGATTTAGGATTTGATGATGGAACTGGTGGAGGTGAGAGTTGTAAACAATGTGTAGCATGTTCTAACAGACAAGGAAGCCAATCTTGTTATACTGATCCAGGAGGAGACTGTGGAAAAGCATTGAGTATGGCAAAAGAATTATGCTAATATCTTGTGAATGTATAAATATTTTCTTTTTTTCTTTTTTTTAATTCAATATTCTTATTCTCAAAACTATAGAATAATGTATGACTTCAGTTATAAACTGGACTCGTTGAAACAAAACAGTGATAATATTGAAATGGTACTTGATGTGCAAAAAGATTACTCAAAGTTTTATTATAAAAAACTAATTAAACTAGATTCTTTATTGAAAAATGGAGGTGTTATTTCTTATACTTTTCCTATACAGCAAGTCTTAAAAAGAAAAATAGGTTCTTTTAAGAACGAAAATTTTGTAAATTTAGAAGATAAATACTACAATTATATTTCTTTAGATGAGATCAACTGGAAAATACTATCTCAAACAAAATTTTCAAATAATTATAAATTACAAAAAGCTGAGACTATTTGGGGCGGGCGAAAATGGATAGCTTGGTTCTCTCCTGAAATACCTGTTTCAGAAGGACCATATAAATTTAGAGGACTACCGGGTTTAATATTTGAAGTTAAAGATTCAAAAGATAATTTTAATTATAAATTAACTTCTATTAATAAAATATTGTCAAAGTATGATACTTCTAATATTGTTGAATCTAATTTAGGTGTAAATCCAATATCTATTACATTACAGCAATATCAGAAATTATTAATAGATAACTATAATAATCCATTCAGTGAATATTATACAATGAAAGAAGGAACTTGGGGACTAACTATATTTGATAAGCATATTAGCAATTTAGAAGGTTTAAAAAGTATTAAAAAAGATTATCAACTTCAAATTATAAATAATTATAATCCTATAGAATTAGATAAAGCTGTCAAATATAAAGTAGATTAATGCATAAAAACCGTTCAGATTCTGAAACGGTTTTTTTTTGCAAATGATTCTTTGGAAATTAATTAGAGGATTATAACAAAAACTCTTGTCATTTGCAAAAATCCACGATAGCTTTTATAAAATGTAGGCGTGCAATTTTAAAAAGCTCTCCTGCTTTTTATTTTTCGTTACTTAGCTTTTCAAGACAAGATTAAAAAGGTGTTTTTAAATTTTTGTTCTTTCCAGTTCGATGATGTTATCACCTTGATGAATAATTAAGCTGTCTCCTTTTACAGTAGCAGTCATATCATCTTTTTTATAAATCGTTTCGTTTACTTTTGCTTCCGATTTTTCCAACACAAATGTTTTATTGTTATTGGTGATAGAAACGGTTCTGTTTTTAGGATCATAGTTGAAGACCACTTTTACCAAAGATTTATCGGTCGCTTTGTAAACAAAGTCTGTTTTTACACTTTTTTTTCCGTTGATGTCGGTGTTATAAGCAATCGTAGAATCTACGGCTCCGTTATCGGCAAGAATTTCTTTGTTTGCAGAATCAGCTTTTATTATCCCTTTATTTCCTTCTGCCGATTTTTTGCAACTTGATAACGAAAACATCAAAATGCCTATCGAGAGGATAAGTTCTTTTTTCATTGAGTTTATTTTTGATATTATTAATCTAAATTAATTTCTTAATTCCTAAATTTTCTTTAAATTTAATAAAAACAAAAAACAAACCAATAACCCGAGCTCAAAAATCTATTATTACACAAAAGTGTAATTGTTTCTGTTTTGTTTTCTGTTGAAATTTGTCTTTACAAAAACAAACAATATGAGCATTTCTATCGCCATAGTAGAAGACGAAAAAAACTACAACAATGCGTTGAAGAAAGTCATCGATTATCAAAATGATATGAAGGTGATTGCTCAGTTTTTTGACGGAAATACGGCTCTTAAAAAACTTTTGAATATTTCTCCGGATGTAGTGATGATGGATATCCAGCTTCAGGATATGCTCGGTATTGATATTATCGGAAAACTGAAGAAAGATATGCCAACAACCCAATTCATCATGTGTACTAGCTTTGAAGATGAAGAAATGATTTTTAATTCTCTAAAAGCCGGAGCAATGGGCTATCTCATAAAAGGCGAAAGCATGGATAAAATTCTGAGTTCTATTCGTGATGTCTACAACGGAGGCGCTCCTATGAGTTTTTCAATTGCAAGAAGAGTTTTAGCTCATTTCGAAAAGAAGACGATTGAAATAAAAGACTTGGAAGAACTTACGAAACGCGAAACCGAAATCGTAGAACTTTTATCACAAGGTCTTTTGTATAAAGAAATTGCCGATAAAATATTTGTAAGCATTGATACGGTAAAAAAACACGTCGGAAATATTTACAGAAAGCTTCACGTCAATAACAAAGTGGAGGCTATTAATAAATTTAACCATTTTAAAAACTAAGAGTTATGAAAAAAATTAAACTTCTTTTGAGTGTAATAATTCTTTTATTACTCACAAATTGTGATGGAAATCAAAAATTTCTAAAAGAGTTACAAGAGATTACCAAATTAAAACCACAATATGATCCTGTACCTCCTGAAGTTGCTGCAAGAATGCAAAGTTCATTTAAAGGCAAAACATTTCTTGAACTAAATAAACAACAATTATTGAATGGGGATGAATTTATTTTAGAGAAAAAAGAATGGCTGGAAATCTGTACTTTTCTTCAAAGTAATAATAAGGTGTCAGTAATTCGGCTTTATTTTGTTCAATTTGATAGTAATTTAAATAGTAAATACACCTCTTTAAAATCTTATGATGGAAAACTTTATATTTTGTTAGGTTATTTTGATGGTAGTGGGCAATTAATTAATAACAAATATTATGGAATGATGTCTGTTAATTCTGGAACGATAGAAATAACTCCGGATGATTTTCTTATCATGCACGAAAATTACAAGAAAAATATTAAATTCCATATCAATCAATACTGCATTACAAAAAATAATACAGAATATTTAAGTATTGATGTTATAGACTTTGGGATACAGCAAGGAATAATTAAATCTCATGATAGATATGAAAATGTTAAGTTTAAAAATTTAAAGTTTAAATTGGCTGAAGTAGTAGATCCAAATAGTATTACAATCGCAAAAAATAAAAGTTATTATGTGAAAAAGTATAATCAGGAAATTGGGCAGCTAGCTACTTTAACCGATGCGATTGATTCAGATGGTAAAGTAATTCCAGAATTAGAAAATTACGATCTAAATTCACTTTCACCTCCAAATTAATAGAATTGAAAATTTTAAATATAACTTATGAAATTGTAGTTCTGATTAATCTTTTAGTTTCAATATATATGTTGGTAAAAGGTAAATCTGAACAGCAGTTTCATTTTTATATTTATCTATCAATGGTGACTGTACTAGATATTATATTCCCGATTATCAAATTGAAAGAGGTAATAAATTCTAACTATTTATTTTTCATTTTTATCCTGATATCGTATTTGTATTTTTTCTACTTTTTTAGAGAGAATTTTCCAGAAAAAATTTACAGAAATATTTGGACATTAGTTTTTAGTGTATTTTTTGGTATTACTTTTATTCTTCAAACCAAATATAACTTTGCAGAGTTGAGCTCTTTCACCCTTGCTTTGTTGCCTCTGTTTTACATTTTTGGAAGCATGGGCTGGTTTGTATATATTTTAAATCAAAAAGTTGAGGGGGCAATTTTTGATAAAATGTCATTTTGGATAAGTTGTGGTCTCTTAATTTGGTCAGTCTTCTTTTTATTTAGAGGTCTTCCAATGTATTATTTCAATAATTTTGATCCTGCTTTTTTAAAAAGTATTTCAATGATATTCACTATGGTAAATATTATTACTTATTCTCTTTTTCTTCGTAGCCTATTTTGTAAAAAATGAAAAATCTTCCTGATGAAATAAAAATTGTTTACATTATTGCAATTGTAGTAATGATGCTATTCGTGGGTTTTATAATTTTTGTGGTATTAATTTACAACAGAAAACAACTCCTTTATTTTAAAGAAAAACAACTTCAAGAATCAGAATACCAAAACCAGCTCCTCCAAAAAGAACTTGAAAAGCAAAAATCCATAGAAAAAGAAAGAGAAAGAATTTCTCACGATATGCATGATGATCTCGGAGCAGGAATTTCAGCGTTAAAACTTCAGGCAGAATTTCTAAAACAACGAGCCGAAGATGAAGATTTAAAAAGTGACATCGCTGAACTTTTGAAAACTTCTGAAGAAATGAATATCTCGATGCGGGAAATGCTTTGGAGCTTAAATTCCGGAAATGATACGTTGGGAAGTTTTATAGACTATTCAAAAATATATGCACAGAATTTTCTTAAGAAAACAAAAATTCAATTGAGCATTGAAGATGAAAATGTAATTTCTGAAACTACCATTACTACAGAACAAAGGAGAAATTTATTCCTATGTTTAAAAGAAGCATTGAATAATGCTTATAAACACAGCCAATCGAACCAACTAAAACTTTCGTTTGTTCAAAAAAACAAAGAATTCATGATGGAAATTTCCGATAATGGAATAGGTATCAATCATGAAAAACCAGAAGGAAACGGTCTCCGAAATATGAAAAAAAGAATGGAGGAACAAAACGGACATTGTGAAGTGACCACCGAAAACGGAACTCATTTGTTTTTCAGAATAGATTTATAACTATTTTTTTAAGCTAAATATAACAGCATCATTTTTTAATGATGCTGTTTTTTGTTGTGAGAATCACCCGTTTGTGTAATTGACATGGGGCTTTTTTAGAAGGAACTTTGAAGTATAAATTTTAAAAGCGAGTAACCATGAAAACTATTATCAATGACAGCATTCAAGATTTAGAAACAGCTTTGAAAAACAACGATGACCTTCAGCAGAGATTTAAAATTAATCCTATAGAAGCAATAAAAAATGTAGAAACGACCAATCCAAAAGATACAGATTCATGGATTTATAGAATTATTGTGATGATGCTTGGTATTGCCATTATTATGATAATTATCGGGCTCGTTGTTTTAGCATTAACGGGAAATCACGATAAGGATAGTCAATTAGTAACAATTTTCGCAACAATTTCTTCTGGTGCAATTGGTGCTTTAGCCGGGCTTTTATCGCCTTCTCCAAAAAAATAAATCAACAATCAAAAATAATTAATCATGGCAAATTTTAGAATTAATGTAAAAATAGAAGGTGGAAAATCATTTATGGGCTTTTATTGCCTTTTATATAGAAACGGATTACTTATGGAAGAATTTATAAGTGAGTACGGATTTGAAAAAAATTATGAAGGTTTAAATGGAAGTTATATGTTGTGTGTTTTTGGAACTAATCCAATTGCCCCAAATAGAAAAACAACCATTAGAGTTTACTTTAATAATGATCAGATAGAAGTAAGCAATATCTCGACTGCGACGCCATCTATTCAACAAGGGAATAGAGTTAATGCAACATATTATTTTAGAACAAGATAATGAGAACAATACGATTTATAATATTAAGTTTGACATTAGGAATGTCATTGTGTAAGGGGCAAGTTATTCACTCGGAAGAAAATAGATCGGCACAAATTTTAAAAGAAGTAAATAAATCTAAGACAGGAAACTGGAAGGATGTTTTTGCAGACTTTGGACAATTGGCTTTTAAGGATTTAACGGGTGAAAAGAAAGCATTTCAAATAAAAACGAGTCTATATGCTCTAAAAGTGAGAGCAGATAGCAGTCAGTTTACGGATGTTAATTATGAACAGGCAAATTTTACGAGAAATTTTCAAATCGAAATAGGAGCAAACGTGGATAATGATTATAAATTTAAAGGCTTTACTTACGGTGCCGATTGGACAATAATCAATAAACGAGATTTATCAGTAAATACTCTTTACGGATCTAATGAGCAAAATTTGTATACCACTTATTCACGTGTTTTGATAGAGTCCAAAGCAAAATATTATTTTCATTTAGTAGATACAAAAGATAGCGAATTGGAGGCTAAAATGAAAAAACTAGATGAAGCAATTGCTATGAATTCTGATAAATATGTTATTCCGATTGATAATTTTCCTAAAGATTTTGTTACTTTCCTTCCGGATAATTTCTCGGAGACAAGCATTGAATTAGAAAAAACAATATTAGAAAAAATTGAGGAAATAAAATTACAACCATTGCTATCAGTTGGCTTTAGAAATACCATTCAAGAAAAATCTAAACTGTTTGACGAATATAAATTCAATCTTGTTTACTTGCATGGTTTGAAATCCCCAAAAAATATGTTTGAATTAGATGTAAGAAGCGAATTTAATGCAAAAGACAGTATAGGAGTAAATCAGTATATCAAACGTAGAGAATGGAATAGCCAAATAGGATTAAATATTCAGCTCTTAAAGCAAAAAGAAGTTTCTCTTGTCGAATTCAAACCCAACTTCGAATTTAAAAGAATTTTCTCAGGATTAATGGATGAAGAAAAAAACAATCAATTTTTAGCAAATGCAGATTTAAGAGTAAGAATCTTAAAAAATCTCTGGATTCCTCTAATATTAAAGTATGATATTAAAAATAATAATTTCTTCGGATTTTTAAATGTCAGCTTCAATTTCGATGCAGTAAAAAATCAATAGGTAAATAAAACTATATGAACGAAAACCTTTTTTGAAGTAATTTCAAAGAAGGTTTTTTGTTGTTTTAAATATAATTGAAAATAAAATTTGCTTGATCTTTTTTATTTTCAAATCTAAAATTATCATAATCTTAAAATTAACTAAAATTTAACTCAGATAAATACAGAAATTACCTCTTCAATTCGCTCAAAATTTAAATTTTGATTAAATTTGTATAAACTATAAAATAGATAAAAAATGAGTTACATTTCTTACATAGAAGCGAGACAAATTTTGGATTCCAGAGGAAATCCTACAGTTGAAGTTGATGTATTTACGGAAGGTGGTGCGATGGGTCGTGCAGCTGTTCCTTCAGGTGCATCTACGGGAGAGCATGAAGCAGTTGAATTGCGTGATGGTGGTTCAGAATGGATGGGAAAAGGGGTTTCTAAAGCTGTAGAAAATGTAAGAGAAGTAATCGCACCAGAATTGGTGGGTCTTCCAGTTTTTGATCAGAATCTTATCGACCAGATTATGATCGAACTGGATGGTACAAAAAATAAAGGAAAACTAGGAGCAAACGCAATTCTTGGAGTTTCTTTAGCTGCTGCAAAAGCTGCTGCAAACGAATTAAAATTACCTTTATACAAATATATTGGTGGTGTAAATGCAAATACACTTCCGGTTCCGATGATGAATGTAATCAATGGTGGTTCTCACTCAGATGCGCCGATTGCTTTCCAGGAATTTATGGTAATGCCGGTAAAAGCAGATTCTTTCTCTCATGCATTGAGAAAAGGAACTGAGATTTTCCATAACCTGAAATCTATTCTTCATTCAAGAGGTCTTTCTACTGCAGTAGGTGACGAAGGTGGTTTCGCGCCAACTTTCAAAGGAACTGAAGATGCTTTAGATACTTTACTTCAGGCAATTGAAAAAGCAGGTTACAAACCTGGTGACGATGTAATGATCGCATTAGACTGTGCAGCTTCAGAATTCTATAAAGACGGAGTTTACGATTACAGAAAATTCCAGACTGCAGATGCGCCTCAGTTCTCAAGCAGCGAACAGGTTTCTTACTTAGCTGAATTGGCAAACAAATATCCGATCATCTCTATCGAAGACGGTATGCAGGAAAATGACTGGGAAGGTTGGAAAATGTTAACTGATAAAATCGGTGACAGAGTACAGTTAGTTGGTGATGATTTATTTGTAACCAATGTTGAAAGATTATCAAGAGGGGTAAAAGAAGGAATTGCAAACTCAATCTTGGTAAAAGTAAACCAAATTGGTTCTCTTTCTGAAACAATGGCAGCGGTACAAATGGCTCAGCACAACAAGTTTACATCAGTAATGTCTCACAGATCTGGTGAAACTGAAGATTCTACTATTGCTGATCTTGCGGTTGCTATGAACTGTGGTCAGATCAAAACTGGTTCGGCTTCTAGATCAGACAGAATGGCAAAATACAACCAATTATTAAGAATCGAAGAAGCTTTAGGAGATACTGCTTATTTCCCAGGATTAGATGCTTTTAAAATCAAAAGATAATTCATTGAATTTATAAATAACGGCAAGCGAAATTTTTTGTTTGCCGTGTTTTATAATAAATAGTATATTTAAACAAAATAAATTAAATAATGTCAGACAACAAAGTGGTATTGAATTACGACGGTAATTCGTATGAATATCCAATCGTGGATAGTACAATCGGAGACAGAGGAATAGATATTTCAAAATTAAGAGACCAAACCGGTCTAATTACCTTAGATTTAGGGTACAAAAATACAGGAGCTACTTTAAGCGACATCACTTATCTTGATGGTGACCAAGGAGAATTGTTCTACAGAGGTTATCCTATCGAGCAGATCGCTGAAAAATCAAACTTCACAGAAGTAATGTATCTTTTACTTCACGGTGAATTGCCTACAAAAGAACAATTTGATACCTTCAATGGTAACATCAAAAAATATAACTTCGTAGCAGAGGAGATGAAAAAAATCATCGATGCTTTCCCTCGTTCTGCTCATCCTATGGGAGTTTTGTCTACTCTTACTTCTGCTTTAACAGCATTTAACCCTAAAGCGGTTGATGTAAGCTCAAAAGAAGAAATGGATGTTGCTGCAGAATTATTGATCGCTAAATTTGCTCACCTTGCAGCTTGGACTTACAGAAAAACTTTAGGTTTACCATTAAATCACGGAGATAACAGCCTAAACTATGTAGAAAACTTCTACAAAATGGCGTTCAGATTACCAAATGAAGAGTTTGAAATCAACCCTGTGGTAACTGCTGCTTTAGATAAATTATTAATTCTTCACGCTGACCACGAGCAAAACTGTTCTACATCTACTGTAAGAATGGTAGGTTCTGCTCACACAGGTCTTTTTGCTTCAGTTTCTGCTGGTATTTCTGCACTTTGGGGACCACTTCACGGTGGTGCAAACCAAGCAGTTATAGAAATGCTTGAA
Source organism: Chryseobacterium sp. YIM B08800 (assembly GCF_026163565.1). Classification (GTDB taxonomy): domain Bacteria; phylum Bacteroidota; class Bacteroidia; order Flavobacteriales; family Weeksellaceae; genus Chryseobacterium. The sequence continues at coordinate 161,410 of NZ_JAPDKN010000011.1, forward strand.
TTAATCGAAAAAGATGGTGGTGATGTATCTAAATATGTTGCTAAAGCTAAAGACAAAAATGATAGCTTCCGTTTGATGGGATTCGGACACAGAGTTTACAAAAACTTCGATCCAAGAGCAAAAATCATCAAAAAAGCTGCTGACGATTTATTAGAAGCTTTAGGGATTGAAGATAAAGCGCTTGATATTGCTATGCAGTTAGAAAAAGTAGCTCTTGAAGACGAATACTTCATCGAAAGAAAATTATATCCAAACGTAGATTTCTATTCTGGAATCATCTACAGAGCGTTAGGAATTCCTACAGAAATGTTCACAGTAATGTTTGCATTGGGAAGACTTCCGGGATGGATCGCTCAATGGAAAGAAATGAGACTAAAAGGAGATCCAATCGGAAGACCAAGACAGGTTTACCAAGGAGCTCAAAAAAGAGATTACATCGATATTGCAAACAGATAATATTGTTTTCTCAAATAAATATAAATCCCAAAGTTTTTTGCTTTGGGATTTTTTTTGTTTTTAAACATAAATATTTATTTTTAAAAATTTAACAAAGATATTGTGCTTGAAATTAAGTTGATTATCATTAATTCTATCTGTAAGTTTTCACTTCATTAGATGAAATGATTAGAGATTCACCAATGTACAAAAGTTCTTAGAAATGCTCTGTTTATTCTGGGTTACAAAAATTTTCAGCATCACATCGGTTTGATTATATTTGCTTAATTCTCATTATTTATGAAATTAAATATTAAAAACGAAACCGGAAGACTGAGGTCTGTGGTTTTAGGTCAACCCAACTCTATGGGCGGTGTTCCTACTTTGGAAGAAAGCTATGATGCAAAATCATATTATACCATAGAGCACAACATGTATCCGAAAGAAGCAGATATCGTCAACGAAATGAATGCTTTTGAAGCGGTGCTGAAAAAATATGATGTAGAAGTTCTTCGTCCGGATATTATTGAAGATTATAATCAGGTCTTTGCAAGAGATGTTGCTTTTGTAATCGACGATAAAATGATTATTTCAAATGTAATTGCCGACAGAGCAGATGAGCAGGAAGCTTACAAAACGGTTTACGAAAAAGTAGCGTGGAGAAAAATTATCAACCTTCCGGAAACAGCTCACATTGAAGGCGGAGATGTAATTGTCTGGAATGATTTTCTTTTCATCGGAACTTGCTTTAGTGAAGATTACAGAAATTATAAAACGGCAAGAACCAACGAATACGCTATCGAAATTCTTAAAGAATATTTTCCTAAGAAGAGAATTATTGATTTGGAATTAAAGAAAAACGACAAAATTCCGTATGAAGGAATTTTGCATTTAGATTGTACATTCAATCCGATTGGTAAAGATAAATGCATTATTTACAAAGACGGTTTTGTAGACGAAAGCGATTATAATCTGATCATTGATATCTTCGGTGAAGAAAATTGTTTCCACGTTACAGACGAAGAAATGTTTGAAATGTTCCCGAATATTTTCTCAATTTCTCCGGAAGTCGTGGTTTCAGATAAAGCTTTTACAAGAATGAACAATCATTTAAGAGATATTTGGGGAATGACCGTTGAAGAAATTCCGTACAGAGAGATTTCTAAAATGGGTGGTTTGTTGAGATGCTCTACAATGCCATTGGTTAGAGATTAATTATGTTGGAGAGTTTTAGCGAATTTTTTTAATCTTTCAATCATTTAATTTTTAAATTGATAAAATGCAGACAACAGATACAGTATTAATGATAGAGCCGATTGCATTCGGTTATAATGCAGAAACGGCAGAGAATAATTATTTTCAGGTAGAGCAGAAAGGCGCAGATATTCAGTCAAAAGCTTTGGCAGAATTCAAAATTTTTGTTGAAAAACTGAGAAGTAAAGGAATTAATGTTATTACCATAAAAGATACCATCGATCCACATACTCCGGATTCTATTTTCCCAAATAACTGGGTAAGTTTCCACAAGGATGGAAAGGTAGTTTTATATCCGATGTTCGCTTCAAACAGAAGAGTAGAGCGAAGAGAAGATATTATTGAGAGTATCAAAAATCAAGGTTTTGAAGTTTCTGAAATTGATGATTGGTCATTGCCTGAAATTCAGGGACATTTTCTCGAAGGAACAGGAAGTATGATTTTCGATCATGACAACAGAATTGCTTACGGATCTGTTTCCTTAAGGCTTGATGAAGGTTTATTCAGAGAGTTTTGTACTAAATACAGATTTACACCTGTTGTTTTCCATTCGTTTCAAACGGTTGGTGAAGAGAGACTTCCAATTTATCATACCAACGTCATGATGTGTGTTGCCGATAAATTCGTAGTAATTTGCTTAGACTGTATTGATTCTGAATTGGAGAGAAGCAAAGTTATTGAAACCATTAAAAATTCAGGAAAAGAGATTATTGAAATTTCTGAAGAGCAAATGCAGCAATTTGCCGGAAATATGCTTCAGGTACAAAATAAAGATGGCGAAAAATATTTAGTAATGAGCCAGACTGCTTATCAGTCTTTGAATGCTGAACAAATTTCTAATATTGAAAAATATTGTGAAATCATTTATTCAGATTTAAATACCATCGAAGTAAACGGAGGTGGAAGTGCACGTTGTATGTTGGCTGAGGTTTTTTTACCTAAAAAATAACCTCTTGAAGATGAAATATTTTTCAGGCATTCTATCACTTTTTGTTTCAGTTTCGTTTTTTGCTCAGGTTCCTCCCAGATCTACAGGAGGAAATTATGAAGGGATCAAAGCACCGTCATATATGCCTCCTTCAGTTCCCAGAGGTGAAGGTGAGGGCATGACGATTTTTCAGGAAAACAAAAAATACGGCGTTCGTAATTTAGGTAAAGTAACCGTTACGCCACAGTATGATAAATTAGATTTTGCCAATACAGGTTTAATTGCTACAAAAGGAAATCTCAAAGGCGTTATCGAAGGAAACGGTAAGATTTTGCTTCCTTTGCAATATGATGATATAACGACCGACAGAGTATTTTACATTGCCAAAAAAGGGAAAAATACGGAAATTTTTAGACCAGATCTTAAGCTTTTTGCAAAAGGAGATTTCTCAAGAATTATCTTTTATAACAATGAAATTCTCATAACCGATGATTACGATGGTAAACAGAGTTTTATCTTTTCAAATGGAACGGTTGTAAAGAATAAATATACAGAAGCTACACTTTTCCTCAATCTTTTGGTGGTAAAACTCAATGATAAATTCGGAATTCTTAAAGACGGGAAAGAGGTTTCCGGTTTGGTCTACGATGATCTGTATTTTCAGAGAAATATGTATGATAACAAGCCTAAACCTTATAAAGGAATTGTAGAGATCAGAGAAAATGCAAAATACCTGATTGGCATCAAAGATAAAAAGTTTGGGATCTTAGATCATTCCGGGAAGACAGTTCTGCCTTTTGAGTATGAAAAAATAAATCTTGATTACGATAAAAAATCATACTATGTTTTTCAGAATAATTTGGTCGGAATTTTTCTTAATGAAAACAAAAAGCTGAGTCCACAATTCAAAAGTGTTGAGAAAAGAGATCAGAATTACAATGTTTCTAAAGCTGAAAAGTATGTACTTCTGAATGCTGACCTTCAGCAAAATCCCAACCTCGAATCTGAAGCTCCCATCGAAGCATTGCTTTCTTCCAAATATCTAAAAATTAAGAAAAACGGAAAGCTCGGACTTACAGACAGCAACGGAAACTTACTCATCCCTTTTGAATACGACGGGTTTGATTATTTGGATTATGACAGACAACATCTGATTACCGTAAAAAATAAAGATAAGACAGGTCTTTTTGATTTGAATCAAAAGAAACTGATAATTCCTGTTCAGTACGAGCATTTAAATGATAATGACGATTTTATCATCGGTTTTAATGATATAAAAAAGACATTGTTTAATTATAACGGACAGAAAGTTTTACCTGACGATTACGAAAGAGTAGCACCTTCCAATACCGAAAACAGTCCGATTTATTTTCTTGAAAAAGATAATCTTTATACGGTTATTACAAAAGATCAGAAGGTTTTGATGAAAGATATTTTGTCTTACCGATATATTTACGACGAAGATTTGCTGATCAATCCGTTTCACTCGGGTAGAAATTCAATCATGGCTCTTCAGAACAAAAACGGGAAATATGCTTTGTTCAGCGAGTTTGAAAAGAAGACCGTAAGCCCTTTTGAATACGACAATATCGTACAAAAATTTGATGGAGATAAATTGTATTTTGTGGTTGTAAAAAATAAAAAATACGGAATTGTTGATGCTCAGAATACCGTAATTGTAGATTTTTTATATGATGAAATCTCTCTCAGCAAACTCCATACAATGGCGAAACCTCTTAGTTTTGTTGCTAAAAAGAACAGTAAATATGGGGTAATAGATTTTAACAATACGGTTTTAATCCCTTTTAAATACAGCTATCTGGAAAAAATTTCAGTTGATAATCTGTTTAAAGCTAAAACAGGAAAAACCTACCAATTGATTTCTGAGAGAAATGAAGTTTTAAACCCAAATACTTTCGATGAGATCGCTCCTTTTGAAGGGAAAGAAGCGCTCACTTTTTCAAAAGAAAAGATGAAAGTCATCAATAATAAAGGTGTTTTCATTGGTGTGGAAGAAGAAATGCAACCTCACGACGGCTATAAAACTTTTGATGAAATGAAGTTTGCGCTTATACAGGCTTTCGATAGCAAAGATGATGAAGCGTTGAAAGTTTTTGTGAAAAAAGTTGCACCTTCAAAACACGTTTTCTACTTCCTGAAAAATAATATTTTCAATAGAAAGGAACTTTACTATAATGAAAGCGGTTTAGAATTTATCAACAAAAAATATTTTGAAGATCTGCGTGAATTCAAATATAATATGTGGAATTCTATTTACCATAAAACTTCCCTTACTGACGTTACAGATTTTACCATCCACAAACGTGGAATTGTAACCAATGCAAGAACGCAAGATCATGCCTTTGGCGATACCCGTTTTCTTGAAATGGTTCTCAGGGACGCCATCAAGATCAACGGTTTTTGGATTAGTTCGTATTTCATGAGTGGCAGATTTTAAATTTTTAATAATAAAGTTAATACAAGCAAACGGAGGCAGAAGAACATGTTGTATGTTAGCTGAGGTTTTTTTACCTAAAAATAAAATATTCTAATTCAAGTAGAATAATAACATCTGACTTTAGCTAAGGTCAGATGTTTTTTTATATTTTCTAAACCTAACAGGTTTTTAAAACCTGTTAGGTTTAATTTCTGAAGAATGAAACGCAAATTATATATTTGTTGAGTTTTTCTACCTAAAAATAAATTATTTTAAATTAAACAAAATAAAAACTTCTGGCTTTAACTAAGGTCGGAAGTTTTTTTATGCTTCAATCTTAAGCAACCATTAAAAAAACTTTAAATTTGTAGAAATATAAAGTTTTGATTATGAGTAAGAGATTATATTTCAGCATGGTAGTAATACTTCTGTGCTTTTTTTCAAATGCACAGCAGAAAACGTATTGCAACCCAATCAATATCGACTATGGTTACACCCCTTTTGAAGTTTTTTCAAAGCAAGGAAAACACCGTGCTACTGCAGATCCTGTAATTGTTAATTTTCAGAAAAAGCTTTTTCTTTTTTCTACCAATCAGGAAGGATATTGGTACAGTGACAATATGCTCGACTGGAAATTTATCAAAAGAAAATTCCTGAGAGATAATAAATATACTCACGATCTGAACGCTCCAGCAGTTTGGGCGATGAAAGATACTTTATATGTTTACGGTTCAACCTGGGAACAGGATTTCCCGATCTGGAAAAGCACCAATCCTACAAAAGATGATTGGAAAATTGCTGTAGATACTTTGAAAGTGGGAGCTTGGGATCCTGCTTTTCATTATGATGAAGACAAAAATAAACTCTATTTATATTGGGGATCGAGCAATGAATGGCCTCTTTTAGGAACTGAAGTAAAAGTTAAAAATTTGCAGTCTGAAGGTTTTGTAAAACCTATTTTACGATTAAAACCAGAAGATCACGGTTGGGAAAGATTTGGAGAATATAATGATAATGTTTTCTTGCAACCCTTTGTGGAAGGAGCTTGGGTAACCAAATATAAAGATAAATATTACATGCAATATGGCGCTCCGGCAACAGAGTTCAGCGGATATTCTGACGGAGTTTACGTTTCTAAAAATCCATTAGAAGGTTACGAATACCAACAGCACAATCCTTTTTCTTATAAGCCCGGAGGTTTTGCGAGAGGAGCGGGACACGGTGCTACTTTTGAAGATAATTATAAAAACTGGTGGCACGTTTCTACCATTTTTATTTCCACTAAAAATAATTTTGAAAGACGTTTGGGAATCTGGCCTGCAGGTTTTGATAAAGATGATGTAATGTACACGAACACTGCTTATGGTGATTATCCGACTTTGCTTCCTCAGTTTGCACAAGGAAAAGATTTTTCTAAAGGACTTTTCACAGGCTGGATGTTGCTAAATTATAACAAACCCGTTCAAGTTTCGTCTACTTTAGGAGGATATCATTCGAATAATGCGGTCGATGAAGATATTAAAACCTATTGGAGTGCAAAAACCGGGAATTCTGGTGAGTGGTTTCAGACCGATCTAGGTGAAGTTTCAACCATTAATGCAATTCAGATAAACTATGCAGATCAGGATGTTGAGTTTATGGGAAAAACTTTAGGCAAAATGCATCAGTATAAAATCTATGGCTCAAATGATGGCAAAAAATGGAAAGTAATTGTTGATAAAAGTAAGAATACCAAAGACGTTCCTCATGATTATGTAGAATTGGAGAAACCAGCCGAAGCAAGATTTTTAAAAATGGAAAATCTGAAAATGCCAACAGGAAAGTTTGCATTAAGCGGTTTCAGAGTTTTTGGAAAAGGTGCGGGTGCAAAACCTGCAAAAGTTCAGAACTTTGTTCCATTGAGAGCCGACCCGAAAAAATATGGTGAAAGAAGAAGCATCTGGATGAAATGGCAACAAAACTCAGAAGCCGATGGCTACGTTATTTATTGGGGAAAATCTCCGGATAAATTATACGGAAGCATTATGGTGTACGGTAAAAATGAATATTTTTTCACAGGAGCTGACCGAGTAGATTCTTATTATTTCCAGATTGAAGCGTTTAATGCAAACGGGGTTTCAGAAAGAACGGAAGTTGTTAAATCTGAATAATTTTGAAATAAATAATAGTACTTTAGAAACTCCTTTCGTGGAGTTCACAAAAAGCTGGCGTGCATTTACCTAAAAGCACGTCAGCTTTTTTTAATTGCAGGCTTGCTTTTTTAAAATCGACGCCTGCTTTTTATTTTTCGTCAGTATGCATTAGGAATTCATTGATTGAATTAATGATAAAAGGTGCATTTTTCTTATTATTCCAATCTAAATGACCTCCCGGAAACTCATAAGATTGATTAAAGACCTGATTTTTATTCAAAACAGAATCTAAAATTTTCTTCTGAGATAGCGGAATAACCTGATCATTATTCCCATAAAAAGAAATGGTGGGTGGAGAATTTTTATTGATCCAATAAACTGGATTTGGAATGTCTTGATTTGGAATGTCTGTTGGAGTTGGTTTAGTTAAATCGATCATATGTTTTTCAACAAAATCGTAATCAGAATAGTTTTTAAAATTGGGATCTGATAAATCTGCCGGACCTACAATATTTACAATTGCTTTTATTTTTGTTCTGTGCTTGTCATCAAAAAGTCTGTTGTAACCATATAACATGGATAAATGTGCACCTGCACTGTTTCCAAGCAAAATAAATTGAGGAATAAATTTCATTTCTACAGATTTTTTAACGAGAAAATCTAAAGCATTATCAATATCATCAGTTTGATTGGGTAGAATAAAAGAACTGTTGTTTGCCAATCTATAATTAATATTAGCAAAAGCATGATCAGGGAATTTCTCCATCATAGAAAGAGCAAAACGAGTAAGGTCAGATTTATCTCCCGCTTTCCAACCTCCTCCATGTACAATTACAAAAATACCTTTAATAGAATTTTTATTTTTAGGAAAATAGAGATCTAATTGTTGTGCAGAATTTTTTCCATAAGAAATATTCTTCTGTACATCGAAAGAAATATTATTATTGAGCCTAATCGTTTTTTCTTTACAGCTAAAAATAATTAAAATCAAAAATAAAAGTTTCAGATTTTTTTTCATACTCATAAATATAATCGAAACCCACCAATTTCTTGATGGGTTTCTTACAAAATAAAATATATGAAGATTGAATGTTAACGTGTTCTGCTTTTGATTGCGTCTGATGCGCCTTCGATGTCTCTTACTTTTTTCACTTTTTGGTTTCCGAAGTTATAAGTGATACTAAATGTTCCACCTCTTCTGAATTGGTCGTTTCTTACATAGTTGTAATTTCCGTTGGCTTGATAATCTTCAATTTCTACGATGTTTGTTCTTAAAACATCATTTAGATTTAAAGCAAAAGTCCAGTCGTTCCAGTTTTTCTTGATGCTTAAATCTAAACTCATTAAGTTTTTCAGCATTCCCAGTTCAATTTGCTGTTTGTCTACGAAGAAATAATTAACTCCCAAAAACCATGTTTTCTTTTTGTCTAAACGAATCGTGTTATTGGTTTGGATAAGGATACTTGTTGATTTGATATTATTACTGTACACAATTTCTTTTCCATCTTTATCAAGAAAAATATCTCCGTTGGTAGGATCTACAGCTAAAGAGCCATTGTTGACATTGTGCTGTACTCCCACGTTGAAATTCATCGTTAGATATTGTTTGAAGAAAGTTTTTTGAATTCCCACCATCGCAGACATTTCCTGTTTATCACCAAAATTTGTTCTTATGTAACGAAGTACATTCTGCTCGCTAATTGTACCATCCATAGATTTTGCATACCCTTGTAGCGGAACTTGGGTAATGACATCCTTAAAGTAAGAGTGATTTAAAATCAAGAAATAAGAACTTTTGTACATGTACGTTAATTCTTGATTATACGTTGACGAAGCTTTTACAAAAGGGTTGTTTTGGGTATAATTGTTTTCGGTAAGAATATTTCTTACGGGATTCAGCTCCCAGAAACTTGGTCTTCTCATTCTGCTTGAAAATGCGTAAGAAATGTTATTTTTATCATTGATCGCATAATTAACGCTCAGATACGGAAGTAAATTATTATAATTTCTTTCAATCTTTCTGTATTCCTCGGTAGCATTATCTGAAGTTCCCAAGCTGTTGGTAATTTCGTATCGGGTACCAATTTTTCCGGAAAGTTTATCAGAGAATTTCTTTTCTAATGTTAAATAGGCGCCATAAATATTTTCATCATAAATGAAGTGATTAGGATTATGCTCTTCTGCTTTTAATGGAGGTATTGGGTTTTCCCTGTACGTGTCATTCTTTGTGTCGTTATCAGTTTTTGTTTTATTAAAATTACCACCAACAGCTATTGTAAAATCATTCTTAAACTTCTGGATATAATCTACAGTACTGGAAAAATTATTGATGATTTGTGGCAGATTCTGAATAATGGTCTGGTTTGGGTTCAATTGTGTGTTATTTCCTGCATAATCTGCGAAAAAAGTTTTGTTGTCGGTAAACTGAAATCTTTTATAATTTAGATAAGCTGCATTTACATTTAATTTACTTCCCAATGAATCGGTTTTTAATTCATAATTTAAGTTAACCGAATTATTGTAAGAACGAGCATCTTCTTTGTTTCTAGAGTTGGTATAATTAGTCTTAAAAGATTGTGTGTTTTCATCAAATGCACGGATGGTATTAAATAAATTAACCGTAGAATTATAACTTTTATTGGCACTTGAGTTCCATGATAATGCTAAATTACTTTTTTCTGTCAATTGATAATCAAAATTCAGATAACCACCAATATATTGATTCGGATCATCAATGTTTCCTGTAGATTCGTTAGAAGATAGATCATTTCCGTTTCTCAGAACATAATGTTGAGCATCAATATTGTTTCCACCATACAAATTGGCACTGATTCCTAATTTATCTTTTCTGTAGTTGGCTGAAAAACTTGCAGAGCTTCCGTTGTATTTGTTTTGAGAATTAGACATTCTCATGTTTCCATTCAGACCGTCGCTCATTTTCTTTTTAAGAATGATATTGATAATTCCATCTGAAGCTTCTACCTGAAACTCACTTCCGGGAACAGTAATTACTTCAATTTTCTGAATGTTTTCTGCGGGAGTATTTTTTAAAAACTGAGTTACAGATTCAGCATCCATATTGGTTTTTCTACCGTTGATGTAGATTAGGGCATTATTTTTTCCTGCAATTTTTAATGTTTTATCATCTGTTGTAGAAAGTAGGGGAGTCTGTCTCAATAGATCGAAAGTTGTATTTCCTTTTGCTACAGGCGATGCCGCTACGTCGTATACAAAACGGTCGCTTTGTTTTTTGAAAACCTGCTTTTTCAATACAACTTCTTCTATTTTTTGAGTTTTTACTGAATCCGTTTTTTTTTCTTGGGCAAAAGTAAATCCGCTAAAGAAAAGTGCTGCGATGAATATTTGAGTTTTCATAATTATATTTTTTAGTTTAGATGCTTGTATCTATTATTATTTTACATTGCAAAGATATATAATAAATTTAGTATCATGCAATACAAAGTAGTGTAAATGTTTTTAAATAAAATTTAACTCACTGATTTACAGGTCTTAAATTTTGAAATTTAAATTTCGTAATGTTTAATTGTTTATATAATTAGACAACTAAATCATGAATTTTGTTACAATTAAATTTAAAAATATTTAAATTCACTTTTTTTTGATTAATTTAGATTGAACAAAAAAATTAATAACTTATGACAAAAATCTATTCTTTATTCCTTATTCTTGCACTTCTTATTTCGTGCAAAAGCGACTCTTTTATTGAGCTAGACAACCCGGAAAATCCGGCGACCGATTTTAATTTTGGGAACAATACTCAGAGAAGTTTTCATGGTATCGTACTTTCTACAGATGGAAATCCGGTTTCTGGTGCAACAATAACCATTGGTTCTGCAACAGCGCAAACAAATTCTAAAGGTATCTTCGTAATCAAAAATGCAGACGTGAAAGAAAACTTTGCCTATGTAAAAGCTACCAAAGCGGGTTTTGTAAATGGGTTTCGTACAATGGTTCCTACCAATGGAAGTAACAAGATTAATATTATGATGATTCCTGCAACCAATACCTCTACGATTTCTTCAGGTGCAACGGCAACGGTTTCTTTACCAAATGGGACAAAAGTAAAATTTGACGGCAGTTTCAAAGATGCAAACGGAAATGTTTATAGCGGAAATGTAAACGTTGCGATGTTTCATCTAAAACCCTCAGATCAATATCTTAATGAATTGATGCCGGGTTCTTTTCTTGCCAATAATTCTAATGGAAACTCAAGAATTATGGAAACTTACGGAATGCTTCATGTGCAATTAACGGGAGCTTCAGGGCAAAATCTTCAGATTGCCAATGGGCATACTGCAGAGATGACTGTGGCTATTGATCCAACTCAAATATCGACGTCTACTGCAACAATTCCGTTATGGTCTTTTAACGAAACTACAGGTATTTGGCAAGAAGAAGGTTCTGCAACAAAAGTTGGAAATACCTATGTAGGAAATGTAAGTCATTTCTCATGGTGGAATTGTGATGCACAGTTTCCTGTAGCTACTCTGAAAGTAAATGTTAAAAATCCTGCAGGACAGCCCCTAAGTAATGTACAGGTTTACATAAGAAGACTCGGGCAAACTTATGACGTATACGGAAATACTGATGCAAATGGGTTGGCTTCAGGATTGATTCCGGCAAATGAAACAGTGATGGTAAGAATTTACAACAATTGTGGAACTCTTATACACAATGTTAATGTTGGTCCTTTTAGCGCAGGTACGATAAATACAATTCCGGATATTGTACTGGCTTCTGTTCCTAATTATGAAATCAAAGGCGTGTTAAAAACGTGTAGTGGAGCTAATGTTACAGATGGAGTAGTTTATTTGAAATATGTGGGAGCAACAAATTATTTTCAAACAATATCTGCAGTAACTACTAATGGTAATTTCTCGTTTAACGTAGTGGGATGTAATAATAATCAACAATTTAATCTTGAAGGAATAGATATTACCAATGCACAGGAAAGTGGCAATATTGCTTTTACAGGAATAAGCCCGGTGACAAATCTTGGAAACATTACCACTTGCGGAACGATTTCTGAGTTTGTTAATTATCAGATCGATAATCAGGCTGTTCAGGCATGTGTTAATGGCTTTTCAGCAAATTTAGATGCTGCTTATTTAGGTATCATGCATAATCAGTTACCGGTTGGAACAAGCCCATACTTTAATCTTCAAGCTAACGGTATAACTTCAGTAGGAACTTATACTTCAGGTTTTACAGTTTTTAATGGACCAAACGCTCCAATTCCTGCAGCAGGAAATAATCTGACTCTTCAGATAAGCCAGTTTGGAACTGTAAATAATTATATTGATTTTACAATAAACGGAACTTATTCGGATAATGTAAATGGAGTACCAGTAACCAGAACTTTATCTGTCACAGGTCATGTGAAAAGAGATTTTTAAATAATTTAAAATAAATTTATAACAGAAAAGGACTTGAAAAAGTCCTTTTTTTATTCTCTGTCGAAACGTGCTAGTTTTTTGTCAATCCAAATTGTGGCAAAAGGAAAAAAAGCGGCGATGAGTGCAAAGACAGAATCTTCATCATCCCATTCGTATATTTTTCTTGTAGAAGGAATAAACAGTAGATAAAGCGTAAAAAAGAATCCGTGAATACTTCCAATTGTACTGATGTACACAATCGGTAAAATTCCTTCAGGATCAACCCTAATCCAAATCATTGCGGTAAAAAGGAAAAACCAAGAAATTGCTTCAGCCAAACAGATTTGCTTAAACCACTTGATGACTTTTTCCTGACCATATTTTGCGAAAAAATTTTCGAGAAATTCCATTATATATAATTTTGCCTAACTTCTAACTTCTAACTTCTAACTTCTAACTTCTAACTTCTAACTTCTAACTTCTAACTTCTAACTTCTACTTATAAAAACTACTTCCATCCAAATATTCAAAAACTTCTGGCGGAAGCATCGGTCTTACGTTTTTACCCTGCTTTATCATATTACGAATTTCGGTAGCAGACAATTCAATAACTGGTGCTTTTACAAGCGAAATATTTTCATGATTGGTGTATTCATGATCTTTTTTATTTCCTTCAAAAACTCTTGGATAAACAATAATGTGATGATTTTTGATCAATAGATCAGCATTTTTCCATTTATGTAAACTTCCCAGATTATCTTCACCCATAATTAAGCTAAAAGAATAATCCGGATGTTTTTCTTTCAGATAGGTTAAAGTATCGATAGTATAACTTGGTGTAGGAAGAGAAAACTCGATATTTGAAGCTCGCATATCCGGATAATTTTTGATGGCAAGTTCTACCATATCGAGCCTGTTGTGATCGTTCAGAAGCGACTTTTTTTCTTTAAAAGGGTTTTGCGGGCTCACCACAAACCACAATTCGTTCATATCCGAATTTTCAAGAATATAATTCGCCAATATCAAATGCCCAATATGAATTGGGTTAAATGATCCGAAAAATAAGCCGATTTTTTTCATTATTTCAGGGCTTTTTGGTACAGGAATAAATATCTGTTACAAGATCTATAGATTTCCGCCAAACAATTAATTCCTTATAATTTCCCATATGTTTTTCTAATCCCTAAAGCCTAACTCCTAAAACCTAATCTAGAAATTTCACATCCTTAATATTCAAGCAATGCGTTACATTTCCTTTCCAGTGATTTTCTTCTAATGTAAAAGCAATATCGAAATTCTTAGTTCTGAAATCATCTGCAAATTGCCCCAGTTTAAAACCAATACATTCTATATTTCTTCCGGTAGATTCTTGTTTGATGTAAAACTTCAGGTGATTATTATCTTTCCCCATCGTTTTTAAGTAACCGGAAATTTTCTGATTTCTTAGAACCAAATTAGGCTTCATATTGTGAGGTCCGAAAGGAGCTAATTTTCTGTGGAAATTGATAAAATCTCGGTTAATTTCATCAATGTTTACATCAGCATCTATGGTAATTGACGGTTCTTTTTGATGGTCTTTTATTTTTTCACCAACAATTCTTTCAAATTTAATTTTGAAATCCTCAAACTTCGATTTTTCCATAGAAAGACCTGCTGCAGCGTGATGTCCTCCGAACTTTAGGAAATATTCTGAGCATAAATCTAATGCTTCATGTACATCGAAATCTGAAACAGATCTTGCCGAAGCTACCATCTCACCATTATTTCCGTCTGTGAAAACCAATGTAGGTTTATAGTAAGTTTCGGTAAGTCTTGAAGCAACAATTCCTATAACCCCTTTATTCCATTCAGGATGGTAAACAATGGTTGAAAACTTTGTTTGTTGTTGCGATTCTATGATTTGGTTAAGCGCTGAAAGGGTAGAGTTCATGTCGAGTTCACGCCTTTCATCGTTAAGATTCATGATGTCGCTTACGATTTGGTGAGCGTGTTTCAGGTTGTCTGAAACCATCAATTCTACGGCTGCTTTTCCTTGGGAAATTCTTCCGGCAGCGTTAATTTTTGGTGCAATTTCAAAAACAATATTTGAAATTTCAAAATGAGAAAGTTTATCTTCCGGAATCAAAAGTCTCAGACCCATGTTTCGGGTTTTTCTGAGCATTTTAAGTCCCATTTTTGCTAAAACTCTGTTTTCCCCCGTCATCGAAACAATATCTGCAGCAATAGAAATTGCCAGAAGATCTGTTAGTTCAAACAGTTCCGATTCAGGAATTTTATAAATAGTATTCAGACCTTGGCACAGTTTAAAACCTACGCCACATCCTGAAAGTTCTTTAAAAGGATACCTACAGTCAACCCTTTTTGGATCTAAAACCGCTGTTGCATCGGGGATTTCATCTCCGGGTAAGTGGTGATCACAGATAATAAATTCGATGTCTTTGGTTTTGGCATAATTAATCATGTCAATCGCCTTAATTCCGCAATCTAATGCGATAATAAGCGAAAAGCCATTTTCCTTTGCAAAATCAATTCCTTCGGTAGAAATTCCGTATCCTTCAGAATTACGATCTGGAATATAATAGTCTAAATATTTTTTTTGAACAATTTTTCTGAGATAAAGATACATCAGCGCAACCGCAGTGGTTCCGTCTACGTCATAATCTCCGTAAATCATAATTTTTTCACCATTTTCTATAGCTGTTGCAATGCGTTCTACTGCTTTTTGCATATCTGCCATCAGAAAAGGGCTGTGAATATCTGTTACGTTAGGTTTGAAAAATTCTCTCGCCTTTTGATAATTGTCGATTCCTCTGAGAACTAATAGTTTGGATTCAAAAGTTCCAAAACCAAGCGACGAACTCAATCCATCTACAATTTCTTCATCAGGTTCGGGTTTATAAATCCATTTTTGGCTCATGTCACAAAAATAGGTAAAATTTATTTTAAAAGCTATTGAAATGTCTGCTCAAATTCAAATTCATTCTTCTTTTTATGTTAAGTTATTTTTAATATAAATGATGATTTGTAATTAAGTTTTTAATGAATTTTATTTTTTTTTACCATTTAGCAAAACCGAAGCGTTGAGAGTCTCGTAAGTAATTTTAAATACTAAACCCATTTAAAAATTATATTATGAAAAAACCAATTCAAGTTTCTAACCAGGGAGCAACTCTGGATACCGGCAGAAGAAACTTTCTAAAACTGAGCGGCATTGGTATTGCCGTTGCCGGCCTTACTTTGATAGGCTGCGATGACGACGATTTCGAATACATGGAACCAAGCAAAATATTTGATTTAGGAACAGGTGATGTAGGGGTTCTCAATTATGCGTATGCTCTTGAACAGTTAGAAGCAGATTTTTACACCAAAGTCGTTAATAATTTCTATTCCGGTATTTCAAATGCTGAAAAAGAAGTACTTACGGATCTTTATCACCATGAAGTTATCCACCGAGATTTTTTCAAAGCTGCTATTTCCGGAGCAACGAATAATGTTTTACCCACTTTAGAATTTCAATATCCTAATGTAAATTTTAATGATAGAAGCTCAGTTTTGGCTACTGCAAAAGCATTAGAAGATACTGGTGTTGCAGCATATAATGCGGCCGGAAAATATATTACCAATCCTGCTTATTTGGTAATTGCCGGAAAAATTGTTTCTGTAGAAGCAAGGCATGCTTCCGCGATTCGAGATTTAATCAATCCGGGAACTGCAGCGTTTTCAGGAGATGATGTCATCAATTCAAACGGACTGGATGTTGCTAAAGAACCAAAAGATGTGGTAATGGCAGCCGGAGGATTTATAAAAACTCCATTCACTTGGAAAGAACAAGGTATCAACTAATCAAATTAAATCTATTATTATGAATATTCTTAAATTACTAGATAAGCTTTCAGACGATTCTTTTTTTACAAGACAAACGTCTAGATCAGGTTCGCTTTCAGATATTTCAGCATTTGGAAAGAAAGCCGCAGTTGCAGCTTTGCCATTAGGTTTAGCAGGTTTAATGACCACAACCGCAAAAGCGGAAACTTTTAACGACAATGTTCCCGGAACAGCGATGAAAAGTGCTTTAACAGATGCACTTCAATTAGCATTAACACTGGAATATTTAGAAGATGAATATTACAGAATAGGTCTCAACACCGGAACTTTAATTCCTACAGCAGACCGTACTGTTTTTATGCAGATTTCTAAACATGAAGCAGCTCACGTTGCATTTTTAAAAGCAACATTAACTTCTTTAGGAGAAACACCGGGAGCAAAACCTACCTTCGATTTTACAGCCGGAGGAAATTTTACACCATTTACCAATTACCAACAGTTTTTGATTTTGGCGCAAGCTTTTGAAGACACAGGAGTAAGAGCTTATAAAGGACAAGCTGGAAATGTGATGTCTAACAAGGCGGTTCTTCAAGCTGCTTTACAAATTCATTCTGTAGAAGCGAGACATGCTTCTCAGGTGCGAAGAATGCGTGCTAATAAAGGTTGGATAGAATTGGCAAACGGAGGAAGTATGCCTCCTGCAACCAATGCTGTTTATGCAGGAGAAGATGTGACTGTACAAGCTGGATTTAATACTGCAACTGCTTTTGGAGCTGCGGCCGGATCTGCAGCTTATGATGAGGTTCTTAGCGGTTCAGATGCTGCAACAATTGCAGGTCTGTTTATTGTATAAATAATTTCTTTTTTAATATTAAAAATCCTTTTTCGGTATCTCTCCGGAAAAGGATTTTATTTTGATGAAAAGTATTATCTTCACGGTACAAATTATTTAATATGAAAAAAATCTTCATTTCGGCACTTTTGATAAGTGCTTTCTCTGGTGTTCAGGCTCAGAAAATTAATCTTGGAAAAGCGGCGGGTGTTGTATCTAAAGGAGCTTCAGCTTTATCTTTTTCAAATGCAGATGCCATAAAACTATCTAAAGAATCTGTTGATTATATGGATAAGAATAATCCAATCGCAGGCCCAAAAGATCCTTATACGGTAAGGCTGAATAAACTTTTTGGAAAACATAAATCTCAGGATGGTTTAAACCTGAATTATAAAGTTTATAAAGTGAAAGACATCAATGCATTTGCTTGCGCAGATGGAAGTGTACGTGTTTTTTCTTCTTTAATGGATATTATGACAGATGATGAATTATTGGCTGTAATTGGTCATGAAATTGGTCATGTTAAAAATCAAGATACCAAAGATGCTATTAAGTCGGCTTATCTGAAAGCTGCAGCTTTAGACGCTGCTTCATCGGCCTCAAATACAGTTGCTACCTTAAATGAAAGTCAGGTTGGGAAAATGGCAAATGAATTTTTGGATGCTTCTCACAGTAAAAAACAAGAATCTCAAGCCGATACGTATTCTTACGATTTTATGAAAGCAAATAATTATAATGTTGTTGGAGCTTACACAGCATTCAAAAAATTAGCTTTATTATCTGAAGGAGGAACGGCTCAGTCAGTATTTCAGAAAATGTTTAATTCGCATCCGGACAGCAATAAAAGAGCAGAAGCTGTGAAAAAGCGTGCTGAAAAAGACGGATTATGGAAAGATCCGGGAACAGTAACTTTGCCTAAAACAAAATTAACGAAATAATTGTCAACCAAATATTACAAAAAAAATCCTCAAAATTAATTGAGGATTTTTTTATGGAGTTTAATATTCTTCTAAAATTAAGAATACATTTTTTCTCTTAGTTCTTTGATCTTTTTATCAGCAAGATATTCGTCGTAAGTCATTTCTCTGTCGATGATTCCGTTTGGAGTCAATTCGATGATTCTGTTACAGACAGTTGAAAGCATTTCGTGGTCATGAGATGCTAATAAAAGATTTCCTTTAAAGTTAGACAATGAGTTGTTCAAAGTTGTAATACTTTCAAGGTCTAAGTGGTTGGTAGGTTCGTCTAATAAAAGAACGTTTGCTTTCTGAAGCATCATTCTACTAAACATACATCTCATTTTTTCACCTCCTGAAAGTACTTTACAAGATTTTAAAGCTTCATCACCAGAGAAAAGCATTCTCCCTAAGAATCCTCTCATGAATTCTTCGTGACGCTCTTCGTCATTTTTGGTAAATTGTCTCAACCAGTCAACCAAGTTGATATCTTCCTTGAAGAATTCTGTGTTGTCTAAAGGCATGTGAGATTGATTGGTAGTAACTCCCCAAGCAAAAGTACCTTTGTCTTGTTGGGTATTTCCTGCTAAAATTTCGAAAAATTCTGTAATTGCTAAAGAGTTTTTAGATAAAACAGCAACTTTATCTCCTTTTTTAAGATTTAAATCGATGTTAGAGAACAATAATTCTCCATCTTTCGTTTTTTCAAGACCTTTTACATCTAAAATCTGATCACCAACTTCTCTTTCCATTTCAAAAATAATCGCTGGATATCTTCTAGAAGATGGCTTAATATCGTCGATGTTTAATTTATCGATCATTTTCTTTCTTGCAGTTGCCTGTTTAGCTTTTGCAACGTTTGAACTAAATCTCGCGATGAAATCCTGAAGTTCTTTCTTCTTTTCTTCCGCTTTTTTGTTAGCCTGAGCTCTTTGTCTCGTCGCTAACTGAGACGCTTGGTACCAGAAAGAGTAGTTACCTGTGTAAAGGTTTAATTTAGCATAATCTAAATCTCCGATGTGTGTACAAACGGTATCTAAGAAGTGACGGTCGTGAGAAACCACAATTACCGTATTTTCATAATCGGCAAGGAAATCTTCTAACCAAGAAATTGTTTCAATATCCAGGTCATTCGTAGGCTCATCTAAGATCAATACATCAGGATTTCCGAAAAGCGCCTGAGCCAAAAGAACTTTTACTTTGTCTTTATTTTCTAGCTCGCTCATCATTTGCCAGTGCATATCGTCTTTGATACCAACGTTTGAAAGCATAGTTTGTGCGTCAGATTCAGAGTTCCATCCACCCATTTCATCATAGACAACACCTAGTTCACCAGCTTTAATTCCGTCTTCGTCAGAGAAGTCTTCCTTTGCATAAAGGGCATCCATCTCCTCTTTTATTTCAAATAATTTTTTGTTACCTCTTAAAACCGCTTCAAGTACCGTATATTGATCGTAAGCAAAGTGATCCTGCTCAAGAACAGACATTCTTTTTCCAGGTTCCAAAGATACATGTCCTGTTGTTGGGTCTTGTTTTCCTGTTAATATTTTAAGGAATGTAGACTTTCCTGCACCATTTGCTCCGATGATTCCGTAGCAGTTTCCTTTGGTAAACATTATGTTTACCTCGTCAAAAAGAACTCTTTTCCCGAATTGTAAAGATAAATTAGATACTGTTAACATATAGTTTTGTAAATTTGGCGCAAAATTACGAAAAGAATTTGGGTAAATTATAATAATGTAATACTCAAGTTTTTATATGAAAGCAAATTTTGTATATTTAATAACAAAATTTAATATAATGAAGATCGAAAAAACAGTCAGGATACTCAATAAAAGGGCTAGATTTGAATATGAAATTCTCGAAGAAATAGAGGCGGGAATGGTATTGACGGGAACCGAAATTAAATCTTTACGCTCCTCTAAAGCTTCTATTACAGAAGCTTTTTGCCAGTTTATTGATGGTGAATTGTATATCATTAATATGATGATCGATGAATATAAATTAGGTACTTTTTATAATCATAAAACAAAAAGGGAACGAAAGTTGCTCTTGCACAAACGAGAATTGTTAAAATTTGAAAAAAAACTTAAGGATGCAGGGAATACAATAGTTCCGTTGAAACTTTATATTAATGATGGAGGGAGGGCTAAAATTCTTATTGCGCTGGGAAGGGGTAAAAAACTCTTCGATAAAAGAGAGGCGATAAAAGATAGAGAAAACAAAAGAAACCTCGACAGAATATTAAAGAAAAGTTAAAAATCATCCTGAAAACTTTGTTTATAAAGAAAAATTATATTTATTTTGCAATATCAATTATTTAATCATTTAATTCTATGAAAAATCTAAAATTAGGAATTTCAGCATTGGCGCTTACGGTTGCCTCTACTGTTTTCGCTCAGACTACCAACAATCCGTGGATGATCGGAGTTGGTGCTCATGCGGAAAACCATACAGCACAGCGTAATAATTTCAGTAATACGTTTTCTGCTACTAATTTGACGAAGAATATGTTCAATATGAACAATTTTTCTATTACACCACCACTTTCTAAGTTAACAGTTGCTAGAAATATTGGTAAAGGTTTAGTTATTGACTGGCAAACTTCTGTTGGAAATGTTGAGAACAAAAGACTTAACATGGGTAAAGAGTTTATGTTAATGACTGGTCTTGGTTTCCAAGCTAAAGCTGCTGGTTTAATTTGGAACGAAGAGTCTTGGTTTGACCCTTACTTGAGAGTAGGAGCAAACTATTTAAGACATGATTATACTGCTCTTACTTTCCCAAGACAAACTTTCATCAACGGAAATCCTGCGGAAATGACTCAAAATGGAGAAGATGGTATGGAAATGGGTAAAGCAAACCACTTTACTGTATCTACAGGTGCAGGTGTTAACTTCTGGTTAACTAAGAACTTCGGTTTGGGTGTACAAGGTGATTATGTTTCTACTCCAGGTGATAAAGCTAACTATGCTAACTTTTGGCAAGCTTCTGCTTCTTTGAACTTTAGATTCGGAAACAGAGACAGAGATAAGGATGGTATCTTAGATAAAGACGATTTATGTCCAGATACGCCAGGTTTACCAGAATTCCAAGGATGTCCTGATACAGACGGTGATGGAGTTCCAGATAAAGACGATCAATGTCCAGACGTAGCTGGTCCAGTTGAAAACAATGGTTGTCCTTGGCCAGACACAGATGGTGATGGTATTATCGACAAAGATGATGCTTGTCCTACAGTTGCAGGTCCTGCAGAAAACAACGGATGCCCTTGGCCAGATACAGACGGTGATGGTATCTTAGATAAAGATGATGCATGTCCTACAGTTCCTGGTGTTCCAGAATTTAACGGATGTCCTCCTCCACCACAACCAAAAGTTGAAGATAAAATTACAGAAGAGTTTAGAGATCTATTATTTGATTTCAACAAAGCTACTATCAGACCTCAATCTAATGGTAAATTAGATCAAGCTGCTAGAATTATCAAAGAAGAAGGTGCAAACCAAAACTTTGTAATTGTTGGTATGACTGACAAAAAAGGTAGTGATGTTTATAACTTGAACTTATCTAGACAAAGAGCTGCTGCTGTAGTTGCTGCTTTAGAAGCTAGAGGTGTTAACCCAGCTGTATTGAAATCAATCGGTATTGGTGAGCAAGAAGCTCAAGTTCCTGAAACTGCTACTGATGCTGAAAGACAAGCTGATAGAAAGGTTGTTGTAAGAGCAATCTCTGGAGGTTCAGAGTGGGAGTCTTACAAAAAATCTGACTTACCAGTTAAAAAAGCTCCAGCTAAGAAAAAAGCTCCAGCTAAGAAAAAGAAAAAATAATTAATTTTTCTAAATAATAAATACCTCCAGGTTTCTGGGGGTATTTTTTTTATTGTTGATTTTGAGTAATTTTGTCAAAATTTAAATTATAAAATGGGAAGAGCATTTGAATATAGAAAAGCCTCAAAAATGGCTCGTTGGGATAAAATGGCCAAGACTTTTTCTAAAATAGGTAAAGACATTGCTTTAGCAGTAAAAGCCGGAGGTACAGATCCTGAAGCCAATCCTGCATTGAGAAGATGCATCCAAAATGCAAAGGGTGCCAATATGCCGAAAGATAACGTTGAAAGAGCTATCAAAAAGGCTAGCGGTGCAGATGCAGAAAACTACGAAGAAATTACTTATGAAGGTTATGGACAAGGTGGTGTTGCATTTTTTGTAGAATGTACTACGAATAATACAACAAGAACTGTTGCCAATGTAAGAGCAATCTTCAATAAGTTTGATGGTAACCTTGGAAAGAATGGTGAACTAGCTTTTATCTTCGACAGAAAAGGGATTTTTACAATCGATTTAGCTAAAGTTACAATGGATTGGGATGATTTTGAAATGGAAATGATTGATGGTGGCGCAGAAGATGTAGAAAAAGATGAAGAGGAAGTAATGATTACAACTGCTTTTGAAGATTTCGGTTCTCTATCTCACAAATTAGATGAGCTTAAAATAGAAGCTAAAAGCGCAGAACTACAGAGAATTCCGAATAATACAAAAGAGGTTTCTTTGGATCAGTTTAAAGCAAATATGAAAATGCTTGATCGTTTTGAAGAAGATGATGATGTACAAAACGTATATCATAATATGGAAATAACAGACGAACTTTTAGAGTCTTTATAGAAAAAACTGCTGTTTGTAGCAAAATAATATCTCTTGCCACGAATACATGAATGTAAAATTTGTGTATTCGTGGCGATTTTTAATATAATTTAACAACAAAAATAATATAGCATTCATATATAGTTCATTTTCAATTAGTTTCTTTGCATAAGAATCAATTGTGAAATCGCCATCCTTGGTAAATATAAATACTAATTGATATGGCGATCACTTTTGATCATTTAGTAAGATAAATATCTGCAATTTGAAAAGAAACGTTGAACTTGTTATCATTTCGGATGTACATTTGGGAACTTACGGATGTAAGGCCAAAGAACTTCTTCGGTATCTGAATTCTATTCAACCGAAAACATTAGTTTTAAATGGTGATATCATTGATATTTGGCAGTTTAAAAAATCTTACTTTCCTAAGCCTCATTTGAAAGTGATCAAAAAGATCATTTCATTCGCTACAAAAAATACAGATGTCTATTATATTACCGGTAATCATGATGAAATGTTCAGAAAGTTTACCGATTTCGAATTGGGTAAGCTCAAAGTTTGCAACAAACTTTGCTTGGAAATTAATAATAAAAAAACATGGATCTTTCATGGCGATGTTTTTGATGCATCAGTTCAACATTCAAAATGGATCGCCAAACTTGGCGGTAAAGGCTATGATCTTTTAATTGTTATCAATAATGTTGTGAATTGGTTTTTAGAAAAAATGGGTAGAGAAAAATATTCATTTTCCAAAAAAATTAAGAACAATGTAAAGAAGGCGGTAAAGTACATTGGTGATTTTGAATTAACAGCTTCCGAACTTGCTATTGATAATGGATATGATTATGTAGTTTGCGGGCATATTCATCAGCCTCAAATGCGGGAAGTTTCCAATAAAAAAGGATCGTGTACTTATCTCAATTCAGGAGATTGGATCGAAAATTTATCTGCTCTCGAATTTAATCAGAACGAATGGACAATCTTTCATTATGAAGATCATAAACATTTGCTGAAAGATGATGAATCTGAGGAAATTCAGGATATCAACAATTCAGATCTTTTGAAAATTGTAACTCAATTTACGTAGAATGAAAGTGTTATATGCATTTCAGGGAACAGGGAATGGTCATGTTGCACGAGCGCAGGAAATTATTCCTATTCTTAAAAAATATGCTTCCGTTGATACTTTGATCAGTGGTCACCAATCTCAATTAAAGGCTGATTTTCCTATTAATTTTCAACATAAAGGTATTTCTCTGCTTTATAATAAAACGGGTGGAATTTCCTATAAAAAAATCCTTTTTGAAAATAATTTCCTCGAAGCTTTTAAAACCATTAAACAAATCGATTTAAGCAAATACGATTTAATTATCAATGATTATGAGCCTTTGACAGGTTGGGCGTGCAAAACTAAAAATTTAAATATGATTGAGCTGAGCCATCAAGCTTCAATGAGTTTTAAAGAAACCCCAAAACCTGCAAAAAAAGATTTTTTCGGAGAGTTGATTTTAAAATATTATGTTCCAAGTGAACGAAAAATTGGTTTTCACTTTGAAAATTATCATTCACAAATTAAAAAACCGGTTATCAGAAAAAAAATCAGAAACCTGAATCCGGATAAAAAAGGATTTTATGTGGTATATCTTCCCAGTTTTTCTGATGAGAATATTATTAAGGTTTTAAGTGAAATTTCTGTAGAGTGGAAAGTTTTTTCCAAACACAGCAAACTTCAAAGAAAGGAAAAAAATGTTGAGATTTTTCCGATTGACGAAATTCAATATTTAAAATATTTTGAAAACTGCGACGGGATTTTATGCAATGCAGGATTTGAAACTCCCGCCGAAGCCCTTTTTATGGATAAAAAATTGTTTGTAATTCCCATTCATAATCAATATGAACAGGAATGTAATGCATGTGCTTTAGATAAAATGGGAATTCCGAATTCTAAAATTTTGGATGTAGAAGAAATTAAAAACTGGGTTGCTTCAGATCTTCATTTTCAAGTAGATTATCCTGATGATATTGAAGAAATTTTGCTGAAAGAAGTGTTAGTTTTGTAAAAAAATATCTTCAACATCATTCATTCTCCTCATTACGGCTCTTGCGTAAGAACAATGCGGATAAACCTTCCAATTGTTTTCTCTTGAAAATTTAATAGCTTCTTCCACCAAAAATTTTCCCATTCCGCGACCTTCAAATTCAGGGTGAACCAACACAAATGAAATAATCAATTTATTGTCTTCAGGGAAAATAGTATAAGTCAATCTTCCCACTTCTTTGATTTCGTTGTTGAGTGTAATGACTCCGCCATTTCCTGATTTATTGTTTTCGAATTTCATAATTTATATTTTTTGCTTATAATTAAAAATACAAAAACTGCACCGATTAGATGAGTTGCTTGTTATTTGTAATTAATGGATGTTTATTCGTTTCACTTGTCAAATTTTTTAAAACCGAATTGATTTTTTTTTCGGAATTTTTTTTTGAAAAGGAGAATTGTTTAAAAGAAAATATTAAATATTCCGTTTAATTCTTAAATTTGGCTAATGCGAAAATATCTTTATCTCATCATTTTATCACTTTCTCTTGTGAGTTGCTATACTTATCAGGTTAAAAAAACTGTAGACATACCAACAGAAAATAAGGAAAATCTTGAAAAAAATAAAGCTCTTGGAAATGTTGCTCCAGCACAAGTAGAAAATTCAAAAGCTAAATCTAAAAACCAAAAGCTGAATGTACAACAAGTTACACCTGCTCCGCTAACCATTCAGGAAAAACTTGCGCCTAATAAGAATGTGAAAATTGATGTTGATGGACGAGCTTATAAAGTAATTGTTGATCGTTGGGAAGGTGACAGCCTGGTTGTTCATCCTGTTCATAGCCGTGAGAAAGTTCTGAAATTCCACAAGAGCCAGATTAACGCCGAAAAAATTGCTGAAAAACGATTTTCACAACCTATTGCAGATATTATCACTGTAGTTGCTTATGCAGGTATTGGCTTCGGAATTTGGTCTCTTTTGCAATAGCTTTTTAATCTTTAAATAATATTTTTTTCACCATTAAGGAGTTAAGAAAATCTTTTGTGAATAAATTTTAGAAATCAATAAATTGATTTTGATTAAGTATCATTAAGCGTAACTCTTACATTCTTAATGTTAATATTTTCTCGTATTAAGTTGAAAAAAGATTCTAAAAATACTTAAAAATTCACCATTCACTTGCGAATCAAAATTTACTATTGACATTTAAATATCTTTCCCTGTATAATAATTGTAATCTTTAATAATAATTCCGATAAACTGTCTTTCGGTCATTTTTGTAGGATCTACTTCCAGTTTCAGAATGCTTTTTATTTTGTCTGAAAGTTTTGTGATGACCTGTCTGTCATCAACTCTCAGAGCTTTTAAGTAATTATCTTTTATAATTCTCATATCGTTATCGCTTAATCCGATTACCTGCGAAAAAGTAGGAACGTAATCATGATTAATATTTTCAAGAATCGTATGAGAAATATTGATATTATTTTTAAGCGAAATCACTGCAGTTCCGGAAGCGATATCTCCTAAACGCTGGTTGTTTTTAGAAACAATCATAGAAACCAAACCTACAATTCCGGCAAAGGTTGTGTCGATTAATCTGAAAACCCATCGGATCAGATAATCGCCAAAACTCGCTTGGTAGCCATCGATTTTTACTACACGTATTTTCATTACTTTTTTTCCGGGAGTTTGCCCTTCCATCAAGCTTTCCAAAACAAGAGGATAAATAGAAACAGGAAGCATAATTGCAGTATAAATTGCGACTTGAGACCATTGGTCTAAACTGTCTAAAAAATATCCCAAATTTAAAATACTGAAGAATATGTAGAATGCAGCAATGACATATGCGACTTTGATGGCACCATCAATAATGTACGCTACCATTCGTTCTCCGATACTTGCGGTGATAAAGTTAATATTTACATTTTGGGAGGTATTAATCGCAATTTGAGACATAATTTTTATTATTTTAGCCTTACAATTATGAGAGAAGTTTATTTCATTAAACAAAATAAAGAAAAATGGTTGGGAATTGAGCAGGTTGTTCAAGGGAAAATTAAAAAAAATCCTGATGACCTGTCTTCGTTGTACATTAATCTTGTTAACGATCTTTCTTTTGCCCAGACTTATTACCCGAAAAGTAATACAACGGTTTACCTTAATCATCTTTCGTCGCAGATTTTCCAGAAAATTTATAAGACGAAAAGAGTTGAAGAAAACAGGCTCGTTTATTTCTTTAAAACGGAAGTTCCTTTAATTGTTTACGAAAACAGAAGATATTTAATCTATTCATTTTTGTTCTTTATATTTTTTATGCTGATTGGCGTTCTTTCTGCAATTTATGATAAAGATTTTGCGAACCTTATCTTAAGTGAGGGTTATGTGAATATGACCATTGAAAACATCAAAGAAGGAAATGCTGTTGGTGTTTATCAGGACGGGTCAACTTGGGGAAGTACAATTGGTATTACGTTTAACAACATTGTTGTTGGTGCAAAATTATACATCTACGGAATTTTGGGTGGAGTAGGAACTTTGTATCTTCTGATGCAGAATTCTATGATGTTGGGAACTTTTCAGTACTTTTTCTACGAACACGGAGCTTTGGGAGATAGCGCAAGAGGAATCTGGCTTCACGGAACATTTGAAATTTTCAGTATGGTGGTTGAAGGAATGTGCGGTTTGATTCTTGGAACATCGATTCTTTTTCCTAGAACGCTTTCCAGATTTAATTCTTTTAAAAACGGATTTAAAAATTCATTCAAAATATTTTTAAGCACAGTTCCCTTTACCATTTGTGCAGGAATTATAGAAGGCTATGTAACGAGACATGCTTTAAAAATGCCTTTATCACTCAATCTTTTCATTATTTTTGGCTGTTTGGGAATTATTGGCTTTTATTATTTTGTATATCCTCATATTGTTAACCGAAAAATAAAAAACACGATCAATGATGCAATTTTATAAAAAAAGAGATTTCGGAGCATTTATCAGCGACAGCTTTACCTTTTTCAAATTATATGGTAAAAACTATTTCAAAAATTATATTCTGCTGAATGGCCTTTTGCTTATTCTAATGGTTGTAATATTTATTTTTGGCTACAGAGAGCTGTTTATGCAGATTTTTGGATCCAATATGAGTGGAGAAAGTTATTATTTCGAATCTTATTTTGAAGATAATATCGGAATGTTTATCGTAGTAGGATTACTTACTTTCGTGCTGTTTACAATTATGATGATTGTCAATTATCTTTTCCCTGTTTTTTATCTGAAAAGATTAGCGGAAGGAGAGTTGAAAATAAAAACGGATGATATTCTTGGTGATTTTAAGAAAAATGCAGGCAAAATAGGAAAACTTTGCCTGGGAATGGTTTTCGTTGTGACGCCACTATCCCTTATTGTAATGGGGATTTCTTATGCGTTGATATTGATTATTATTGGCTTCTTTATTATGTTGTTGGTCTATCCTGTATTATTGAATGTGGTTACTTTTTTAATGTATGATTATTTTAACAGCAAAAGAGGTTTTTTTGAAAGTTTAAGCTATTCTATACGATCTCAATTTTCCTATGCCAATGGAAGAGAAAGATCTCCATTTTGGAAATATTGGGGTGCTACAGTTGTTATTTCAATTATTCTTTATGTAATTACAACGATTTTTACAGCAATACCCATGTTTTTTTTCATGTTGAAAATCACGACTACAGCACCTGATACAAATTTTGAACAAAATCCATTTGCCGGAAGTTTCGGAATAATGATGTTTGTAACGTATGGAATTTCTTTATTGGTATCATTCTTTTTATCGAATATGCTTTATGTAAATTCAGGATTGATGTATTACGACAGCCGAAGAGATTTTCATCAGAAAGTAGAGTTGGAAGAAATTGAAACGATAGGCATCAATGAATAAATTTCTGTTTTTTTTGCTGGTTTTTCTGAATCTTGGGGTTTTAAAATCTCAGGATTACGAAGATAATGACTTTTCTGAAGTTTATATCGAAGATTCAGCAGTAACTTCGCATTACAAAAATATGTATGTTGCAGATTCTATTTTAAAAGCCAATCCTCAAACTGAAAACACGGTTTTTCCAAAGAAATTTAAAGAAAATCTACCTTCAAGATACAAAGGGAACGAGTTTGATTACTCTACTTCTAAACCCAGAGAATCGTTTTTTGAAAAACTTCAAAGGAAATTGGCTAAATTAATGCAAAGTATTTTTGGTGAAACCAGTTTAGAAACTTCATCACAGATTACGAGTGTAGTTATCCGTCTTTTTGCCATTGTATTGGTTGGGTTTTTACTTTATTTTATCATTAAATATTTAATCAGTACCAACGGAAGTTTATTTTTCGGTAAAAAGAATAAAAAAATAGAAATTAACGAAGAAGAACTTCACGAAAATATTCACGAAATCAACTTCCCGCAAAGCATTGCCAAATTTGAAAACGAAGGAGATTACCGTTCGGCAGTTCGATATCAGTTTTTATATATTCTAAAAAAATTAAGCGATAAAAAACTCATCCTTTGGAATCCCGAAAAAACAAATAAAGATTATGTTTCTGAATTGAAAGCTGCACATCTTAAAAATGAGTTTTATAATCTTTCGTATATTTTCGATTATGTTTGGTATGGCGAGTTCAGTATTGATGAGCAAAGCTATGGCAAATTTAAAAACCAGTTTCACGGATTCAAACCTTAATTAAACTTCTTTACAATGAATAAAACATTCAAAATATATGCTGTTATTTTCATCATTATTATGGTGATTTTGGCATTGCTTGAAGTGAATAAAAAGGAAGTGACAGACTGGCGAAAAAACTATGACGTTAATCAAAAATCACCTTTCGGACTTTTTGTTTTCAATAAAGAAGTAAAAGATTTGTTTAAAAATGATCTTACAAAACTTGATGTTGCACCTTACGATTACTATACAGAAAAGGATAAAAAGCCACACAATATTCTCATCGTAGAAAGCGAAATGGATACTGAATCGTGGAAGAAAATTTTAGATGAGGTTTCCAAAGGTTCGGATGCAATGATAATTGCCAACCGACTTCCAAAAAATATTTCAGATACGATCGGATTTTATGGTTCAAAAATTTCTTATGAAGACCAAAATGTTCTGAAGCTGACCGACAAAAAATATCAAAATGATTTTATTAAATTAGATAAATTCCCTTCGGGAAGAGGTTTTTCTTACGTTAAACCGAATGTTCAGATTTTAGGAAAAACAGTTGAAGAAAATAATGATGATCAGGCAAATTTTATCAAAGCACCGTTTGGGAAAGGAACAATTTATGTGCATTGCGAACCGCTTTTTTTAACGAATTATTATCTGTTACAATCAGGAAATGTAAAATACGCTCAAAGTGTTTTTTCATATTTGAAAGACAGAGAAACATTATGGTTTGTGGAAAGCAATACGAAAGAATCTCGTTCTTTATTGCGTTTTATTCTTTCTAATCCGTCTTTAAAATATGCTTGGTGGGTATTTTTAGGAGGTCTGCTTTTATTTATATTGTTTAATATAAAACGTAAACAGCGGATTGTTCCCATTATTGAACCACTTAAAAATACTTCTGCCGATTTTGTGAAAAGTATTGGGAATCTTTATTTACAGGAAGGCGATTTCCATGATATGATGGCGAAAAAAGCTCAATATTTTTTAAATAAAGTTAGGCTCGATTTTCTCATCGATACCCAAAATCTGGACGAAGAATTTACTAAAAAACTTCAGCTAAAAACAGGAAAACCTACAGAAATGGTTAATGAAGCAATCATTTTGATCAAAAAAGCACAAGATCCTTATGCAAGTGTGATGAAAGAAGATTTGGCGAGAATGAATAGTCTTTTGGATGAGATTTTAAAATAAGAATGGAAGTAAGGAAGGCTCCGTAGGAGTCTGACCTTTGTAGAAAAAAATAGAAATGTGAAAACGAGCTCCGTAGGAGCGAAACCTTTAAAAAAATATAATATTAAAAATTTTCAAAAATGCCGAATACTTATTCACAAATTTTCATTCAGCTAATTTTTGCCGTAAAAAGCAGAGATAGGCAAATTCGTGAAGAATTTCGGGAGCGTTTGGAAAAATATATTACAGGAATTATCCAGAATAATCATCAAAAGCTTTTGGCGATTTATGCAAATCCGGATCATATTCATATTTTAATTGGTTATAATGATTTGAATATTCTTATTCCTAATCTTGTGAGAGATATTAAATCTAATTCTTCAAAGCTCATTAATGAAGAAAATTGGTTTACAGGGAAATTTCATTGGCAGGAAGGTTATGGTGCATTTTCCTATTCAAAAAGCCAAATTGATTCTGTAGTGAAGTATATTTTGAATCAGAAAAAGCATCACGAAAAACAATCTTTTAAAGAAGAATATATTGAGTTTTTGACAAAATTTGAAATTGATTATAAAAATGAATACGTTTTTGAATTTTATGATGATTAAAGGTGTCGCTCCTATGGAGCTCCGCTAATTACAACATAAAACCAGCTACAAAGGTTGAACTCCTCCGGAGTTCGCCGATTTTAGATAAATTTAAAAATTTAAATATGTTTAGAATAGAAATGGCTCTGTAGGAGTCTGACTTTTGTAGAAAAAGAATAGAAATATGAAAACGAGCTCCGTAGGAGCGAAACTTTCAAAACAATAAAAACAAAATAGAATGGAAAATAACGAAGAACAGAATTTAGAAAATCAAAATTCTATCAATTTAAATAAAGAACAAAAAGATCAGGGAGAATTTCAGTCGAGAATTGATATGATTGAACTCCGTGAAAGCTTAAATAAAGTAAAAACAGAGATTGCAAAAGTAATTGTCGGACAAGAAAACATGGTCGAGCACCTTTTGGCGGCTTTACTTTCTAATGGTCATGTATTGATTGAAGGAGTTCCTGGAGTTGCAAAAACAATTACGGCAAAATTATTGGCAAAAACAATTGATGTAGATTTCAGCAGAATACAGTTTACACCGGATTTAATGCCTTCAGATATTTTGGGAACATCGGTTTTCAGCATGAAAAATTCTGAATTTGAGTTTAAAAAAGGGCCAATTTTTTCAAGCTTCATTCTGATTGACGAGATCAACCGTTCTCCTGCAAAAACTCAGGCGGCTTTGTTTGAAGTAATGGAAGAAAAGCAAATCACAATTGACGGAATCCGTTACGAAATGGACGAACCTTTTCTTGTGGTTGCTACCCAAAACCCAATCGAGCATGAAGGAACGTATAGACTTCCGGAAGCGCAGCTTGACCGATTTTTATTTAAAATCAATGTGGGTTACCCGAATCTTGAGCAGGAAGTTGCGATTATAAAAAATCAGCATGACAACAGACTTGAAGATAAGACTGAAGCGGTAAACAAAGTGATTACAGCACAACAGTTAAATAATTATCAGAAATTGGTAAAAGAAATTATTGTTGAATCTCAACTAATCGAATATATTGCTAAAATTATCATCAATACGAGAGAAAACCAATTTTTGTATTTGGGAGCTTCGCCAAGAGCAAGTTTAGCATTATTAACGGCTTCAAAAGCTTTTGCAGCATTGAGAGGCAGAGATTTTGTAACTCCTGAAGATATTAAAGAAGCAAGTTATGCAGTGTTAAGACACAGAGTAATTGTTTCGCCGGAAAGAGAAATGGAAGGTTTAACGGCTGATGAAATCATCAGACAAATTTTGGAAGGAATTGAGATTCCGAGGTAGGTTACAGGTAATAGATTTTAGGGTAATGATTCGAGTTTAAAATATTTAGGTATGGCTAATTTTAAAGAACTTTTGGTTTGGCAAAAATCAATAAATTTTGTAACTGAAATTTATGAATTGACAAATGATTTTCCTAAAGATGAAATGTACGGATTGACATCACAAATTAGGAGAGCTTCAATTTCAATTCCGTCTAATATTGCTGAAGGAAACTCAAGGAGAAGCGTTGCCGATTATTTACAATTTCTAAAAATAGCAAGAGGAAGTTGCGCAGAAGTCGAAACCCAATTAATTATTGCCCAAAATCTTAAATTTTTAAGAGAAGAATATTATTCAAAATTAAATCAAGACATTATTGAAATTTCAAAAATGCTAAACGGACTTATCAATTCATTAAAATAACTTGAAATATTTAAACGGTATTTAACTGCAACCTAAAACCTAAAATCTGCAACCTTGAAGAATCTGTACATCAATACCCGCTTTTTTTTCGCACTCATCGGTGTAGGAATGCTCTATGTTTTAGCGTTTTTCTTTCCGTTTTTTATGATTTTAGGACACGGTCTTTTATTGCTGATCTTTCTTACTGTGTTTGTTGATTATTTGCTTATTTTTAGACAGAAAGATGCGGTTTTAGCACAAAGAATTTTACCTGAAAAATTATCAAATGGTGATGAAAATGCAGTGAAAATAGATATTAAAAATAATTATAGTTTTAAAATCAATGTAAAGGTGATCGATGAAATTCCGTTTCAATTTCAGAAGAGAGATTTTTTGATCAGAAAGGAAATTCAGTCAGGAAAAAATACATTATTTCAATATTTTTTAGAACCAAAAGAACGTGGGGAATATAATTTCGGAGCTTTAAATATTTATGCTTCGTCGCCAATTGGTTTCATTTCAAAAAGATTTATATTTCAAAGAGATACTTCCTTGGCTTCTTATCCGTCGTTTGTTCACTTAAGAAAATATGAATTGATGGCACTTCAGAACGAATTTTTATTAGGTGGGATCAAAAAAATCAGAAAACTGGGACACACGATGGAGTTTGAGCAGATCAAAGAATATGTTCCCGGTGATGATGTGAGAACGATCAATTGGAAAGCGACCTCGAAAACCAATCGTTTGATGGTGAATCAGTTTCAGGACGAAAAATCGCAACGTATTTTTATGCTAATTGATAAAGGAAGAACGATGAAAATGCCTTTCAACGGCTTAAGTCTTCTCGATTATTCAATCAATGCAACAATGGCGCTTTCTCATATTATTTTGAAAAAAGGTGACCGTGCCGGAATGATGACGTTCTCTAAAAAAGCTGAAAATAAAGTTGCTGCCGAAAATAAATCAGGTCAATTGAGGAAAATTTCCGAAGCTTTATATAATATTAAAACCGATTTTTTTGAAAGTGACTTCAACAGATTGTATCAGGATGTAAAATACTCCATCAATCAAAGAAGTTTGGTTTTGCTTTTTACCAATTTTGAAACTTTGGACGGTCTAAACAGACAAATGAAATATTTGAGAGGAATTGCCAAAAACCATTTGCTTGTGGTCGTTTTCTTTAAAAATACTGAAATTCAAAAACTGATACATACTCATCCTGAAAGTATGCAGGGAATTTATGACGAAATCATTGCCGAAAAGTTTGAGTTTGAAAAAAAACTGATCATTCAGGAATTAAAAAAATACGGGATTTATTCTGTCTATACTTTGCCCGAAAACCTTAATGTGGAAGTGATTAATAAATATCTTGAGATAAAAGCAAGAGGGATTTTGTAAATTTGCAATAAGCAATAAGCAATAAGCAATAAGCAATAAGCAATAAGCAATATGAAAATTACTTTAAACAGACTCAACGACGATTTTTTATTTGAATGTACCAATGCTCAAGGAAATTCAATTTTGTTAGATAACACTTCTCAACCGGGAGCAAAAGGAGTTTCTCCTATGGAAAGTGTTTTGATGGCAGTTGCAGGATGCAGCGGAATTGATGTGGTTTCAATTTTGAAAAAACAAAGACAGGAAATTACAGAATTCAAAGCTGAGGTAGAAGGCGAAAGAGTTGCTGTAGATGATGCAAAACCATTCAAATCAATTAATGTAAAGTTTTTATTGGAAGGAAATATCGATCCTAAAAAAGCTTTGAAAGCATCAGAATTATCTTTCGAAAAATACTGTTCGGTTTCAAAAACTTTAGAGCCTAATGTAGAAATCGGGTATGAAGTTTTTGTAAACGGAGAAAAAGTTGAGCAATAGAGTGGGAGAGTTTTAGTGTTTGAGAGTTGTTGAAAATTTTACTTATTCAACAACTCTCAAACACTACTTCACTCAAACCCTCCAACCAATTACGCCAATCTCGGCTTCATCAATTTAGCCACAGTTGCGGTCCATCCTGTTTGATGTGAAGCTCCAACTCCGCGACCATTGTCACCGTGGAAATATTCAAAAAATGTGATGTAATCTTTGAAGTTTGGGTCATAATTAAATTTATAATTTCCGCCGTTGAAAGCACGTTGTCCGCTTTCATCTTTCAGGAAAATAGAGCAGAGTCTTCCGCTGATATTTTGGGCAACTTCATCTAAATTTTTCTTTTCACCACTTCCGGTAGGTAATTCTACTTTTAAACTGTTTCCATAATAAAAATGAAAACGTTGTAAGCTTTCAACAATCAGAAAGTTAATCGGAAACCAAATCGGACCGCGCCAATTACTGTTTCCGCCAAACATTCTGCTGTCACTTTCTGCAGGTGTATAATAAACGACATTTTTGTTGCCGTGAACTGTGAATACAAAAGGATTTTCTTCATAAACCTTAGACATTGCACGGATTCCATAAGAACTTAGAAATTCTTTTTCATCCAACATTCTAGTCAGAACTTTTGTAAGTCGGTTTTTACGGAGAATACTCATCAAATGTTTTCTGCCACTTCCTTCTTCCTCCCAGTGAGAAACTAAAGAGGTAAGTTCAGGTTTGTTTTTCAAAACCCAATCCATTCTTTCACGGAAATTAGGCATTTTACTCAGCAGGTGATGGTCGATAATTTCAACCGCAAACAAAGGAATCAGCCCAACGATACTTCTCAGTCTTAGAGAAACACTTTCTCCGTTTGCCAATTGTAAAACGTCATAAAAGAAGCCGTCTTCCTCGTTCCAAAGTCCTTCTTTGCCTTCACCCATGTTTTCCATGGCTTCCGCAATATAAAGGTAGTGTTCAAAAAACTTGATGGCCATATCTTCGTAAACCTGATAATATTGAGCCAATTCCATAGAAATTCGCATCATGTTGAGCGCATACATTGCCATCCAGCTCGTTCCATCAGCTTGCTCAAGATGTTCGCCGTCTTTCAGTTCCATATTTCGGTCAAAAGCACCGATGTTATCTAATCCTAAAAATCCGCCACCAAAAATATTTTTCCCGTTTTTATCTTTTCTGTTGACCCACCAGGTAAAATTCAACAATAGTTTTTGAAAAACTTTTTCGAGGAATAAAAGGTCTGGTTTTCCGTTTGTTTTTTCATCAATTTTAAAAACCCTGAAGCACGACCATGCATGAACGGGTGGATTAACATCACTCAAATTCCATTCATAAGCAGGCATTTGTCCGTTCGGGTGCATATACCATTCTTTGGTAAGCAAAAGCAATTGGTTTTTCGCAAAATCTGCATCAATAATGGCAAAAGGAACACAATGGAATGCCAAATCCCAAGTCGCATACCAAGGATATTCCCATTTATCGGGCATTGAGATGATGTCTTTATTGTGAAGATGTTCCCATTCTGTATTTCTTACATAATGATTAAAATCTCTCGGAGCTTCATAATTAGGGTCACCTTTCAGCCATTTTCCTACATTATAATGATAGAATTGTTTGTTCCAAAGAAGCCCTGCAAAAGCCTGTCGCTGCACATTTTTTTCATCATCATTAAATATATCCTGCTGAATCTCATCATAAAATTCATTCGCTTCATTAATTCTTGCATTAAAAATATCATCAAACTGATAAAAAGCATCATCCATATCATACGGTGACAACCTGAATTCAAAAACTTCAGATTGACCTCCTTCGATGATTTCATCAATGATAAAAGCGGCTTTTGTACCTTTTTTTTCAGGATTTACAGTGTTTTGCTGATGAATAATATAATCGTTGATTCCGTCTTTATAGTAAGTGTTTTCTACAGACGGAGTGCCATGAAGTTTGGGGTTATTGGTTTCATTTTCACAGAAAACCTGTTCTGCATTTTTATTTTTTGAATAAAACTTTTTAATAGGAATACTGTCGTGAACCACGTTAATGCAACCTTCTTTCCCGCTTTCTACCTGACCTTTGTATTCATTATAACCCCATTTCCAGTTATTTCTAAACCATGTCGTGGGTAAAATTACAATTGGTGCAGCCTGATTGCTTCTGTTGCAAACGGTAACACGTATTAAAATATCATGAGCATCAGATTTACAGTATTCTATGAAAATATCGAAATATTCATCTTTATCAAAAATTCCGGTATCGAAAAGTTCATATTCAGCTTCTTTTTTGGTACGTCTTGCGTTTTCAGCTACGATATCGTCATAAGGAAATTCATTGATAGGATATTTGTACACCATTTTCATATAGCTGTGAGTAGGTGTATTATCAAGATAGTAGAAAATTTCTTTAATGTCTTCCCCGTGATTTCCCTGCGGATTGCTCAACCCGAAAAGACGTTCTTTTATTCTTTTATCTTTTTTGTTCCAAAATGAGAGGGCAAAACAAAAAAGCTGTTTGGTATCTGAAATCCCTGCGATTCCTTCTTCGCCCCATCGATAGGTGTGGCTTTCTGCAATATCATGGTTTGCAAAATGCCAAGCATTTCCGTTGGGGCTGTAGTCTTCACGCACATTTCCCCATTGTCTGTTGCTTACATAAGGTCCCCAGTTTTTCCAGTCTTTATCTTGTGATCTTTGCTTTTCGATGTTCATTTTCAGCCATTTTCATGGCTAAGTTAATTTTTTTGATAAATAATTCCAATTTTTTTAATCTGAATAATTATTAACAATCTTCTCAAAACCCTGCTGTGATTACGTTTTATATTATTTATTAATTTTTTTTAATTTTTAAAATAAAAAGTTTTATCTTTGCACCATTCGTTCATTTACATATTGAAAATGTTATCAAGAAAGGTTGAGGGATTAGACCCTGTGAAACCTTAGCAACCCTTTGCGCAAGCAGAGAAGGTGCTACGTTCTACCAAATAAATTTATTTTGGACAGATAACTTACTGAAGTTCTTTTCAGCCATTCTTCTCATGGCATTTTCAAATTTATTTTTTAATGATTATAAAATTGAAAACAGAACTGCAACATATTAATTTTTTGTACAAAACCGATTCTCAGAAAGAATACCATATCCCGTTAAGCTACCAGCTTTTCGGGAAAGAGCTCTTTTCAGCACCCATTATTTTGGTAAATCATGCCTTAACCGGAAACTCAAATGTTGCTGGAGAAAAAGGTTGGTGGAAACAACTGATTGGTGAAAATCAGGTGATTGATACAAATAAATATACTGTACTATGTTTCAATATTCCCGGAAACGGTTACGATGATTTTTTTATTGACGAATATTCAGATTTTACCCCTTCAGATATTGCAAATATATTTCTGAAAGGTCTTGAATCTTTAAATATTAAAAACATATACGCTCTGATTGGAGGATCTTTGGGTGGAGGAATCGGCTGGGAAATGCTTTCGAAAAAGCCAGATTTAGCTGAAATTTTTATTCCGATTGCCTGCGATTTTAAAACACATGACTGGTTGCATGCTCAATGTCTCGTTCAGAAATTTTTATTAAACGGAAATGATGAACCGCTTAAAAAAGCAAGAATTCATGCGATGTTGTGCTACAGAACACCTCAGTCTTTAAACGACAGATTTCAAAATAAATTTAATCAGGAAAAACAGCAGTTAGAATCTGAAGATTGGTTGACTTATCATGGTAATTCTCTTGCCGAAAGATTTAGTTTAAAGTCTTATCAACTGATGAATCATTTACTGATGAATATCAATACAAACGAAAATATGTTGGATAAAATTCAGGCACGAATGCACATGATCTCTGTAGATACTGATTTGTTTTTTCCTGCCTCTGAAATCAGAAACGGCTTTGAAAAGCTAAAGGGAAATAAAAAAGATGTTTTCTATCACGAGATCAAATCAGTTCATGGGCATGATGCCTTCTTAATGGAATATAGTCAATTAAATAATATCATAAATAACATTTTATAAGAGAAAAAGGAGTTAAAGGTAATTCCGTCTTATAAAAAAATAAAAAAGGTTACAGATGAAAAGTAATGCAAACGAAATAAAACTTTTAAAGAACAGATCAATCATCAAATTTGAAGGAGAAGATTTTTTAGGTGAAATAGGGATTGATGGAAGAGTGTTTAAAGCGCTTACATTTGCGCGTATCAGTGTTGGGATAATTTCTCAGCAGGCTGTTGAAAATGGATTGTCAATTCTTGTACATGAAGATGATTCTGAAAAAGCAGTAAACTGTCTTATCGAAGAATTTGCTACGGAAAGAAGATCAGGAAAAGTTACTCAGATCTACAGCATCAACAATGTTTCTGTCATTGGTTTTGTGGCAGAAGATCTCAATAAAATACTTTCAGAACTGGCAAGAAATAACGTTTTCCCATTGCTTTTAAATCAGAATTCAAGCGAGAAACGTATCAATATTGTTGTAACATCTTCTCAGGATGAGAAAACTAAAAATATCATTGAATCTGAAATTTTCAAAAAACCAAAAACAGTTCACTTGGCAATTATCGGTCACGGAAATGTGGGGAAAACTTTGATAGAGCAGGTTTTACATTCTTCGGAAGAAATTAAAAGAAGAAAAAATATACATCTGAAAGTAGTTGCTGTTGCTAATTCAAGAAAAATTGCTTTCAACAAAAAAGGATTTGATAACCAATGGAGCAATGAGGTTTTTGCCTCTGAAAAAAACTCTAATGTAGACGAATTAATTAATTTCTCTAAAGAAAATCAGCTTGAAAATCTAATTGTTGTTGATAATACAGCAAGTACAGATTTTGTTAAAAACTACCATGCTTTGGCAGAAAACGGGTTTGATTTGGTGTCTTCAAACAAAATTTTCAACACTTTACCTATTGAAGAATACCGTAAACTAAGATATACGTTGAACAAAAATAACAAACGTTATCTCTATGAAACTAATGTTGGTGCTGGTTTACCGTTAATCGATACCATAAAACTTTTACATCTTTCCGGTGAAAATATCACAAGGATTAAAGGTGTTTTTTCAGGAACATTGAGTTATGTATTCAATAATTTTTCTTTGAGAGGTGATAAGTTTTCAACCATCGTCAATGAAGCTTTAGAAAAAGGTTTCACAGAACCAGATCCAAGAGAAGATTTATCAGGAAACGATGTAGCGAGAAAATTATTGATTTTGGCTAGAGAGCTAGATTTAATCAATGAATTTAATGACATCAACATTCAAAACTTAGTTCCACAAACTTTGCTTTCTGTTTCTAAACAGGAATTTCTTTCAAGGTTAGAAGAATTAGATGAAGAATATGATAAAATTAAGAAAAACCAAGAGTCTGGTCACGTTTTAAGATATGTAGGAGATTTGCACGGAGATTTACAAAAAGAAAAAGGTAACCTTGATGTGAAATTGATTTCTGTTCCTGCAACTTCAGCTTTAGGGCAACTGAAAGGTTCAGATTCTATTTTTGAGATCTATACCGAAAGTTATGGTGAAAATCCAATTGTCATCATGGGAGCCGGAGCCGGAGCAAAAGTAACAGCGAGAGGAGTTTTCGGAGATATCTTAAGATTAAGTGAAACGAAATAAGAATCAAGAGACAAGATTTAAGAACCAAGATATAAAAAAATGAGCCAAGATAAACTGTCAACTGACAACCACCAACCATCAACTAATTTCGAAACCTTAGCCATTCGCACTCAAACCGAAAGAACTCAGTTTGACGAGCATTCTACGCCTTTATATCTCACTTCAAGCTTCGTTTTTGAAGATGCAGAAGATATGAGAGCGAGTTTTGCCGAAGAAAAATCTAAAAATCTATACAGCCGATTTTCAAATCCTAATGTCACAGAATTTACCGATAAAATTGTAAAAATGGAGGGCGCAGAAGCAGGATATGCTTTTGCAACCGGAATGGCGGCAATTTATTCCACGTTTGCCACCTTGCTAAATGCGGGTGATCACATTGTAAGCTGTCAGTCAGTTTTCGGATCTACGCACACGTTGTTCACCAAGTATTTCCCAAAATGGAATATCGAGACA
Source organism: Chryseobacterium sp. YIM B08800 (assembly GCF_026163565.1). GTDB lineage: Bacteria > Bacteroidota > Bacteroidia > Flavobacteriales > Weeksellaceae > Chryseobacterium. Next base: position 202,318 of record NZ_JAPDKN010000011.1, read on the forward strand.
ACGTATTTCAAAGCAGAAGATGCTGAAAATGTTGAACAATACATTAAACCAAATACAAAAATCTTGTACTTGGAAACGCCGACCAATCCGGCGATTGAAGTATTAGATTTAGAATTTTTCGGACAGATTGCAAAGAAACACGATCTTATTTTCATTGTGGATAACTGTTTTGCAACTCCATACCTACAGCAACCCATAAAATACGGTGCAGATATCGTTGTTCACTCGGCTACAAAATTAATTGACGGTCAAGGTCGTGTTTTGGGTGGAGTAGCGGTTGGTAGAGAAGATTTGATTCGTGAAATTTATCTTTTCGCAAGAAATACCGGACCAGCAATGTCGCCTTTCAATGCGTGGGTCTTATCTAAAAGCCTGGAAACTTTGGCAATTCGTGTGGAAAGACATTGTGAAAATGCTTTAAAAGTTGCAGAATTTTTAGAAAGCCATCCAAGTGTTGATTTGGTAAAATATCCGTTTTTAAAATCACATCCTAATTATGAGATTGCCAAAAGACAAATGAAATTAGGCGGAAATATTGTCGCTTTTGAGATTAAAGGTGGCATCGAAGGTGGTAGAAATTTTTTAGATAAAATAAAAATGTGCTCGCTTTCTGCCAATTTAGGCGATACTCGAACAATTGTCACGCATCCTGCATCAACAACCCATTCCAAACTTTCTGATGAAGAAAGAAATGAGGTTGGAATTACGGCTGGTTTGGTTCGTTGCTCGGTAGGTTTAGAAAATGTGGAAGATATTATTGCAGATTTACAACAGGCATTAGATTAAATTAATTTGGGCAGCTTTATCCGCCTGAATTTATCCTGAGCTTGTCGAAGGACCTCGTTCAAGTCGGGCTGCAAAGATTCAGCGTAAAAGTCAGCCTTGTCAAGGTTCAAAACCTTGACAAGGCTTAAAAATAAAAAGTTTGAAATAAATAAAGAGTCCTGAAAGGACGATTTAAATCAGAATAGGATAAAATCCTATTAAAATGAAAAGAACAATTTCAAAAAAAGTAAAATGAAAAATTCAGAACAACTATACAAAGCATTATCCGAAAGAATTTTAATTCTCGACGGAGCGATGGGAACAATGCTTCAGCGATATAAATTCGAAGAAGAAGATTACCGTGGCGAGCGTTTTAAAGATTGGGAGCATCCTGTAAAAGGAAACAACGATCTTCTTTCTCTTACGCAACCAAAAGCCATTGAAGAAGTTCACAGAAAATACCTAGAATCTGGAGCCGATATTTTGGAAACAAATACTTTTTCAGGAACTACAATTGCGATGGCAGATTATCACATGGAAGATTTAGTTTACGAACTGAATTACGAGTCTGCAAAAATTGCCAGAAAAGTTTGTGATGAATTTACGGCTAAAAATCCCGACAAACCAAGATTTGTTGCAGGCTCAATTGGCCCGACAAACAGAACGGCAAGTTTAAGTCCGGATGTGAATGACCCGGGTTATCGTGCGATTACTTTTGAAGAATTAAGATTAGCCTATAAACAACAGTCAGAAGCTTTGTTAGACGGCGGTTCGGATATTCTTTTAGTAGAAACAATTTTCGATACGTTGAATGCAAAAGCTGCATTATTTGCGATCGACGAAATTCAGGAAGAAAGAGGAATTGAAATCCCAATCATGGTTTCAGGAACGATTACGGATGCTTCAGGAAGAACATTGAGCGGACAAACCGCAGAAGCTTTTTTGATCTCCGTTTCGCATTTAAATTTATTAAGTGTCGGGTTCAATTGTGCTTTGGGAGCAAACCAATTAACACCTTATTTGGAAACATTGGCGCATAATTCAGACTTTTTTGTTTCGGCATATCCCAACGCAGGTTTACCAAATGCTTTCGGGCAATATGACGAATCTCCCGAATTTATGGCTGAGCAAATCAGAGAATATGTAGAAAAAGGATTGATTAATATTATTGGTGGATGTTGTGGTACAACGCCGGAACACATCAAAGCAATCGCTGATTTAGTAGATAAATACGAACCTAGAAAAGTGAAAAATTTTGTATGATTTTTGATTGTTGAAAATTTAGAACGAGTACACAAATACTTTTTTTAAATACAAAAACAACAATCCCATGGAAAAGCCAATTTACCTCAAAAATCCGGACGACGCCAAACTGTTTAATGAATTAAGAAAAAGAGTGAACCAGCGAGTAGAAAAACTTCCTCAAAATAGAGATGTTTATATTAAGATCAAAGCGATTATTTTGCCTTTGATCTATTTTGGCTTGTATCTATTTGCTCTTTTAAATGCAAATCAGCCGTGGATTTATATTTCGAGTTTTGTTTTAATGGGAATTTCATTGGTTTTAATTTATCTGAATTTAATTCATGAAGCAGCTCACAATAATATTTTTAAAAGCAAAAAACTGAACGGTTTTGTTTTGCAAATTTTTGATTTTGTAGGAGCCAACTCATATATCTGGAAAAAAAGACATATTGCAGCTCATCACGCTTACCCAAATGTTGACGGTTGGGATACCGACATCGAGCAGAGCGGACTTTTATTAATCGTTCCCTGGATTAAAGCAAAGGGAATACAAAAATATCAACATTTCTTTTTCTTTCTGGTCTATCCACTTTATTTATTTAATTGGATGTTTATCAGAGATTTTAGAGATTTTTTTGATAATGAAAGGGTGATTTTGAAAACTCAGGGAAGAATTCCGGTTTCAGAAAAAATTAAAATGATCAGTTTCAAACTCTTTTACTTTTTCTACCAGATAGCCGTGCCTGTTTTATTTTTTAAAGTTTCCATGGGATTAGCTTTGGGAGCTTGGTTTTTACAGGTGATTGCAGCAAGTATTTTTGCACTTTTTGTGTTGTTGCCTTTACATCCGCTTCCAGATAATGCTTTTCCGAAATTGGATGAAAAAAACGGACTTCCATTCAGTTGGCTTCGTCATCAATTGGAAGTAACAAATGATTTAAAAGAAAATAATTGGTTTGTTAGAAATATGTTAGGGAATTTCAATTTTCACGTTGCCCATCATCTTTTTCCGAATTACAGTTATATGTATTATAACGAAATCACCGAGGAAATTGAGCAGTTTGCCAAAGAAAATAATCTGGGTTATAAACGATTTCCAATTTTTACCGCTTTAGGCAAACATGTCGATTTGCTGAAGCAAAATGCGAATAACGCTTATTTTATTTTAGAAGAATAATTAAATGAAATATTTAAGATTATCAGGGCTTGAACCTCTGATTATTACTCCGGAATCAAATTTCATCAACGTTGGTGAAAGAACCAATGTTGCCGGATCTAAAAAGTTTTTAAGATTAATAAAGGAAGAAAAATTTTCTGAAGCTTTAGATATTGCCCGTGATCAGGTCGATGGAGGCGCTCAGATTCTTGATGTTAATTTTGACGATGGTTTGATCGATGGAAAAGCTTCCATGATCAAATTCCTTAACCTGATAGGTTCTGAACCGGATATTTCCAAAATCCCAATCATGGTCGATTCTTCCAAATGGGAAATTTTGGAAGCAGGTCTTCAGGTTGTACAAGGAAAATGTGTGGTAAACTCTATCAGCTTAAAAGAAGGAAAAGAAGAGTTTGTAAAGCATGCCAAAGCAATCAAAAGATATGGAGCAGCAGTTATTGTAATGGCTTTTGATGAGGTTGGGCAAGCAGATAATTACGAAAGAAGACTTGAAATTACCAAAAGATCGTATGATATTTTGGTTAATGAAGTTAAGTTTCCTGCAGAAGATATTATTTTCGATTTAAATATATTTCCGGTGGCAACCGGGATGGAAGAACACCGAAGAAACGCAATCGATTTCATCGAAGCAACACGTTGGGTAAGACAAAATCTTCCTTATGCTTCGGTAAGTGGAGGAGTTTCAAATGTTTCATTTTCTTTTAGAGGAAATGATACGGTACGTGAAGCGATGCACTCGGTTTTCCTTTATCATGCGATTCAAGCTGGGATGAATATCGGAATTGTAAACCCAGCAATGCTTGAAGTTTATGATGAAATTAATAAAGAGCTTTTAGAACTCGTTGAAGATGTAATTCTTGATAAAAGAGAAGATGCAACGGAGCGCCTTTTAGATTATTCAGAACGAAATAAATCGGTAAAAAAAGAAAAGGTTGAAGAGTTAGAATGGCGTACTCATTCTTTACAGGAGAGAATTACGCATTCTTTGGTGAAAGGAATCGACCGTTTTATAGAAGAAGATGTAGAAGAAGCAAGGTTGCTGTCTGAGCGACCTCTTCATGTAATTGAAGTCAATCTGATGACCGGAATGGGTGTAGTTGGAGATTTGTTTGGAAGCGGAAAAATGTTCCTTCCGCAGGTTGTAAAGTCTGCTCGTGTAATGAAAAAAGCGGTGGCTTATCTTCAACCATTCATCGAAGCTGAAAAAGATCAGACTCAGAAGGCCAACGGAAAAATTTTAATGGCAACCGTAAAAGGTGATGTTCACGATATTGGAAAAAATATTGTAAGCGTGGTTTTGGGTTGTAACAATTACGAAATTGTCGACTTGGGAGTAATGGTTCCTGCCGAAAAGATTATTCAGGCGGCGATTGATCATCAGGTTGATGTTATCGGTTTGAGTGGATTGATCACACCAAGTTTAGATGAAATGGTGTACATCGCATCAGAATTGGAAAGACAAAATCTTAATTTTCCTTTATTAATCGGTGGTGCAACGACTTCAAAAGCGCATACTGCAGTTAAGATTGATCTAAAATATAAAAACGCGGTCGTTCATGTAAACGATGCTTCCAGAGCAGTAAATGTTGTAAGTTCTCTTTTAGGAGATCGAAATAAAGAATATGTAGACGATCTTAAAAATGATTATTCAGATTTTCGTGAAAAGTTTCTGAACAGACAGGTTGATAAAGAGTATGTATCGCTTGAACAAGCAAGAACTGATAAATTTAAAATAGATTGGGAAAATGAAGAAATATTTACTCCAAATCAATTAGGAATTCAGGTTTTTGAAAATCAGGATTTGGAAGAATTGGTTCCATTTATCGATTGGTCACCATTTTTCAGAAGTTGGGATCTGCATGGAAAATATCCGAATATCCTTGAAGATGAAGTTGTAGGTGAGCAAGCCAAAGAGTTATTTGCAGACGGGCAGAAAATTTTAAAGAAAATTGTTGATGAAAAATTATTAACAGCAAAAGCCATCTTTGGAATTTTTAAAGCCAATTCAAACGAAACTGATGATATTCTGATCTTTGATGAAAATGATGATGAACAAGTTAAATTTTTGACCTTAAGACAGCAGGTTCAAAAGTCAAAAGGAAAAGATTATTTGGCATTAAGTGATTTTATAGCTCCGAAAAGCTCCGGAAAAACCGATTACATGGGAGCTTTTTGTGTAACAACAGGTTTCGGAACCGATGAATTATCAGACCAATATGAAAAAGATAATGACGACTATAATGCGATTATGGTAAAAGCTATCGCCGATCGTTTTGCAGAAGCTTATGCTGAATTTTTGCATAAAAAAGTCCGTACAGAATATTGGGGATATGCCAATCAGGAAAATTTAAGCAATGAAGAATTAATTGCCGAAAAATATAAAGGAATTCGTCCTGCTCCTGGTTATCCCGCGTGCCCTGACCATTTGGAAAAGCATGCAATTTGGGATCTTTTGAAAGTGAAAGAAAACATCGGAGTTTATCTTACTGAAAGTTTAGCGATGTTTCCTACAGCGGCAGTTTCCGGATATTATTTTGGAAGCCCACATGCAAAGTATTTTGGTTTAGGAAAAATCACAGAAGAACAGGTGAAAGAGTATTCAGAAAGAAAAGGGATTGCTTTGCAGGAAGCGAGAAAATGGTTGTCTCCAAATTTAGCAGACGGAATTTAATTTTTGGATTTTGCGTCGGCGAAGCCGACGCAAAATCCAAAATCTTTTAAAAAAATTAAAACTTACTATTATTAAATGAAAATCACAGACCATATAAAAAACGCAAACGGAAAAACTTTATTCTCCCTCGAAGTAGTTCCGCCTCAAAAGGGAATTGGAATTGAAGATTTATATAAAAATATCGATCCTTTAATGGAATTTAAACCGCCATTTATTGATGTCACGACTTCTCGTGAAGAATATATTTATATTGACAAAGGAAATGGTTTGATGGAGCGCCGAATCACCAGAATGCGCCCCGGAACTTTGGGTATTTGTGCTGCAATTCAGCATAAATATAATGTAGATACCGTTCCTCACTTGCTTTGCGGAGGTTTTACAAAAGAAGAAACAGAATATCTTTTGGTAGATTGTATGTACCTCGGAATCGATAATATTATGGCTCTTCGTGGAGATGCAATGAAGGGGCATCAGTATTTTGAACCGACTTTAGGAGGGCATGCAAGTGCAATGGATTTAGTGAATCAAATCAATAATTTAGGACGTGGAAAATATCTACATAATGATGAGCAGATTTGTGATGAACATAACAAATTCTGTATCGGAGTTGCCGGTTACCCTGAAAAACATATGGAAGCCCCTTCAATGAACTATGATTTGAAATGGTTGAAACAAAAAGTAGATGCAGGAGCAGATTATATCGTTACCCAAATGTTTTTTGATAATAAAAAATATATAGAATTTGTGAAAAAAGCTCGTGAAATGGGTATCACAGTTCCGATTATTCCTGGAATAAAACCAATTGCAACAAAAAAACATTTGAAATTATTACCACAGGTTTTTAAAATAGATTTACCTGAAGATTTGATCAATGCTGTTGAAGGAGCTAAAAATAACGAAGCCGTAAAGCAAATCGGGATTGAATGGGCAATTGCACAATGCAAAGAATTATTAAATTTTAGTGTTCCTGTTCTGCATTTTTACTCGATGGGAAAAAGTGATAATATTAAGAAAGTGGCGGGAGAGTTGTTTTAAAAAATAAGGCTGTTCAAAACGAACAGCCTTATTTTTTTATTGATTTAAGAAAGTAACTAATTTTTTCAAGTCGTCTTCTTTATCGAATTTTATTTTATTTTCTTTGAAGAAAGTTTCCAAAGAATCTTTTTTCTCTGGGAATTGATTAAGAATATCTTTTTTATTTTTAGGGTTTTTGATGAAACCTTTATCTGTTTTTATATAAAATGAAGGATCTAATAGTTTAAAAACAGCAGGTTTGTCAGTAGCGTAACTATTAGCAGCAGGCATTGCATCTATAAACTTTGTTTTTACTTTCTTATAAAGTGAGTTTTTTCCTGATACTAATTCGAAAAAATAACCAGATAAATCGTCTTTTGTATCAATTCTAATTAATTTTTCTTTCGTATTAGTAAAGTTTATTGTTGAAAAAGCTTCAGTTTTTGGCAATACATATGCTTTGTCTTCTTTTGTAAATTCTACTTCGTCTGTGTAGCTGTTATATCTTGCTGGAGCTGATTCATTTGATCCCGAAAAAGATGCGATAGAATAGCCCTTTCCATAGTAAGGAGATCCTTGGATATCGCTGTAAGAAAAACTTTTTCCTACGTTTGGAGAGTTGACTTTATTGTAAATTGCATTATCTTGAGGTAATCCCATACCATTATTTGATAATGAATATGTTAGCTGTGCATTAATTGATATCACAGATAGTAGTAGTATGCTTGAAACTATTTTTTTCATTTTAAAAAAGGATAATTATTTTTTAATTAAACAAAATTACGAATAAAAATTCATATGCTGTGGAGTTATATCCAAATATTTTGGGTTTTGATTAATGTTATATTAATTAAACGTTAATGTGGTTGAAATATTATTAATACTTTGAAAATATGTAATAACATACAATAAATGAATTTGTTGAAGCAATTTTACTTTAGTAATTGACTATTTACAATTCCGGATGCCTCTCAAATTCCTTATCCCTATCAAATAAATACCTGTAAGTTGCCAATTTTCTGGTAACAGTTGTATCCAGATTTTCTGCAATTTTTATCATTTTGGGATTAAAGTCGCCAATCCATTGTAGCTCAGTGGTTTTGAAGTCTGTGTGTTTTCTTAGATGTTGTGTGCCTTCCCAAATCATGTATCCTTCAAGACCTTTTTTTTGCCATTCTGGGATAACACCAAAAACCAGACCTACCATTTTCTCATTCTTTTTGAACTTTTTCACCCATAAAAACTTTAATTTTTCAAGGATTCCGAATTTTCCGTTCAGGTATTTAAACCATTGATTCAGATCCGGAATATTCATCCACATGGCGACAGGTTTTTCATTTTCATACACAAACCAAGAAATATGTTCATTAATGATCGGTTTCATTGTTTTAAACATTTTCAGAGTTTTTGATTCGTCTAAACATTTTCCTTGACCATGTGAAGCCCAGGCTTTATTATAAATTAAGGTAAAATCTTTTGCAAATTTCTCGAGATTATTCTTTTTCATTGGTCTTGCCGAAATCTCAGGATTTTTACTGTGCTTTGCATGCATCACTGTGAAAACTCTTGAAACTTCTGCGAAAATAGGTCTTGAAAAACATAATTGTTCGAAATAAATATTGAACCCGTAATTTTCAAAAAGTTCTTTGTAATAAGGGAAATTATAATTCATTCCATACAAAGGTTCAATAAAACCTTCCGTTAGAAGTCCCCAAAATTTATCGCGTTCTCCGAAATTGATAGGTCCATCCATTGCTTCAATTCCTTTTTCCTGAAGCCACTTTTTGCAGTAATCAAAAATAAAATTGGCAGTTTCCTGATCTTTGATACAATCAAAAAAACCAATTCCACCAGTTGGTTGATTCTGTTCGTAAGATTTGTTAATAAAAACGGCAATTTTTCCAACGGTTTCAGATTTATTTTTAAATAAAAACCTTACACACTCTCCATTTTTATAAAATTTATTTTTTTCAGGGCTAAAAACCTCGTCAATATCCTTATCTAAAGGTCTGATATAATTTTTGTCATGTTGATAAAGTCGTGCAGGAAAATCGAGAAACTCCTTTTTTTGATGGCTATTTTGTACTTCTTCAACAGTAATCATAACTTTTTAGCAGAATAAAACCGAAAGGTAATATTTTTCAGTATAAATTGAAATAGCCGAAAAGATTTTATCCGTATTTTTGTTGAAAAATTATTTAAAATGGTTGATTTTACCGATAACGATGATGATATTTTTACAGGAAAAGAGCATACGCCGATCCGTGAAGATGCTTTTGAGAAATCGCCACAGGAAAAAATAGAAAAAATTACAGAGCTTTTTGGTGAAATTATGGAAACATTAGGTCTTGACATGACCGATGATTCTTTAAAAGATTCTCCGAAAAGAGTTGCAAAAATGTATGTGAATGAAATTTTCGGAGGGTTACTTCCCGAAAACAAACCCGGAATTTCTACCTTTTCAAATAAGTACAAATACCGCCAAATGTTGGTGGAAAAAGATATTACGGTTTATTCTTTCTGCGAACATCATTTTTTACCGATTATAGGAAGGGCACATGTTGCTTATATTTCAAACGGTGAGGTAATTGGTCTTTCAAAAATCAACAGAATTGTAGATTATTATGCAAAAAGACCGCAGGTTCAGGAGAGATTGACGATGCAGATTGTAGATGCTTTAAAAGAAGCTTTGGGAACAAAAGATGTTGCTTGTATTATCGATGCTAAACATCTTTGTGTAAATTGCAGAGGAATAAAAGATACAGCAAGTTCTACAATTACGGCAGAATTGAGCGGAATTTTTAGAACCAATCCTATTACAAGACAAGAGTTTCTACATTATGTAGGAAGCCATGCAAAACTGGATTATTAAAATTTAAAAATAATGATAAAATTTAAAAAAGTTTCAAATCAGATTTTCATCACAACCATTATTTGTTGTTGCTGTGAATGCTGCTGTTAAAAGATTACTTTCTTTTAATATGTGAAACTGTAACATAAATTTTAAAATTATTAAATCAAAAATAAATGCAACTAAAAATATACAACTCGCTTGCGGGAGAAAAAGAAATATTTAAACCAATTTTAGAAGGAAATGTAGGGATGTACGTTTGTGGACCAACTGTTTACAGCAATGTGCATTTGGGAAATGTGCGAACTTTTCTTTCTTTTGATTTTATCTACAGAAGTTTAATGCATCTTGGGTATAAGGTAAGATATGTAAGAAATATTACTGATGCAGGTCACCTTACCGACGACGGAGACGTTAATAACGACCGTTTTGTAAAGCAAACCCGTCTTGAAAAATTGGAGCCGATGGAAATTGTGCAGAAATATACTGTAGATTTTCACAAGGTTTTAGATATGTTCAATTTATTGCCTCCAAATATTGAGCCTACTGCAACTGGTCACATCGTAGAGCAGATCGAGTTGACTCAGAAATTAATTGAAACTGGTTTTGCTTACGAAAGCAACGGCTCTGTTTATTTCGATGTGTTGGAATATAATGCAAGAGGTTTAAATTACGGTGAGCTTTCAAAACGTAATATTGAAGAACTTTTTGCCAACACCAGAGATTTAGACGGTCAAGGTGAGAAGAAAAATCCTCAGGATTTTGCATTGTGGAAAAAAGCTTCTCCGGCGCATATTATGAGATGGAATTCGCCTTGGGGAGAAGGCTTTCCAGGATGGCATCTTGAGTGTACTGCGATGAGCACGAAATATTTAGGAGAAACTTTCGATATTCACGGTGGTGGAATGGATTTGAAATTTCCGCATCACGAATGTGAAATTGCACAGGGAAAAGCTTGCAATGGAGCGTCTCCAGTAAATTACTGGATGCATGCTAATATGTTGACAATGAATTCTCAACGTATGAGTAAGTCAACAGGGAATTATATTTTACCAATGCAATTGGTTTCTGGAGAGAATGATTTCTTTGAAAAATCTTTTCATCCTGCGATTGTTCGTTTTTGCTTTTTACAGGCGCATTACAGAAGTGTTTTAGATATTTCTAATGATGCAATGTTGGCAAGTGAAAAAGGTTTCAGTCGATTAATGGAAGCTTTAAAAATATTAAATTCAATCACTCCGAATGATGAAAAACAATCTGGATTTAATCTGGAAGATTGGAAAACAAAATGTTATGATGCTTTAACAGATGATTTTAATTCACCAGTGCTGATTGCTCATTTATTTGAAGCTGTGAAATTTATTTTTGCTTTAAAAGATGAAAAAGAAACAATTTCAGCTAAAGATCTGGAAGATTTAAAATCGACATTAAATGCTTTTGTTTTTGATGTGTTAGGATTGCAGAATATCGAAGAGAATAATAATGAAAAATTAGATCAGACATTACAGGTTTTAATTGAATTGAGAAATCAGGCAAGAAAATCTAAGAACTTTGACCTTTCAGACCAGATTAGAGATAAACTTTTAGCCGAAGGAATTGAGCTGAAAGATGGTAGAGAAGGCACAACTTACGTTTTGAACTAAAGAAAGTTTTTCAATTTATATCTCTCGCAGATTTTAAAGATTATCCAGATTTTTTACAAATAATTATCTGATCAATCTTTAAAATCTGCGAGAGTTTTTTTATGCTGAAGATTATTATATTTTTAATAAGATTTTTTTAAAATCCAATTCAAAAATTGTTTAACTTAGTAAGACTAAAACAATTACAAATAAAAATCGACGTATGAAAAAACATTTATTCCCTATTGTCTTATTATTACTTGGAAATACAATCAATGCACAACAAGATTTTTTTGCATTGGCAGGAAAAGATTCTCCAAGAATTGAGTTTAATGATTTCCGTGCGATGAATTCAGACGGAACATCTGGTGAGAGTATTTTCGGAGTTTCTTCAGAAGCAAAAGTAATTTCACAATCAAGAAAAGCCGCAGTTACAGAAGATAAAACTTCTTATAATCAAGCTCAGTCAATGACTTTAGCAGCTTTGGCTTTAGATTCTTCTGGCAATAACTTGGTGTATATGCCGATGTTTTCGTCTAATATCTATGTTTTAAATCAGAAAACAAAAGAAATTACTTTAGTTGAAAATAATGTGGCAAGAGTTACATCTTGTGATATTAATTCGCATATTACAAGAATGGCAACCGGTTATGACGGAAATATTTACGCCATTAATAATGCCGGAACACAATTTATTCAAATCAGTAAAAAGAACGATCAATACGTTGTAAATGATCTAGGGATCATTAAAGATGATGCTTCGAACGGTAAAAACTCATTTACTGCAATGGAAACGGGTTTTGGTGGCGATATGATTGCTGATGCGGACAATAATTTTTACGTTTTTGCAGCTTCCGGAAATGTATTTAAAGTTTCAACGAAAGAATTAAAGGCAAAATTTGTAGGTAAAATTACAGGTTTGCCTGAAGCGTATTCTGTAAATGGAGCTGCAGTAAATTCTAAAGGAAAAGTAGTGATTGCAAGCGCAAAAGGAGCTGCTTTGTATGAATTAAATCTTAATAATCTGGAAGCAAAGCAACTTCCGGGTGAACAGAATTTGCATATTTATGATTTGGCAAGTAAATACTTTGCAAACGACAGAATTGCTGCTGTAAATACTTTGGCGAATATTGATATTTATCCGACGAAAGTTGATGAACAAACGATTACGGTGAATGTAAATGATAAAGCTGTTAAAGGAAATATTAAAGTGAATATTTTTGATGTTTCCGGGAAATCGGTGATGTCAACAACTTTATCAGTGAAAGACGGAAATCTTAATCAACAGATTCAGCTTAGAAATCTGGTAACCGGAACTTATGTGGTGAGCATCACAGAAGAATCTGGTAAAAACTTATTGTCTAAGAAAATTTTAGTCACTAAGTAAATTGACTTTTTTATAATATTTAAAGACCTTTTCTCAGTATTGAGAGAAGGTTTTTTAATGAATATTTGATATTGCAACAGCTTGTTTTTCAATTTTTAAGCGTATTTTTAGGGAAAATAGACATCGATGAAATTGTATTTTAATATTGAATATCATGCAAAACCAGGCGAAAGGCTAGAACTTATTATTAGTGAAAAAGATTCTGCTGTCCGAAGTTACATGATGTTTCATACCGAAAATGGTTTGTGGAAATGTGAAGTAGATTTTTTTTCTAAATCAATTGATTACAAATATCAGCTTAAAGACGAAAGAGGAAATATTTTGCGGGAAGAATTTGTTTTGCATCATTTAAGTTTTCCTCATAACTATAAAGAGTTTTTAATTTTTGATGAATGGAACAGCAAAAATTTTCCTGAAAACTATCTGAACAATAAAATTCTTAGAAATAAACTTTCACAATTAGTTCCACGAAAAATCTCGGTCTTAAAAAAGCATACTCATTTATTCAGAATTGAAGCACCGGTTTATAATCCCAACTGGGAAATTGTTTTAATAGGAAATACGCTTTCTTTAGGGAATTGGAGTTATGAAAATTCAATTCATTTATCTCAGACTGATTTCGGGATTTGGGAAGCTTCTGTTGATATTCCGGAAATCCAGCTTATTCAATATAAATACGCCATTTTTGATACAATTGAAGGGAAAATAATTGATATAGAAAGTGGTGAAAACAGGTCGACAGTTCCCAATCAACAGAATGATGTTTTGCAGATTGTAGCAGATCATTATTTCAGGTTTAAATCTTATCAAATGTATCACGATGCAGGTGTTGCGGTTCCTGTTTTTTCTTTAAGAACTGAAGATGGTTTTGGTGTAGGAGAATTTTCGGATTTAAAAAAACTTGCAGATTGGGCAGATAAAGCTTCTTTAGGGATTGTTCAGATTTTACCGATTAATGACACAACGGCTAATTATTCGTGGACAGATTCGTATCCTTATGCTGCAGTTTCGGTGTATGCTTTACATCCACAATATATTTCTATTGAAAATCTTGATTTTAAATTACCGAAAGAATTAGTTGAAGAGTTTCATGCAAAAAAATCAGAATTAAATTCTTTAGATTTAATCGATTACGAAAAAATGATTTCTTCAAAATGGAAATACCTAAAAGCTGTTTTCAATACAGAAAAAGAGAAAATTTATAAAGACAGAAGTTTCAAAAAGTTCATTAAAGATAATGAAGAATGGCTTTTACCTTATTCTGCATTTTGTGTTTTGAGAGATAAATACAAAACACCAAATTTCAACGAGTGGAAAACCCATAAAAAATATATTGCTGGCAAAATTTCACCGTTTTTCTCAGCAAAAAATAAAGATTATGATGCTTCGATGCTTCATGCATGGGTACAGTTTCAGCTTCATAAACAATTAAAAGATGCTGTTGATTATGTTCATAGTTTAGGAATTTCGTTAAAAGGAGATTTGCCGATCGGAATTTATAGACATTCTGTTGAAGCATGGGCGGAACCTGATTTATTCGGAATGGATTTTCAGGCAGGAGCACCTCCTGACCAGTTTACGGAAATCGGGCAGAATTGGGAATTTCCGACTTACAATTGGGAAGCAATGAAAGCAGATGATTACAGGTGGTGGAAGAATAGATTCAAAGCGTTAGAACAATATTTTGATGCAATGAGAATAGATCACATTTTAGGTTTTTTCAGAATCTGGAGAATGCCAATTTCGGCAACTCAGGGAATTTTGGGATATTTTTATCCGGCAGTTCCTGTTAGTTTTGATGAATTTAAAGCAAGGCATATTCCCTTTGATTTTGAAAGATATTGTAAACCTTTTATCAATGATGAGATTCTTTGGAAATATTTTGGGGAAGAAACTTTTAAAGCTTTACAGTTTATCCATAAAAATCCAGATGGAAATTATCAATTTAAAGAAGAGTTTAATACCCAAAGAAAGATTGCAGATTATTTTAAAAATCAACCTGAAGATATTTCTGAAAAATTAATTTCGCTTTGTGCGAATGTTTTATTCTTGACTGAAGAAAAAAACGGCGAAACGGTTTATCATCCGAGATTTAATATTTTTAAAACTGAATCTTACCAATATCTTTCTGATTGGGAAAGAAAGTCTATTTACGAGCTTTATCAGGATTACTTCTTTAAAAGACAGGATTATTTATGGAAAGAAAAAGCCATGGAAAAACTTCCGGTCATCTTGAACGCTACAGATATGTTGATTTGCGGTGAAGATTTGGGAATGGTTCCTGATTGTGTTCCTGAAGTGATGGATGAATTGGCAATTGTCGCATTGAAAGTTCAGCGTATGCCTTCCGGAAATATTCCGTTTTCTAATCCTAAAAAAGCAGGGTATATGAATGTAGTTACGGCTTCTTCGCATGATAGCTCAACGCTTCGTCAATGGTGGAAAGAAAATCCAGGATCTACGCAGATTTATTTTAATCAACAATTAAATCAAATTGGAAAAGCACCTCATGATTTAGAACCTTATTTAGCAGAAATTATAATGAAACAGCATCTTTACAACGATGCCATGTTGGCAATTTTCCCTATTCAGGATTTCTTCGCAATGGATGAAAATTTAGTCAATTCGAAGATTGAAAATGAAAGAATTAATAATCCTGCAGTGTTTCCGCACTTTTGGCGTTACAGAATTCATTTAAACCTTGAAATTTTAACAAAAAATGTAGAGTTTAATCAAAAGGTTTCAAATTGGATTAATGAAAGCGGAAGAAGTTGATTGAAATTATTGTGCTGAAAATCAACTGTTTAAAAATATTTTAAAAAGAAGTTTTATCTGTAGATTTAACTTCTTTTTTGTATCTATATCAAAAAGATAAGAATGAAAGTTCTGATATTAACCAATTAACGATTAATAAAATGAAAAATATATTTATAGGATTTGCATTAGGTTTGGCAACTTTATCATTTGCTCAGCAATATCCAAATAACGGTTGGGACAACGATGGATATTACGGAAATAATGACGGATATTACAGTGATGACGATGACAGGAATTATTTCCCGGATGACTATTACTACAATTATCCACAAGATTATTATCCTGCAGATTATTACCAAAGTTATTACAACGATTACAGACAAAGTATCATTAATATCAACTGGAACGGATTTTTTGTTCAGCATAGATTAAACCGTTGGCAAATTGATCAGATTTTGTATCTGAATAATCTATACTCAAGTTTTGCTGCGTGGAATAATTTCTATCGTTACAATCCAGACAGATGGTATTACGACAGATTCTATGCTATGGAAAGAATTTTAGGACCAAGGGTTTTTGTGATTTTCCAAAACAATTATTATCATGGTCGTAGTCCGATTGTATATTTCCAAAACTATAGAAAAACATATTATGCTCCAAGATACAGAGTAATGCCTCGATATAGAAATGTAAATATCAATATTTATAAGGTTGACAGAAACAGCTTCCGTAGAAATGATAACCCAACATTGAATGTTGTAAGATCTTCAAGAGCGGGAAGTATCAGAAATGGAAATTCTTCCGGTGGTTTTAGAAATTCAGATTCCAATAATGGCGTAAGAAACAACAACGGAAATAACGGAATCAGAAACAATAACGGAAATGGCGGAGTGAGAAGTAATAATGGAGGATTTAGAAATGATAGTGGACGAAATGAAGGCGGAATAAGACAAAGAGAAGCTACTCCAAGATCTGAAAACAATTCACCAAGAAACAATGGAAATGGAGGATTTAGATCTCAACCGCAAAGAGAAAATGCAAGCCCGAGACAGCAAAACAATGCTCCAAGACAGCAGAATAATTCTAACGAAGGAAGAAATTCTGGCTTCAGAGGCAATTTAGTAAGGAATTAATTTTCATATATTATATTTGAGTGGTGTTGAGAGTAGGTTTTGTTATCTACTCTCTTTTTTATTTTGAATAATATTGAAATATTAATAATTAATTTTAACATTATTTATGAAATTCGTTTTTAACTTATGATGAAATTCAGTATCAAAAAGATATAACAAAACAATTAATTAATTTAAGCACATGAAAAAATTAGTATTAGCCGCAGCCTTTATCGTAACAGGAAGTTTTGCAATGGCACAACAAGTAAATCCTCAAGACAAAAAAATAAACAGAGAGGAAATGCATAAAAAAATGGAGTTGAAACAACAGGAAAGAATGAGTGAAATGCAAAAAGAATTAAACCTGAATGATTCTCAGGTTGCAAAAATAAAAAACCTTCAGGAAAAACGTAAAGCTGATATGAAGGCTGAGTTTGAAAAAAACAAAGGTGAAAGACAGGCTAAAATGGAACAGATGAAGGCCAAGAGACAGCAAATGGATAACGAAATGAAAAATATTTTGTCTCCTGAGCAATATGATAAATGGCAGGCTTCAAGAAAAGCTAAAATGGAAGAAAGAAAATCTGCGATGAAAGAAAGAAGAATGAAAGGAGAAAGAAAAATGATGGTAAAACCTCAGTCTGGAACTTCAATTTAAGCTGATATAGAAGTTCATAATTTTGATTTTTAATGTTAGAGGGGCAGAAGTAATTCTGTCCCTTTTTATATTAAATCTAAATCTAAATTTTGTGAAAACTTTTCAATTCGCCTTTTAATGCGTAATTTTGAATATAAATTTTTTATTATGGTAAGTGAAAAAATTGCACAGCTAATAAACGAACAAATCGCTCACGAGCAATATGCGGCTCAATATTATCTTTCTATGTCTGCTTGGTTTTCAGCAAAAGATCTTGACGGAATTGCCAATTACTTCAGAGTTCAAAGCAAAGAAGAATTGATGCATGCCGAAAAAATGTTTGATTACCTAAACGATGTAGGAGGTGAAATTATCTTAGGTGAAATCGCAAAACCACCACATCAGTTTGAGAACGCAACAGATATTTTTGAAAAAGCTTTGGAACACGAAAAGAAAGTAACTAAAAGTATTTTCAATATCGTAAAAAATGCAAATGACGAAGGTGATTTTGCAACGACTTCATTCATGCAATGGTTCATCAATGAGCAAGTAGAAGAAGAAGCAAGTGCTTCTCAGTACGTAACTAAAATTAAAATGGTTTGTGATAATCCATCTGCTTTATATCTTTTTGATCAGGAATTGGCAAAAAGAGTTTTTGTAGCAGACCCTACAGCCTAAAATATATTTTTGAAATTGTGAGTTTCGGGGGGGGC
>NZ_JAPDKN010000110.1 GCF_026163565.1 Chryseobacterium sp. YIM B08800
CCGACAGATAAATAATCATTGATCAATCATCATTGATAAGTAATAGATCAATTCCAAAACTTGGAGACTAAGCAAAAAGTTTTGATAATCTGAAGAGGAAGAATGCTTTATTTAGCACCCCACGAAGTTGTAATCTGAAGTTTTTTATTTTAGTATTAAAAGACTCTGCAGATGCATTTGTGTTACGTTCATTAAAATAGTTTAGAATATCATTGTAGTTTAGCATGATTGTTCTTTTAATGTATTGAAAGATTTAAATCCTAATTTTTCCACTTCTTTGAACTAATGCTCCAATTTCAACATTGCAATTGATTTTTCGATGTTTTGATTATATATTTTTCTAAGTTTATCAGATAAATGGTACACCTTTTCTATGTCGGGATACTGTGAAAATAAAATTTGAACCCTCTGGTTTTGAGATAAAGCCCACTTATCTGGTTTTGTAAAGTAGATATCTGCTTCTTACAAGTAGTTGTTTTCGGGTGTCACCGTTTTCGAAAACTTCAATCACAGGAGTTTTTTCTTTTTTTTTTCTTTTGCTTCTACCAGTAAAGTATTTTCCTGATCAATAGCTTTCCAGCGATGGCTTATCTTGATTTCCTGCAATGCTTCCATTGTCAGTTTTTGAACATGGCAACGGTCGATTATCTGTATCGCATTGGGGAAGCATCTTTTGACAATCAATTTCATGGAGCCGGCCATGTCTAAGGTGATTTCTTTCACATGAAGCATTAATCTTCTGTTGATTTTTAAAAGGTTTTCTATCTCCTTCTCACTTCTTGTTCTCTTAAAACTTTCTTTCGTTCGTTTTGCTTTTTTGGAAGTGAGAACAGTGTAGAGTTCACCATCAGAAAGAGCAACTTCATATAAAGAAAGCTGCTCGGAAATATTTTCTGGATAGATAATCCAGTCTTCGGTATGCGACTTTTGTTCCCAATCTTTAAAACCACTGATGCTTTGTTTGTACTGTCTCTGGAATTTTCTTCCATCCACTTCGTAGATCTCATCAATAGTTTTGCAGGGGAGGGCTTTAGTATCGGCTGATTTTTTTAAGAACTACGCAAAATCTTGTGTCATGCAGGTTCCTTTACCAATGAGAATCCAGTCTCTTTGAATGATATTGCCACTTTGGGTATCAGTCCATCTCCTGCGTTTGATGTGGAGTTTAACGGTTTTTCTGCGAAGGGTAAAGTCATCTGCCGCAATTTCAGGAACAAAACCTTTTGACTGCAATATGAGTGAGGAAGATTCTTTCGGAGCTGTATTTTTTTTCTTCAAAGTAAATGTGCGGAATTTTGTTTTCTTCTTCAAAATTTTACTATCTCGATATGTCCGATTAATAATTCAGGTAAGAATAATTTCAGAAGTTTAGCAGGTAACACCAATATCGTTAAAAGCAAAGATGTCTAAAAGCCACATCG
>NZ_JAPDKN010000111.1 GCF_026163565.1 Chryseobacterium sp. YIM B08800
GATGCATAATGCACAGACTCATAGTTTTGATAATGCTTATCAGTATAAGTACAACGGCAAAGAACTCCAAGAGACGGGAATGTATGATTACGGAGCAAGATTCTACATGCCGGATATAGGACGATGGGGTGTTGTTGATCCGTTGGCGGAACAAATGCGTCGTCATAGTCCTTACAATTATGCTTTCAATAATCCTATAAGATTTATTGATCCGGATGGGAGGAGACCTGAGCATATAGATCCTAAAAGTCAAGCAGAATGGGACAAGCAAAAAAAAACAGTCCAAATTCAACATGCAAGTACAGTAGCTACTAATATTTTAACAAACGGTGCATTTTCAAATGAGGTTGAAAACATGAATAAAATTATTAGCAATATGAATATCTTAGAAGAAAGTAGTCAAAAATATTCTTTAAATCCAAAAAGTGGTGAACAAGGAGGAACAACCTATGATGATAATTCAAAGAGTATTATTTTTGATTATGATACAACAGCTAAATTAATTCATGAAATTACACATGGAGTACAATTTGAAAATGGAGACATTGCTTTTAATAGTTCTACAGGCAAAATGTTAGGACAAGATATAGATGATGAAGTTTCCGCATATAAAATTCAGTTTGATTATCAACCTTCTTCAGTATCGGTACTTAAGTCTACTTCAAAAATTAATTCATCTAAAGATATTACTCGGACATGGGTACAAGGTCTTACAAAATCTGATGGTAGTAAACCCTATTCTCTGGGTGGAGCTCTTAATACAGGAATTGCACCCGTCAATATCAATACTGAAAGAGATGGCCTTGTTAGAGCTTACCCAAGTTTAGCAAATGATGCGGCTTCAGCTCCGTCAACATTTACTTTAAAAGATTATCCTAATGTTCATTATAAAAAATAATAATATGAGAAAAATAATAATGTTTATTTTTTTTACTTTATTTATATCATGTGTAAATTCTAAACATTCAGAAATAAAAATCTTTCAAAAAAAAGGTGAAGATTTTTTATATGTTTTAGAATTAAAAGATATTGATAGTACATTTTCTTTTAGTCAGACATATTTTGAGGGTACTGCGTCTTGTCAAGGAAAATGGTCAAGAAAAGAAAAAATTATAATTCTAAATTGTAATGAGGTTAATAGTTTTACGGAAAAAATTTCTAGTGGGTATATGTCAAAAAGAAATTATAACATAAAGATTATTAACAAAAACACTCTGCAATTAGATAATATAAAACTTGAAAAAGTCAGACAATAACTCGGTAATATCAGAAGTGTTAGTTTCCTTTATTAATCGATGTTTACAAATAGATTATTAATGAATTTCATTAAAAAAGAGTAATTACTGGTTGCTCTTTTTTGACAGAATAAAAGTAAAGAAGCTCTTTAATGGTTTGGAAACAGATTACC
>NZ_JAPDKN010000112.1 GCF_026163565.1 Chryseobacterium sp. YIM B08800
CGCATTCTATGACAAAAAGCAAATAAAAACCGTTAAAATTTAAGATGCAAATTTGTAAGTATTGATATACGGAGTTTGTCGATTAATTACTGCGAAAACTCTGCTTATAAGTTTGCATCTTATATTATTTAAAATAAGCATGGAATGTTTGCCTTCTGCCTTTTTCTTATAATAGTATTCTTTTAGCTGGACATCATATTTCATCGAAGTCATAGCGCACATTTGTAGCAGGGATTTCATTTTTTTGTCAGCCAGATGATTTACTTTGGTTCTTCCCTTGATACTTGAACCAGAACTATATTCAAAAGGCGCAACTCCAGAATAGCAAGCAAACTTCCTCCAATTTTGGAAAGCGGTAAAACCTTTTGTGGCAATGATAAAATAAAGACTTGTTTGATTACCAATTCCTGGTACCGATTTAATGAGAGTGACCTGTTTCTGTAAGTCTTCATTAGACCGAATAATCTGCTTTATTTTGTCCTCTATCATTTTAATGGATTTTTTGATGGCACAAACTAAACTTTTATTGATTTTTGAAATTTGAGTAAAAATTTCCTTATTTACAAAATCAACATTCTCTTTAGAGGTTTGCATTATCAATAAGGATTTTAAAGCCTTTTCTCTTTCAGTATAAAGCATTTTCAATTTTAAAATATCTAGTTCCGCTAGGGTAAATAATGATAATTTATCAATATTTCTAAGACTGTAATAAGAAATATCTTTAGCATCGGTCTTATCATTTTTACCTCTTGAAATTCCTTTGGAGCGCTTAATTTCAATGGCAGGAACAACCCATAAATCAAGGTTCAAATCTGCCGAGATTGTAATTAAATGATTGGTATAAATACCTGTATTTTCGCAACAGAATAAGACATCGCAAATATCAATTTTTCGTTTTGTGAGAGTCTTAATGAAAAGTTTGATTGATTTTACGTCGTTTTTCAATACAAAATGTTCAGATACAAGGGTTTGAGTGTTTAATAAATTTACATCCAATTTCAATTTTGAAACATCAATCCCAATATGGAAGCAATAATTTTTCATAATTTCGGATTTAGGATAAACAAAAATGTTGAACTTCTTTAGAGCCTTTATTAGACCTTAATGTCTATCATTCTATTTGAAACTGTTCAACAGGATTCAAGGAGAAGGCAGAGGACTAATGCGCAGCATGGTTCTTTACCAGCAAAGTCTAAAGTTCACCTCTGC
>NZ_JAPDKN010000113.1 GCF_026163565.1 Chryseobacterium sp. YIM B08800
CTCTGGAAATTGCACACGAAGGATTAACGATCGAAAATAACTAATATTAACTTTAAAATTTTAAAAAATGAATTACAAAACACCTGGAGTCTATGTAGAGGAAATTGCAAAATTTCCACCATCTGTAGCACAAGTAGAAACTGCTATTCCTGCTTTTATCGGGTATACAGCACAAGGTCCAAAAAATGAGCCAACAAGAATCTCTTCAATGTTGGAATACGAAACGCTTTTTGGAAAAGCAAAAAACGAAGCGTTTACATTCACTATTACTCCGGCAACTACAGTTGCACCAATTAAGCCGAGAACTGTTACGGCACAATTATCAGCACCAAGTCCTTTCAAAATGTATTATGCTATGCAAATGTATTTTGCCAATGGTGGAGGGCCGTGCTATATCGTTTCTGTAGGAAATGCTGTAGGTTATCCAACTGCATTGGATGGAGTAAAATTATCTGAGCTAAAAGCAGGTCTTGATACATTAGAAAAAGAAGATGAGCCAACTCTTATTATTTTCCCGGATGCTGAAGCTTTAAACAATGATGCGTATGAGTTATACGGATTAGCTTTAGATCAGGCAGGATTGATGAAAGACAGATTTGTCATTATGGATGTTGTAGGAAACACTTCTACTGCAGTTCAAGAGTTTAGAGACAATTTAGATAGCAGTGAAAATTTAAAATATGGAGCAGCTTATTATCCAAAATTAGAAACAGTTTTGAGTTATAGTTATGATCCGGCGATTACTGTTGGAACTGATACATTAGAGCATTGGAGAACTCATGATTCTGAATTGTACAACTTGGCTAAAAATGCCATCGAATCTAACAGAGTGATTATGACTCCATCATCAGCAATGGCAGGAGTTTATGCTAAAGTAGACGCTAGTTCAGGAGTATTTAAAGCACCTGCTAATATTGGGCTTAGCTTTGTAGTAGCACCTAAAGTAAAAATCTCTCACGAAGATCAAGAAAATCTTAACGTAGATGCTACTGCTGGAAAATCAATCAACGCTATCAGAACTTTTACAGGAAGAGGAACTCAGGTTTGGGGTGCAAGAACTTTAGACGGAAACAGCAATGAATGGAGATATATCTCTGTACGTCGTTTCTTCAATATGGTGGAAGAATCTGTGAAAAAAGCTACAGAGCGTTTCGTTTTC
>NZ_JAPDKN010000114.1 GCF_026163565.1 Chryseobacterium sp. YIM B08800
AGAACCAACTGGGGGATTTCCTTTTTCTAATGCCTGTTTTGCAAGCTCGATGCATTCAAGCATATATTTATTCTTGTTCATTTTTTAATTTAATTAGATTCTGCACCTCTGTTGAAACCAATTGTATTTCGGTAAATCTGAGGCGAAATATCCGTTTTATTCTTAAAAAGTCGACTAAAATAATATTCGTCCTCATAACCCAATTCGTAGGCAATTTCTTTAATCGTTTTATCTGTAAGATAAAGTTCTCTTTTGGCTTCAATAATGATTCGTTCCGTAATCAAATCAGAAAGTGTTTTATTAAAATGGTTTTTAGTAATTCTTGCGAGCGAAGCCGGAGTGTGATTTAATAAATCCGCATAATCACTAGCTGAATGTTTGGTTCGGAAATGATCTTCAATCGCATTTTTCAGATTCTGAATGATAAATTGTTGCTTAATGTTTACCGTTTCAGAATTCTCAATCGTTTGCTGCTCCAGTTTAATTCTGGTTGCCGTAACCAATAAAATTTTTAAGTAAGAAATCAGCACTTCATCCTTTCTGAAAGCATCATTTTTAAGTTCATTGGCAATTCCGTTAATCAGATTTAAAATCGAACTTTTACTTAATTCATTTAAGTCGATAAATGGTTGTTGATAAACATTATTAAATAAAATTCCATTCGCCGCAATTTCCTTATGATGCCTGTAAATACAGAAAAAATCGTGATGAAACTGAATCGAAATTCCTATGATCGGTTTCTCAGACTGCAACATAAAAGGCTGATAGGGATAAAACGCAAACAGCGTATTTTCCTTGAAAGAATAATCACAAAGGTCAACCGTCGCAACACCTTTTCCCGAAGTTATAAGGATTAAAGTAAAATAATTATTCCGTTGAATATGGTCAAAATAGCTATTGTTATCAAACTCAAAAAGCTTGAAAGCCAGATTCCCGTTTTGCTCATTCACGAGCGTGTAGACAGATTGTGATAACATTGTCTCTGCAATTTAATTATTATTTTTAAA
>NZ_JAPDKN010000115.1 GCF_026163565.1 Chryseobacterium sp. YIM B08800
TATTTATATTTCTATTTGCATTTCGGTTTATTGTTTGAATGATAGTAAGGGTTACTATTTTTGAGAGTATCCTTGTTTTAAAACCTAAAAAACTTTTGGCGTAATTTCTTCTAATCATAAACTGGTCACAGAGTTGAGAGAATAAAGTTTCTATCCTTTTTCTGGACTTCCGTATTATGTAAGTCTGATTTTTATAGTTTTTTTGATTCTTTCTCATTGGAACTTCCAGCTTTATATTATGTGATGTAAACAAGTCTAATTGGTACTCAGCAGATAGATATCCCTTATCACCCAAGAGTGTGCAATTTTCAATTTGTTGCTTTATATCTTTCAGATAATTAATATCATGAACTGAGGCAGGGCTAATATCTAAACTTTGAAACACACCTTCTACTGAGCAAACCGCATGAAGCTTATAACCATAGTAATGCATTTTCTGTGAAGCACAATACCCTTTGTTTGGAAGCGCATAATCTGTTTCTTTACATATTTTACTGCGTGAACTTCTTGATAATTTGCAAACTTCTAATGGCATGCTGTCTACGAGAAAATACTTTTCAGAGCCATTAAACTTTTCGGATAATAATTTTCTAATTCGTTCCATATGGTTAAATAGCTTTCTTTTTCTTCTATTGTAAACGCTTCGTTCTATAAGTGATTTAATTTCAATAGGTAAGATTCTGAAAAGCTGATGTTCACTATCAATACTCATATATTCAGAAGTCAGATTTATCGCAATTATTCTTAAATCTGTTAGCTTTGGTTTTCGTATCTGAATTAAAAAATTCTCATTATCTAACTCTAATTCCTTTAATACTTCTAAAATTTTCTCGTAATTTGCT
The DNA here is from genome assembly GCF_026163565.1 of Chryseobacterium sp. YIM B08800. Classification (GTDB taxonomy): domain Bacteria; phylum Bacteroidota; class Bacteroidia; order Flavobacteriales; family Weeksellaceae; genus Chryseobacterium. The sequence goes on from NZ_JAPDKN010000115.1 coordinate 843, forward strand.
GTAAAGTTGTGCATTGAATTGTTTGTGTGGTAACTACAATTTACTGCTTTTTAGCAGTTTGCACAACTTTTATTCAATCTAA
>NZ_JAPDKN010000116.1 GCF_026163565.1 Chryseobacterium sp. YIM B08800
TTAAAGACGAAATTGTAACAAGTATTAAGATTGAAAATAAGGGAGCAATATTTAATTTGAATTAAATATAAGAACCTAAAAAGCAATAAACAGTGCCTTATACTGCGACTGCTTTATAAAAAACACAATAATTCTATATACACCCTCAACATTTTGAAAATGTTGAGGGCTTTTTTATTTAAACAAGATCCATAATTCGTGTAGTTATTTTACTACAACAACTTCCATTTTCAACTACAAAGAAAATTTTTTCGCCGCTATAAATTTGCAGTATACAAAAGAGAACAATTAAACAAAATTAAAAATCAATATTACTTCCATGAAAAAATTAATAGCACTCGCAGCCTTAACTATCGGATCAACTTTATTAGGAACTAACAATGTATATGCTCAAAATACAACCGATACAACAACTGTAAATATCACCCTTAACGATGTAATCTCAATCGACGCGGGAAGTACAGCAATCGGTAATACCGTTGACTTTAACTATGCTACTGCAGCAGACTATAATTCTGATCAAACCATTACTAAAGCTAATTCTTTAAAAGTTACTTCAACAAAAAACTTTAACGTAAAAGTAAAAGCAGGAGGTGCTAATTTTATGAACGGAACCAACTTAATTCCTGTAAATGTATTAACAATCAAAGCTGCTTCAGCTTCAGGAACAATGGGTGGAACAAAAAACGCTGTTGTTTTATCTGCAACTGATCAAAATTTAGTTACCAATGCTCCGCTT
>NZ_JAPDKN010000117.1 GCF_026163565.1 Chryseobacterium sp. YIM B08800
TGTTTTTTCAAGAACCTCTTATTATTTAATGATTAGAAAAGCAACTCCTTTTTACTCTGTACACAAAATTATATATATAAATAAAGGTAGCGCTCCTCCGGAGCGCCACCTTTGTAGCCCAACAATAGTTAGTTAGAATAAGAGCTCCATCGGAGCGCCCCTTTGTAGCAAGGCATATGAATTTAGAATCAAAGCTCCATCGGAGCGATACCAAAAGCATAAATCCTCCAAAAAGCAAATCACAGACAGAACAATATAGAAGTCTGCACTTCCAATAGGTCGGTCCCCTCCTTTACAATAGAAATAATGTCCTTTCATGTTTTAATCCTTTATTTTCTGATTTGTTTTTCTTTACTAAGTGAAACGCCTTTGTTTGTCTTATATAAGCATCCAACTAAAAACACTTAGTCTGTCTTTGCGATAAAATCGCTTTTCCATATATA
>NZ_JAPDKN010000118.1 GCF_026163565.1 Chryseobacterium sp. YIM B08800
GATTTGTTTTTCTTTACTAAGTGAAACGCCTTTGTTTGTCTTATATAAGCATCCAACTAAAAACACTTAGTCTGTCTTTGCGATAAAATCGCTTTTCCATATATATTCCTCCCAATCGCTTTTTCTTCTTTACTGTGCTCCGAGAATCCCAGAACCTAGCCCTTTCTTATAATCACCCAGTCTCCCAACCCCTCCGACGCTATTGCTCTCCAACGCTCCAACAAA
>NZ_JAPDKN010000119.1 GCF_026163565.1 Chryseobacterium sp. YIM B08800
TGTTTTTTCAAGAACCTCTTATTATTTAATGATTAGAAAAGCAACCCCTTTTTACTTTGTACACAAATTACTCCTACAAATAAAGATAGCGCTCCATCGGAGCGCTATCTTTGTAGCAAGGTATTTGTTTTTAGAATCAAAGCTCCATCGGAGCGACACCTAAAACACAAATCCCCCAAAAAGTAAATCACAAACAGAACAATATAAAAGTCTGCGCTTCCAATAGGTCCCCTCCTTTACAATAGAAATAATGTCCTTTCATGTTTTAATCCTTTATTTTCTACTTAGTCTTTCATTTGTTAAGTGAAACGCCTTTGTTTGTCTTATATAAGGATACAACTAAAAACTCTTAGTTTGCCTTTGCGATAAAATTGCTTTTCCATATATATATTCCTCCCAATCCCTTTTTCTTCTTTCCTGTGCT
>NZ_JAPDKN010000012.1 GCF_026163565.1 Chryseobacterium sp. YIM B08800
CCCCCGAAACTCTTTTAACTTTATAAATTCTCGGGAATATAAATCAGCTGTGTTTTAATCACTTTCATTCCCAGGTTTTCTAAAACAGATTTGTAAGTTTCGATTTGTTTATCGTTCTTTTCGGTTTCCATTCCGGTTTTAAAATCGACGATAATATAGCCTTCATCACCTTTTAAAATTCTGTCGGGACGGTAAATTCTGCTGATTCCTCTTTCAGAAATCATGATGTCTTTTTCGTTGATTACTTTCCATTTTTCATCAAAAAACTCCGAATATTGATGAATGATTTTTCTGAGATCTTCTTTAATATTTTCCTTTTCTTCGAGCGTAATCTGACCTTCCAAAACATACGTTTCCAAAACTTTATCAATGTCTTTTTCGGTATTGATTTTTGAAAGCAGTTCATGCACAAAGAGCCCGATTCTTACTTTCTCGTTTCTTACCTGATAATTTTTTGAAGGCGTAGCGATTTTTATTGAACTTGTATTTTCATGCTCGTTTCTCAGGGTTTGAATATTTTCAGTTTTAAACTCAGATTTTTTATGAGAAATTTGTTTTTTCAACATTTCAGGATGCGTTTTATACAAATCAAATTCATCAAGATCCTGAAGATTTTTAGATTGAATAAACTCTAAAATTTCTAAATTATTCGAAGTCTTATTCTGTTTCTGAAGATAAAAAAACAACTGTTCTACAGGTCGTGTTGTCGCCACATATTGCAAACAAAGTCTATCAACAAGATTTTTGTAAGAATTTTCGTGATTAAATTTCTCAATGCCTTCATCATACACTTCAAGATTTTTATTGAACTGATTGATATTAACCGATTTTAAAGCCGATTTCTCATCCGTTTCAAACCAGTTGCTAAATTCAGAATCACGGTTTTTATTCATCATCGGAATAAAAACGACCGGAAATTCAAGACCTTTTGCTTTATGAATCGTCATGATTTGAATCGCATCGATATTTTCGGAAGCCTGAATTGTATACGTTGAAGCTTCTTCGTCCCAATATTTCAAAAATTCTTTGGTACTTGCTCCTGCATTTTGAGTAAAATTGAAAAGCATTTCCAAAAAGTTGAGTAGGAAATCTGTTTCTTTATGCTCAATCGAAAACTCGTTGATGTAATATTCAATAAAATTATAAAGATTAAATTTCGGAAAATGATCTTGTTTCAGTTTTAAATGATACTTTTCTTCAATAAATTGAATGATGGTTTCATGCTGTTCTAAAGCCAAAATTTCTTTCATTTCTAAAGTGAAATCGGGCATGCTGATTCTTCCGAGTCTGTTGAGATAAAACATCATCATAATAAGATGAGGTTTGTTTTTCGGATTGGTTTCCCATTTCAAAAATTCAACAACAGCCAGTAAAGTATTTGATAATTCTAAAGTCAAACCTTTATCAGAAATCGTTTTAATATTGGTTTCTTCGCCATTATAACTGACTTTCAGATTTCCTAATTTTTGTGAATAAGAGAAAATGTCAAAATTTCCACGGCACAAAATGGTAATATCTGAAAACCTGAAACCGTTATCCAGACATTCCTGAATATCTTTCTGCATTTTATCGGAAACATCGTTGTAGAAATCCTCATTGGTTAAATTTTCAATGAGATTTACCTTTACTCTTCCGTCAATGCTTGATTTTGGATTTTGCTCGCCATCAACACCAAAAATATGTTGATGTTCTTCTTCAAGGTTTAAAGAATGAAATTGATACAGCTCATTATTAAACTGAACAATATTTTTAGCACTTCTCCAATTGTCTTTCAGAACTAATAATTCAGCCTTTTTAGGAGTAAATTCTTTTTTGTTGATAATATCCAACATCAATTTACTTTCACCGCCACGAAAACGATAAATACTCTGTTTCGGATCACCCACCAAAGTAAAAGAAGTATTTTCTGTCGAAATACTGTGATCTCTTAAAGGAACAAAATTTTGCCATTGCAATTCTGAAGTATCCTGAAATTCATCAAAAAAGTAATGCTGAAACTGTGAGCCTACTTTTTCATAAATAAAAGCTGAAGGTTCATTTTTAAGATTTTCATTAATCAGAATATTAAATTTTGAAAGCAAAACCAAATCATTTTCTTCCTCAATTTTTCTCAGCTCATCCTGAATGTCTTTGTTCACCTTTAAAGGCAGTAATGCAGAAAGTATTTTTTCTTTTTTCTGAGTTTCGATGAAAAGAAGAATGAGTTTCATTCGGTTTTCAAGAAGCTGATCCAGGATTTCTGAAATTTCTGCGTCTTTGTGTTTCGATTTTGCTGCGGCTCCTTTTCTGTATTTTTCAACCACAGATTCTTCTGATGTTGTTGGAAAAGGAAATCCTGCTCTTTTTTTCTGGTAAAAATCGACAACTTTCGGGAAAAAACCACCGATTCCGTTTTTTCCCTGCGCAAAATCTTCAATCTCGATATTTCTTGATTTAAATAATTCGATTGACTGTAAAGCTAATTCTAAAGACTGTTTTTTATTAAATGTAATCTCTTTTCGTAAAGTATTTTTAATGTTTTCATAATTCTCATCATCAAATTCTTTATTGTCTTTCAGATGTTCGTAATGAATGTCTTTTACAAATTCTTTCGCAGAATCATAAAGGTTTTTGTTGAGATTAATTCTTTCGTTATTTTCCAGACTATAATCCACATAATCCATAAACGAATTGGAAATATTCTCATTTTCCCCGATTTGATCGAGCATTTTGTCGACAGCTTCAATCAAAAATGGTTCTGCATCAATTTCAAGATTAAAATTTTTAGCCAAACCCAATTCATAAGAAAAACTTCGCACCAATCGAGAATTGAAACGGTCAATCGTCCCGATATTTAAGGTAGAATAATTATGCAGGATATAATCTAAAAGTTTTTTTGAACGATGATGAAGTTCATCAATCGTTATTTTCAGACCTTCGTTTTCAAATGCTTTCTGGATGTTTTTAAGATCATTATTCTCACGATAATTATCTGCCGTAAATTTGTTGAGCCATGAAAGAATTCTTTCTTTCATTTCGTTTGCGGCTTTGTTGGTAAATGTTAATGCCAAAATATTTCTGATAGATTGATGCTGATTGGGATATCTCAGACAAATCATCAGAAGCCTCTGCACAAGAGCATACGTTTTGCCGGAACCTGCCGAAGCGTTGATTACTGTATAAGAGTTTGACATTTTTTACGAAAGATTTTATGCAATTTAGATAAAATTTAATTGAAAATTTAACAATTTGAAGCTGATATTTTAACAGTTCCAAGGTTTAAACTCAAAAAAAATATTAAAACCCGTTAAGTCTGGTTAAACTTGATGCATTAATGAAAAATAACTTTAGTTTTGCTTAATAAACAATAATCTGTGAAATATAAACTACTCTTTATTTTGTCTCTGATTTCTTTTGTTCAAATGAATGCTCAAAACTATATTTTTGGGAAGATTTCGTCTGAAGATTTGTCTGAAGTTCCAAACGTGACGGTTATCAATCTGCGGACTGATGAGCAGGTTCTTACCAACAGAGACGGTCATTTTATGATTTCCGGAAGACAAGGCGATATTCTTCGTTTTTTTAAAAACGGATTTGAAAGAACAGACCAAAAAGTTTCCAAAGAAAATCTAGAATCACCAATGAACGTAAAGTTGTTGAGGGCGGCACAATTAATTGCTGAAGTTGAAATTAAAAAAGGACTCAGCGGAGATTTGAAGATAGATTCTAAAACATTTAATCAGCCAAAAAAAGTTGAGAAACTGAAAGCTGAAATTAATAATTATCTAAAACAAAAATCTGATCCAAGAATTTTAGCAGCCAGACCCGGTGAATTTGTGCAGCCAAAAGGGCAGGGTTTTTCTATAGGAAAAGTAAAAAATAAATGGGATGATCTTGATCTGGCAAATTATCTCGCTTATGCTTTGGGTGAGCAGTATTTTACCGATTTAAAAATTGAAAAACCTTTCATTAATCATTTCATCTATTATGTTCTTGCAGGTGGATTTGAAAGACAGAAAATTTTGAAGTATGGTTTTGTAAGCGATGCCGATCTGATGAGATTTCAAGGAGCGGTTTTGATGAGGATTTCCTCTTACCGAGCTCCTCAAACTCAAAAATAAACACAAATGATGAGAAAAAATTTTGCTGTATTTTTCTTTTTTCTTACAATATATTTTTTTGGTCAGCAGAAAATAACGGGAAAAACTTTGAGTGAAAACGATATGATTGTCACTTCAGTTTTGGTCGTCAATATTTCGAATGATCAGAAGGTTTACAGTAATTCTTTAGGTGAATTTTCTATTGAGGGTTCTGAAAAAGATGAGATCAGATTTATCAAAAAAGGATATGAAAGAGCCTCAAGAAAAGTTGCAGATGCAGAGTCTCCAATGAATGTTGTTTTGGTAAGAATTCCTGAAGAGATTGAAGAAGTAGAAATAATTTCAACAACCGGAGATCTCTCTAAAGATTCTAAAAAACTGACTAAAATTGATAAAAAAGAGCAGCTTCAGAAAGCGATTGGTCTTCCGAAATCTCCTGAAAAGCCTCGAGAAGTTCCGGCTGAAGTAAAAAAAGTTTTATTGGCCGCAGCTTTTGGAAATCTTAATATTCAGAGTATTTATGATCTGGTAAGCGGGAAATCCAGAAGGCAGAAAAGATGGTACAAATATGAAGATGTACAGCTTGATATTACCTGGATCAGAAAAAGAATTGATGATGAATATTTTGTGAAAGACGGAATTCCTGCTGAAAGAATTCCGGAATTTTTAGAATTCAGTTTTCTTATCAAGCCTGAAATAAGATCCTATGTGAAAGCTAAAAATATAAACAGAGTTATGTTTAATTTAGACAGTGTACTTCCGATTTATGTAGAACGTCTGAAATCAAACAATAATACTGTTGAGCAAAAATGAGTAAAGTGTCTACAAAGTTTTTAATACTGATTGCTTTACTAAATAATTTTTACATTTTCACAGCAAAATTCGACAGATTATCCTCAAGACAACCTTCGTTATAATTAATAATCAAGTATAAATGATCGACAATTTTTTTTCAAAACATATTATATTATTCGATTAATATTTTTTGATTAATAATTTGTTTTTATTGTTTATCGATAAAATTTATTACTTTTGACATATTAACTTTAAAATAAATAATGATGTCAAAAACAAATAACTTCGTATTTTGGGGCTTATATATTGTAGCCTGGCTTATTTTTGTTGGTTTATGCGTTGAAGCAGGAGGTTTAATAGTAAATTTCTTTTTCAGTCTGTATAAACCTGAACTTATCCAAAATCTTTATCAAAATTTGGATTTAACTGAAATGTATAACAACAGCAAATTAGTTTTTTTCGGTGTCTATGGTTTTATTCTAACCATTTCAATTTTAAAAGCTTGCCTGTTTTATACAGTTATCAGACTAATGCACACAATGGATTTGTCAAGACCATTCAGCAGTTTCGTTGCAAAACAAATTTCAAAAATTAGTTATTACACCCTTTCAATTGGACTGTTAAGTTACATTGCCAAAGAATTAGTTGAAAATTTAATGCATTATGGTTTTGTTACCGACCATTTAAACGAATTTTGGTCAGACAGTCAGGCGTTTATTTTGATGGGAGCTGTAATCTATATAATAGCGACGATTTTCAAAAAAGGGGTAGATATTCAAAACGAAAACGATTTAACGGTTTAAGATATGGCAATTATAGTAAATTTAGATGTTGTAATGGCCAAGCGAAAAATGTCACTTAATGAACTTTCTGAAAAAGTCGGACTGACTTTATCGAACCTTTCCATATTAAAGACGGGTAAGGCAAAGGCAATCAGATTTAGTACTTTAGAATTAATTTGTGATGTTTTGGAATGTCAACCAGGTGATATTTTAGAATATGTTAGTGACGAACAAAAAACAACAATGCGTTAAAGATGTTGCCATAATTCGAGAGAGACTGACTGGTAAATTTCAATAATTATACTGTTGACTCAATCTATAGACAAAAAAATCTAGAGCAATCAAAGCTCTGGATTTATATTTTAATGATAAACGATGTCATAAATTTCGTCTTTTACATCCTTTAAGTTTTCAGGGGAGTAATTGGCAAGAAGCCAGAGTTTGAGGCTTTTTTTGCCTTCACCATAACTTGGCTGTACATACATTTCGTCAATCAGATTGAAACCGTTTCTCTGATAAAACGAAAAACGTCGTTTAGCATCGTCGTTCAAATGTTCAGGCTCAATTTCCAAAATAATTCTTGGATAATTTTTAAATAAATAATCGGTAATATGAGAACCCAATTTTTGATTTCTGAATTCTGAAAAGACTTCAAAATGCTCCACAAAAACATAATTGCTCAACTCCCAAATAATAAGGTAACCGATATTTTCTGTATTATTTAAAACAGAAATCACTTTTACATTCGGATGTTCAAATAATCTGATAAATTGAGACCATTCTCGTCTTTCATCTTCCGGAAAAGTTGTTGAATATGAGTGATAAATCTGTTGCACACGATAATCATCGGGTGACATAATCTGTAAAAATTCCATAATTAAAGGTCAAAAACGCTTGGTCGTCTGGTGATAAAAATGTCTTTAATCCAAAGAGTAAAAGCCAGACCAAGATAAATTAAAAAGAAAAAACCTGCCGTTGCAAAAGTAGAATAAATAAAGAAAACTCTCAGTTTGGAAACCGGAATTCCCAGTTTAGCACCCATTCTTGTGAGTACACCAAACCATTCGCGTTCCATTTTGTGGCGTAGATTATCAAACATTTTTTTAAGATTCTTTTAAAATTTTAAATCCGATACCGCAATTTAAGCAATTTTTTGCTTCGCAATAGTTTTTAAAATGATAAATCAGGCTTTGGCTTTCTAAAGAGGTTTTGATTTTCACCCCTAATTTTTTCCATTCTGTAATCACTGAATTCTTTTCAGACTGAATTTCACTGTAGAATTTTAGAATTTCGTCGTTGATGTTTTCATTTTGGTATTTGTGATATGTATATTTTATAGGAAGAATAGCATTCAAAATAATCAGTTCAATGAAGTCTCTCGTTAAAACTTTGGGATGATGAATAGAAGATATTTTACCAAAATTAAAATGATTGTCCCAATATCCTGAAGCTTTTATTTCTTTAAAAATTTGATGTAGAGCATTAGAGTTTTCTGCAGTAATGATTTTTGAGAATAAGTTTTGATGCTGGAAATAAAGATCTGCGAGTTGTGATAAACGAATTGTAGGGAAGTTTGGCGGGCGTAACCGAAGAAACTTGGGATGAATTGTAATTTCAGGAATAGTATATTTTGCTTTAAGAAACTCAAATTCTCTTTTCCATATTTTCATTTGCGAATCTTGTGGATTTTCTAACCAGCCGGAAATTCCAAAAAATAAAGCTTCAAGCTGTGTTTTATTTTGCCGGATTTTATTGATGATATTGAAATCTATGCTTTCTGCTATATGTTTAAATATTGATGCATTGACTTTTAAACCGAAAGAGTAGGCGAGATGATGAAACATAACGGCTTCATAATTATTTTTGTGACGCAGCAAATCTGATTCTATTTCTAAAGATTTTTCTTCAAGTTTTTTAAGCAAATTTTCTTCATGGAAGTTAATTGGAATTTTTGCCGAGCTGAAAACCTTTTCACAAGGAATAAAAAGATTTTCTTTTAACAAATTCTCATATTTCTGAAAAACATTTTTATCTATATGATCTCTCAATTCCAGAGTTGGGATATTTTGGTCTTTAAATTCTTTGATGTCAACATCATTCTGGAAAACTACATGCAAAATGATATTCTGATAAGCTGGATCTTTTGAGTGTTGATGAAAAATCCAGTCGGAAGATTTTACATGAAGCTCGATGTTTCCGGCAAGAATCATGTTTTTGATTTTAATTTTTGCCATCAGAAAATCCGGTCCCGAATTGGTATTCCATTTCCCAAAATCTATAATTTCAATAGTATTTCCGTCGGTGTCTTGGAAGTTGAAATGAGTAAATACTTTGAAATTCCAAAGGTATTGAAGCAGTTTTTCGTTCATCAGTTGTGGTTTTGTGTTACAACTAATTTAGTGAAAAATATTTTTTGAAATAATATTTTTTTTGATTGGATTTTTAGGTTGCGCTCCTACGGAGCGCCGCGATTCATAGATTGACTTATGTTTTCTACAAAGGTTCAGCTCCGAAGGAGCTGAACTGATTCAAGAATTTGCTTAAAATATGAAAAGCGATATTTTTAATTAAATAGTTTTATAAAAATTTGTAAACAAAAAATCCAGAGGAAGAACTCTGGATTTTAATTTATTTGTAAAGAGATTTTAAGCTCTCGCAGGTTCTTTTTTAAAATTAGCAATCGTTGTTTTGTACATTTCTTCATAAATAGGAAGAATGTTTTTCAGATCAAATTTTACAGCTTGTTCTTTAGCATTCATTTTCATTTGTGCCAAAAGTTCATCGTTGCTTAAAAGTTTGATGCAATAATTACTCATTGCTTCTACATTTCCGATTTCTGCTAAAAATCCGGTTTCGCCCTGAATATTTACTTCAGGAATTCCACCAGCATTTGAGCTGATTACAGGAGTATATGCTGCCATTGCTTCTAAAGCTGCCAAACCGAAGCTTTCCTGCTCAGAAGGAAGTAAAAATACGTCTGAAAGCTGTAAAATTCGATACAAATCATTTACTTTTCCAAGCAATCTGATTTTTGAAATTAAATCAGGATTTTCTTCTAAGAATTGATTTACTTTTTCCATATCGGGACCTTCACCGATGATAATCAATTTAGATTTTACTTTCTTTTCAACATTTTTAAAGATTTGTAAAACTTCATCCACACGTTTTACTGGGCGTAAATTGGAAACGTGAATAAGGATTTTTTCATCCGGATTTGCAAATTGAGTTCTTTGACATTCATTAAGTTCATCAAGTTCCGAATTATCAATAAAATTAGTGATGACCTGAATTTCTTTTTTGATATTAAAAAACTGTAAGGTATCTTTTTTCAGACTTTCAGAAACAGACGTAATTGCATCTGATTGGTTGATCGAAAATTCTACCGCATGTTTATAGCTTGGATGTTGTCCCACTAATGTAATATCTGTTCCGTGAAGTGTGGTTACCAAAGGAATGTCATTATTGTCTTCCTTTAACATTTGCTTTGCCGTAAATGCTGCATAAGCATAAGGAATTGCATAATGAGCGTGAAGCAAATCTAATTTATAAAGATTCACAACGCGATAAATCATCGAACTCAACGCAATATCATAAGGTTGATATTGGAAAAGAGGATAGGTTTGAACATTTACTTTATGAAAGAAAATATTCGGATTGGTAATATCTAATCTTGCGGGAAGTGCCGAACTGATGAAATGTACTTCATAGCCTTTGTTGGCGAGAGACATCCCTAGTTCTGTTGCCACAATTCCGCTTCCGCCGTATGTTGGGTAGCAAAGTATGCCTATTTTCATCTGTTAATTTTTTATTTTTTTTTAATTGTCAGATGGAACGCTTAAAAAGCGTTTCATATGTCTGTTGTTATTTTGAAGTGGTGAATTCTGTTGATTTTGAATATTTAAATGGATCTAAAGTTATCCCCATTCCAGGTTTTAATTGGTCATTAACTAAAACCGGAAGTTTTCCTGAAATTGTAGTCTTTCCACGAAATGCATCTGCAGTTGCTGTCATAGAATCATCGTTGTTTTCGTAAGAAACCAAAACGGTAGAAACTTTAGATAAATCAATATCCTTCAAAGCATAAGCGCTTCCGAAAACATTTAGAATAACATTTTGGTTTTTAGTTAAATCTGCCAATATCTTTTTAGATTCTCCTGAAATTTTGTAAGGTTTGTAAGCTGTAGAATTATCTTTATGAAAACCAACAATTACTGTAGAATTTGCAGGGATTGTATTGATTTCTGAAGCTTTTTTAATAATAACTTTAACATCTAATTTTAACCTGTTTTCAAAAGTCTGATAAGGAGCTTCTTCTAATGGAATGTAATAATAAGTTGAATTATAATTTAATGGAAGCAGCTTCTTTTCGTCTTTCAATAACGTTAAAGCATTAGAATAAAGATTTTGAACCAGCTTTGTATGCGAATCATTATTGAGGTCGTAGTTGACGTTTTCAGGATTTTTTGGAGTGTATTGATTTAAGCCTAAAAAATATTTAGTTAAAAGAATTTTCTTTACACTTTCCTCCACTCTCGATTGTGAAATTTCTCCTTTATCAATTGCTTTCTGAATGAGTTTTTTACCTTCTGCAACACCTTGTGAAAAAAGCATGATGTCATTTCCTGCTTTAAAAGCTAAAGCATCCAGTTCGCCCGGTTTGTATTTGTTGGCTACAGCGCCCATGTTTAAGGCATCGGTAATAATTAAACCTTTGTAACCCCATTTGTCTTTTAATAGTCCCGTGATAATGTTTTTCGAAATTGAAGCAGGAATTCCTTTTCCAGATTCTAAACTTGGAACGTACAAGTGCGCAACCATCACGCCGCCGATTCCTTTATTCATTAAAGCTTTGAAAGGCGCTAATTCTATTTTATTTAATCTATCCAAGTTGTGAGAAACTACTGGAAGGTCGAGGTGAGAATCTGTATTGGTATCACCATGTCCCGGAAAATGTTTGATAGCCGCAAGAATATTGTTGTCTTGTAAACCATTTGCATAAGATAATGCAGATTGGGTCACATTAGAAACTTCAGAACCGAAACTTCTGTTCCCGATAATCGGATTATTTGGATTGGTATTGACGTCAACAACAGGTGCGAAATCCCAGTTGATTCCCATTCTTTTGCAGTCTTCAGCGATTTTCGCAGCCATCTTATAAATAAGATTTTTATCCTGTATAGCACCCAATGTCATTGCCCACGGAAATTTGTGAGCGGTGTTGATTCTTTGGTAGAGTCCCCATTCTGCATCCATTCCGATCATTAACGGGACTTTTGATTTTTGTTGAAACTCATTTACCAAATTAATTTCTCTTGCTGCGTCATCCTGCATCAGAATTAATCCGCCGATTTTATCGTTTATAACAATGTTTCTTATTTGGTTGATGTGGCTTTCGTCTTTATTGGTATAAAGCGCTACAATAAAAAGCTGACCCAGTTTTTCATCCTGTGAAAGACTGTTGTAAGTTTGGTTGACCCATTCTCTTGCTTTTTTGAGGTCTTGCTTTGAAATATCCTTTGGCTGATATTGCGCCGAAATATTTACACTGAATAAAACGGTAATTAAGAGAAAATTAAAAACTAATTTCTTCATGATTTTTGAATATGAACAAAAATACGATTAAAAAAATCATGAATACTAAAGTTTTTGTGATTTTTGGTATATGTTTTGATTCCGCCATTAGTAATATTAAAACTTATTTAAAATGAAAAAAATTATTCCATTTTTAATGCTTGCATTTGTCAGTGTATTTACTGTTAGTTGCGATAATGATGATGATAATGTACAGTATGTAGATAACGACACTGTTGCAGGAGTTATAGAGATTACTAGAAGTTTCCAATATAATAGTGCTACAGATCAACATTATATTAATCAATCAATCAGCATATTACCTTCTGATATGGTTTTAGTATATAGATTAAAAGATCTTTCCGGAAGTAATAATGTTTGGGAACAAATTCCTAAAACTATTTACCTGAACAATGGTAACGAATTAGATTATGATTTTGATTTTACTAAAAATGATGTACAAATCTATATTGGAGGAACTTATGATGTGACGACTACGCCAATTTACTATAATAATCAAAAATTCAGAATTGTTTTAGTTCCTGCAGATATTGTAAATAAAGGTGCTAAAGCTCCGGTTGATTACAGCGACTATAATGCAGTTATCAAGTATTTTAAAATTAACGATTCAAAAGTTACGAAATACTAAATCAAGCAGAATCTTTTCAAATTTTTATAATAAAAAAGCGCCGGAAATTTATTTTTCGGCGCTTTTGATTTATTTGTTTTTTAATTATTTCTGATCATCTAAAAAATGACCGAAAAAATCTTTTTTTGTCTGTAAGTATTCTTTACTGTTTTCATTTGCAGGAATTTGCAACGGAACTCTCGAGTTGAGGTTGATGTTGCTTTCCTTTACAAATTTTACCTTTTCCGGATTGTTGGTTAAAAGGTTGATATTTTCTATTTTCAGTTGATTTAGAATTTCGATAGCGATACCAAAATTTCGGTCATCGGCAGGTAATCCTAATTCCAGATTTGCCTGTACGGTATCAAAACCTTTTTCCTGAAGAGAATATGCTTTAAGTTTATTGATGATTCCGATGTTTCTGCCTTCCTGACGAAGATAAATGATGAGTCCGCCATTTTCATGCATATATTTCATTGCTGCATCAAGCTGTTGACCACATTCGCATTTTTTTGAATGGAAAACTTCTCCGGTAATACATTCAGAATGAAAACGTACATTAACAGGCTGAGAAAAATCTGTATTTTCTGCGATTACTGCCATGTGTGGCATCCAGTCATTTTCATCTTCCGAGAAAGCGATCATTCGGAAATTACCGTGCTCTGTAGGAACATTAGCTTCCGCCTGAATTTTAATCATTGAATTGTTTTGTTTATTTTTTTCCGTTTACAGAATCTTCTATTACGGTAATATTAGTTTTGAGTCTTACCAAATATCTGTTTAATACTTCATCTTCATCTTTCTTAAGGTATTTTCTTAATTTTTGGATGTTTTTGTAAGATTTTTCCAGATTTTTAATGGTCTTGTTTTTACCTGAATTATTCCCTGCAGCTATTGCATACAGATAATTTTGAAGCGTGTACTTTAAGGTAATTACTTCATCATTTACAGCAGTATTGGTAAATTTAGGAAAAGTAGAAATCAGATTAGTGATCTCTGAGGCATTTACATTTTCGGTAATATTGATGCTTATACTTTTTGAATCTTCAGAATCAGATTTTGTCTCACTTGAGAATGTGTTTGATAAAGGCGATAAATTCAGCTTTTCAGTGGCACAAGAAGTGATTAATAAAAGTATTCCAAGAAAAAGTAGTCGTCTCATTTTTGCTCCTTTTGGTAAAGGATTGGGTTAAGACTTTCATCGTTGTACATTTTCATTTGTTTGTACACTTTCATCTTAACATCACCGTTTTCAATATCTGTAAGTAATTGAATAATTGAAGTCGACAAGTCTTCTTTCTGAGTAAGCAATACGTCTAGTTTTGCCTGGCAATTTTGACGATGCTCTTCAGAAGCAGATTCTCTGTTAGCTTCCAGCGACATATGATAAACCTTTAATGCCAAAATAGATAATCTGTCAACAGCCCAGGCTGGAGTTTCTGTATTTATTTTTGCATCAGATTTAGGAGTAATATTTTTATATTTATCTAAAAACCAACTGTCTATAAATTCAACCAAATCAGTTCTTTTTTGATTTGAAGAATCTATAGTTCTCTTTAATTGAAGAGCATCAACAGGGTCTATGTTTTCATCTCTAATAATATCTTCCAAATGCCATTGAACGGTATCAATCCAGTTTTTAGCATACAAAATCCGTTCCAAACTGTCTGTTTCAAAAGGATTTTTCACAGGTGTCTCAACGCTGTCTAATACATGATAGTCTTCAATTGATTGGTTGAAGATCTTCCAGGCAGTATCGGTGAAATTCATTGAAATGAAGAATTATTTAGTTGCTGTTTGAATTATTGTTTGAAGGATTATTCTCCGTAGTTTTTGCTTCCGGTTTGTCTTCTTCTTTAATAGCATCTTTAAATTCTTTAATTCCAGAACCCATCCCTCTCATCAATTCAGGGATTTTTTTACCTCCGAAAAGTAATAAAAGTAATATAGCAACGATAAGGATGTGTTGCCAAGATAAGGCTAGTATTGTTAATGTATACATTTCTTAAAATTTTTGCAAAGTTAATCTTTTTTTAATACGAAACCCAACCTAAAGGGTCAACTGCATTATTTCCATTCCATATCTGGAAATCAAGTGTGTAAGTACCGTCAAAATCCTGAGCAACTGCGCCTACTACGGTTCCTGCAGAAACCTGTTGGTTCTTAGAAACTGTTGTGCTGCTTAGATTTGAATAAATGGTAAAATAATCACCATGTTTTATCATTACCGTTCTTGTACCATCTGCCGAAGGAATTACCTGAGATACTACTCCCGGGAAAACGGCTCTTGCAGAAGTACCTTTTGCCACGGATATTTTAATACCGTTATTTTCTTCCCAAATCGATTTAAAGACCGGATGTTGCTGTCTTCCGAATCTATGGGTGATTGTTCCTTGCGCCGGCATAGAAATTCTTCCTTTGTTTGAAACAAAATTACTTCCCGCAGCTGGAGCAGATACACCATAATTGGTCATTGCTTTTGTTTCAGCCGCTTTTTTATCGCTTTCTTTTTTCTTTTCTAAAGCTTCTTCTGCAGCTTTCGCAGCGTTTAGTTTTGCTGTGGCTTCTTTAGCTCGCAATGTAGCTTCTTCAGATGCTTTTTTAGCAGCAATTTTTCGGGCTTCATCTTTTGCACTAGCCTCGCTTCTTGCTGCCTCTTCATTTCTTTTTCTTTCTTCTTCTTCTCTTTTAGCTACTAAATCTGCAGCTTTTTTTGCTTCGGCTTCGGCTAATTTTCTTTCTTTTTCCAAAGCTTCAGCACGAGCTTTTGCTTCAGCTTCAATTCTTGCTTTTTCTCTGTCTGCAGCTAGTTTCGCCAAACGGATTTTTTCTGCTTCTGCTTTTCTTCTGCTTTCTTCCTCAGCTTTTGCAATTCTTATTTCTTCAGCAATAATGGCTCTTATTTGTCCTTCTAAAGCTTTAGACTGAGCTTGCTTTTGTCTAAGATCTGCAGTAAGTTTAGTTTCATTTTTCTTGAAATCTGTTACCAACTGTTCTTTCTGAGTACGCTCAACACTAATAGTAGTTAAATCTTTTTTCTGATTGGCTAATAAATTTTCTTTTTCATTTGCTGATCTCTTTTTCTGCTCAATAGACTTTTTA
Organism: Chryseobacterium sp. YIM B08800; assembly: GCF_026163565.1. Taxonomy (GTDB): domain Bacteria; phylum Bacteroidota; class Bacteroidia; order Flavobacteriales; family Weeksellaceae; genus Chryseobacterium. Next base: position 14,958 of record NZ_JAPDKN010000012.1, read on the forward strand.
AGCGCAACCGCAGCCGTTGTTATTTCAGCAGCTTTTTTATCTTGGTAATCAGAATATTGTTTTAAATATTGTACTCTTCGTAAAGCTTCTCCCAAACTTTTAGATGAAAGAATGAAGGTTACTTTATTTTGTACTCCTTTATTTTTATAAGCATTTACCAAAACTTGAGCATAGTTTTTTCTTAAAACAGCAAGCTCTCGGTTTTGTCTGTTGATTTCCAGCTGACGAAGATATATTTCATCTTCAATAAATCTTTTTTCTTTTTGCGTATTATTATAAACCTTTTCTCTAAGCGCTAATTTTTTATTAACGTTATTCAAATATGAGATAGACAATTTAGATTCGTTTCTTGTTTTTGCCAAATCTGAATTTATCTGAGATATCTGTTTTTTTAGATCAGCATTTTGCTTTTGCAATTGTTCTTTGGTTTGTTGACCATATTGTAAACCGAACAGCAAAATGCCTATTAAAAAGCTAATTTTTTTAATCATTTAATATCAATTTTCTTATAATTGGCTGGAACAGAATAAGGTGTTTCCATCCTCGAAAAGTCAAATTTCGTGTTTTCCAATAAAATCTGGCTTGTTTTAGAACCTTTTATAATTATTTTAACATTTTTTGGTAGCTTCACTTCATTCGGAAAGGTCTCCCAGTTTTCATATACGATTTCAATAGCATCATTGGATTTTACATCTTGCAATTTTACCCAATTTAAATTGAAATCTTCGGTGTACTGCATTTCTACTTTGTATTCTCTTGTAACTTCGTCGGTAACGATCTTCTGGTTTGTAATGGAGGTCAACTGGTAACCTTCAGAGTTTTTCACAATTCTTGAATTACTGTTGGTGATGTGCATAAATGTACGCCCCATCAAGAGTTTTTCTAAAGTTTTATAATCAATAAAATTAACATTCAAAAGGTTATTGAGATAATCAAAATCTGAATCTATATAATTTTTATTGTATTTATCCATTGCTTTAATACCTTCCGGAGTAATAATGGCTCTTGCCGCAGGAATAATTAAAAATGAAATATTAGACCATATTTTTTTGTCACTTTCGATGTAGATTGTTGCATCAAGCGGACTTACTCTTAAATCACTGGCTGTAATTTTGCTGCTGATTTTTACATGTTCAAACTTAGGATGTAACAATATTTTTTCATAAAAAGTCAAACGATCCTGAATGTTTTTGGCATCTTTAGGATCACTTTTATCTGAATTTTGTACCTGGATGCTGTCGTTCTCAGAAGAATTCTGATGAAGAGCTTTTCTGCTTTTGCAGGAAACTACAGTCAGTGTAATAATCAGGAAGATAGCCCAGTTTTTCATGTGATGTTTTATTGTTTTTTAGCGAATGTAATCTTTTCGATTTTATTTGCAGATTTTTAGTAACCTTTTGCAATATTAACGCCAAACCACACAAAATGTTATTGTGTGGTTCTCTCAACGTTATTTTATTTAAATTTATTTTGATAAAAAATCCAAAACTGAAAAATCTCCCAAAGAAATTTCTCTGGCAACTCCATAATAATGAGCAGAGCTTCCAATCATAGAGTTTGAAAGATTTCCATGATCAATTACTGTTTTTTCTTGAATCAGCGAGTTGTCAATATTTGAGTTGATTACTTTTGTTCCCTTACCTAATGAAACGTAAGGACCGATTTTTGAGTTTGAAATTTCTACTCCTTCACCAATATAACATGGCTGAATAATCAAAGAATTCTGAATATTGGCAGATTCAGGATATGCAGTAAATTCATCTTTTTCGTATTCTAATATCTTACCATTGGTTTCTACAGTAGCATTTTTGTTTCCGCAATCCATCCAGTCGTCTACTTTTCCTAAAGAAAATTTAGCGCCAGATTGACGAAGGTTTTCTAAAGCTGTGGTCAATTGATATTCACCACTTACTTTAATATTATTATCCATGATATGGTTAATTTCTGCCATCAATTTTTCAGCTGAATTAAAGTAATAAATACCAATAATCGCCAAATCTGAGACAAAAGTCTGAGGTTTTTCGATGAAATCTGTGATAAAGCCATAATCATCCAATTTTACAACACCAAAAGCAGACGGGTCTTCTACTTTTTTTACCCAGATTACGCCATCAGAATTTGTATCTAAAGTAAAATCTGCTCTGAAAAGAGTATCTGCATACGCAATCACTACATTTCCCTGCATAGATTCTTCAGCACATTTTATCGAATGAGCAGTTCCAAGAGGTTCAAGCTGATGATAAATGGTTCCTTTTGCGCCTAGTTTTTCTGCTATTTTAAGTAATGATTCTTCTACTTCAGTTCCAAAATCTCCGATAATAAAAGCTACCTCTTCAATTTTTTCACCTGCCACTTTAGCAATATCTTCTACTAATCTCTGTACGATTGGTTTTCCTGCAATCGGGATCAATGGTTTTGGAACGGTTAAAGTATGTGGTCTCAATCTTGAGCCCTTTCCAGCCATTGGAACAATAATTTTCATATATGAATGTTTGTTTTTTATTTATAAAATTTAGTTTAAGCCCTTCTTAGAATTTTATTAATCATCGTCCTTTCATTATATGCTAAAAATGCAATGAAGAAAAGAAACAATCCGTTTCCAATTAAATAATTGTGTCGGAAATAATAAAATGAAATCATCGAAATAGCAATAGACAAGGAAAGATAAATCGCTATTTTGGATGTATTATAATGAATTGGATATTGTGATTTCCCCCAAAGGTATGAAATAATCATCATACTTGTATAGGTAATTAATGCCGCAAAAGCACTTGCCCAATATCCGTAGGTTGGAATAAATGTAAAGTTGATAAAAATGGTAATTGCAGCTCCAATTAAAGAGATGTACAAACCAACTCTTGTCTGATCTGAAAGTTTATACCAGATTGATAAATTTAAATAAATTCCTAAAAACAATGCGCCTAACATTACAAACGGAATGATCTCGATTCCTTCGTAATAAAGCGGGTTCTTTAGATATTTTTCAGAGATCCATTGAAGATTTACCATCAATCCGATGTAAATTAAACAGTTGCAAATCACAAAAATGTCCATTAAAACGGCATAGGTTTTATGATTGTTTTTGTCTTTAAAGCTGGAGAAAAAGTAAGGTTCAATTCCTAATTGATAAGCCTGTCTGAAAACCGTGATAAAAGTTGCAATTTTATAAACTGCACCATAAACTCCGATCTGATGCTTCGCTTCTTCTTTTGGAAGTAAATATTTTAAAAACTGTCGGTCTAAAGTCTGATTGATAATTCCTGCCAATCCTGCAATCATTACAGGCCAGGAATAATTCATGATTCTTTTCCAGAGTTTAAAATCAAACTTTTTAAAGCTGAAATTCACAAATTCTTTTCCTACAATCGCTAAAGTGATAATACTTTGTACCAAATTGGCGATGAAAACATAACCAACACCAATTTCAGGGTTATATTTAATTCCTAAAATTCCGTCAGGATAATTGGGAAGCCATTTAATGAAAAATACAACTAAAAAGTAATAGGCTAAAGAACCAATTACCTTTGAAAGCATGTACTGAATGGGTTTTCCTTCAAGCCTTAAAACCGCCGAAGGAATTGTAGAAAATGCATCGAAGGATAAAATGAACAGGAAAATAATTAAATAATTGACCTGATCCGGAGTTTCAAAAGCATTGGCAAGATCCTGCCTGAAAACATAGCCTAAAATTAAATAAATAAAGCCTGTTCCTAAAATACTTAGAGCACAGGTAGAAACCAAAGTTTTCTTATCAATATCGCCTTCCTGAGCAAAACGGAAAAATGAAGTTTCCATTCCGTGAGTCAGGAAAACGGTAATTACTCCGGCAATAGAATACCAATCCACAAAAGGTGACGAAGCTGAAGGTCCGAAAGCTTTTGTTACGATGGGTGCAATAAGAAAAGGGAAGATTCTTACCAATACAGAACTGAGCCCGTAAACAGCGGTTTGTCCAAATAGTTTCTTATACAATTTCAGGTTTTTAAAATGCAAATGTAAATATTAGAATTCATAATTTTCTGATTGATGTTTAAAAATCACTTTGGAAAATATTAAATTTGTGCAATATCAATCTTATATCTAAAAAGTAAAAATGAAAATTCTTATAAAAAATGCTCAAATCGTCAACGAAGGGAAAATTATCAAAAGTGATATTCTGATTGAAAACGATTTGATCTCTAAAATTGATTCTCAAATTTCTGAAGAAGCAGACCAAATTATCGATGCTGAAGGAAAATATCTTTTGCCTGGAGTAATCGATGATCAGGTTCATTTTCGTGAACCAGGTTTAACGCACAAAGGCGATATCGAATCTGAATCTCGCTCTGCGATTGCGGGAGGAACTACAAGTTTTATCGAACAGCCAAACACAGTTCCAAATGCGGTTACGCAAGAATTATTAGCTGATAAATACGAGATCGCTTCTCAGAAATCATTTGCCAATTACGGTTTTATGATGGGCGGAACGAATGATAATTTGGAGGAAGTTTTAAAAACAAACCCAAGAAATGTTCCCGGAATTAAATTATTTTTAGGTTCTTCCACAGGAAATATGTTGGTTGACAATCCTGAAACTTTAGAAAATATTTTTAGCAATACAAAAATGTTGATTGCGGTTCATTGTGAAGATGAAGCTACGATTAGAGCCAATACTCAAAAATATTTGGATGAATATGGTGAAGATATTCCTGTGAAATTCCATCATTTGATCAGAAGCGAGGAAGCGTGTTATAAATCTTCATCAAAAGCAGTTGAGTTAGCAAAAAAAACAGGGGCAAGGCTTCATGTTTTTCACCTTTCCACTGCTAAAGAAATGGCACTTTTCAGAAATGATATTCCTTTAAAAGATAAAAAAATCACAGCAGAAGTTTGTGTGCATCATTTGACATTTACTAATGAAGATTACGATACAAAAGGCGGATTAATCAAATGGAATCCTGCGGTAAAAACTCAAAAAGACAAAGACGCACTTTGGGAAGCTTTGCTGGATGACAGAATTGATGTGATTGCAACCGATCATGCACCTCACACTTGGGAAGAAAAACAAAATGTATACACAAAATGTCCTTCGGGAGCGCCTTTGGTTCAGCATTCTTTGCTGGTAATGCTTGAAAATTATAAAAACGGAAAAATTTCTTTAGAGAAAATCGTTGAAAAAATGGCTCATAATCCTGCGATTTTGTTCAGAATTGAGAAGCGAGGTTTCATTAAAGAAGGTTATAAAGCAGATTTAGTTTTGGTGGATTTAAATCAAAACTGGACGGTTGAAAAAGAAAACATTCTTTACAAATGCGGTTGGAGTCCGTTGGAAGGGATGAGTTTCCATTCTAAAGTGACCCATACTTTTGTTAATGGAAATCTGGTTTACGAAAACGGAAATATCAATGAAAAAAAATTCGGAGAGCGTTTGCTTTTTGAAGTTGAAAAATAGATATCAATAGGAGCGGACTTTAGTTCGCTTTTTTATTAAGGAAATGGATTTGGCTTTAGCTAAAATTTAAACCTCTCGCAGATTGAGCAAATTTCGCAGATAATAAAAATCTGCCTAATCAGTTCAATCTGCGAGAGAATTTATCTAACAATTAATTGATTTAAGCAATCACAATACTTTCAATTCCTTTTTCTAAAGCTGTTTCCTGAAGATGCGGAAGTCCTAAACCTTCTGCCCGGAAAACACTCACATCAGTCACTCCAATGAAGCCAAGTACGCTTTTCAGATAAGGAACTACAAAATCATAAGATTGGTAATCGCCTTCAGAAAATACAGAACCGCTTGCAACAGCGATGTATGCTTTTTTATTTTTTACCAATCCTTCAAAACCATTTTCAGAATATTGAAAGGTCATTCCGCCACGCGCAATGTGATCAATATACGCTTTCAAAGCAGAAGGAATTCCAAAATTGTAAATCGGAACAGAAATAACAATTACATCCGAAGCCATCAATTGTGCAATTGCATCATCTGAACGTTTTACGGCTTCGTTTTGTTCGGGAGTTCTATTTTCTACAGGAATAAACCATGCATCAACCTGTTCTTCACCTAAATGCGGAAAAGGTGTTTTCAATAAATCTAAAGTGGTAATCGAATGTTCAGGATAAGCTTCCTGAAGTTTTTCTTCAATAGCATTTCCTAATGTTCTGCTTGCCGAATCTTTTGTTCTCGGACTTGAAATAATATGAAGTATGTTTTTCATAGGTAAATATTTATTTTTTTGATAATTAAAAATTTCTTCAGCAAAATTATGTACATTTACTTATGAAAAGTAAGTAGTAAACAAAAGGTTAGTACTAACCTTTTAGTTAGTTTTAAAATTAATTTTTATGGAAAACCCTATCGAAAGTGAAGAGATTGTTTGCAGAGGAAGATGTGGAGAAAGCCTTTCTGCAGTTGAAGATGCCATTTATGTCATTGGAGGAAAATGGAAACTGAAAATCATAATTGTTTTACAGGAACTGGGAAATGTCCGTTTTAATGATCTGCAAAGAACAATAGGCGGGATTTCTGCAAGAGTACTTTCTAATGAATTAAAAGATTTGGAACTGAACGGTTTTGTAAAAAGAGTAGTGCATAGCGAGAAAACACCGGTTGTTGTAGAATATATTTCCACCGATTACAGCAGAACGCTGAAAACTGTGATTATGTCGCTTTCTGACTGGGGAAGAAATCACAAAAAAAATATTAGGGAAGATTCTTTTGCTCACTCTTAAGAGGCTAAAATATCAAAAAAATTAAATCGATTAATTACCAATCGTTGTTTTTTTCAAAATACAAAATTCCGTTTTTGGTTTTTAGAATATCACCGTCGTTTTCGAGATTTTTCAAAATGCGACTCACTACTTCTCGGGAAGTACCCAGATTATTGGCAATTTCTTGATGGGTTATCCTTAAAGGGTTTCCGTGATTAACCTGTACCTGGTCTTTAATAAAGTTTAGAATTCTTTTATCAAGCTTATAATACATTGCATTATTTACTTTAGAAACAATATCCGAAAGCCTGTTTTTGTATTCCAGATAAAAGACTTTATTGATTTCAGGATATTTCAGAAGCCATTGGTGCAATTTTTCCACAGGGATTAATATAAGCTGAGAATCTTTTACCGCCACAGAATAAACGCTGCTTATATAATTACTGAAAATAGATGAAAAAGTCATAGAACAACTTTCGCATGGTTTTACATAATAATGTATAAATTCGTTTCCGTCATTCAGCGAAAATACTTTTAGAGATCCTTTAGATAAAATAGGAACAAACCTGTTTCTTTGACCTTCTCTCATGATTTCGTCTTTAGCACCTACGTTTTTTATGAGAACATTATATTCAAACTCATGGAGAAAATCTTTTCCAAGAAAGCCAAACTTTTTTACAATAGTTTTTCTGTACATTAAATTTATTTCAAGTATTATTAAATAATAAGCTCCATTTTAAAAATTCTCAAAAAATCTATGAAAACAAATTTAAAATGGTGCTGAAGCAACGATTAAAAATTTAGTCGAAAACATATTCAGCCTTTAATAGAATTACTTTTTTGGAACATCTAAAAAAGATAATTCTAAAAAAAACAATTCGAAATAAATGGTAACATACAATGTGTTTTTATATTTTTAAATAATCCTTTTGCAGCTTAGTTTTTGTAATCCTAAAAAAAACTAGCAACAAATTCTACTATTTAAAATTAAACATCATCAAGAAAACTTAATCAAGTTTTGATGATGTTCGTACAATCCGTCTAATAAAAGGGATTGCACTTTGTTGGCGACAAATTGCCTCAATATGGTTAGGTTTTTTGCGGAATAATCTTTAAATCTGTCTGGATGAAAACCTACAGGATCCTGCAACAAATCTGTTACGATGAAATTCTGGTCGGTAAAGAGAAGATTAAACCTTGTTTTAATAGTTTCGGAGAACGCATGAGTGAAAAAGTCATTAAACCCAATATGCACTACAGTCGATTTTTCGTTCAAGATATCGATTGCAATTAATTCTTTTACAAAAATAATTTTTTTTGGCTGTAATGTTAACTCTCTTTCTTTATTAATTAATATTTGAGTGCTTTCATAGGTGATGATAATATTGTAAAAATAATTGGAATAATTCTTATTCAAGCTCAAAACGGCTACTTTAAAATCTTTCATATCATTCATTTTGTACAATGTGGTGCTAAAATTATGCGCTGTTTAAATGACGCAATGTTTTTGGTAGAAATTCCTTAAAACTCAGTTGGTTTTCAGCGCAATATTCTTTTTTTATAGTAAGATGTGTTGGTATTTTTATTTCAGGGTGATTTTCTGGGGTGTAACGTTTTTTCCATATTTTTAAAACTTCTGCAGAGATATTATATTCATTCAGAATTTCATCTTCAGATTTTAATTTTAGCCTTAATAATGAAAGCAAATTCATAATTTCATTGATAGTGTAAACCGATTTCCAGAAATCTTCCAGCTTAGGTTGATGCAGAGAAGAACCATTTTTTTTCTTTTTTAATCTCGAGTAGTTTTTCATCTTATCAGTGTCATCTTCAAGCAAAATATTTTCAAAAAATTTATTGAGTTTATTTTTAATAAAAGATTTGCAATTGCTTACAAACAAAGGTTTTTTTGAATGTCCTTCGATAAATTTTTGAGCATAATGGTTTTCTGTTTCAGAAACAGACTCTTTTAGAAATTCGTGAACTAGACATTTTTTACTCAAGCTTGCTTGAGAGCATTTTTCTTCTGAACAATAAGACAGAATCGTTTTTAATTTAATATCGTAATTATTCATTTTAAAAAGAAAATACAGAAGTTCTGGTTATAACAATTGATTATTTAGACTGAATAAAAATCATTATGAAAACAAAAATGATAAATATGAATCTATGAAACGGTGATAAAAGTCACAATGATCTTTTTTTTTAGCTAAGTAGATGGAGTACAGCAAAAGAAAAATGCCTTCAAAGCAGAGAAGGCATTTTTTAATGGTAATAAGCAGAAAAAAAATAATGTTTTCAGAGACAAAAAAGCATGAAATAATATCAGAAAAGATCGTGTTGGAGATAATTTACAAAGATGATTGATAAGAATAGGCTTTAATTAAAAATCATTTTCTCTCGCAAATCAAGCAAATTTTGCAGATCATTGAACAGAAAAAATTGCATAATCAGCCAAATCTTCGAGAGAAAAAAACAATCCTCTGTGAAAAAATCTGAGGAATCTTTGGGAGAGATCTAATTAAAAGATTGCCTAAATTCCAACGGCGACATATTCGTCTTCTTTTTAAATAAAGTAGAAAAAGATTGTGAATGCTCAAATCCCAATTCATACGCAATTTCGCTCACCGAAAGTTCAGTTGTCGAAAGCTTTTCTTTAGCTTTACTAATCAGTTTTTCATGAATATGCTGCTGTGTGTTTTGTCCGGTATGAACGCGCAAAAGATCGCTTAAATAATTGGGCGAAAGATTCATCGCTTCTGCAATTTGATGAACTGTTAAAAGTCCTTTTTCAGAAGATTCTTTGTCAAAATAACCATTCAGAAAAGTTTCAAATTTCGTTAAAAGCTGGTGAGTTCCACTTTTTCGGGTGATGAATTGTCTCTCATAAAAACGCTTCGAATAATTCAGTAATAATTCAATCTGCGACAAAATAATTTCCTGCGTATGATGATCGATGTGCAGACATTCCTTATCAATTTTATTCATGATTTCAAGCAAATCATTCTCCTCATCTTCAGACAAATGCAAAGCTTCATTCACGGCATACGAGAAAAATCCATAAGAAGAAATCGTCTTTGCCAACGAGTGTTTCAGCAGAAAATCTTCATGGAAAATCAACAAATAACCCGTGTTTTCACAATCCATCGTCTGCAAATCTAAATATTGAACCTGATTCGGTGCCGTAAAACTCAAAACACCTTTATCATAATCATAATGTTGCTGTCCGTATTTTATTTTTCCGGTGGCATTTCGTTTCAGAGCAACACAGTAATATCGACTCACAAAACCCTTCCACACCTCATCTTCAATAAAAACACTTTCCGAAAGATTAATCACACTTACCATCGGATGTTTCGGTTCAGGAAGCGAAAGCAATCTGTGAAAAGCAGAAATAGATTTTATGGTGTTCATAACTTTTTATTTTTTTAGGGCGCCTTTTTCCGTCTTCCACTCCCGCTTTTTTGCTCCGCTTCGCTCCACAAAAAGAGCTCCGTTCAAGCCGGGGCGCAATCGTATTGTGTTTTTAAGTAGTCTGTCATTCTGACGAAGGAAGAATCTCACAAATATAATAATGGGGAGATTCTTCACTACATTGCATTTCGTTCAGAATGACAAACTACAAATAAATTAATTTTAGAAAAAGATTAATAATCCAAAAGTCCCATACTGAATTCATCATAAGGTGCACCCGTATCCGTTCCCAAAGGTACAATACTTTCTAATTTTTGAAGCTCATTTTCAGATAATTCAATCTTTGAAGATTCAATATTTTGCTCAAGATATTTTCTGCGTTTTGTTCCCGGAATAGGTAGAATTCCTTTGCTTATGATCCACGCCAAAGCCAATTGAGAGGAAGTAATATTTTTTTCTTTCGCCATATTTTCAATCGCTTCCACCAATTCGATGTTTTTTTGAAAATGTTCCCCTTGAAAACGAGGAATTTTCCTTCTGAAATCATTTTCGGGCAAATCATTAATCGTTTTGATGTTTCCGGATAAAAATCCTCTTCCCAAAGGAGAATACGCTACAAAACCAATTCCCAATTCGTTCAAAGTTTGGATGACTCCTTTTTCTTCAACGGTTCTTTCAAAAAGAGAAAACTCACTTTGCACTGCCGAAATCGGATGAATTGCATGAGCTCTTTTTACTGTTTCAGAAGATACTTCCGACAAACCGATATATCCGATTTTACCTTCCTTCACCAAATCACTCATTGCTCCGACAGTCTCTTCAATTGGGGTATTTTTATCAAGACGATGCATGTAATACAAATCGATATAATCGGTTTTTAGATTTTTCAACGAACGCTCAACCGACTTTTTTACATAATCTTTCGTCCCATTGATTTTCCATGTTACCTGTTCGTTATCATCAATTTCCCATCCGAATTTTGTTGCGATGATATACTCATTGCGGTTTCCTTCAATAGCTTTTGCAATTAATTGTTCGTTTTTAAAAGGACCATATAAATCGGCAGTGTCCAGAAAATTCCCACCCAATTCCAATGAGCGATGAATGGTTGCGATGGCTTCTTTTTCATCGGTTTTTCCATACATATCTGCATCGCCAAAACCCGTCATTCCCATACATCCCAAACCAATATTCGGAACAATTAATCCCTGACTTCCTAATTTTACCTGATTCAATTTCATATTGTTGATTTTTATTGATACAAAATTCAGCAGAAATTAGAAACGGGATGTATGCAAAACCATGGTTGTCGTATGCAAATTACAGATTGTGACTTTTATTTTAAAAAGATATAACACAATCATCTGTGAAAATCTGTGAAATCAGTGGGAGAAAAGTCGTAGCAGCTTTTGCCATTTCGAGGAACGAGAAATCTATAATTTAAAATGAAAAAATAGATTCTTCATTGCGCATTTGCGCCATTCAGAATGACAAAGGAATTAAGCAATCATTTGTGAAAATTTGTGAAATCTGTGGTAAATAAAAAATGTCATTCTAAAAAATAATCTAGGTTTAGACTTTTCCAGAATGACAAATTTATATAACTAATTGTGAAAATTAGTGCAATTTATCAGTGCAATTTGCGTTTAAGCAAAACTATTTTCGAGGTTTAGAAGACATATAAAAACTCAATTTTCCTCCATTCATAATATCAGAATGTTTCAAAGTAAAGTTTTTAATTTCCTTTCCATTCAATAGAATTTTTTGAACATAAATATTTTTCGGACTTTGATCGATCGCCTCAATTTCAAAAGTTTTTCCGTTTTCCAAATTCAAAACAGCATGATCAATCGCCGGACTTCCAATGGCATAATCTTCCGAACCTGGAGCAACAGGATAAAAACCAAGCGAACTCAAAATATACCAAGCGCTCATTTGTCCTGCATCGTCATTTCCGCCCAATCCATCGGGAGTTGCTTTATATTGCATCTCTAAAATTCGTCTGATTTGCGCCTGAGTTTTCCAAGGTTGTCCCGCCCAATTATAAAAATAAGCAACATGATGCGCAGGCTCATTTCCATGTACATAACCTCCGATGATTCCTTCTCTTGTAATGTCTTCTGTGTCTGCAAAAAACTCGTCTGGTAAATGCATGGTGAACAATTCATCCAGTTTTGAAGCAAATTTTTTCTTTCCACCCATCAATTTAATTAATTCGTCCGGATTTTGTGGAACAAAGAAACTGTAGTTCCACGAATTCCCTTCGATGAAACCTTGCCCGTGAGTACTCAAAGCGTTAAAATCTTTCTTAAAACTTCCATCCGCCAAACGAGGACGCATAAATCCAACCGTTTTATCAAAATTATTTTTCCAGTTTTCAGAACGCTTGATAAATTGATTGTAAATTTCCGTTTCACCCAAATGTTTTGCCAACTGAGCAATTGCCCAATCATCGTAAGCATATTCTAAGGTGTTGGAAACTGAAGTTCCATTCTTTTCGGCAGGAATATATCCCAAATCAATATATTGTCCGATTCCTTCGTAATCTCTTTTGTTGGCGGTTTCTACACAGGCTTTCAATGCTTCTTTTGCATCACCATGATAATTTCCTTTAATAATCGCATCTGCAACCACACTCACGCTGTGATAACCGCTCATACACCAATTGTCATTCGCATAATGCGACCAAATCGGCAACATTTTCATCGAAAATTGATCGTAATGAGCCATCATCGATTTCACCATGTCACCGTTTCTTTTTGGCTGAATAATATTGAAGAAAGGATGAAGTGCACGATAGGTATCCCAAATAGAGAAGGTTGTGTAGTTGGTAAAACCTTCCGCTTTGTGAATGTTTTGATCTAAACCTTTATACTCTCCATTCACATCCATATAAGTTGTTGGATTGATAAAAGTGTGATACATCGCCGTATAAAAATTCGTTTTCTCCGCTTCAGAACCTTTAATGACGATTTTATTGAGTTCTTTATTCCAATTTTCCTGAGTCTGTGCTTTTACTTGATCAAAAGATAAGTTTCCTGTTTCTTTTTCTAAGTTTTCTAAAGCATTCGCTTGACTTACCGGTGAAATTGCAAGCTTAACTTCAATCACTTCATTTTCATTCGTGTCGAAATCAAAATACATTTTCAGATTTTTTCCTGCGATTTCCGGAAAGTTTTTTGTTTGATCAAATTTTCTCCAAAATCCACCATAAACCTGCTTTCCATCATAATTTTTCTGACCGTAAGATTTAAATGACTTTGAAAATTTCATTGCAAAATAAACCGTTCTTGTTCTTGCCCAACCGTTGGTTTGTCGATAACCGGTAATCGTATTTCCGTTTTCAACACGAACATAAGTCCAGACATTTTTACCATCGTAATTATAAATTCCAGCCATTAAATCTAAAATAATGTGTGCCTGATCAGATTTTGGGAAAGTATAACGATGAACACCGACTCTTGTTGTAGAAGTTAATTCGGCTAAAATATTATGATCGTCTAACTTTACTTTATAATATCCTGCTTCTGCGGTTTCATTTGCATGTGAAAATCTGCTTCTATAGCCACTTTCTGGATGAGTTGCTGTTCCTGGATTTAGCTGTAATTTTCCAACAGTCGGCATCACTAAAAAATCTCCTAAATCAGAATGTCCGGTTCCGCTAAAATGGGTTGAACTAAAACCTACAATTGTTTTGTCTTCATATCTGTAACCCGCACAATATTTGTAAACATCACCATTGTATTTTCCATTCATTTCGTAGGAAATTGTATCGGTTTCCGGGCTTAATTGAACAGCTCCAAAAGGCGCAGTTGCTCCCGGATAAGTGTGTCCCATTTTCTCAGTTCCAATCAACGGATTAACATATTGAACGAGTTTCTCGAATTTTTGAGCGTTAAGATTTAGACCAAAAAATAAAAGAAGTATAAAAGTAATAGTTGCCGGATTTTTCATGAAAATTATTTTGGATCGTAAATTTAATTAAAATGAATGATAAAGGTTTATCAATAGAATATTAATGATGCAATATTAAACTCTTAAGCTTATTTATGAAGTTAAGAGGCATCAAGAAAAATAATTTTTTTACGGAAATTTCTAAAGTTTGTTTTATCTCCTTTATGTTTCAATTTTCTCTCGCAGATTAAAGAGATTTGGCAGATTTTTTCATCTGCTTTATCAAAATAATCTGCGAGCGGTTAAGTTTTTTAGTGAAATTAATCCTTTAAACTTTCTCCGAAAAACGAAAACCAATTCCGTGAATATTTTCTATCGAAACGGTATCCTCTTCGGCAAAAACTTTCCTCAGTCTTGAAATAAAAACATCCAGACTTCTCCCCATAAAATAATCATCATCGCCCCAAATTGCCTTTAAAATATCCTGTCTTTTGAGAACGGTATTTTTATGACGAATAAAATACAAAAGGAGATCAGATTCTCTTTGGGTAAGGGTAATTGTATTTTGATTATCGTTTAAAGTATAGTTTTTAGGGTCGAAATTGTACTTTCCAATTTTATATTTTTGTGGAAAAGTTTCCGTTTTTTTAGAACGTTTCAGGAAAATTTCAATTTTTAAAATTAATTCTTCGATGCTGAAAGGTTTCACCAAATAATCGTCTGCTCCGATTTTCAACCCTTTAATTCGGTCTTCTTTCAAAGCTTTAGCAGAAGTAAAAATGATTGGAATTTCGGCGTTTTTATCTCTTATTTTTTGTGCTAAATCGAAACCGTTCATTTCGGGCATCATGATATCGAGTAAACAAATATCGAAATCTTTGGTGTTGAACGCTTCAAACGCTGATCTTCCGTCTGAGCAATGTTCTATTTCATGATAATTTTCCAAACTGTCCTGAATCAGAAAAGCTATGGTTTCATCATCTTCTGCGTATAGAATTTTAGATTTATCCATCATTTACACAAATTAAATTAAAACGGAAAAAACAGAGTAATGGTGATGCCTTTATCTGTATTATTTTCAACAGATATTTTCCAGTTATGCTGCTGAACGATTTTTTTTACATAAAATAATCCCAATCCAAATCCGTTAATTTCATCACTATTATTGACAGGGACTCTGTAAAATTTATCAAAAATATGATTGATGTTTTTCGCAGGAATGCCCATTCCGTTATCTTTAAACTTTAAATATAAGCCTTTTGAATCTTTCACCGAAGAAATCATAATTTCAGGCTTTGTATCGCAGTACTTGATGGAGTTGTCTAAGAGGTTATAAACGATATTGGTAAAGTGAAATTCATCTGCTAAAATAGAAATATCATTTTCAATATTTATCTGGATTGAAATGTTTTCATTTTTATGTTGAATGGTTTCTGCAATCTCTTCAATAAATGGTTTTAAAATGATTTTCTGAGGTTTTAAAGATAATCCTGAAGCATCATTTTTTGCAATATTCAGTATTTTTTCAATATGATTATTCAGTTTGAAACTTTGATTGATAATAATCGATGTATATGTCTTTAACTTAGGATTTTCTTGTACAACTTCTTGCTTGTTAAGTGATTCTGAAGCTAAAAGAATTGACGATAGAGGAGTTTTAAACTCATGGGTCATGTTG
The DNA here is from genome assembly GCF_026163565.1 of Chryseobacterium sp. YIM B08800. Lineage (GTDB taxonomy): Bacteria > Bacteroidota > Bacteroidia > Flavobacteriales > Weeksellaceae > Chryseobacterium. The sequence continues at coordinate 30,631 of NZ_JAPDKN010000012.1, forward strand.
TTGATAAAATCACGTTGCAGTTCCGAAAATTTCTTCTGCTGAATAATTGTGTAAATGGAATAAACGTAAACGAGAAGAATGATAATCAGCGCAAAAGTCAGAAGATACCAAAAACGTAAAGAGCTAATCAGGTAAGTTGTTTTATCGGGGAAACGGATTGAAAAATAATACGTAAGATTTTTATGTTTCGGAAACTGAATTACCTTTTCACTGGGCTCTTCCTGATGACTGGTCATGTATTTTCCGTACATCATCTGGTCGCTGTGGCAATTGTATAAAGCGTAAACATAATCTGTATTGATTTGAAATCTCGTAAATTCTGTTTTCAGATAATGCTCAAGAACGGCGGGATGAAATTCGTTATTGATATTAACAACATAATAATCATTCGCAATAATCTGTACCGGATTTTCTGTGAAAGATGCTTTTCCTTCAGTCATTTTGTCGACAACCTCCATCAAAGCGATGTTTACTTTCTGATTAAATTTTCTGTCCTCAAGATTATAGGCTTGTTTGGTCCACATAAGTTGAGCTATCAAAATACCGATGATAGCAACCAATCCAAGGCTTATAATGATATTGAGTTTTTTAATTTCCATTTTCAGAAGCAATATTATCCAAAAATATCTATAATTTTTTTACCATTAACAACTCGTTAACAAATGTTTGATAATGGTTAACAACTTTCACGTTTAGTCTGTGTTACATTTGTTACAACAAAAAAATAATTGTTATTTGATTTCATAACTACAAAATTTTATACACATGAAAAATTTAAAAATTACAGCACTTCTTGCGGTTTTGGCATTCTCTCCGTTTTATGCAAACGTATTTCCGGTAACTCCGGTTTCAATTGTTAAAAAGGTAGCAGAAGCTGCAAAATGGAAAGCAGAATCTATTGACGTGGGGAAAATTCCTCAAGGAAAACCAAAAATCATCAGATTTGAGTTCACCAATACTTCATCACAGCCTATTATGATTGATAAAGTGGCACCATCATGTGGATGTACAACCGCTGATTATACAAAGACTAAAATTTTACCGGGAAAAACAGGATTTGTGGAAGCAAGTTACAATGCTGCTGCGGAAGGTCCATTTTCAAAATCAATTACAGTGACGATGAGTGACAATCAAAATCCAAAAATACTTTCTTTTAAAGGAACGGTTGTTAAGTAATTAATTTAATCTTGTTCAATATAAAAAATAGTCTGTCAGATAATTGACAGACTGTTTTTTTGCACCTTAAATACAATAAATATCTAAAACCTTCTCGTCTTGCGATTTTCAAACTAATTTGGATATTTAAGCATTAAAAAACATTAGATAGTATATTTTATAGATTATACGTTTGATTGTAAATCTTTTTGAATATCCGTTATTTATCATAGCAAGGTTTTAACCACGAAGCGCACAAAGATTTCACGAAGAACACAATAGTTGTGAGCTTTGTGAATAAACTTAGTGTACGTTGTGGTAAAAAATAATCATAATTACAGCAAAGAGTTTTTAATTATAGCCTATTGCAGACAATCATTTAAATCTTTTATCTATTTTCTTTCATCTACTAAAAACAATTATTTGTAGCATTATTTATCAAACTATTTTCGGGGATAACGTTTTAATATTTATTATTTTTAAGAAAAAATAAAACGTATGAATCTTTATACACAACCGATGTTGCGTGAAGACGCTCTAAAAGATAAAGTTGCTATTGTTACAGGAGGCGGAAGCGGTCTTGGAAAAGCAATGACCAAATATTTCCTGCAATTAGGTGCAAAAGTGGTAATCACTTCAAGAAATTTAGAAAAACTTCAGGTTACTGCAAAAGAACTGGAAAACGAAACAGGAGGAAAAGTACTTTGTGTAGCTTGTGATGTAAGAAATTGGGATGAGGTTGAGGCTATGAAAGAAACCACTTTAAAAGAATTCGGAAAAATTGATATTTTATTAAATAATGCAGCAGGAAATTTTATTTCGCCCACAGAAAGATTAACGCATTCTGCTTTCGATTCTATTTTAGATATTGTTTTAAAAGGAACAAAAAACTGCACACTTTCTATCGGAAAACATTGGATTGATTCAAAAACTCCCGGAACGGTTTTAAATATTGTTACAACTTACGCTTGGACAGGTTCTGCATACGTCGTTCCCTCTGCTTGCGCAAAAGCAGGCGTTTTGGCAATGACAAGAAGTTTAGCTGTGGAGTGGGCAAAATACGGAATCCGTTTTAATGCAATTGCTCCGGGACCATTTCCTACAAAAGGAGCTTGGGACAGATTGCTTCCGGGAGATTTGCAGGAAAAATTTGATATGAGGAAAAAAGTTCCGTTGAGAAGAGTAGGAGAACATCAGGAATTGGCAAACCTTGCAGCGTATCTGGTTTCAGATTATTCAGCTTATATGAATGGAGAAGTCGTTACAATCGATGGTGGGGAATGGCTTCAAGGTGCAGGTGAATTTAATATGCTTGAAGATATTCCACAGGAAATGTGGGATGCTTTGGAAGCAATGATCAAGGCAAAAAAATCCAATTAATTATGAATTATGAATTATGAATTATGAATTATGAATTATGAATTATGAATTATGAATTATGAATTATGAATTAATTTTGCTAACATCTAACATCTAACATCTAACATCTAACATCTAACATCTAAAAAATATCACGAACAATGCTTCTCTATGAAACAGAAGCGTTATTTTTGTTCTTTAATTTAAATAAGAACCCTAATGAATTTCAGATTTTCAGCTCTATTACTATTTGTTTTTGCATGGAGCTTTTCTCAGAATTTAAAAGTAATGTCTTTCAACATCAGACTCAATGT
>NZ_JAPDKN010000120.1 GCF_026163565.1 Chryseobacterium sp. YIM B08800
ACTTAGTCTTTCATTTGTTAAGTGAAACGCCTTTGTTTGTCTTATATAAGGATACAACTAAAAACTCTTAGTTTGCCTTTGCGATAAAATTGCTTTTCCATATATATATTCCTCCCAATCCCTTTTTCTTCTTTCCTGTGCTCCGAGATCCGATAACTTAAGCCTTTCTGACAATTTTCACTCCCAACCCCTCCGACGCTATTGCTCTCCAACGCTCCAACAAAA
>NZ_JAPDKN010000121.1 GCF_026163565.1 Chryseobacterium sp. YIM B08800
TTGTAACAGGTGGAACAGCTCCATACACTTATTCATGGTCTCCAAGCGGTGGAACTGCAGCAACGGCAACAGGTTTAGCAGCAGGAACTTACACAGTAACAGTAACAGATGCTAATGCATGTACAATTACGAGAACGATAACAATCACTCAGCCAACAGCAATTTCAGGAACAACAGTTGTTACTAATATTGCATGTAACGGTAGTTCAACAGGAGCTATTAACTTAACACCAACTGGTGGAACAGCACCTTATACTTTCAACTGGGGAGGAGGAATCACCACAGAAGATCGTACTAATTTGGCAGCTGGAACTTACACGGTAACGATTACTGATGCTAACGGATGTACAAGAACAGTAAGTGCTACTGTAACTCAGCCAACAGCAATGAGTGCAACGACTTCTCAAACAAATATTTCATGTAACGGAGGATCTAACGGAACAGCAAGTATTGTTGTAACAGGTGGAACAGCACCTTACACTTATTCATGGTCTCCAAGCGGTGGAACTGCAGCAACAGCAACAGGTTTAGCAGCAGGAGCTTATACCGTAACAGTAACAGATGCTAATGCATGTACAATTACGAGAACAGTAACAATCACTCAGCCAACAGTGATGAGTGCAACGACT
>NZ_JAPDKN010000122.1 GCF_026163565.1 Chryseobacterium sp. YIM B08800
AGATTGTGATAACATTGTCTCTGCAATTTAATTATTATTTTTAAACCAAAACTGCCCTCCGAAAATTTCAAAAGGCAGTTTCAAAACAAGATTAGAAAATCAAAATATCGTAACCTTCATTTCTCAAATTTAGGAAACTTGGCAATCCCGGAGTTCCCGGAACTTCATTTTCGTTCAATAATTCATACCCCGAAATTTCCGTTCCAAATACCGCAACGCAACCTTTCGAAAGACCGTGAACATAATCTTTCACTTCATTGTAAAGCCCGTGAACAGGGTGGTCTTCTTTTTCCAATTGTTCTGGCCATCTGATTCCCGTTCCTTGAAAAATGATTTTAACATCTTCACCTGCGTGTTTGAATTCGTAAGCCGAAGCCAAAGCGTTAAAAACTCTTCCCAAAGCTTCTTCAGAACCAGATTTTGGGTCAGAAAGAATAATAATTGCTGTTTTTTTCATTGTATAAAAATTTAATTTACACTGCAAAGATGTGGGAATAACGATCGCCAAAGAATGGACGATTTTCACTTTGTAATGGAGATTTTTTGATGATTTCTTTTAGGAGCTTAATCCCGCTTTCCGCACTCGCTATTTTTTTAGTTTCGGTTTCGGCGCGGCTTTGCCGCG
>NZ_JAPDKN010000123.1 GCF_026163565.1 Chryseobacterium sp. YIM B08800
TTTATTCTTTGTTTTCAGACTTTGAAGCTGTCTTCCACCCATATCGTAAAGCGTAATTTCGGCTTCAGACTTCCCGTCACCCAGCTTCCAGCTTCCATCCTCAAAGCCAATCTCCACATAACAGTAATCACTTACTGGATTCGGATAAATCTTAATATTCTGTTTTTCTATCAATTGGTCAATTTGGCTGTCACCAAGTTTCACAATCTTCCAGTTCTCTTTTCCTAATTCTTCAGCGCTTGTTCCTGCCAAAACAATAGAACCATCCTTGTTAACCGCCACGGCTGCAAGCCGTTCCTCTTTCTTTCTCGATTCTCCTTTTACATGCTTTCGCCATTGTTCGTTTCCGTCATTGTCGATATACATCATCCAAAATGTTTCATCATCTGCTTCAATTCTTCCTTCTGCCTGAGTGTAACCACCCAACAAAATGCCTTTAGTTGATGGTTGATGGTTGCTGGTCGATGATTTTCCGGTGATTGTATTCATACTCATTAAAATATCACGGTTTTTAAAATTGTAAGATTTCTGCCACTGTTCTTCACCTTTTGTGTTTAAAGAAATCAACCAAACATCTGTTCC
>NZ_JAPDKN010000124.1 GCF_026163565.1 Chryseobacterium sp. YIM B08800
AAGGAAAAGATTTTGTTAATGAATATATTAAATCATCACAAGAAATAAAAATTAAGGTAAATCCAGATTTTTTTGAAGGACAAAACTCTCATACAAGCTTTTTTAAATATACCATATTTTTTAAAGGTATATATGGTAACAGTGGTGATTTTATATTTAAAGATGATTTAAGTAACAAATTTTTTAAAATAATGAGATTTGATTATTATGATGATAAATTTGGCTTACCTCAAAGTACAGAATTAAACGATGAAGAACTTTACGTAAAAGTAGATCCTTTACAAAGCAATAACCCTTCTTTTGGTACAAAGGAAAATCCTATACCTATATTTTCTTACAAAGGCGCTAATAAGGAATTGATGACTGAAATTAGAACTGATGAAAAAGGAGAAGATGGTAAATATATTAATAAAGCTGTTCCCCTTTCTCCTACAGAAGAAGA
>NZ_JAPDKN010000125.1 GCF_026163565.1 Chryseobacterium sp. YIM B08800
TCCTCCCCAGTTGAAAGTATAAGGTGCTGTTCCACCTGTTGGTGTTAAGTTAATAGCTCCTGTAGAACTACCATTACATGCAATATTAGTAACAACTGTTGTTCCTGAAATTGCTGTTGGCTGAGTGATTGTTATCGTTCTCGTAATTGTACATGCATTTGCATCGGTTACTGTTACTGTGTAAGCTCCTGCTGCTAAACCTGTTGCTGTTGCTGCAGTTCCTCCTGTTGGAGACCATGAATAAGTATAAGGTGCTGTTCCACCTGTTACAACAATACTTGCTGTTCCGTTAGTTCCTCCGTTACATGAAATATTTGTTTGAGAAGTCGTTGCACTCATTGCTGTTGGCTGAGTCACAGTAGCACTTACTGTTCCTGTACATCCGTTTGCATCAGTAATCG
>NZ_JAPDKN010000126.1 GCF_026163565.1 Chryseobacterium sp. YIM B08800
AAATATCATAATAATACAAATAAAAAGAGAGTCATTCGGTGAGTAAAAAAAAAGAAAAATAGATATCTGTGAAAATCTAAAAAATGCCTATTATGAAGTGAATGGTCATAAAGTATGGAGAGCAACAGCTTAAAAATTGAACTTTTTTCAATTTTAAAATTAAGACGATTTTACTGTTTAGAAAGATATTCTGTAAATTGTTCATTCAAAACCTCACATTCGTGTTGTAAAATCCCCGATTCAATTTCCGGCTTTTTACCCCATTTCGGAATATTTTCTGTTTCAAGGATTTTAAATTCAGAAGATTGTCCGCCAACAAAAGGAACTGAAATTCCAAAAACTAATTTTGAAATTTTATGATGTCTGATAAGATAAGAACACATAATGCAAGGCTC
>NZ_JAPDKN010000127.1 GCF_026163565.1 Chryseobacterium sp. YIM B08800
TCCGGTATGATGATTCTCTGAAATTCCTGCCGCATTCTGAGATGGACGGAAAACGGAACCTCCAGATGTGTCAAAATTTTTCATATCTGTGTAAATTTGGTGTATAGAGCATAAATTTATAAAATATTATTCATCTCTGTATGATAAATCCTATTTATTTTGTTGAATCGATTTTATAGGAATGCAATTAGCTCGCCTTATGCGTCTTACATTTCGATATATCGTTATTTTTTTAATCCTTTTTGAAATTATCTTTTTCGCAAAAGAGTTAGGGCAAAAAAGACCGTCTTTTGGGGACAGTCTTTATATATTACTATTTAGATAATAATTGTGTAAATTTTAGCTTGTTGGCCAGATTCCTTCGTAAGCAGAATTACCATAGTTGATTTTC
>NZ_JAPDKN010000013.1 GCF_026163565.1 Chryseobacterium sp. YIM B08800
AAAATATCACGAACAATGCTTCTCTATGAAACAGAAGCGTTATTTTTGTTCTTTAATTTAAATAAGAACCCTAATGAATTTCAGATTTTCAGCTCTATTACTATTTGTTTTTGCATGGAGCTTTTCTCAGAATTTAAAAGTAATGTCTTTCAACATCAGACTCAATGTAGAATCTGATAAAGAAAACTCATGGACAAACAGGAAGCAGGATGCGGTAGATCTATTGAGCTATTATCATCCTGATTATTTCGGCGTTCAGGAAGCACTTCCTGAGCAGATGAAAGATATTAAAAATGGTTTAAAAAGCTACGATTATGTAGGTGTGGGTAGAGACGACGGTAAAGAAAAAGGAGAGTTTTCTGCTATATTTTACGATACCGAAAAATTACAGGTGATAAAATCGGGAACGTTCTGGCTTTCAGAAACTCCGGAAAAACCGTCCAAAGGTTGGGATGCAGCTTACAACAGAGTTTGTACGTATGCTGTTTTTAAAGATAAAAAATCGAAGAAAGAGTTTTTGGCAATGAATCTTCATTTCGATCATGTAGGAAATGTAGCAAGAGTAAAATCTGCAGATTTGATTTTAAAGAAAATTAAAGAGATCAATCCTAAAAATTTACCTTTAACATTAAGCGGTGATTTTAATTTGACAGACGATACTGAACCTATCAAAATAATTTCTCAAAACCTGAAAGATACTTTCTACAACTCAGAAACAAAACCTTACGGACCGAAAGGAACATTTACGGCATTCAACGTAACCGAAGTTCCGCAGGAAAGAATCGACTATATTTTTGTAAAAGGTTTTAAGATAAAATCTCATAGACATATCAACGACAGAAGAGAAAATCTGCTGTATCCGTCGGATCATTTCCCGGTTTTGACAGAGCTACAGTTTTAAAATATTAACTCTCAGGAAAATCAATCTCAAATCCAATTCCTCTCAGGGATTGGATTTTTATTTTGTCGTCATGCTGAAAATATTTTCGCAGTCGGCTGATAAAAACATCAAGACTTCTTCCTGTAAAATAATCGTTGGTTTCCCACAAATTATCAAGAATATCGTCTCGTTTGATGGTTTTATGATTAAATTTCAAAAGATAAAGCAAAAGGTCTTTTTCACGAATCGTCAACCTTATTTTTTCTTTGGCATGAGAAAGCAATAGCTTTTCTGTATCTAAAATATAGCTTCCGATGCTGTATTGAGTAACGGTTTCCGAAACTAATGTTCTTTTTAGAATATTTTTAATTCTTAAAATTAATTCTTCCGGATCGCAAGGTTTTGAAATGTAATCATCGGCTCCGATTTTTAGTCCTGTTAAGCGGTCTATTTTCTGATTTTTTGCTGTTAAAAATAAAACTGGGAAATCAGTTTTGGCTTTTAAAATCATTTTTGCCAAAGAAAACCCATCGAGATTAGGCATCATAATATCTAAAATCCCAATATGAAAAGGGAAATCTGACTGTAAAACTGGTAAAATATCTTCAGGATTCTGAAACCATACAACTTCAAAATCTTCAAGCTCGAGATATTGTTTCAGAATCATTCCAAAATCTGAATCGTCTTCTGCCAATAAAATCTTAATCTTCATAAGGAATTGAAATTTTAAAAGTTGTTCCTATATTTACTTCACTCGTAATCTCAGTTTTTCCGCTATATTTTTCAACAATTTTTTTCACGAAAAATAAACCCAAACCTAAACCTTTGCTATTGTGAATATTGTTGGATTGTATTCTGTAAAATTTTTCGAAAATATTTTTCAATTCGCTTTGTTCTATACCTTTTCCGTTGTCTGCAACAATAATTTCGAGTTTATTTTGAATGGTTTTTACATCAATCTTAATTTCTGAAGCACCATATTTTACGCTGTTTTCGCAAAGATTTTTAATCACGGTTTCCATTAGCTTTTTGTCGAAAGGAAGTTCTTTTGAAACTGAATTATTAAGTTTAAAATCAGTGTTCTTGTAAGTAAAAGCCAAATCGTGAATGAAAAAATCCCAATTTTCTGGTTGAATGGCAACATTTTTTTCGTCAAAATCTTCGGGGTGAAGCTGCAGCATTAAATCTTCCAGTCTTAAAATTTGTCGGTCAATTAAAGGTAAGATCTCCGGAGTAAATTCTTTTTTTAATGTTTTTGAAGCAATCTTCAACGTAGCAATTGGAGTTTTAAATTCGTGTGAAATATTATCGACCACAGTGTGTAAAACCTCAACCTGTTTTTGCTGTCTGATTAAATTTTTAACGGTAAAAATATATAAAACCAAAACACTTAATAAAATAGCAACGCAACATAAGATGAGCAAGGTAAGATCTTGAAAAACAACAGTGTTGATATTTAAGATTTGAAAATCGGTCTGGCTTTTTACAAAAAAAGAATCGTCTCTTTCAAGCTGATTGCTTTTATCAGACCTCGAAGTGGAAGAAGTTTCCCATTTTCCGGTATTAGAAATTCCGGCTTTTGTAATCTTGTTTCGCGTTTCGTATAAAGTGACCGGTTTATCGATTAGATTTATATTTTTCGGAACATAAACAATGGATAAAAACTGAGTTCTTACGGCAACTTTATAACCTTCTTTCTCAAATTTATGGTCAATGTAATCACTTAATTTATCTTGTGTGATTTTTTTGTTTTTTTCGAAATAGTTTAAAAACTCTTTTTTGCTGATTTTTTTATTGCTGAATTCGGCAAAGATTTTCCTTTGACCTTCGTCACCCAAATTACTTGCACCGCCAAGATTTTCCAGATTATCGATGTAATCATCAATTCTGTTATGAACATCGCTGTAGATTTCCCGCTTTTTTACCTGAGAAGTTTTGTACATAAAATATACTTGAATACCCAATAATAGCAGGAATAAAGCTGCAAAAAGAGAGATTAGATATTTGCTTTTAGAAATCATTGAAGCAAATATATACATTTCGTGAATGCGTTTTTACCATTAACCTCGCATTAACCTTCCATTAACCGAAATTCTCGGTGGCAATATCCAATTTTGTCACAGTAAAATATCAAACTCATTTGAATTAACTTAAAACTAACTGAAATGTATAAATATCTTCTCTTTCTTGTTTTTCCGGTTTTTATGTTTTCGCAGTCGCAGAAAATTTCCGGTACTGTTTTTAATGCTGACAAAGAAAAACTCGATTCTGTGAAAGTGGAATTGTACAATCATGATAACACTTTAATTAAATCTTTTTTTACCGATTCTGAAGGTAGATTTTTGTTTGATAATCTTTCATCAACATCTTTTAAGCTAAAAATTAATAATGAAAAATACCTTTCATTTGAAAAAAATATCGAGGCTGAAAATGAGAATGAAGCTTTAAATATTATTTTAAAAAACAATCAGAAAGATATTGAAGCGGTAACGATTACGAAGAAAAAACCATTGGTGAAAAGAAAAGTAGACCGTTTGGAATTTAATGTAGAAAACAGCAATATTTCTTCACTCAACGCTTGGGAAATTCTTAAAAAAACACCTCAGGTTACCATTAATAATGATGTTTTGGCAGTGAAAGGCGGAACGTCGGTTTTAATAACCATTAATGATAAAAAAGTAATGATGACTGGCGAAGAGCTCAAAAATTTTCTTGAAAACACACAAGGCGATGACGTGAAATCTGTAGAAGTTATTACCAATCCGCCTGCAAAATATGAAGCGCAGGGTGGAGCTGTTCTGAACATTGTAATGAAGAAAAATAAAATTGAGGGCTATCGTGGAATTCTTTCTTCAAAATATATTCAAACTCAATATGCAAAAGGAGTTGCAGGGCTTTCGCAATATTACAAAAAAGATAAACTTTCGGTGATGGGAAGCTATTTTCGAGGAGGAGGAACGTATTATCGTGAAGGTACAGATTATGTAAATTATCCTGAAGACGCCACAACCTGGATCAGTACGATGAACCGGAAAGATCAGAACAAAAGCCAAAATACAGTAAGCTTTAATGTTGAATATGAAATCGACAGTCTTACAACAGCAAGTCTGAATTACTCAGGATTTTTTGCCCCCAAATCTTTTGGAACTTATTTCGTCCCGACTTTGATTTATAACACTCAGAATGTAGCGGAATCTAATTATACAACGATTAACGATCATCATTCCAGAACAATTAATAATTCATTAAGTTTTCAAATTGACAAAAAACTGAATAAAAAAAGCAGCATTTCGTGGATCAATTATTTTACAACCAATAATTCAAATGCTTATCAAAATGTTTTGACATACTTGAATTTTAAAGATCAACAACCGAAAGAAACCAATTTTATGACCAATAACAAGAGCAATGTTCAGTTGTATTCTACACAATTTGATTATCAATGGAAAAATGAAAAACTGGAATTGGAATCTGGTGCGAAATATAGCTTTGTAAAAACGAACAGTTTGCTTGATTTTTCGGATAATGAAAATGGGCAATTTCAATACAGACAAGAAAAAAGCAGCCTTTTTGATTATAAAGAGCACAACTTTGGAATTTATACATCAATGGCGTATAATCTCGGAAAATGGAATTTCAAAGGCGGGCTTCGTGCAGAAATGACCGATTTGGAAGGTATTGTTTCTGAACCTTATGAAGTAAATAAAAACAATTACTGGAGCTTATTTCCGACTTTTTATGCACAATATACCACGAAAAATAAACATGAATTTGGTTTCTCTTATGGGAAAAGAATCAGCAGACCTTTTTATTCATGGTTAAATCCTGCAAAATCGTATTATAATTTGTTTTCCTATTACCAAGGTGATCCAAAATTAAAAGCAACGATTATTCACAATTTAAATCTTACCTATTCATTCAAAAACTGGAATTTTGATTTTTATTACCGAAAAGAAATTTTCCCCTCAATGGAAATCTCATTTCAGCAACACGAAAACAATAATCTGATCTATTATTTTACCAATATTGAGAAAGGAGAGGCTTTCGGTATGAGTCTTTACAAAAGTTTTGAAATTAAACCTTGGTGGAGTTTGATTGTTTCTGAAAACCTGGAGCACAACGAAAATTATTTTAAAGGAATAGATGGAGCTTTAAATAAAAATCAAGTCTGGAACTGGGTTTCAAATATCTCAACAAGCTTTACTTTAGACAAAAATTCAGACTGGAAAATGGAAGTGGGTCACAAATATTATTCACCGGGAATACAAGGAACATTCACAATTTCCAGTCAATGGTCGGCTTATTTTGTAATGAATAAAAAGTTTTTCAATAAAAAATTAGAAGCGGCATTTATTTTTAATGATATTTTCAGATCGACACAGCAAAAAATAAGCACCAAATATGGAAATCAGGATAATTACTTTTTAGATTATCAGGATACCCAAGGTTTCACTTTTTCTCTAAGATATAATTTTGGAAATCAGTCTGTGAAAAATTCAAAAACGATCAAAAAAGCTGACGAACAGGAAAGATTGTAACAGGTTTAAATCTATATAAAGGATTATAGAGGTGCAAAATGAAAAAATTTGTGCCTCTATATTTTAATGAAAAATAAAAGCGATGAAAATACTCATCGCTATAATTAACTGAATTTTGTTTTTCTAAATTAAACAACCTCAAGAGAAGGTCTGCATTCGGGTTGTCCACAGCTAAAACTTATTTCTGAACATTCTGTTGTAGCACACGGACCACCACTTGTAGAACCATCATAATAAGTAATCATACGACATGAACAATCTAGTTTTCCGCCCATAATTGTTTTTAATGCTTTTCTTTTTAATTTTTTCATAATAATTTTATTTTAGTGTTAAATATTTGGTAATCATAAAGATATAAAATATTTTTAAAGTATTGAATAATATTAAAAAAATAAAAACATATTAAGAAAATAAATTCTCCAGATTTTGTCTAAATATTTATAACTAAAATAACGATTGAACTTTTGAAAAAAATCGAGCCGATGAATAATGAAGACTGCAAACTTTTTTGATTGATTTGCCCAATTGCAAATTTTTCATAGAAAAAAAGTTTTACAGCGGGAAAGTTTCTGTAATTAATGATAGATTTGCAGCAATTATGTAATTCGTTAATTATAAATAATAAAATTATCAAATGAAAAAACAGATTGTTGCATTATTTTGCGTGGCAATATTCAGCGTTTCTTGCGCTCAGAAAAATGATGGAAAAAGTGATAGCAAATATACAGATGATCAGAAAGCATCTTACTATATAGGTTTAAACATCGCTCAAAATATGAAACAGGAAGGTTTCAAGGTAGATGCAGATCTTTTGGCTCAGGCTATTAAAGAAGAGATGAACGGTACAAAAAAACTAATGCCTGCCGAAGAAATGAATGCTTTTATGCAGGATTTTATGCAGAAGCAAAATGAAAAAAAGCAATCTGCAGCGTTAGCTTTGGCTGGTGAAAATAAGAAAAAAGGTCAGGATTTTCTTGCAAAAAATAAAACTAATCCTAAAGTAAAAACGACTGCTTCCGGCTTACAATATGAAGTATTGCAGGAAGGTGATGGCAAAACAAAACCAACGGCTACAAATGTTGTGCAGGTAAAATATACAGGTAAACTTTTAGACGGAACTGTTTTCGACTCTACAGATAAAAATGGAGGTAACGCAATGGATATTAATCTGGGTAGCGTAATCAAAGGTTGGACAGAAGGAATCCAACTAATGAGCAAAGGAGCTAAATATAGATTTTATATTCCTTCAGACCTTGCTTATGGAGATCATGGAGCAGGTGCTGCAATTCCTGCAGGTTCTACAATCATTTTTGATGTAGAATTGGTAGGTATAAAATAAGTTTAAAAATTTTCCCATAAAAAAAGAAGCTGAAAGCTTCTTTTTTTATGGGAAAAACCCGTAGTGCATTTAGGCAATATTTATTTTTAAGTTATTT
>NZ_JAPDKN010000128.1 GCF_026163565.1 Chryseobacterium sp. YIM B08800
AAAAAAATATTTTTTATATATCATAAAGACGAAGTTCCTTGGGGGGTGTAGGTTTTTAATATATGGTTAATATATGGTTCTGTCTGGGATTTACTTTTTGGAGGATTTATGCTTTAGGTGGCGCTCCGATGGAGCTCCTATTCTAAAAACAAATACCTTGCTACAAAGGTAGCGCTCCGATGGAGCTTATTATATTCTAACTAACTATTGTTGGGCTACAAAGGGTGCGCTCCGGAGGAGCGCTACCTTTATTAATATATATAATTTTGTGTACAGAGTAAAAAGGGGTTGATTTTCTAATCATTAAATAATAAGAGGTTCTTGAAAAAACATTTTAATGACCATAACTGAACATTTTGGTAAACACCTTTTCTTTATATAA
>NZ_JAPDKN010000129.1 GCF_026163565.1 Chryseobacterium sp. YIM B08800
TGAACGGAACCAACTTAATTCCTGTAAATGTTTTGACGATCAAAGTTGCTTCAGCTTCAGGAACAATGGGCGGAACAAAGAATGCTGTCGTTTTATCTGCAACTGATCAAAATTTAGTTACAAATGCTCCATTAGGAAGTGCATTAACATTGAATTTGGATTATACAATTCCTGCAGCTAAATCTTCTTCTTCAGATATATTAGGTAAACCAGCAGGAACTTATACGCAAACAGTGACTTATACTGCGACTGCTTTATAATAAAACATTATTTGTATCATTAAAAAATTCAAGTAACAATTAAAAAATTACAAGATAATATGCCGAATCTAATAAAAAAGCTATTGTTTTTACTTGAAATTGGTAATCA
>NZ_JAPDKN010000130.1 GCF_026163565.1 Chryseobacterium sp. YIM B08800
CTCCGCTGTCGGTACTACATGCGTAGCCGTGTCTATTAAGTTAACCCTCAGCGACCCGACGGGCAGGGTGCTTTGGGCGAGTTGTGTAAGTTTTAGCCGCTTCGTCCACAACGTACTGCACGGCGATTCTGTTCTATATGACAATCACTTTGGGTTTACAGACATCCCCTGGTGATTGCTGGACCCGAAGGTACCAGAAGCTCAGGGCTAAGGCTGCTTACGCAGCGAGAGCGAATTCCTGGCCGTAGTTTTCGTCATTGGCAACTATAAGTAGTTGCAACAGTGGATTTACGAGTTCTGTTACCAACTCGGCATGCACCTAAAGTTTCGCAACCGGCGTCG
>NZ_JAPDKN010000131.1 GCF_026163565.1 Chryseobacterium sp. YIM B08800
AAAAATTACAAGATAATATGCCGAATCTAATAAAAAAGCTATTGTTTTTACTTGAAATTGGTAATCATCAATTTGATAGCATCCTTTGGAAAACCTGTCCGGAAAAAAGAAAAACGCTTGTAAATGATATTTTCAAATTTAAAGTTCCTATTGGAAAAAGTAAAAAAGAAATACGTGAACTTTTTGGATATGAGCCAAATATCTTTTATACTTCCATGACATGGTCTTATCCTGTAGAATCAGATAAATTTGGAAATACCCTTACATCATTATCATTATACTTTAAAGACGAAATTGTAACAAGTATTAAGATTGAAAATAAGGGAG
>NZ_JAPDKN010000132.1 GCF_026163565.1 Chryseobacterium sp. YIM B08800
AACAGCAAGTATTGTTGTAACGGGAGGAACAGCACCTTACACTTACTCATGGTCTCCGAGCGGTGGAACTGCAGCAACAGCAACTGGTTTAGCAGCAGGAGCTTATACCGTAACAGTAACCGATGCTAATGCATGTACAATTACAAGAACAATAACCATCACTCAACCTACAGCAATTTCAGGAACAACAGTTGTTACTAATATTGCATGTAACGGTAGTTCAACAGGAGCTATTAATTTGACACCAACAGGTGGAACAGCACCTTATACTTTCAACTGGGGAGGAGGAATCAC
>NZ_JAPDKN010000014.1 GCF_026163565.1 Chryseobacterium sp. YIM B08800
GCCCTTACTCTTTTTTATTATTCTTTTTTAAACAGGCTCTTAATAAACTGATAAGCTTTGTCATCAAGTTTCAATAGATAAGAACCAGTTTTTAAATTCTGCACAGAAATATTTTTCTTGTTTTTAAAAGGATTTTTCTCTGTGTAAATCAATTGTCCCGAATAATCTACAATTTGAGCAGTCTGAATGTTTTCCGTTTTTCCGCTTACAAAAATGTTTTCATGAACCGGATTTGGATAGATTTTAAACTCTTTTCCAGCCAATAATTCTGTTTCAGAAGTAGATAGCGTTCCTAAATTCTGACAGTAATTGCTTGCGTAAGAATCCCATTCTGAAATATCAAAAGTTGTCACTGGTTGATTAATAGTCGCTTTTCTATATAAAGAAACATTTCCTAAAACTGAAGAATTGTTTTGCGAAGAAACTCCAATTGCATCAACGGTTGTAGATTTGTATCTCAGTTCTAAATATTGACTTCCTGAAAAGGTCATTTGCGGAGCTGCGGTTACAAATTTCGCCTGATTAATGGTAAAACAAGAGAAATTAGCCTCAGGATTTAGAACCACAAAAGTTTCATTATTCTGTACAGTTCCCTCCAGTTCAAAAGGAGCCGGAAAATAATAATTGGTTCCGCTAGGAAACTGAATTGATAATCTGTAATCGCTTAAATTAACAGAATGTCCCGTTTTATTGGTGATTTCTATTGCTTTATTATTTGCCGATCCTTCTAAATATTTTGTAACGATTAAATCTTTTGCATAAATATCCGTTGCTAAAGTGGTTGCGGAAGCTGTATTACTGTCACCGGAAAGTAAATACCCGTTGTCGTAAGCTTTAACGGTATAAGTATAAGTTGTAGAAGGAGTTAAGTGATCTGCAGTGAAAGAATTTCCTTTTGTAGCACCTATTAAAGTTCCATTTTGATAAATTTTGTAGCCAATAACATCTGTGCTTGTACTTGGCGCCCAGCTTAATGTTGTGAAATAAGCACTATTTTGAGTTACTGTTAAATTTGCAGGAGTTGAAGGTGCAACAGTATCCGGAGTTTGTCCCCAAACTGCATTGACCCAAGATGGATTATCGATAAATGGATTTCTGTTTTTCTGCAGATTATAAACCGCATTATTTCTGTCGATTTCCTTTTGAGAAACAGGATCTTGGTTGTGCCATTGAATAAGCATTGCAATATAAGCCGGCTCAAAAGCTCTTTCCTCTGTTCCGTCTAAAGGGTTGGTATCGGATGCAGGATTTACATTATTGTTAAAATTAAAAGTTCCCAACTTTCCTTCATATCTTACAGCAAAATATAATAAACTTCTCGCTACATCACCCTTAAACTCATCAATAGGCTCATAAACACGGCCGGTATAAACATAATTCGGAATTGCATTGTTACTAATTTTTGAAGAATTTGTAAACGTGTAATAATTTGTAGTTCCGGCAATTCCGTAAGGGTAATTACTTCTTAACTGATTAATTCTTGCATCAGTAGGAACAACATAAAACAAGTCAGAATACATCGGGTAATTACTATAAAACGTACTTTGAGGCATCATGTGTTCCCTATTCCATCCTAATCCTTCTGCGTTTGCACTTCCGATAATATTGGCAGTTGTGTATTCATAAGCATCGGGTCCGGTAGGGATTTCAGAATACATATCCAATAAAATTGTAGTGTTGCTCGGTCCGTAATCGTAATATTTATCTAAATCGGTCTGATTGTAATAATTCGTTAAATCACCATAATGCCAATTGATATTCTTTGAAGAAATAATATCATGCAGTTTTGATTTTAATGCATAACCCGTCAATCCTGTCGTTCCGTCATAATATCCTGCCGGAATTTGCGCTGAAACGTAAGCAGATATTAAAAGTATAGGAAGTAGAAGTTTTTTCATGTGTAAAAAATTGGACGGCTAATGTATGAAATAAACATACTTGATACTAATTAATCTGATTAATATATTATTAATAATTTAAATTTAATTTATTGAAAGCTAATTACTTATTTGTGATAACTCAACTTCAGAATAAATTATTTTCGTATTTCGGCAATTTAAGTATCTTTGGGACATAACTATACAAGTAATATGAACACAGAAACGATTAACAACATCAAAATGATCGCCGAAACAGCAAAGGAATTTGCTGAAAAGAATATCAGACCAAATATTATGGAATGGGACGAAAGTCAGACTTTTCCTAAAGAGCTATTTCATCAGTTAGGAGATATGGGTTTTATGGGAATTGTAATTCCTGAAGAATACGGTGGTTCTGGTCTTGGCTATCATGAGTATGTTGCTATTCTTGATGAGATTTCTCAGGTTGATCCTTCAATCGGATTATCGGTTGCTGCGCACAATTCATTGTGTACCAATCATATCTATGAATTCGGAAATGAAGAGCAGAGAAATAAGTGGCTTCCACAGTTGGCTACCGGAAAAGTAATCGGAGCTTGGGGATTGACAGAGCACAATACAGGATCTGATTCTGGTGGAATGTCTACTACGGCTGTAAAAGATGGTGACGAGTGGGTAATCAACGGAGCAAAAAACTTTATCACTCATGCAATTTCTGGTGATATTGCTGTAGTAATGACTAGAACCGGAGAAGTTGGAGCTAAAAATAATTCTACAGCTTTCGTTTTAGAAAAAGGAATGGCTGGTTTTACTTCCGGTAAAAAAGAAAACAAGCTTGGAATGAGAGCTTCAGAAACTGCAGAACTTATTTTTGATAACGTTCGTGTTTCGGATGCAAATCGTTTAGGTGAAGTTGGTGAAGGTTTCAAACAGGCGATGAAAATTCTTGACGGAGGTAGAATTTCTATTGCTGCATTAAGTTTAGGAACTGCAAGAGGAGCTTACAAAGCGGCTTTAAAATATGCTAAAGAAAGAAAACAATTCGGGAAATCGATTTCAGAATTCCAGGCGATCAACTTTATGTTGGCAGATATGGCAACAGAAATTGATGCAGCAGAATTATTGATCCAGAGAGCTTCTACGCTGAAAAATGCTAAACAGAAAATGACAAGAGAAGGGGCAATGGCAAAATTGTATGCATCTGAAGCTTGTGTAAGAATTTCTAACAATGCAGTTCAGATTTTTGGAGGTTACGGTTATACAAAAGATTTCCCTGCTGAAAAATACTACAGAGATTCTAAACTTTGTACTATTGGTGAAGGAACTTCTGAAATTCAAAGACTGGTTATCGGTAGAGATATTACAAAATAATTTTTTGGTTTAATTTACCTTAAAATCAAAATAAAACAAAAGCATGCGTAGATTACGTGTGCTTTTGTCGTTTTATAAAGTGATTTTCGAGATGTTGTATATTTTATTTAATGTAATGCATAATTTATTATGTTAATTATCTAAAAATTTCTTAAATAATTTTGTTTTTAATAATGTAATTTTTATTAGCTTTGGTATTCCAAAATCAAAATAGATACTATATGAAAAAACAACTATTGGTGATTGGAATGCTGGTTTCAGGTATTTCATTCGCTCAGACAGACCGTCTTTGGTCTGAAAGTTCTACAAAAACAACTTCAGAAATTTTTGAAAACAAATCAACAATCAACAATCCGAAAATCTATAGTTTAGATATTAACGGATTGAAAAATGCTTTAGCAAAAGCTCCAAAAAGACTAGCTGTTGGAGAAAAATCAGAAATTATCATCTCTTTCCCAAATTCTGATGGAAAATTGGAACATTTTAAAGTAAAAGAAAATTCCAACTTCGATCCTCAACTGGCTGCGAAATATCCGGATATCAAATCTTACGTTGGTGAAGGTCTGGGAGATTCAAACTCTACTGTGTATTTCAGTATTTCTCCATTAGGATTATCATCAATGGAAATTTATGGTGATAAGTCTGCGGTTTTCATTGAGCCTTATACTAAAGATCTTTCAACGTATGTCGTTTATAGAAAATCGGACAAAAAAGATGATCTTAATAAATTTGAATGTACGGTAATTGATGTGGCTCAGAAAGGAGTTTCAGGCATTGATAATCTTGCAGCGAGACCAAATGCAGATGATGCGAAATTAAGAACGTTTAGGTTGGCTTTATCTTGTACAGGAGAATACACGGCGTATTTTGGAGGCACAAAAGCTAATGCTTTGGCTGCAATGAACAATACAATGACTCGTGTAAACGGAGTTTTTGAAAAAGATTTTTCTGCAAGAATGGTTTTAATTGCCAATAATGATGCAGTAATTTACACCAGTGCTTCCTCAGACCCTTATTCTGCAGCTTCAGGAATGAGCAGCTGGAATTCTCAGCTTCAATCGACTTTAACTTCCGTTATTGGCGAGGCTAATTATGATGTTGGACATTTATTCGGAGCTTCCGGAGGCGGCGGAAACGCAGGTTGCATCGGTTGTGTTTGTGTAAACGGATCGAAAGGAAGTGGTTATACGTCTCCGGCAGATGCAATTCCTTCAGGAGATAATTTCGATATTGATTACGTAGCTCACGAATTGGGTCATCAATTTGGTGGGAATCATACGTTCTCAATGAGCAACGAGGGAACTGGTGTGAATATGGAACCAGGTTCGGGATCAACAATTATGGGATATGCAGGAATTACAAGTCAGGATATTCAGGCGCATTCAGATTCTTTCTTTCATGCGGTGAGTATTCAGCAGATTACAGATAATATTAAAGCTAAAACTTGTCCTACAAGCACAAATACAGGGAATTCTATTCCTACAGCAAATGCGGGCTCAGATTATACCATTCCAAAAGGAACGCCGTTTATGTTAACCGGAACAGGAACTGATGCTAATGGAGATTCGCTAACTTACATTTGGGAACAGATGAATAATGCGTCTTCTTCTCAAACAGGAGCAAGTTCAGCTGCAAGTGCTACAAAAGCAACGGGGCCTACTTTCAGATCATGGACGCCACAAACAACTCCTACAAGATATTTCCCAAGAATGGCTTCTGTTTTAACGGGCGCGACAACAACGGCTGGTTCAGAAATTACAGTAGAAGCTTTATCCAACGTAGCAAGAACTTATAATTTCAGATTTACAGTTCGTGATAACAGAGCAGGAGGTTCGGGAAATAACTCGGATGATGCTGTAATTACGGTAAATGGAACTGCAGGACCATTCAGTGTGAGTTCTCAAAATACAGCAACAACTTATTCTGGAGGAACTTCTCAAACGATAACCTGGAATGTTGCAGGAACTACTGCAAACGGTGTAAATGCTGCAAACGTAGATATTCTTTGGTCTACAGACAGCGGAAATACATGGACGACTCTACTTTCAGGAACTCCAAACGATGGTTCTCAGGCGGTGATGATTCCAAATGCTTCTACAACGACAGGAAGAATTATGGTAAAAGGTTCTAATCATATTTTCTTTGATGTAAACAATGCAAACATTACGGTAAATGCAGGTTCAGGAACTTCTGATACTACTCCACCAACAGCTCCAACTTTGGCGGCTTCGGGTACAACTTCTACAAGCACAAATCTTTCTTGGTCTGGCGCGACAGATAATGTAGCGGTGACAGGTTATGACGTTTATCAAGGTGCTTCATTGGTTGGTTCTACAACTTCTACTTCTTATGTAGTAACAAGCTTAACGCCTTCTACAACGTATAGTTTTACGGTTAAAGCAAAAGATGCAGCAGGAAATAATTCAGTTTCAAGCAATATGGTTTCTGTAACGACTCTTGCAGGAAGCACAGTCACTTATTGTTCTGCAACCGCAACTAATACTGCGGATGAAAGAATCGGAAATGTGAAGTTTGGAACGATTAATAATACTTCTACAGGAACTGCAGGTTACGAAAACTTTACTTCAGTTTCTACAAACGTAACAAGAGGTACGGCTTATACGATTTCTGTAACTCCGGTTTGGACTTCAACTAAGTACAATGAAGCTTATGCAGTTTACATCGATTACAATAAAGATGGAGACTTTACAGATAGCGGAGAATTGGTTTGGACGAAAACAGGCTCTCAAACAAGTCCGGTAACAGGCTCGATCACAATTCCGTCAACTGCAACTCTTGGTAATACAAGAATGAGAGTAATGATGCAATACAGCTCTGTTCCATCGTCTTCATGTGGTTCTTACACTTACGGGCAGGTTGAAGATTATACTTTAAATATTGTATCATCAGGAAGAGGTGATGATTTTGATACAAAAGATTTAATGACTGATATTAAATTGTATCCTAATCCTGCAAGAGATATTTTAAATGTTTCAAATACGACTAGTGAAGATTATAAAATCTTCGATATGGGTGGAAAACTAATCAATTCAGGAAAACTCAAAGAAGGCTCAGTGAATGTAAGCAATCTTGTGAAAGGAGCTTATGTAATTCAGGTGGGCGAAGTTTCTAAGCGATTTATTAAAAACTAATTACCCTCTCAATTAACCTTGAGTAAAAAGGCTGTTCGGAAACGGGCAGTCTTTTTTTATTTGAGATTTTGGGTTTCGGGTTCCGAGATTTAAAACTCGTATAAATCGAATCTTGTATTTCATAACTTTACAGAGTGTATTAATTTAAACCTCGATCAATCATATTTTCTCGTTCCTAATTTTTATATTTGCCTTAAATAATAAAATTTCATGGATAAAATTGACAGCCTGAACCAAGTAGCAGAATTCCACACCACTTTTAAAGCACCTATTTTAGATACTCCACAAATTCCTTCTCAGGAAAGATGTGATTTGAGAGTTGAGCTTTTACAGGAAGAATTAAATGAATTGAAGCAGGCTATTGCAGATAATAATATTGTAGAAATTGCTGACGCATTGTGTGATTTGCAGTATGTTTTGAGCGGTGCAGTTTTAGAATTCGGATTGGGTAATAAATTTGTAGAACTATTTAACGAAGTACAGCGTTCTAACATGTCTAAAGCTTGTGATAACGAAGAGCAGGCAAACGAAACGGTAGAGTTTTATAAAGAAAAAGAAGTTGAATCTTTCTATGAGAAATCAGGAGAAAAATTCAATGTTTACAGAAAAGCAGACCATAAAGTATTAAAAAATAAATACTACTCCCCTGCTGATTTAAAAACAATTATTGAAAATTAATATGAAAAGGATCATCACCAATATTTTTACTCTTTCGGTTCTTACTTTCGCTGTGCAGCAGTTTAGTGCTCAGAAAGTTGTGGTAAACAGAGAAGTAGAAACTACCAATGACGGGAAAATGCTTTTAGGAAACCAGCTTAAAGAGCAGTTTTCGAAAGAGCCTTATTCAGAATGGTACACAAAAGAATTTAATGAATACGCTATAGATAAAAAAGCGGTTGGAGAACTAAGAAAAAATAATATTAATTCTTATAATCTGATTGTTTTTATAGGAACTTGGTGTGAAGACAGTCACAGAGATTTTCCTAGGCTGATGAAAATTCTGGAAGAAGTAAAATATCCGGACAGTAGATTGACGATTATTGCGGTTAACCGTAAAAAAGAATCTCCTACAGGTGATGAAGTAAAATATAATGTTTCAAAGGTTCCTACGATTATTGTCGAAAAATATGGCAAGGAAATTGGAAGAATGATAGAAATGCCGACTACAGGGTACGTAGAAAGAGACCTTGTAGAAATCTTAAAAAAAGATGACGGGTCGGTATTGAAAGAAATATTTAAAAAAGAAAATTGAAAAATTTAAAATTTATTATTCCGTTTGTTGCGGGAATTCTTTTGATGCTGATTCTGTTTTTCAGTTTTAGATCTTGTTTTAAAATGAGCGAAAAAACTGAAAAGTCTGATTATTATATTCTGACGAATCAGATTTCAAAAATGAATAAAATGGTGGTCTTGGAGCAGGATTTTTCTGCGATGCAGAAAACCAAATTTGGTTACGAATTTCTTGGAAAAGAAATGACGAGTAATAGCATTATTACTTATACAAAAACCAATGCGCAGGTTTCTTATGATCTGAATAAAATGAAAATAGAAGTTGATTCTATTAACAAAAAACTGATTATTAAGGAACTTCCGAATGCTGATATCAGAATTACGCCAAGTGTGGAAATTCAGTCGGTTGACGATTCTTTTATCAACAGGATTTCTGAAAAAGATATTAAAAACGTTCAGAATAAGGCTAAGCAAACGGCTATAAAATCAGTTGATCAGAACAAATTAAGAAGTGAAGGTCATCAGCAATTGATGGAAAATCTCAATAATATTTTCGTTTTGGCAAAGGCTTTGAATTATAAGATAGAAGATCAGACCGGTAAAATCGGCGTTCTTGGACTCTAAAAATTCAAAAGTATGGATTCAAAAGACGATAACAAAAAGAAAGAATCTGCCAATTCCGCAGAAACAAAAAAGCAAAATGAAGACTTCCGCGATATCCCGGCATCTTCAGAGAAACAAAATCCACCCGATGTTGATAAGGAAGACGTTCAAAAGTCTTCTAAAAACAAATCCGGAAAAACAGATAATACCAAGTGAAAGCTTGGTATTTTTTATGGCAGCAATTTCCGCCCTCCACTCCCGCTATTTTTTGCACACATTTTAGTCTTAAATAGAATTTTTTCAGCACGCAAAAAATGAGCTCCGCTCAGGTCGGGCTGCAACTTTCTACAGATTTTCAAAATTTACCAAATTAAAGATGATGTGAATTTGAATTTTTGGAAGCCATCAAAAAATGGTAATTCATTGTTAGGTGTAACGCCTTTTTATCTTTAAATATTAAAGATTATATTATTGAATCCCTTTGTTTGACTTTGGATTTAGAAATCTTATCTTACTCAAGTTATTAAAAAAAAATAAAAGAATTATTCCTTGTATTCTTTGCTAAGTAGAACGTCTTTGTGAACTTAAAAAATATGCACAAATAAAGGCAAAAAAGAATCTTTGCGAGGCTTTGCGTTTAGAAACAACCCCGAGTTAAAGTAAAAATGTAAAATAAATTGTATTTTTTGTGAATTATCGTGCTACGATTTCTTAAAGACGTAAAAAAAGCGTATTTTTGCAACTTAAAATTTCTTAGTAAACAATGATAAAAATTACACTTCCAGACAATAGCGTCAGAGAATTTGAAGGAGCAACTACTCCTTTGGATGTGGCAAAATCTATAAGCGAGGGATTGGCTAGAAACACCATTTCCGCAGTTGTAAACGGCACACAAGTCGAAATTACCACGCCTATAACCACAGATTCTACGGTACAGCTTTTGACATGGAATGACGATCTTGGTAAGAAAGCCTTTTGGCACTCTTCTGCTCACCTTTTGGCGCAGGCTATCCTTGAGTTTTATCCTAATGCTAAGTTAACGATTGGTCCAGCTATCGAAAGCGGTTTCTATTATGATGTAGATTTCGGTGACGAAACTTTATCTGAAAAAGATTTCGACAAAATTGAAAAGAAAGTTTTAGAAAATGCTAAAAAAGGATCAACGTTCTCATTATATCCGGTTTCTAAAGAAGAAGCTTTAAAAACGTATGCAGACAATCCTTACAAAGTAGAATTGATCTCTAATCTTAATGACGGAGAAATCACTTTTGTAACACACGATAACTTCACAGATCTTTGTCGTGGTGGTCACATTCCAAATACAGGAATTGTGAAAGCCATGAAAATCTTAAATGCTGCAGGAGCGTATTGGAGAGGAAATGAGAAAAATCCTCAGTTAACAAGAGTTTACGGTATCTCTTTCCCAAAACAGAAAGAACTGACTGAATATCTTGAGTTATTAGAAGAGGCAAAAAGAAGAGATCACAGAAAATTAGGTAAAGAATTAGGGATTTTTGCTTTCTCAGAAAAAGTAGGTGCTGGTTTACCACTTTGGTTGCCAAAAGGTACTGCTTTGAGAAAAAAATTAGAAAATTTCCTTTCTGAAGCTCAGAAAAAAGGCGGTTACGAATTTGTAATGTCTCCTCACATCGGAGCTAAAGAATTATATGTAACTTCAGGACACTGGGATAAATATGGAGCAGACAGCTTTCAGCCAATCAAAACTCCGAATGAAGGAGAAGAATTTATGCTGAAGCCAATGAACTGTCCGCATCACTGTGAGATTTACAAAACTTCACAATGGAGCTACAGAGATTTACCAAAAAGATATGCAGAATTCGGTACTGTTTACAGATACGAGCAAAGTGGTGAGCTTCACGGCTTAACAAGAGTTCGTGGGTTTACTCAGGATGATGCTCACTTGTTCTGTACTCCGGATCAGTTGATGGACGAGTTTAAGAAAACGATTGATTTGGTTCTTTATGTTTTTGGTTCATTAGGTTTTGCTGACTTTACAGCTCAGATTTCTTTAAGAGATCCAGAGAATAAAGAAAAGTATATCGGAACTGACGAAAACTGGGAAAAAGCAGAAAACGCAATCGTAACTGCTGCCAAAGAAAAAGGCTTGAATACCGTTACAGAATATGGTGAAGCTGCATTCTACGGTCCTAAGTTAGACTTCATGGTGAAAGATGCTTTAGGTAGAAAATGGCAGTTGGGAACCATTCAGGTAGACTATAATTTACCGGAAAGATTTGACCTTACTTACATCGGAAGCGATAACGAAAAGCACAGACCGGTGATGATTCACAGAGCGCCGTTTGGTTCTATGGAACGTTTCATTGCAATCTTATTAGAAAATACTGCCGGAGATTTCCCATTATGGTTGGCTCCGGATCAGTTTACGATATTACCAATCAGTGAAAAATATGTAGATTATGCTAAAAAAGTTTCACAACTTTTAGAAAATCACGATATTAGCGGTCTGATTGACGAAAGAAATGAGAAAACGGGTAAAAAGATCCGTGATGCCGAATTGAAGAAGATTCCATTCATGCTTGTAGTAGGAGAAAATGAAGAAAAAGATGGCACAATTTCTGTAAGAAGACGTGGCGAAGGTGATCTTGGAGTAATGAATATCAATGATTTTGTAACTTACTTCAAAGAAGCTTCAAAAACAGGATTTGAGTATCAGGCTTAAATCAAAAAAAAGTAAAAAGTTATTGCAAGTAAAAAGCTTGTAATGATGATTTAAAAATAGAAAGTTAACCAATAAAATTTAATACAATAGCACAGCGATTTAACAACAGAGGCCCACAAAGACGTCCTGTACAAGAGGATTTACACATGATAAACGATAAGATTCGCGTAAGAGAACTTCGTTTAGTGGGCGATAACGTAGAGCCAGGAATTTTCCCTATCGATAAAGCAAGACAAATTGCTAAAGAACAGGAACTTGATTTGGTTGTAATTTCAGATAAAGCTGAGCCTTTTATTGCGAGAATATTAGACTATAAAAAGTTTTTATACGAGCAAAAGAAAAAGCAGAAAGAGCTTAAAGCAAAACAGATCAAAGTTGTCGTAAAAGAAATCCGTTTCGGACCTCAGACTGACGAACATGATTATGAGTTTAAGAAAAAACATGCTGAAAAGTTCTTGGAAGAAGGTTCTAAACTGAAAACATACGTATTTTTCAAAGGACGTTCTATTATCTTTAAAGATCAAGGTGAGATTTTACTTTTAAAACTGGCTCAGGAACTTGAGCACGTTGGTAAAGTAGATCAGTTACCTAAACTTGAAGGTAAGAGAATGATTATGATGATGAGTCCTAAGAAACCAGCTAAATAATTCAGTAAATTCCTTTTTTGGAATGAAGATTATATAACCTCAAAGTAATTTGAGGTTTTTGTTGTTTTCGATAATGAAAAGTTTAATCGACTCGTTTCAAAATGTTTCTGTTATTTTTTGATTAATTTTTTTGAATCTTGAGGTAGATCAAGAAGAGGGTGAAATTTTAGTTCTATCTTTGCTTTAGAAATAAGAAAATATAGCCCCTTATCTCTTTAATATTAATAACAAAAAAAAATTAAACAATGAGTACACTTACATTACAAGACGGAACCGAAATTTTTTACAAAGACTGGGGAAAAGGTCAACCTTTATTTTTTCACCATGGATGGCCATTATCAAGCGATGATTGGGATGCGCAAATGTTTTTCTTCCTTGAACAAGGTTACAGAGTAATCGCTCATGATAGAAGAGGTCACGGAAGATCTGAACAGACTCCTTACGGACATGATATGGATACTTATGCTTCTGATGTTGCCGAAATTGTAAAAGCTTTAGACTTAAAAGATGTAGTTCATATCGGACATTCTACCGGAGGTGGTGAAGTGATAAGATATGTTGCTAAACATGGTGAAGACAGAGTAGCAAAAGCCGTTTTGGTAAGTGCTGTTACGCCGATTATGGTGCAGAACGAAAATAATCCTAATGGTGTACCGATGTCGGTTTTTGATGATATCAGAAATAATACAGCGAAACACAGACAGCAATTTTATATTGATCTTACTTTCCCTTTTTACGGATACAACAGAGAGGGAGTTAATGTTTCTGAGGGTATCCAGAGAAACTGGTGGAGACAGGGTATGAATGGTTCGATTAAAGCACATTTCGACTGTATAAAAGCTTTTTCTGAAACCGATTTTACTGAAGATTTAAAAAGTGTGGATGTTCCGGTTTTGGTAATGCACGGCGAAGATGATCAGATTGTTCCTTTTGAAACTACGGGAAAAATTGCCGCTACTTTATTGAAAAACGGAAAACTAATTTCTTATCCCGGTTTCCCACACGGAATGCCGACGACAGAAGCAGAAACGATTAATAAAGATCTACTGGAATTTATCAGATCTTAATTTAAAACATTCTATATTTGAGCCACGATTTTTCAACGAATCGTGGTTTTAATTTTTTTATAAATTAATTAAAATGTGAATTTTAAACAGAAGCCTTCCCTATTCTCTATAAAATCTTTTTTCATCTCAGAAATTTTTCGTAATTTTGCACACCAATTATCTGCGTGAGGGATAGTAATGAAAAGCCCACAGCAAGCGACAGAATATGCGGATGAGCGAGGACTTGCAATGTATAGCCTGACCCGAATGAGTGAATGAAGCGAAGCGGAATGAACGAGTGAGGGACACGCCCAAAAAGCTAATAGCCAAAAGCTTTTAGCCGACAGCTAAAATATTGATAACAAAAACATAAAAAAGCAAACAATGCCAAAATTAAAAACGAAATCAGGTGCTAAGAAACGTTTTGCTCTTACCGGAACTGGTAAAATCAAAAGAAAAAACGCTTACAAAAGCCACATCTTAACTAAAAAAGAAACTAAGCAGAAGAGAAATCTTACTACTACTTCTTATGTAGCTAAAGTGGATACTAAAAGCGTTCAACGTCAATTAGCAATTAAGTAGTTTTTATAAATCATTATTCGGTTTATAAGAATTCAACAAATTCAACATTTTAACCCTGAAACGGTGCACCAAAGAGCAACATGTGTTGCCGCCCTTTTCAAAAAAACAATTTAAATTATGCCAAGATCAGTAAATGCAGTAGCTTCTAGAGCTCGCAGAAAAAAATTAATGAAACAAGCTAAAGGTTTTTTCGGTAGAAGAAAGAACGTTTGGACTGTTGCTAAAAACGCGGTACAAAAAGCAATGCAATATGCTTACCGTGGAAGAAAAGAGAAAAAGAGAAACTTCAGATCACTTTGGATCATGCGTATCAACGCAGGAGCTAGAGAGCACGGAATGTCTTACTCTCAGTTTATGGGAGCTCTTAAAAAGAACAACATTGAGCTTAACAGAAAAGTTTTAGCTGATTTAGCAATGAATCACCCTGAAGCTTTCAAAGCAGTTGTAGATCAAGTAAAATAATGTAAAATTTTTTGTTATCAATATAAATCCTGAGTTTTTTGCTCGGGATTTTTTTATTATCTACATTTGCGTATTAATAAAAAAGCTTACCATTTAAAGTGAAAAAACTAGCAGGTCTTCTACTTCTTTCTTTGGCATCATACAATTTGAATGCACAGGTCCTTATTCCGGCTTATCAGACGAGAGCCAATCAGGTTACTCAAACCAATATCAATACTCTGCTCCAGGAATTTGCGAGTTATGGTGTAAAAACAACGGGTTCTGCGGCAAATACAAATACACTGAATTGGCTTAAAGCTAAATATCAGTCTTTTGGTTATGATGCAAGTCAGATCACGGAAGATTCTTTCACTTATGGAAATACAACTTCTAAGAATTTAATTATTACAAAAACCGGTACGGTTTATCCCAATACTTATGTCATTATCTGCGGACATTACGACACAGTAACGGGTCCCGGAGTAAGTGATAACGGAAGTGGAACTTCTATTCTATTGGAAGCTGCAAGGATTTTAAAAGATGTTCCTACAGAATATTCAGTAAAATTTATTCATTTTTCGGGTGAAGAGCAAGGCTTGGTTGGAAGCAATCATTATGTGAATAATGTGGTTTTTTCTAATAATGTTCGTCAATTAAATTTAAAAGTTGTTTTTAATATCGATCAGGTTGGTGGTCAACTTGGGAATTTAAATAATACAATTAATTGTGAAAGTGACCAAACATCGGCCGGAGGAACAGCTAATAATGCACCTTCACTTGCAATGACTCAGCAATTGGCGACTTGTACAACACTTTACTCTCCTCTTCAGGTAAATATGTCGAATGCTTATGCTTCAGATTATATGCCTTTTGAAGCAAAAGGTGATATTATTACCGGGTTTTATGAAACGGAAAGAAGTATGAACGAGCATTCTGTGAATGACACTTATGCAAATATAGATCCTGTTTATGTATTTAATGTTGGAAAAGCTGCTGTGGGCGCTTTACAACATTTTGCGGTAGCAACATCGGTTTTAGGAACTAACGAGACTTCTCAAAATAAACTGGAATCTATTAAAATCTATCCAAACCCGGCGAAAGATATT
Organism: Chryseobacterium sp. YIM B08800; assembly: GCF_026163565.1. Lineage (GTDB taxonomy): Bacteria > Bacteroidota > Bacteroidia > Flavobacteriales > Weeksellaceae > Chryseobacterium. The sequence continues at coordinate 14,739 of NZ_JAPDKN010000014.1, forward strand.
TTGAATCTTGAAATTCCGAAAGAAATTAAAAATTTCAGTTTTGAAATAAAAGATATGAACGGCAGATTAATTTCGGCTCACGAAAATGAAAAGACTATACATGTTTCAAAACTAACAAGCGGAGTTTATCTATGCACTGTAAAATCCGATGGTGAAACAGTTACGAAAAAAGTAATCATCGAAAAATAAAATTTATAAGCCACGAATGCACGAATATTAATATTTCTTTTGATAATATTTGTGCATTCGTGGCAAATAGATAGTTTGATATCAAAACAATCAATTTGTAAGCTTATTTATTTCTGGCTAAAAGTATTTCCTCAATTTCTTTCAGCGAAAAATTCTTAGCCTTCAGTAAAATTAAAAAGTGATACAACAAATCTGCTGCTTCATTTTTAAATAAATCATCGTTGTCATCTTTGGCTTCGATTACCAATTCTACAGCCTCCTCTCCTACTTTTTGAGCCATTTTATTAATTCCTTTTTGGTATAAAGAATAGGTATAAGAATCATCAATCTTATCATCAATTCGCTGATTGATTTTCTCTTCTAATTCATATAAAAATCCTTTAACATCTTTCTCTCCAAAACAACTGAAAGTTCCGGTGTGGCAAACTACATTTTTAGGAATGACCTTAATTAAAATTGTATCGTTATCGCAATCAATATCCATATTTTTTACGGTTAAAAAGTTCCCTGATTCTTCTCCTTTTGTCCAAAGTCTTTTTTTTGAGCGACTGAAAAAAGTAACAATCCCTTCTTCTTTTGTTTTATTAAAAGCCTCTTCATTCATATAACCCAACATTAAAACCTGTAAAGTTCTTTCATCCTGAATAATAACAGGAACAAGCCCGTCTGTTTTATTAAAATCTATTTTCATCTTACATTAATATTTTTATTTTTCAATTCATTTTTTAAATCATTAATTTTAATTTCTCCAAAGTGAAAAATACTCGCTGCTAAAGCTCCCGTTGCTTTGGTTTGATTAAAAACATTTTCAAAATCTTCAGTTTTTCCTGCGCCACCTGATGCGATCACCGGAATATTTACGTTTTCAGAAATTAATTTTGTGATCCTTAAATCGAAACCATTTTTGGTTCCGTCTCCATCCATTGAAGTTAAAAGAATTTCTCCGGCTCCTAATTCTTCTACTTTTTTAGCCCAATCTAAAGTTTTTAAATCCGTCATTTCCCTTCCTCCTTTTACAAAAACCCAATCTGAACCATCAACAAATTTTGTATCGATGGCAACAACAACGCACTGACTGCCAAATTCTTTAGCCAAATCAGAAATCAGTTTTGGATCTTTTACCGCAGAAGAATTAATACTAATCTTATCTGCTCCAGCTTCCAAAAGTTTTCTTACATCTTCCACAGAAGAAATTCCACCTCCAACGGTGAATGGAATACTGAGTTCTTTAGCGATGTTTTTTACCAACTCAACGAAAGTTTTTCGCTCTTCGATGGTTGCAGTAATATCAAGGAAAACCAATTCATCAGCGCCTTCATTCTCGTATTTTTTTGCTAGTTCTATTGGATCTCCGGCATTTCTCAAGCCTTCAAAATTGATTCCTTTTACCGTGGTTCCGTCTTTTATATCCAGACATGGAATGATTCTTTTTTTAAGCATTTTATTTAATTGGGTTACGCAGCGGCTCAAATTTTTTAATTATATTTTTGATAGGATTTTATCCTATCCTTTATTAAATCGTCCCTTCGGGACTCTAAAGAAAATCTTTGATTTTCTAAAACTTATGTGCTCTTTTATTAAGAGAATTATTAAAACTCTTCTGTGACTTATGTGTTAAAAATTTTAAGGTTAAACAAAACGCTCCAATTGTCTTAATGAAATTCTCCCTTCATAAATTGCTTTTCCAATAATGGTTCCGCTGCATCCGATTTCTTTCATTTTGTGAACATCTTCAACACTCGAAATTCCGCCGCTTGCCAACAGTTTCACTGAAGTTTTACTTATAATTTCTTTGTACAAATCTTCTGAAGCACCTTCCAACATTCCATCTTTTGAAATATCGGTACAAATCACATTTTGAATTCCTTTTTTCTGATAGCCAAGAATAAAATCAATCACATCTTGATTGCTTTCTTCCAGCCAGCCTGAAGTTTTTATTTTTCTATCTTCACAATCGGCTCCCAAAATAATTTTCTCAGAACCATATTTTTCAATTAAATCAAAACAAAACTCAGGATTTCGAACAGCAATACTTCCAATTGTAATTTGCTTTGCGCCTGAATTAAAAGCAATTTCTATATCTTCTAAAGTTTTCAAACCACCTCCAAAATCTATTTGTAAAGACGTTTCTTTAGCTATACTTTCAAGAATTTTTTGGTTGACGATATGTTTAGATCTTGCGCCATCCAGATCCACCAAATGAAGATATTTTATTCCGAAACTTTCAAATTCTTTGGCAACTTCTACAGGATTTTCGTTGTAGATTTTTTTTGTTCCGTAATCACCTTTCGACAGACGGACGCATTTTCCGTCGATAATATCAATAGCAGGAATAATTCGCATATCTAAAGTTTTAAAAAATTTTGTAATAATTGACTTCCAATTTTCCCAGATTTTTCAGGGTGAAACTGCATCGCATAAAAATTATCTTTCTGTAAAGACGCACTGAATGGCAAAATATAATCACAAACAGAAGTGGTATTTTCTGACAATTCACAATAAAAACTGTGCACAAAATAGACATCACTTTCTTCTTTAATTCCGGAATAAATGGTTGATTTAAGATCAGAAATTGTATTCCATCCCATGTGCGGAATGATATTTTCTGAAGGAAACTTTTTTACATTAATATCGAAAATCCCCATTCCAACCGTATTTCCTTCTTCATTATTTTTGCACATTAACTGCATTCCAAGACAAATTCCTAAAACAGGTTGCTTCAAAGTTGGAATTAACAGATCTAATCCTTTTTCCTTTAAAATTTTCATGGTTGAAGACGCTTCTCCAACTCCAGGAAAAATTACTTTATCAGTATTTTTTATTAACTCAAGATCATCCGTAATGATTGATTCTGCGTCTAGTCTGTTTAATGCATTTTGTACAGAACTTACGTTTCCTCCGTTGTATTTTATAATTGCAATCATCTTATAAACTTCCTTTTGTTGATGGCACATTAAAATTCTGATCAGATTGATTGACTGCCATTTTTAATGCTTTTGCAAATGCTTTAAAAATAGATTCGATCTTGTGATGCTCATTTTCTCCTTCCACTTTTATGTTCAGATTACATTTGGCCGAATCGGTGAAAGATTTGAAAAAATGCTCAAACATTTCTGTCGGAACATCTCCAATTTTTTCACGCTTAAAATTGGCATCCCAAACCAACCAAGAGCGCCCTCCAAAATCCAGCGCAATTTGCGCTAAACAGTCGTCCATCGGAAGTAAAAAACCATATCTTTCAATACCTTTTTTCTTTCCTAAAGCTTTTAAAACTGCTTCTCCCAAAACAATTCCTGTGTCTTCAATGGTGTGATGTTCATCAATCTGTAAATCGCCTTTTACTTTAATTTTTAAATCCAAATTGCCGTGTTTTGAAATTTGTTCAAGCATGTGATCAAAAAAATGTAAACCTGTTGAGATTTCAGACTTTCCGCTTCCATCGAGATTGATTCCTATTTCAATATCTGTTTCGTTCGTTTTTCTTGAAACTTTCGCTGTTCGCGGAATTTGCTTTAAATATTGCTCAATTTCACTCCAGTTTTCTGTCGTTAAATCTGCATCTTCGTTTTGAATTTTATTAATAAAGATTGATTTTGAACCTAAGTTTTTTGCTAATTGAATATCCGTAATTCTGTCTCCGATAACAAAAGAATTTTCAAGATCGTAATTACCGTAAATATATTTTCCTAACAATCCAATTCCGGGTTTTCTTGTTGGTAAATTTTCACTTTCAAAACTTTTATCGATCAAAATATCATTAAAAATAATTCCTTCATTTTCAAAAGCTTTTAGCATTTTTTCTTGAGGCTCTATAAAATCTTCATAAGGAAAGCTCTCTGTTCCCAGGCCATCCTGATTGGTAACCATCACCAATTCGTAATCTAATTCTTTTACAATTTTGGCTAAGTTTTGAAAAATTCCGGGATAGAATTCTAGCTTTTGTAAAGAATCTACCTGGAAATCTTTTGGAGGTTCTATGATTAAAGTTCCGTCACGGTCTATAAATAATACTTTTTTCATGATTAAATACTTTTTAAAACCTCAATTAACTGAATGTTTTCTTCTCTGGATTCTACATTAATCCTGATACAATTTGGAATTTGAGGACTTCTTTTGCTGGTCAAAATTTCTTTTTCCAACAATTTTTCGTAAACTTTTTCTACATCTTCAAACTCGATCAAGAAGAAATTAGCATTTGTCGGATACACTTTTTTAATACAGTTAACTGATTGAAATTCATTTTCTAACCATGAAATTTCATTTAAAATACTTTCTATGTTTACATTTTCTTGTTTATCAATGAGTTCAATTACTTTATTCGAGCTTAAAGAATTCACATTGTAAGGCGCTTTTACTGTATTAATTAACCTAATAATTTCTGCAGAAGAATAAGCCATTCCTACTCTTGCTCCCGCCATTCCCCAGGCTTTTGAAAAGGTTTGAAGGACGATAAGATTTGGATATTTTTCTAATAAATCAATACAAGATTCTTTACCTGAAAACTCAATATAAGCTTCATCAACCACTACAATTCCATTGAAATTTTTAATATAAAACTCAATATCTTTTACAGAATTTCCGGTAGGATTATTGGGTGAACACAGGAAAAAAACTTTGGATTTAAAATCTTTCGAAATTTTTAAGAAATCATCTTTTACAATTTCAAAATCTGCATTTAAATCGAGTTTTATTACTTTATTTTCGTTGATAGAAGCGTAAAAACCATACATTGCAAATGATGGATTCATCATTAAAATTGAATCTTTTTTAGGCTCACAAAAAACTTTTATAATCAAATCTATTAACTCATCGCTTCCATTTCCGACTGCAATTTGATCAGCGGCAACATTTTTTATTTCTGAGAGTTTTTGCTTCAATTTTTTCTGAGTAGAATCCGGATAACGATTGAATTCACCGAACGGACTTTCATTGGCATCCAATAAAACAGGGTTTTCAAATTTATTATTGTCCCTAAAACTTATGTAAGGTTGTAATTCTAAGATATTTTTTCTTACTAAACTATTGATGTTAAATTCTTTCATTTTCTTATTTTAATCTGATTGATACAGCATTTTTGTGAGCAAATAATCCTTCTGCTTCTGCCATGAGTTCTATTGTGTTTCCTAAGTTTTGAAGTCCTTCTTTTGATAGATTCTGAAACGTAATTTTCTTCACAAAACTGTCTAAAGAAACTCCGCTGTAATTTTTTGCAAATCCGTTGGTTGGAAGCGTGTGATTGGTTCCGCTGGCATAATCTCCCGCACTTTCACAAGAATAATTTCCAAGAAATACAGAGCCTGCATTTTGAATTTTCGGAATATATCTTTCAAAATCTTCCAAAGCTAAGATCAAATGTTCAGGGGCATACAGATTGCTGAATTCGAGGGCTTCATCGACCGTTTTCAGCAAAACAAAATGACTGTTTTTTAAAGCTTCTTTTGCAAACTCATTTCTTGGAAGTTGCTGAAGTTGTTTCTCTGTTTCTTTAATTATTTCATTAAAAATTTTCTCATCAGTTGAAAGAAAAATAACCTGACTGTCGTTTCCGTGTTCTGCCTGAGAAAGTAGATCTGCAGCGCAGTATTCTGGAATTGCCTGTTCATCAGCAATGACCAAAACTTCACTTGGTCCTGCAGGCATATCTATTGCAATATTATAATTTTGGCTAAACTCTTTTGCTGCAACAACATATTGATTTCCAGGACCAAAAATTTTATAAACATTTGGAATACTTTCTGTTCCTAAAGTCATGGCTGCAATTGCTTGAGCTCCACCGGTTTTAAAGACTTTTGTAACACCGCAAAGTTTTGCCGTATATAAAATGGCAGCATTAATATTCCCATTTTTATCAGGCGGAGTACATAAAATAATTTCTTTACAACCAGCTAATTGAGCAGGAATTGCCAACATTAAAACTGTAGAGAACAATGGAGCGGTTCCTCCCGGAATATAGATTCCAACTTTTTCGATGGCTCTGTTTTCTCTCCAACAAACAACTCCTTTTGTTGTTTCAATCTTTTGAATTTCAGTAATTTGTGACGAATGAAATTTCGTAATATTTTCTTTTGCCTGTTGAATTGCGATTTTCAATTCTTCGTTTATTAAATTTTCTGAATTTTCTATTTCTCCTTCTGAAACTTGAATGTTTTCAACTTTAGCCTGATCAAATTTTTCATTGAAAGCTATTAAAGCCTGATTACCATTTTTTTCGACTTCATTAAAAATATCGGCTATTAATTCTGTTAACTCTTTTCTTTTTAAAACTGGTCTTTTAACTAATTCCGACCAAACTTCTTTTTGAGGATATTTATTAATTTTCATTTTAAATCACCATTTTATCGATTGGAATAATTAAAATATCTTGTGCCCCTTTTTCCTTCAGCTCATCAATGACTTCCCAAAAACGTTCTTCATCAATGACTGAATGGATGCTGCTCCAACCCTTTTCAGCTAAAGGAATTACCGTTGGACTTTTTAAAACCGGGAGAACATTTGAGACTTCTGAGATCTTTTCATTCGGAACATTCATCAAAATATATTTTGAATTTTTTGCTCTTAAAACAGATTGAATTCTGAATAGAAATTTTTCTAGGATTTTTTGCTTGTTATTATTTAACTGAAATGTTTTTGCAAGAACAGCTTCAGACTTTAAAATGGTAACTGTTTCTCTTAAACCATTTTTAAATAAAGTGCTTCCGGAGCTTACAATATCACAGATTCCATCAGCAAGACCAATATTTGGAGCAATTTCTACAGAGCCGGAAATAACGTGTATCTCTGCTGAAATATTATTTTTCTGAAGAAAATTCTTCAATGTATTCGGGTAAGAAGTAGCAATTTTTTTGCCCTGAAAGTAATTGATGTTATCTGTTTCCACTTCTTTTGGAACCGCTAATGAAACTCTGCATTTTGAAAATCCTAAACTTTGGATAATTTCAATATTTTTTTGTTTTTCTGCTAAAAGATTTTCGCCGACGATGGCAATATCAACCACTCCGTCTTCCAGATATTGGGGAATATCAGAATTTCTTAAATACATGATTTCCATTGGGAAATTGTCTACAGAAACTTTGAGCTGGTCTTTTCCGTTGTTGACGAAAATTCCGCAGTCTTTGAGGAGTTGGAGCGATTCTTCGTAAAGGCGACCGCTTTTTTGTATGGCAATTTTTAATTTACTCATTTTATTATTTTATATCTGAGTAAACGAAAATGATTAATTGAAATAAATTGCCCGGGAAGAATTTAGAAACAAAAAAACCGTCTGTTTACTCAGACGGTTTTTAATTATTTTGATTTTTAACATAGTCATAGATCAACAATTCCGTCTAGCAGAGATGATGATAATAATGATGTACTGTTAAAAAATTCGGTTTCATTGTTGAAATTTTGTGGTACAAATGTAGGACTAATTTTCAATCCTGCAAGAATTTTACGAAATAATTTTTTGATAAAGATTCATCAATTGATGAGCAATGGGGTCATCATTGAACTTCTGAACGAACTCAAAACCTTTATCAGAACGGCGTTTCCTTTCAGATTCGCTATCCCATAAAAATTTTATTTTTGATTGAATATCCAAATGATTTTCGGGATTGATGTAAACAGAATCCGGACCACCTGCTTCAGGAAGACAACTTGTGTTGCTTGTAATGGTAACTGTTTTTGAAAATAAAGCTTCAATCACAGGAATTCCAAAGCCTTCAAAAAAACTTGGATAAACAAAAATATCAGCAGATTTATAAATGACAGCGAGTTCGTCCATGGAAACTCCTTCCAAAAAATAAACCTGTTTTTCCAATTTATTTTTCTGAATAAAACTTGCTATTTTCTGATAATACTTTGTCTTTCTTCCGACTACAACTAAAGGAATTTCGGTATCTTTTATTGCTTTAACGATATTAAAAAGATTTTTACGCTCTTCAATCGTTCCAACATTTAAAATAAACCGTTTTGGAAGATTGAATTTCTCTTTAGTTTTCTGAATAAATTCTTCAGATTGTTGCTCTTTAAAAGCTTTGTGACAACCTTGATAAATGACTTCAATTTTGCTTTCCGGAACTTTCAGATATTGAATGATATCTCTTTTGGTCTGTTCTGAAATGGCAATGATTTTATCGGCTGTATTTGCCGCTTTTTTAAACTTCCAAAGATGGATTTTTCTGTCAAAAAAAGAATAATATTGAGGATATCTTACGAATATCAAATCGTGAATGGTAACAATTTTTTTGATGGGTTTTTGGTTCCATTTCAAAGGCAATTCACCCGATAATCCATGGAAAATATCTGCATTTTGTTTTTGTGCATCCTTTCCCATTTTAAACTGTCGAGACATTGTTCCTTTAGAGGTTTCTACAAAGGTAACATCGGATTTTTCTAAAATATCGGAACCTCTTTCCGACTTATTTTTATTGAGTAGTAAATATTGATTTTCAGGATAATATTTAGACAAAATTCTGATTAAATCTCTCGAGTAATTCCCTAATCCTGAAGTATTATGAAAAAAACGTTTGGCATCAAATGCTATCTTCATTCTCAGGTTTTATAATGTTTTGGGTAAGCTGTTTTCTCTTCCAGTGTTCAGATTTATCACTGTAAAGAAAGAATTTTCCCAGCTTATATTTAAACTGCATATTATTGTCATAATGCGGTCCCATAAATCGATGCGGAATAGTTGGATCTTCTTTTAAACAGGCTTTAACTGCGTCTGTATAAACGGTTGGTCCGGTTGTTTTATGTACATTATGAGGATAAGGATTGTTTTTGATATTATCTAAAATCATCTCCAGAGTTCTCTGTAAAAATGGGTGTCCTGCAGCATATGCAAGACCCCATTGTACATAATATGTATGTGGAATTTCATCCGTTACCAAAGCGACATCGTCTTCACGAATAAACTTTTTAATCGGCTTGTTGATTCCGCTGTCTACGTCTAAGTAAACACCACCTTTTTTATAAAGAATGGCATATCTGAAAAAATCTGCTTTGGCAGCTCCTATCGTCAGTCTGTTGTAAGCTTTCAAATATTCAGGTGGAAACTCATCTTTAAAAAAAGTCTGAATTCTATTATCATCATAAAAATGATATTCGTATTCAGGATTTTTTTTGAGCATTCTTTTAATATGAAACTTTGTAAGCCAAGGAAGCTTATCGGTTTTAAACGTCTGAAAAATTTGTTTAGGAATTGCCATTTTGCAAAGATTTAAACAGCTACGTTATTTTCTCTTAAAGCATCATTAAGAGATGTTTTTTTGTCTGTAGATTCTTTTCTTTGACCGATAATCAAAGCACAAGGAACCTGATATTCTCCTGCAGGATACTGCTTCGTATAACTTCCAGGGATTACAACTGAACGAGCAGGAACTCTACCTTTAATTTCAATTGGAGTTTCACCTGTAACATCAATAATTTTTGTTGAAGCCGTCAATACAACATTTGCTCCCAAAACAGCTTCTTTTTCAACGTGAACTCCTTCTACAACGATACATCTAGAACCGATAAAACAGTCATCTTCAATAATTACCGGAGCAGCCTGAAGCGGTTCTAAAACACCTCCGATACCAACACCACCACTCAAGTGAACGTTTTTACCGATTTGGGCACAACTTCCCACTGTTGCCCAAGTATCAACCATTGTTCCTGAATCTACATAAGCACCAATATTTACGTAAGAAGGCATCATAATTACACCCGGTGCAATATAAGCTCCCTCTCTTGCAACAGCATGCGGTACAACTCTAACTCCTTTTTCAGCATAGTTTTTCTTCAAAGGCATTTTATCATGAAATTCAAATGGGCCTACTTCAATAGTTTCCATCTTCTGGATCGGGAAGTACATTACTACAGCTTTCTTTACCCATTCATTCACCTGCCATCCGTTTTCTGTAGGCTCTGCGGTACGAAGTTCACCTTTGTCAACCAAAGAAATAACCTCTCTGATTGCCTTTTGGCTGTCTTCATTCTGCAATAATTCTCTGTTGTCCCAGATATTTTCAATAGTTTGTTGTAACGACATAATTATGTTTAAAATTTATTTTAAAAATTCACTGCCAAATATACAAAAAAGTTGGGCAAAATTTGTGACTTAGAATAGAGGGAAGTGATTAAAATTTTATTAAATATTTCTATAAAAACCTCCTTACTTTGGCTTTATATTGGTGATAAACTTCATCGTGTTGTTTTAATAAAAATTCTTCTTCCAATCTGATCTGAGTCTGAATAAGAATATAGCTAATCAGGAAAAAACTTAGCGAAACTAAAGTAGGTAATGTGAAAAACAAACCAATTAAACTTACTAAAATTCCGAGAAAAATTGGGTTTTTCGAATAATTGAAAAGCCCGGTTGTGATTAATTCTGTTTTCAGATCTTCATCAATTCCTATTCGCCAAGAGTTTTTCATTTGAAACTGCGCAATAAGAATCCAGATTAAACTTAAAATTAACAATGCAATTCCTATATATTTAAAAATAATTTCTTTGGGTAAATTAATTTTAAAACTGCTGGAAATATCTTCAGGAAAAATGAAAAGTAAAACGGTGTAAATAAAAATAAGGAATAAGGTATATTTAAAATATCGACCAATCAATCCGTAAGCGGAATCGTCTTTTAGTAAAACATTTGGATTTTTCCCAATTCTTTTTGAAACAATAAAACTTGTTCCAAAAAAAGCGGTCATAAAGAAAATGATAAAAAATAGAGGAATGAAAACTCGGATAAAATCTGTCATAATTATTAATTTTTTGACAAATGTAGAGTTCTGTAAAATGCAATTCTATTGCAAAGTTTAAATGTAATTATAAAACTCGTTGAGCATGAAGATAGGCTTTGTTCCAGTATTTTTCGTTTAGAGAAGAGATGATCACTCCTTTAGAAGTTGATGCATGAATGAATTTTATTTCACCGTCATTTTCGATGGTGTGAACAATCCCAACATGAGAAACACGGCTTCCTCCTGAAGTTGCAAAAAACAGAAGATCTCCCGGTTTTACTGTTTTGATATCAATTGATTTTCCTGCATCTGCCTGATCTGAAGATCTTCTTGGTAAACTAAAATTGTTATCCTGAAAAACTTTCACGGTAAATCCGGAACAGTCAAAGCCTGAAGAAGTATTCCCACCAAATTTATACGGAGTTCCTAAATAACTTTCAGCATCTTTTAAGAGACTTTTAATAGAACCTGAAATCTTCCCGTCAAAAGAAGAATCTAATTTTCTTAAGTTTTCAGATTTTGCAACAGTTTTCGAAGGACTTTTCTTAGAAGAAGAAACATTTTTAGCGCTTCCGCAAGAGATAATAACTGTAGAAGCTATCGCTAAAACAGCAAGATTTTTATATAATTTAATTTCCGAAAAACGCATTTCCATATTCATTTGAAAATCAATTTATTAATTGAATACAAATATAAATTATTTTTTTAAATTATACAATAACTATTTTACAACTATACTACAAGTATATATTAATTATATGATAATTTTTTAAAAATGTTAAAATTTATAGCTATATTTGAAGCTATTTTAAAATTATGGCGACATACGAAAGTTTTATTAAGCTCAACGGAGCGGTTGGTGATTTGGTTTTTTATAATCTAAATGGAAAAAATGTAGTGCGTAAAAAAAGCGGATTCAATAAAACAGCCTATAATAAAAGTCCGACGTATGAAAAAGTAAGACAAAACAGTTTTGAATTTGGTCATTGCTCAAAAGTTGGAAAAATAATCCGTTTGAGTATTTCAAACTATATTGAGTTGGCGAATGAAGTCCTACTCTATCAAAGGTTTGCAAAGGTGATGACCAATATTAAAGATTTGGATGTAGAACATGAAAAAGGAAAAAGATCTGTAAAATCGGGTTTAAAAACTAATGAAGGACGAAATATTTTGCAGCAATTTCAGTTTGGAAATATTCCTAATTTTAATCAAAACACTTATATTTCACTGAGTTTGTGGGATAGAACCTTACATTTAGACAAGAAAATTGTTGCTGATGAAGTTGTAATTGTCAGTATAAAAATAGATTTTGAAAATTATCTTACCGAATCTTTCGAAGAAGAAATAAAACTACGTAATCAAACTGAATTGATTTTTAAAAACCATTTTTCAGAAGAAGATGATGTGATTCTTTTTGTAGCCATAAAAAAAGCTTCTCAAATTGTACAAATGGGATTTGTTTAAATAAAAAATCGGCTGCAAACAAAGTTTGCAGCCGATTTTAATTTATAATAGTTTTATCTATTTATTTTTTTCACCAGACCAAGATCCGCTTCTTGCAGGAGTTGGTGACTCGTTCGTCCAATTTCCGCTACCTTTTTCTTCAATGTTTAATGTTCCGTTAAACTGTCCGTCTGCAGGTACCACTAATTCAGCAGTTAATTGGCCAGACCTGTCTAAAAATCCTGAAATATTATAATTTTCATTACTTGTTTCATTATACATTGTTCCGGTGACTTTTCCGTCGGTGGCAACTACAAATTTCCAAAGACCTTTTTCGGTTCCTTCGTAAGTTCCAGACCATGTTCCTACATAATCAACAAGGGTTTCGTCATCTGCAGTACATCCAATTAATGAAAAAATAGTCAATAAAAGTAAAAATAGTTTCTTCATAGGTTACAATAGTTTATGAAATAAGTTTATTTATTCAATTTATTCTTAAAAATAGTCTGAAAAATTCAAGATAGTTTTTAAAATTAACACTATCTCTATATTTTTAGAATTGGGCAAATATATCAATTTAATTTTATAGTTTAATATTTTACAGAAGATAATTTTTAACGGTTTGAAGGAAATTTATTGTAAAATATTATTTTTCATAACTATTATTTTTTTTAACATGTTAAAAACTCTATTTAATGGGAATTTAATTAAAAAAGCTTAAGATTTTCGGAATGTGAATGGAGTTATAAGTATTTGGTTATCAAAATTTTAGATTTTATCAATCTAACAACTATAAAGATTTGGATTTAAATAAACGAAAAAACCTTCCAATTCGGAAGGTTTTTTCATGATAAATGTGGAGAATATCGGACTCGAACCGATCACCTCAACACTGCCAGTGTTGCGCTCTAGCCAGATGAGCTAATCCCCCTTTTCAGATTGTTATTTCTGAAGCCGTACAAAAGTAACTATTTAAAGTACACACGCAAACTTTTATTAAAATTTATTTCGTTTTGCAAACTTTTTTTGAGTGAAACTATAAATTAAATTTAAGACAATCAATTAATTACCATTATTTATTGACTGTTTTTAGTTCTAAAACTCTTTGTAAAAAAGACTGCTTAGCAATTTTTTCTTCAGCTTCATTAATAGCTTTCAGTAAATGATTCTCATTATCTGCTATCTCTTCCAATACTTTGGAGATGATTTCCCATGCAGGTTTCATTTTTTCTATCAATTCAATGCCTTTTGGTGCTAATTCAATTAAGCGTTTGCGTTCATCTGTTTTATCTTTTTTAGAAATAATCATTTGTTGCCTTTCAAGTTCTTTTAAAAGGCTGATTGTTGAAGGATGCGTATATCCTATTTCATTGGCAATTTCTACAACACTGAGTGTACTTTTGTGATGTAATGTAAAGATTATTGGAAACCATTTGGGTTCGAAATCTATTCCAAATTCTTTATAAACTAAGGCTCCTTCTTTACGCAATTGCTCACTAAGACGTTGTAATCTTGTAGATAAAGCTAAAGTTCCGGATTCATTGATGACATTCATAAACTATGATTTTAGATTAAGAAAACAAAATACATTATCGGCATTCATTAAAGGAAATTTTGAAGGAAGCGATTCTTTTTCAATGATTTCGAAGTGATTTCGTTCGTAAAAACGCAATGCTGCTTTCAGTATCGATACCGTTCCTAAATATACCTCTTCTATTTCGCTTTTTTGACAATAAGAAATAAGGGTTTCTAATAGTTTTTGAGCGATGCCATGTTCTTTTCCTCTGAATTTTTTTTTCACAAACATCTTTCGGATCGCTGCCGCTTTTTCATCAAATTTAACCAAAGCAATGGTTCCAACAAGCTCACCGTTTATGAAAGCTCCCCAAAAACTTCCGCCATCGGCAAAGTAAAAATCTTCAATTTGCATAAGGTCGGGTTGGTCTTCTATTGTAATGGGAACATTAAATTCTTTTTGCTGAATATTCAGAACCAAGTCTATTATTTCTTTTGAATAAGTATCGTTTACAAGTTTAATTTCTAACATACAATTTAATTTACGTACAAAACTACGTAGTTAACTACATATATGCAATAAAAAATTTAAAATATAGTTTAAAGTAAATAGAATCAATTGTTTGTAATTTAAAATAAAAAAACGTGCACTGTTTCCAGCACACGTCTTAACAAGATTTGAATATATAATAACTAACTTTTCGTTATTTCCATCCGCCACCTAAAGCTTGGTATAAATCTATTGCAGCTTTCATTTTACTGTATTCTGCATTTGAAATATTAAGCTCTGCGTTCAATGAGTTTACACTTGCATTTAAAACTTCAAGGTAGTTTGCCATACCGTAGTTGACCAATTCCTGAGAATAATCAACCGATTTTTTATAAGAATCAAGCTCTTTTTTCTTTAAATCTATAAAAGAATCCTGAACGGAAAATACTCTTATCGCATCAGAAACTTCTTTTCCTGCAGTCAGAATAGACTTTCTGAAATTAAGATAAGCTGTTTCTTTGTTGGCTAAACTTACATCGTAATTGGTTTTGATTTGTCTTTTGTTTAAAATTGGTTGCGCCAAACCAGCTACAACATTTGCAAAAAGAGAGTTAACGCTAAACAAATGATCGATATCTACCGACTGTACTCCACCGCTTCCTGTTAGTTTTAAAGTTGGATAAAACTGAGCTTTGGCAACATTGGTCAACTCGAAAGCATTCATCAAATTAAATTCTGCCTGCATCACATCGGGACGATTTGATAACAAACTTGCAGGATATCCTAAAGCCAAACTCTCAGGTAATGACTGCGATTTTAAAGATGATCTTGCAATCGTTTGTGACGATTCACCCATCAATAAGCTCATCGTATTTTCCAAAAGTTGAATTTGAGTATCAATGTCGATGAGTAAAGATTTAGCATTATAAACCAACGCCTGACTTTGCTGAACCGCAACTTCTGTTAATGTTCCAGCGTCTTTTAACGCTTTTGTAGTTTCTAAATTATTTTCTCTTACTTTAATTGTTTCCTCAATGATTCTTTTCTGATCATCATAAGTCAACAACTGGAAATAAGCTGAAGCAATTGATGCTACAAGATCACTTTTTACGGCTTTATGAGCGGCTAAAGTTCCCAGATAAGTTGCCAACTGAGCTTTTTGCTGAGACTTCATTTTTCCCCACAAATCTGCTTCCCAACCGATTGTTGCTGTAATATCAAACTGATTTACATAACGTCTTTCTCCAATGATCTGACCAAACTGAGTATTGATCGATTGTGTTTGGAAAGTGTAGTTCGGGCCTATTGATAAAGTAGGTTCGTAAGCTGCTTTTGCCTGTTTTAAATAAGCTTCTGCAGAAGTGATACTCTGTACTGCGATTCTTACATCAAGATTGTTTTCCAAAGCTTTTGTGATGTGCCCCTGAAGAATAGGATCAGTAAAGATCTCTTTCCAGGAAACATTCGCAATACTTGTACTGTCTTGAGGCAGCATATCGGTACGGAATAGTTTTTCGTCAACTGCAGCTGCAGGTCTTTCGTACTCTTTTCTTACCATACAAGACGATAAAACAGCGAACGTGACCACTGAAAAAGCAGTTCCTTTTATTATTATTGATAAATTTTTCATTATTTAAATCTTAAAGATTTCTTATTCAGCTAAGTTCATTTCTTCGTGCTTGATTGGTTTTATTTTTTCCTGTAAAGTCTGGAAAACAACATATAAAACCGGAATCACAAATACTCCCATAATGGTACCTATCAATAATCCAATCGATGCACCCGTTGCAATTGATCGGTTACCAACCGCACCAATTCCGCTTGCTAAAACCAATGGTAATAAACCGAAGATAAACGCTAATGAGGTCATCAAAATTGGTCTTAATCTCGCTTTAGCTGCATTAACTGCTGATTCTACGATAGTTTCGCCATGATGTCTTCTCTGAACTGCAAATTCGATAATCAAAATCGCATTTTTCGCCAATAAACCGACCAGCATAATCAATGCAATCTGGAAGTAAATATTGTTTTCCAAGCCCATTATTTTCTGTCCGAAATAAGCTCCCATTACCCCAAGAGGAAGTGAAATTACCACAACTAAAGGAAGAATGTAACTTTCGTACTGCGCAGAAAGAATAAAATAAACAAAAACCAAACTCAAAGCAAAGATCAATAACGTCTGAGATCCTGAATTTAATTCTTCTCTTGTAAGACCTGTAAACTCAACATCGTAATTTTGATCAAGTGTTTCTTTAGCCACTGCCTGAACTGCTGTAATTGCATCACCCGAACTGTAACCAGCCTTGTTTGCTCCGGTAATTTTTACTGAAGTAAATAGGTTGTAACGTCCAACAGATTGTGGACCGTAAGATTTAGTCAATGTTACAAATTGTGAAATAGGCGACATTTCTCCTGAACTGGTTTTAACAAAATACTGGTTTAAATTATCAGCATTTACCCTGTTTTCAGGAAGCGCCTGAATCATTACTCTGAACTGTTTTCCGTATTTGGTAAAGTCAGCACTGTAAATTCCACCGACATATCCCTGCATTGTAGACAAGATATCATTTACAGAAACTCCTTTTTGCTTAGCTAACGGAACGTTGATTTCCATTAAATACTGTGGATATTTTGTATTAAATGAAGTCTGCGCAAATTCAATTTCCGGTCTTTGCATTAGATTTCCGATAAATTCGTTGGTTTTAGCATCAAGCTGAGCAAAATCACCTCCCGATTTATCTAAAAGTACCATCTCAAAACCTGCACTACTACCAAAACCAGGTACACTTGGAGGTTGGAAGAAAACAACTTTAGCATCAGGAACTTTTCCTGCAAGACCAAATAACCTCTTCGTGATCTCTTCAGATGATAATCCATCCCCTTTTCTTTCATCAAAAGGTTTAAGCTTTACGAAGGCAAGACCATTATTACTTCCGTTTCCGGATAATAATCCTCTACCTGTAGAAATGGTTACATTCTGAATTCCAGGAATCTGCAATGCATTTTTCTGTAAAGTTTTCAGAACATTATACGTTCTCTCCATAGATGCTCCCGGAGGAAGCTGCACGTCTGTAAAGATAATTCCTCTATCTTCTGTAGGTACGAAACCTTTTTTCATGCTTCCATTTGCCCAATAGATAATTCCTCCTGTAACGACAAGAATTACTAAAGTCACCCATTTATGTTTAATTAAAAAATTAAACCCTCTTCCATAACGCTCAGTTGTTGCCTTGAAAGCGATATTAAATTTATAGAAGAATTTTTGAATAAAATTTTTATTCTTATAATCTTCATGATGTTCTTCGTGAGGTTTTAAGAATAATGAACATAGAACCGGACTTAACGTTAATGCATTAATTGCTGAGATAATAATTGCAATAATTAAGGTGATCCCAAACTGCTGATAAAATACTCCGGTAGGACCTGTAATAAATGTAACAGGAATAAATACCGCCGCCATTACCAATGTAATTGAAATAATCGCACCTGTAATTTCATCCATTGCTTCTACCGTTGCCTTTTTAGCATTAGAAATTCCATGTTCCATTTTAGCGTGAACTGCTTCGACGACGACAATCGCGTCATCTACCACAATACCAATTGCTAAAACCAAGGCAAAAAGCGTTAATAGGTTTAATGAATATCCAAAAAGATTAAGGAAGAAAAAGGTTCCCACGATAGATACCGGAACCGCAATTGCCGGAATCAATGTTGATCTGAAATCCTGTAAGAAAATATAAACTACGATAAATACCAAGATAAATGCTTCGATCAAAGTATGAATTACTTTTTCAATAGATGCATCCAAAAATTCGTTGGTATCAAAGTTAAAGGTATATTTTACTCCTTCAGGATAAGAACTTTCGTTTTCTTTAAGCTGTTTTTTGATGTTTTCAATAATCTCCTGAGCATTAGATCCCGGAGTTTGAAATACTCCCATACTGATTGATGGGTAATCTCCATTTTCACCAACTCCACTGTAAGATAATCCGCCTAGTTCTACTTTAGCAACATCTTTCAACATTAAATTCTGTCCATCTGGAAGAGATTTGATGATAATATCATCGTATTGTTCCTTATCGCTGAATTTTCCTACATATTTAATGATATATTCAAAAGAACTTCCGCTGTTTTGACCCAAAGATCCTGCTGCAGCCTCTCTACTCTGATCATTAATTGCATTGGTAACTTCAGTTGGTGTAATTCCGTAGGCTGCTAATTTTGCCGGATCAAGCCATACTCTCATTGAGTAATTTTTTCCACCAAAAACGTTGGCTTCACCTACTCCATTAATCCTTTGTAGATTAGGAATTACGTTGATATTCAAAAAGTTTTGAAGATATACATCATCAATATTTTTATTTTCTGAATAGAAAGAAAGGTACATCAAAGCACTCGTTTGTTGCTTCTGAGTTACAACCCCTGCACGAGTAACTTCACTTGGAAGTAGCGGGCTTGCTCTTGAAACACGGTTCTGAACGTTTACCGCAGCAATATCTGCATCTATTCCCTGTTTAAAAAACACCTGAATCTGAGCTGAACCGTCATTTCCTGCTGTTGAAGTAATATAATCCATCCCTTCAACTCCATTAATCTGTTCTTCCAAAGGAACAACCACACTCTTCATTACGGTTTCAGCATTGGCTCCCGTATAATTGGCTCTCACACTCACCGTTGCCGGAGCAATATCGGGATATTGTGTAACCGGAAGTGCTGTAAGTCCCAAAACACCGAGAATAACGATGATAATGGAAATTACAGTAGATAAAACCGGTCTGTTAATAAAGTTCTTTATCATTAGAATTTCGGTTTTACTGATTGAACGAGACTATCCATGCTGATTTTTTTAGGTTTTACCGCTGTACCAGGTTTTACATTTCCTGTTCCGGCTGCAATAATTACTTCACCTTTTTTAACCCCAGATTTTATTAAAGCTAAATTGTCGATTCTTTCAATGACTTCAACAACTGCATTTCTTGCTGTATCTTTTTCAACTTTATATACGTAAACAATTCCTTGTTGTTCGTAAGTTGCGCTTTCCGGTACAACTAAAACATTGTCGTAATGTTTAGGGAATCTAATCGTTCCGCTATTACCGTTACTCAAAAGTTTTTGAGCATTTTTAAACGAAACTCTAAACTGAATAGTTCCTGTTGTAGGATCTAAAGAACCTGTAATAGCTTCAATTCTTCCTTTTTCAGGATAAATACTTCCGTTTGCTAACTGAAGTTCAACCATCGGAAGATTTTTTATTTTCTCAGGAACATTTGCTCCCACAGATTTTTCTAAGAAATCGAAATACGCTTTTTCATTCATTGAAAAATAAGCGAATATCTCTGAAGTATCTGAAATTGTAGTTAAAGCAACCTGATCTGTAGGACCAACCAAACTTCCTACTTTTAACGGAAGTTTACCAATCACTCCCGAAATAGGGGCACGAATTACTGAATAATCAATGTTTGCTTCTACACCTTTGTAATTAGCAACGGCTTGTCTTTTAGCAGCAATTGCCTGCTGTAAACCAGCTTGAGCCTGAGCTAAATTTGCCTGAGCAGTTTGTAACTGAACATTACTGATAATGTTTTTCTGAACAAGAGGTTTCAGTTTATTTACTTCTACATTGGCCGCATTTACCTGAGCTTGTGCAGCTGCAACATTAGATTCGGCAGCGCCAATTCCTGCTTTTGAAGCAGCAGCATTTTCCGTTAAAATGTTAGTCTCAAGACGGAATAACGGCTGACCTTTAGTTACATACTGACCTTCATCTACCAAAACCTGGGTAATATAACCCTGAATTTTTGCTCTGACATCATTATTAACTCTACCTTCAATACTTGCAGGGAAAGTGTCGTACCCTACTATATTTTTATTCTCTACCGAAACCACAGGAAAAGGTTTTGGGCCATCCTGTTTCGGAGCTTCTTTTTTGCAGGCAGTCAACGAAAATGCTGCTACAGAAAATAGTATAAGCTTGTTTGTCATTTTATAGTTTATTAAGAGATTCCTGAATATTTGTTATGTTTTTATTTAAAAGAGCTTTGTAGACTTCAATTCTTTCGTCTTCTTCTTTATGCTCTGTTTTTCTGAAGTTTTTTAGATCGTCTAACAGTTTCAATTCGTCCTGCATTTTTTGAACGATTTTTTCAAACCTTATTTTTTTATAATCATCGTTGGCAAAAAAATAACGCTTTCTTTCATCCATTTTATTAACGTCAATAATTAATTCTGAGCTAATAAGTAAATTAAGATTGGTAGAAACCGAGCTTTTGCTTGCTGAAAAGACTTCAACAAACTCATCAAAGGTAATTCCTACCTTATCGAAATCGAAAATGAGGTAGGAATAAATTTTTGAAGCCAGAGGCGGCAGATTGAGAACAGTGCCGTAAAACTTCACAGCATCCTGAAATATTTTCTCATCTACTTCCAGACTTTTTTTCATTATTGAAAATTTTCTCAAATGTAGAGATTAGTTCGGAACTAAACGAACAAAGGTGATAGAGTTTATAAATAAACAGTTTCTTAAAGAATCAATGGATATCGATTTAACCTTTTGTGCTTTTTTAAATCACCACTTTTTCAAAGGCTTTTCTTACACCACCTGCAAGAACAACTTCGCCACAATAGGAGTAACCTTTAGATTCCAAAATTTTAAGCATAGCAAGGTTATCAAAATTTGTATCTACTTTAATGCTTTGTACATTTTGTGATCTTACAAAATCTTCGACGTAATCAAATAATTTTTTCACAAGTCCTTGTCCTGCAAACTTTTCTGAAACTGCAATCCTATGAATTACTAAAAACTCTCCTGTTGTTAACCAGGCTCCTTCAATTGAGCTGTATGCAGGTTCGTCATTGAAAATTAGTGCCACAAAAACAGCTACTTCATTATCAACGGTAATTACATATCCTAATTCTTTTTCAACATCACTTTCTACGGTTTGCAAATTGGGATATCCGTTTTGCCATTGATCACTACCGTCTTTTCTTCTACGTTCAATAGATTGCTGAATAATCTCCCAAATGATAGGAATATCTGTTGTATTTGCTTTTCTAAAATGGATTTCGTTTTTATTATTCATAAGAGGTTTATATTACAAACTTGAAAATTGGGAAATAACACAATCAGTGCCAAATGTTTCCCATTAAAATTTTATTAAGAATATTATAATTTAAAAGTTTAGTGCTAAAAAAACCGAAAATTAATGAGAATTAATTTTCGGTTCCGAAGTAGTAAAATTTAAAATTATGAAATTTTTTATTGATTTTGATTTTGTTGAAGATAAGCATCAATAATCTCGAATGCTTTCTTCTCGTCATGTAAATCTACCATTACTTTTAAACTTGTCGCTGTAGGCGTTGTAGTAAAAGTCAGGTAATTATTTTCAACATCATTAGTTATCTGTGCATCATCTAACTTTGACTTTATTAACTGAATTTCGGCAGATTTATCGCTTTCAAAAACTGATACTCTCGTGTTACGTTCCATATAATATACATTTTGAGTATCTAAATATAGGACGTTTTTTTCAGAATTCCAAATTTTGAAGTTTTAAATTTTATTAATATTATTTTCAATTTTATCTAAAGCGATCTGAATTTCTTCAGTTGTAACATTCAAATGTGGTCTGAATCTTATGGATTGATCTCCACAAGCAAGAATGATTAAACTGTCATTATACAGCTCATTTCTTATCTGATCTCTTTGTTCGCCTGACGGTAAATCTATTGCGCACATCAAACCTTTTCCTCTTGCATTAGATAACTTTTCAGGATATTTCTGAGCTAAATTTTGCAGACCTTCCAAAAGATATTTACCAACAATATTAGCGTTTTCTAAGAGGTTTTCTTTTTCGATAACTTCCATTACCAATTGGAAACGAAGCATATCAATAAAGTTACCGCCGAAAGTAGAATTGATTCTTGAGCTTTCTCTGAAAACGTTATTCGGTATCTCGTCAAACTTTTCTTTATTTGCCAAAACTCCACAAACCTGAGTTTTTTTGCCGAAAGAAATAATATCAGGTCTTATGCTTAAGTGTTCAAAAGCCCACATTTTACCAGTAATTCCGATCCCTGTTTGTACTTCATCGAAAATTAACAGAATCTCATGTTCGTCACAGATATTTCTTAAACCTACAAAAAATTCGTTCCTGAAATGATTATCACCACCTTCAGCTTGTATTGGCTCAATAATAATACAAGCAACTTTATCAGGATTTGCAAGAATTGCTTCGGTAATTTGAATTAACGCTAAATTTTCGTTCTTAATGGTTTCTTCTAAATTCTCTTCTGTGATTGGGAAATGTAATTTAGGATTCAAAATCCTTGGCCAATCAAACATTGGGAAATATTGATATTTTCTTGGATCTGAAGTGTTGGTTAAGCTTAAAGTATAACCGCTTCTTCCATGAAATGCCTGTCTGAAGTGAATGCAGATTCCTGCTTCAATATCTAATCCTTTTTCGAAATTTTTTCTTGTTTTCCAGTCGAAACATGCTTTCATCGCATTTTCAACACCTAAAGCTCCACCTTCAATAAAAAATGCATACTGCAATTCTTTAGGTAGAACTACTCTTTCGAAAACTTCAAGAAAATGAGCATATTCTTTAGAATAAACATCTGCCAAAGTAGGTTTGTTGACTGCCATTTTTCCCAGCCAATCAGACTTTTCAACCAAATATGGATGATTGTATCCGATGGAAGCTGAGCCGAACATTGAAAACATATCCAAGAAATTTTTCCCTGAAACTGAATCGTGGATCCAGGATCCGTGAGAGTTTTCGATATCCATAACAAAATCAAAACCGTCTGCTAAAACGTGTTTACCAACTGTTTCTTTTACTTTATTTGACTGAATTTCAAGTGTATTGTTCATATAGTTGTGATTGAAAGATTGAAAAGTATTTAAAGATTTAAAAATTGATGATTAAAATTTAAAATCTTTAAATACTTAAATTTTTTAATTAATTTATAGATCAAATTTAATTCCTTGAGCCAATGGAAGACTTGCAGTGTAGTTAATCGTGTTGGTTTGTCTTCTCATATAATATTTCCAAACATCAGAACCAGATTCTCTACCGCCTCCTGTTTCTTTTTCACCACCGAAAGCTCCACCGATTTCTGCACCGGAAGTTCCGATATTGACGTTGGCAATTCCACAATCTGAACCTGCATGAGAAAGGAATAATTCTGCTTCTCTCAAATTCTGAGTCATAATTGCCGAAGATAAACCTTGCGGAACATCATTCTGAATTGCAATGGCTTCTTCTAAAGTTTTGTATTTAATTAAATATAAAATCGGTGCAAAAGTTTCGTGCTGTACGATTTCGTATGAATTTTTAACTTCAGCAATACAAGGTTTTACATAACAACCAGATTCGTAATCTTTGCCAGTTAAAACACCTCCTTCAACAACGAATTTTCCGCCTTCTTTTTTACATTTTTCGATTGCTAATTCATACTGATTTACAGCTTGAACATCGATAAGCGGTCCAACGTGCATATTTTCATCCAAAGGATTTCCGATTTTTAACTGTCCGTAAGCTTTTGCCAAACGGTTTTTCACTTCGTCATAAACAGATTCATGAATAATCAGTCTTCTTGTAGAAGTACATCTTTGTCCTGCAGTTCCTACCGCTCCGAAAACAGCTCCGATAATTGACATATCAAGGTCTGCATCTTTAGAAATAATGATAGCATTATTACCACCTAATTCTAAGATCGATTTACCAAATCTTTCAGCAACTTTAGAAGAAACCATTCTTCCTACTCTTGTAGAACCTGTGAATGAAACTAAAGCAACGCGTTTGTCATCAACTAATTTTTGCCCGATTGTGTGATCTGCAACCAATACACTTGAAATTCCTTCAGAAAGATTGTTTTCTGCTAAAACTTCATTCATAATATTCTGACATGCAATTGCACAAAGAGGAGTTTTTTCTGATGGTTTCCAGATGGTAACGTTTCCACAAATCCAAGCTAACGCGGTGTTCCAAGCCCAAACTGCTACCGGAAAGTTGAATGCTGTGATAATGCTTACAATTCCTAATGGATGATATTGCTCGTACATTCTGTGACCTGGTCTTTCAGAATGCATTGTATAACCGTGAAGCTGTCTTGATAAACCTACTGCAAAATCGCAGATGTCTATCATTTCCTGTACTTCACCAAGACCTTCCTGTAAAGATTTTCCCATTTCGTAAGAAACAAGCTTTCCAAGATCGTCTTTGTATTCTCTTAATTTTTGCCCAAGCTGACGTACAATTTCTCCTCTTTTTGGAGCTGGTACCGTTCTGAATTCAAGAAATGCTTTTTGAGCAGATTCGATTACTTTGTCGTAGTCTTTCTCGTTTGATAGTTTTACTTTGGCGATTAATCTTCCGTCTGCCGGAGAATAACTTTCTATAGATTTTCCTGATGCAAAAAATTTTCCTCCCGTAGAAGTTCCTTTATTTTCATCTTTGATTCCTAAATTTTTTAATGATTTTTCAATTCCGAAATCTTTGATTTTCTTTGACATAAAAATTTAACTTTTCGTTTTGCCTAAGATAGAAAATATTACTTAAATGGGAAATTTAATTTTTTTTAACTGGTTTTATTTGGACTAATTATAAACATGCTTATCTTTGTAAATAACATTTATAATTGCAGAAATGGAAACGAAAGAAGCTATAAACGAAGAAAATGTAGAAAAAAAATCAAGGTGGAAGAAAATGCTTAAGAAATTCGGTATTGGCGGAATCATCTTTTTTACGGTAAAAGGAATTATCACTTCTACGTTGATTTATTTCTTAGGTAAAAACTTTTGGAGTGTAATTAGTGGTTATTTTACCGGAATATTTCAATAAAAAAAGCAAAGAAATTATTCTCTGCTTTTCACTTTATTTAAAACTAAATTTTACTCTTTTTTCTTTCTCCCGGCATTGATCAAATTCTGATTAAGAAGATACTCAATCTGCCCATTGACGCTTCTAAACTCGTCATTTGCCCATTTTTCAAGAAGTTTATAGGTAGACTCATCTATCCTTATCACGAAAGATTTTTTGCTTTTGTTTTCGGGAGAGTTCTGAGTTTTTTCTGATTTCATTGTCTTCTGTTTTTCAAATTGCTTTTTTTTAACGCAAAGAGCGCAAAGATTTTTCTTAAATTATTGAAAATATTTTTCGGTCGCAAAGGCGCTTCGCTCAGCAAAGAACGCTGTAACTAATCTTTATAAATAGAATCAGTTTTTGTCTCAAACTTAACCTTAGCCTCAACCTTAATTATACAGCGTTCCTGCATTTAAAATTGGCTGCGCAGCTTTTTCGCCACAAAGAACAACCATTAAATTACTTACCATTGCTGCTTTTCTTTCGTCATCCAATTCTACGATATTTTCTTCTGAAAGTTTCTTTAAAGCCAGATCTACCATTCCAACTGCTCCTTCTACAATTTTAGTTCTTGCCGCTACAATTGCTGTTGCCTGCTGTCTTTGAAGCATTGCTCCTGCAATTTCAGATGCGTAAGCTAAATGTGAAATTCTTGCTTCCTGAATGATAATTCCTGCTTTTGAAAGTCTGTCTGTTAATTCCTGCTCAAGAATTGAATTGATTTTTTCACCGCCTTCTCTTAAAGTAATTGGAGCATGATCGTCTTCTAAGTTATCGTAAGGGAAACTCATTGCCAAATGACGAACTGCTGCCTCACTCTGCATTTTTACAAAATCTGAATATCTTTCCACATCAAATGCTGCTTTGTAAGTATCTCCTACTTTCCAAACCATAACGACTGCAATTTCGATGGGATTACCCATTTTATCGTTTACCTTCAACGTTTGTCCCTGCAAGTTTTCTGAACGTAAAGACATTTTTTGAGATGAATACAGAGGATTAATAAAAAAAAGTCCGTTATCTTTTACGGTTCCGACATATCTTCCGAAGAAGTTTAAAACTCTTGAATGGTTGGGCTGGATAATCATTAAACCTTTCAATAAAAAGCACATCAGAAAGAATGCAATAATTGAGATGATAATGTAAGTGACATCAACGTTTTCACCGTCATTAATTCCTGTGACAAAAAGGTAAACTGAACCTCCCAATAAAACTAATGAGAGAATTAATGCTAAATAACCTGACATTGGTTTTAAAACTTTTTCCATAATTGTAATCTTTAAAGTGATATTATTTTGATATCATAAAGATATGTATTTTTTAGTTATTAGTTATTAGTTATTAGTTATTAGTTATTAGTTATTAGTTATTAGTTATTAGTTATTAGTTATTAGTTATTAGTTATTAGTTATTAGTTATTAGTTATTAGTTATTAGTTATTAGTTATTAGTTATTAGTTATTAGTTATTAGTTATTAGTTATTAGTTATTAGTTATTAGTTATTAGTTATTAGTTATTAGTTATTAGTTATTAGTTATTAGTTATTAGTTATTAGTTATTAGTTATTAGTTATTAGTTATTAGTTATTAGTTATTAGTTATTAGTTATTAGTTATTAGTTATTAGTTATTAGTTATTAGTTATTAGTTATTAGTTATTAGTTATTAGTTATTAGTTATTAGTTATTAGTTATTAGTTATTAGTTATTAGTTATTAGTTATTAGTTATTAGTTATTAGTTATTAGTTATTAGTTATTAGTTATTAGTTATTAGTTATTAGTTATTAGTTATTAGTTATTAGTTATTAGTTATTAGTTATTAGTTATTAGTTATTAGTTATTAGTTATTAGTTATTAGTTATTAGTTATTAGTTATTAGTTATTAGTTATTAGTTATTAGTTATTAGTTATTAGTTATTAGTTATTAGTTATTAGTTATTAGTTATTAGTTATTAGTTATTAGTTATTAGTTATTAGTTATTAGTTATTAGTTATTAGTTATTAGTTATTAGTTATTAGTTATTAGTTATTAGTTATTAGTTATTAGTTATTAGTTATTAGTTATTAGTTATTAGTTATTAGTTATTAGTTATTAGTTATTAGTTATTAGTTATTAGTTATTAGTTATTAGTTATTAGTTATTTTGTTTCTTAATCTTCTTTTCTGATGGGTGTATTTTTTTTAGTAAAAAAAAATTACTGTTTTACTTTTTTAAACAAAGAAATCCCGAAAATAACTTTCGGGATTTCTATAAATAGATATGAATGATTTATTTTTTCTTTAAAGCAACAAACTTAAAGTAAGATACTAATGCTAAAGTAAACATAGTTGCTAAACCGATGTATACCCAAGCCGGAATTGGAACAGGATCTCCTGCTGCATAAGAGTGAAGCCCGCTTAAGTAATAATTTACTCCGAAATAGGTCATCACCATAGAACAGAAAGCAAACATTGTCGCTACGCTGAATGCCCATCTGCTTCTCAATCCCGGAACTAATCTCATGTGTAACACAAATGCATACACCATAATTGAGATAAATGCCCACGTTTCTTTTGGATCCCAACTCCAGTATCTTCCCCAAGATTCATTCGCCCAAATACCACCTAAGAAGTTTCCTACTGTTAATGCAAAAAGACCGATTGTTAAAGACATTTCAGATACAATTGCTAATTCTTTTAATGTCGAATCATTATGCATTTGGAACTGTTTTTTATTTGTAATGATATAGAATATCAATGTAATTACGGCAATAATCATCGACAATGCGAAGAAACCGTAACTAGATACAATAATAGCAACGTGTACAACTAACCAATAAGATTTCAGAACCGGTGCCAAAGGTGTGATCTGCGGGTTAAGTGCTACTGCTCCGTGAGCAAAGCCCATCATGATTACAGCAACCATAAACCCAGCTGCCGGAATTAATGCGTTTGAAGTGTTTCCTTTGCTTGCTAACTTCATTGTTGATAATGCTGCCTTTTGTCCTAAGTTTGGTTTTCCAAATCCGAAATAGAACATCATCCCTGCTGAAACTCCTATCCATGAAATAAAAATAATTGCTTCGTAACCGTTACTCCAAGGAGCGTGACCAGAAATATACCATCTTGCAATCAGTCCTAAAAAGTGTACAACGTAACCTACAAGACCAAGATAAATAATTCCTTTGATGATATTGTTAAGAATTTTGGTAGGTTTAAATAATTCTACAAAACCTAAAACAAATACCAATCCACCAATGATGGTGTAGAAAATCAATAAGAAAAAGTTAATGTTAGCTTTATTGATAAAAACTTCTAGATCAACTTTTTCTTTTGCAGGAACAACTGCTTTCCCCCATTTTTGCTGATAGTCTGAAAGTTTTTTTAATTCAGCATCTGCTTTGCTCCAATCTCCTGTTTTTTGAGCCTGAAGTGCTTCTGCAAAATAAGGTCCCATTACTTTTTGAGATTCCATGTCTGGCTCCATTTTTTGGTCAAGCCAAGAATGCCAAGTATGATTCGGGTCATTTTTTACAGGAACAATTCTCATAAATTGTCCACTGAAAAATTCATTGAAAATCTGAACCTTTTCGTTTAATTTAATAACTTCCTTGTCGTACTCAGACTGTAATGCCGATTTTTTACGGAATGCGGTGTTATATTCTTCATCCAAAATATATGTTAGATTTCCGTTAGCATCAGAAGGGAAAAGATTCATCAGAGTTGTATAACCATCTTCGTCTGCTTTCACTCTTTTTAAAAGTGCTTTTCCACCTTTCGCATCCACTTTTATAAGTGGAACCATCGTCCAGCTTGGTGTATCTGTGTTAATTGACAAAAACCACTGTTCGGCAGTTAAATATTTCCCGTCAGTTCCTTTAAATTTATCTTTTTGGTACAGTTTTCTTAAAATATCTAAAGCCTGTGTATTGATAGGAACAATTCTACCTTCGTAATTCTGAACCAAAAGATAACCAAACTTATCAGCATGTTCTTTGCTAATTTTATTTCTCGAAATAATCTCGTCCGGCGAAATAATTCTCATTTTCGTCAAAGGAGCAGCTAAAGAATTTTGTTGATTTCCTTGCGGTTGAGCTTGTTGAGGAGCAACTTCATGAGTATGACCATCTCCTTCTACATGTACATGTTCTCCACTTCCATCGTTTGTTCCATGCATTTCAATTTTCTGAGCGCTTAATGTTAAGCTCAAGAATAATAAAACAACTGTCGCTGCTCTTTTCTTATTGATATCTTTCAGCATTTTATTCAATTTCCAGAAGTGGGTTCCTTTCCAGAAAAACATTACAAACATACCTCCGAATAAGAATGCGTAACCAATGTAAGAGATCAAAGTTCCCCAATAATCGTGGTTTACAGAAAGTAAAGTTCCCATTCTGTCCGGCGTATAACTTGCCTGGAAAAAACGGTACCCTTTATAATTAAGAACATTATTCATATAGATTTTATAAGGAGTTTCTTTTCCTTCGTCAATGATTTTTACGTGACTTTCGTATGCACTTGGAGATGAACTTCCAGGGTAAGTTTCCATTACGAAATCATCCAATTTTATAGCGAAAGGAGTGGTGTAAATTTTAGGACCAAACCCAACCATAATATTCAAACCATCCATTGTTACTTGTTTGTAAGCATTAGGATTTCCTCTTTCCACAGAAAGCTCTACGATTTGTTTTGTTTTCGGGCCTTCTATTTCTATCGTCATTGCATCAGGAACATTCTGATCTTTCTTTTTATCGCCTTCAAAAGCTATTAGTTTCCCTTTTTTAAGACCTTCAGGAACAACTAATTTTAGCTCATTAATGCTATACAAACTTCTCAAAACCAAAGGTTGATATTGGTCTTTTGCGGTATTTCCGGTTGCCTGAGTTGCCATCGTCATGTACGTTGCATCAACAGGAGTTTTAATCAACATTTGTCCGTTTTCTTGCTTAAATTCTACAGCTCCGTCAATAGCTCTATTGAAAGTAACCAAAGTTCCGTTGATTGATTTTGTTTCTCCGGATTTGATGTAAATATTTTGTCTTCCTGTTTCTGCAGTTGATACTAAATGAAGATATTCTGCACCATTTGCATCAGCAACTAAACTGTCTTTTTTTCTTTGAACGTAGTCTAGAGTTTTAACTTTAATTTGCTGTCCGTGGAAATCATAGGTTGCTTTAAAGTCTTTGTGTAAGGGAGACATTAAATAAGGAACATCCTGATAATTCAACACATCCCCTTTATCTTCAATCTGAATTTTAAAGAATTGTTTGTCAGTTACGATCTCATTTGAAGTTTCACCTTCTCTGATGGTCATTTGTCCTTCAAAACTGATGTATCTTGTAATTGCACCTCCAATAAAAATAAAAATAAAGGCAAGGTGGAATACCAAAACCGGCCATTTTTCTCTTTTCCAAAGACGGTAACGACTAATGTTTCCACAAAAGTTGATAATGAGGAGAAGCATAATGAGCTCAAACCATTTTGCTTCATAAATTAGGGCTTTTGCGGCAGGTGTTCCGTAGTCGTTTTCTAGGAACGTCGCATAAGCCATGGAAAATGCGTAAACCAGCAATAGAACTGCCATTGTTCTGGTTGAAATAAGAATATCTTGGATCTTCTTCATGATTTTTTTTACTTGACATGCAAAAATAAGGATGATAAACCGAAAGAGGGCTAAAAAAAGCTGTTTTTTATCACATTAAAAGGGATTTAGCTTATTTTGAAACATTCTTAATAAGACGATTTTTATTAAATAAAACATAAAAACAGACATCAATTCTAAACATAAAATATCACATCAAAAAACAAACGTGTTTTCTTGTAAAAAATATTTAAAATCTAAAAAAAACATTAAATTTGCCCAGACTGACATTATGGAAAAGAAATCACAAAAAAAACAACCAGAAATGCCTGAAACAGGCAGAGTTTTATCAAAACAACGTATTTTTTTCGGACTTACATTTATTGTTTTCGCCGGAGTACTTGCGCTGTCTTTTATTTCATATTTAATGAATTGGAAGGCAGATCAAAGCCAGGCCGGAACAATTTTAGATAAATCGATAAAATCATCAAACATATTCGGAAAGCTTGGCGACTGGCTCGGTAATCTGTTTATTTTTGAAAGCATCGGTATTGCCTCATTTATTGTTGCATTTTTATTTGTAGTCTTCGGGACAATGATTTTAAAGAAAAAAATCTTTAAACCGTGGATGACTTTTGGTCACTCGCTTTTCTTTATCTGCTGGTTACCTATTTTATTGGGAGCTATTACAAAAGGTAATGGTAACGGTGGAGTTTTAAGCGGTGTATATGGTTATCAGATCATGGACTCTCTTTCTGCGATTATTGGAAATGTTGGTCTTTGGGTAGTTTTAGTTGTAAGTATTGCACTCTATTTCATTCTTGAATTTAACCTTAGACCAAGCTCAATAAAAGCTAAACTTGATGTAATTAATGAAAATACGATTGGAAAAGTAAAAGCAATGATGCCAAATTCTGATCAGGATTTTGAGGCAGATCAGGAACTGGAAGAAGAGCTTGTAAAAGAAGAAACACAAAATATTACAGTTACAGATTTATCTGATGATAGAAAAACTCCTGAAGTTGTAAAACCAAACCCGGTTATTCAGGAAGCGCAATCTATTGCGGAAGTTGAAACTATTGTAACGCCAAACCAGACTTCTTTTGAAGATAGCAGAGAAACTGCACCTACTTTAAATTTAAATATAACAACCCCTTCAATTCCTACCATAAAACCTGAAGATGCTTTTGATGCTCCGGTTTCAAATTCTTCAACTTCTTTTTCTTCTTCTGATGCGGATGAAATTAAATTTCAGGTAGAAGTTGCTCCGGTAATTGATATTATAGATGATGCAGAAAAACAATCTCAGGATTTGGTTGATAAACATGGTTTGTATGATCACAGATTAGATTTGGCTAAATTTCAAATGCCTCCAATCGATTTGTTGAAAGATTACGGAAACGAAGAAATCTCAATCAATAAAGAAGAATTAGAAGAAAATAAAAATAAAATTGTTGGACTTCTTAAAAACTTCAACGTTGGAATTGCTGAAATTAAAGCGACGATCGGACCAACCGTTACTTTATATGAAATTGTACCGGAAGCAGGAATCAGAGTTGCTTCTATTAAAAAGCTACAGGATGATATTGCGTTGAATCTTTCTGCTTTAGGAATCAGAATTATTGCGCCAATGCCCGGAAAAGGAACAATTGGTATTGAAGTTCCAAGAAAGAATCCTACAATGGTCTCTATGAGATCGGTGATCGCTTCTCAGAAGTTCCAGAATACAGATATGGATCTACCTGTTGTTTTCGGTAAGACAATTTCTAATGAAGTTTTCATGGCAGATTTGTCTAAAATGCCTCACCTTTTGATGGCGGGAGCAACAGGACAAGGAAAATCTGTCGGGATTAATGCAATCTTGACTTCCCTACTTTACAAAAAACATCCAAGTGAATTGAAGTTTGTCATGGTGGATCCTAAAAAAGTGGAACTTTCTTTATATTCAAAAATTGAAAGACATTATTTGGCAAAACTTCCTGATTCTGATGATGCGATTATCACAGACACCAATAAAGTAATCAATACTTTGAATTCTCTTTGTGTAGAGATGGATCAGCGTTATGATTTGCTTAAAAATGCTTTCTGTAAAAATTTAAAAGAATATAATAAAAAATTTGCTGAAAGAAAATTAAATCCAGAAAATGGTCACCGTTATTTACCATACATCGTTTTAGTTGTTGACGAGTTTGCAGATTTGATTATGACGGCAGGAAAAGAAGTGGAACTTCCGATTGCAAGATTGGCGCAGTTAGCAAGAGCAGTGGGAATTCACTTAATTGTAGCAACTCAAAGACCATCTGTGAACGTAATTACCGGTATGATTAAAGCAAACTTCCCAGCAAGAGCGGCATTCAGAGTAATTTCGAGTGTGGA
This sequence comes from Chryseobacterium sp. YIM B08800, assembly GCF_026163565.1. Classification (GTDB taxonomy): domain Bacteria; phylum Bacteroidota; class Bacteroidia; order Flavobacteriales; family Weeksellaceae; genus Chryseobacterium. The sequence goes on from NZ_JAPDKN010000014.1 coordinate 47,884, forward strand.
CTCAAGAACCATTTTAGATTCTACAGGCGCAGATCAGTTGATCGGTAAAGGAGATATGCTTTATTTCAACGGAAATGAAATTTTAAGACTTCAGTGTGCTTTTGTTGACACGCCAGAAGTTGAAAAACTTGCAGAGTTTATTGGCGAACAAAAAGGGTATGCTTCTGCATTCCTACTTCCTGAATTTGTCTCTGAAGAAGCAACAAGTACAGTTGGAGCATTTGACCCGAATGAAAAAGATGCTTTGTTTGAAGAAGCTGCAAGAATTATTGTTTCAACACAACAAGGTTCTACTTCTATGTTGCAAAGACAATTAAAATTAGGATATAACAGAGCCGGAAGAATTATGGATCAATTGGAAGCAAGCGGTATTGTTGGAGGATTTAACGGAGCTAAAGCAAGAGAAGTTCTTATTAGTGATCTGTATTCTTTGGAACAGTTTTTGGAAGATCTGCGAAATTAAAATTTAAAAAATCTACGATTTTAACTTTCAGATGATATGAAAGTCTAAAGAATAGGAAAAATTAGAAAAATTTAGAATGAAAAAAATAATATCAAAAATAGTTTTAGGAACATTAGTAGTAGGAAGTATCGGTTTTGTGCAGGCACAGAAAATTGATGCTAAAGCAAAAAAAATATTAGACGATATTACGGCGAACTACAATTCTAAGAAAAACTCTTATTTCAAATTTGCTTTTGGAAGTGGTGTAAACGGAGCTGTTTCTAAAACAGAACCCGGAATTTATTATGCTGCAGGAGATAAATATAAGTTGAAAATCATGGAAACAGAGCAGATTTTCGACGGAAACAAAATCTACAATATCAATACAGAAGATATGGAAGTTACCGTTGCAAAACCAAATGCAAGCAGTACCATGTTCTCTCCTATCAATTATCTTACATCGTATAGAAAAGATTATAATGTTGCATATGGTGGAAAAAAAGCTGTTGATGGCGTAAATGCAGACTTGATTAAATTAACTCCGGTAAAAGCAAACGGATTAAAATACATTTATCTTTATGTAGATTCTGCGAAAAAACAAATGCTAAAACTTGAGCAGCATGGAAACAACAAAGATATCTCTGTAATTTCGATAAAAGAATATAAAGAAAATCAGCAATTAAACCCGAATATGTTTGTATTTGACAAGGCAAAATTCAAAAATTATCTTGTTACAGAATTATAATTCTAAATAAATATTAAAATTTAAAGTCACAAAGAAAACTTTGTGGCTTTTTCATTAATTTTGGCGAATGTTTAAAATCTTAGACCGATATATCATCAAGACCTTTTTTGGTCCGTTTTTATTTATATTCAGTGTACTGTTTTTTATATTTATTGTAAACATTATCTGGATTCAGCTTGGTCAGTTTATGGGTAAAGGTTTAACGACTTTACAGATCATGAAGCTCCTTTTTTATCTTGGAGTAAGTGTAGTAAGTATGGTTTTACCGTTAACAATTTTATTGGCAAGTATCATGTCTTTCGGTGAACTGGGAGAACGCTACGAACTTGCTGCAATGAAAGCTGCCGGAATTTCTTTAACACGAGTGATGATGCCGCTTTTGGGCGTAACTGCTGTTTTGGCAGTCATGCTCTATTTTTTTTCCAACAATATTATTCCCGATTTTCAGAGGAAAGCGAAGAATATGCTTTTTAATATTGCTCAAACTAAACCTGCATTAAATTTTACTCCGGGACAATTTATCGATCAGATTCCGGGTGTTATGGTGAAATTTGATAAAATTAAAGGGGAAGACGGAAGAGATTTAGAAGGTGTTTTTATTCATAAAAAAGCAGGAAACTACGAAAATCAGCAAACAATTGTTGCCGAAAAAGGAAAATTTGCGAACGCAAAAAATCGTAAATTCATGAAGCTTATTTTGTATAACGGAAGCGTAATTGAAGACAGCTATGCCGGAAAAGCTGATAATGTAAGATTAAAACAACCCGATCAGGCAACAAAATTTGACAGTTTAACCATTCACTTCGACATCAGTGAATTGATTGATAAAGCCATCGAAAAAGAACAGATTACAGACGATTACCGTTTTCAGACGTATACTGAGCTTTTGGCTACGATTGATAAAACCAAAAAAGACAACACCAGAACTGCAGATAATATCAGCAACGATATTATTTCTCAAACTAATGCTGTGATTACTTATATGGACAAAAATAAAACTAAGGCTCCGGTAAAATCACAATATAAACTTGATACTATAAAAGGAGAAAAAAAATTACAGCTTCTTACGAATGCTTATTCAAGACTTGATAATCTGAAAACCAATCTGGATTCTAAAGACAAAGAACTTGATCCGAGTGTTAAATATTTTAGTAAAGTCGTTATTTACCAGCAGAGAATTCTTACCTACTCTTTCACTTGTATCATTTTCTTTATGATTGGTGCGAGTTTGGGATCTATTATCCGAAAAGGAGGAATGGGGGTTCCGGTAATCATTGCGATTATCATATTCATTATTTTCTATGTAATCAATGTAGGTTTTGAAAACGTTGCCTGGTCCGGAAAAATGAGTCCGTATCTTGCAGCTTGGCTTCCAAATATGATATTATTTCCTTTTGGAATTTTAATGACTTATAAAGCTTTAACAGATTCTCAGTTATTTGATTCTGAAAAATACAAAACCTTCTTTAAGCCTCTTACGAAGTTGTTTGTAAAACAGAAAGAACATAAGCGTTATCAATAATCATTTAATCCGAAAGAAATTTCGGATTTTTTTTTTGCTATCAAAAGTTTAAAATTAATATCTTCCATAAGTGAAATTTTATTTTAATTAAAATTAGAAACAGATATGAAAAAAAGTATTTTTATTTTATCAGCAATAGCAATAATTTCCTGCTCCAGAAATCCTGAAAGCGAATCTAGTTCCAACAATATTGAGACAGAATCTTCTATTGAAAATCTTAATGTTCAAACCAGTAATTTTTCAGAAATTGACAGTAGCGGAGTTTTGATGTTTCCGCTTAGAATGGGCGAAACAAAACGTGAATACGAAAGTTCTTACAAAAACATTCCTGCTTATAATTATTGGAATATTATGTTTTATAATTCAAATACCAATAATTATTATTTATTAACTAAAGACAAAATATTGATTGAGGGTTTTAATGAAGATTATTATGACGGAGTAGAAACGGTTTCTACCCATAAAACAAATTATATTTTTTATACAGCCAGAAGTTTAGATTATAATAAAGATAAACTTTTGAATCATCAAGACCCATTATATCTATATGTTTCAGATAAGGAAGGAAAAAACTTCAGACAATTATCTCCTAATAATTATAATCTTGAAAACTGGAAGTATATAAAATCTACTAAGAAAGTTGTTTTTTCGGCATCAAAAGACAGTGATAAAAACAGTTTATTTGATGATAAAGATGAAGTTGTTGCTTTTGAAGTGAATGTAGATGTAAATGAATCAGCAAAAGAAATTTTTAATAATGAAACAAAAAGTGAGCTTAAAAAATTATACGATCGAGATTGGAAAAAAATTAAAAAGTAATAAGTCCGGTTTTATTTAAATCATTTTAAAAAACTGAGTAAGGTTAAGAAATAAACATAAATCTATGAATGTTTTATTTATTAACGCAAAGCTTTATCTTCACAAGTCTTATTTTTAAGGAGCAAAGATGAATCAATAAATTAATTTTTATGAAGCGCACGTTTTATTCAAGCTTCATCAGCGACTTTGTCGCCATTCTTTGCTCCTTAAAATAAGAAGTTTAAAATTAAAACCTTTGCGTGGTAAAAGGTTTTGCTCAATTTTTTATTTCGAACTCCCTTCATTTTGCATATTTTTTGATGTTCTCAAAAAGCCAAATCTAAATTATATGAAAAAACTTATCCTATTACCAAGTCTTGTCCTTCTATTTTCCTGTGAAAACAAAAAGAAAGAACCTGTTGATGCAAATTTTCCATCAGACAATTTACAAACAGTTTCAGCAAAAGACAGCTTACAAAAAAATAATTCTCCGCAAAGCATCGACGAAATAAAAACTGAATATGCTTTACTTAATAATCAGCTAATCGCCAAAAAGCTCGATTCTACAAGTTTTGATTATGAATGTAATGAAGTTTCCGGTAATGTGGTTTATTATAGTTTAAACGGAGAGCTCAAAAGCATAAAACATTTTCATGGAGACAGCCATTTTTCTTCGGTAGAAAATTATTATCTGAAAAACGGAAAACCATTCTTTATTTTTCAGGAAGGAACTGTTTGGAATTTTGACGGAGGAACACCAGAAAAACCCGAAACGAAAGATGATGTAGAAGAAAAACGATTTTACTACATCAATGATCAATTAATTTCCTGCAGAGATAAAAAATATACACTGCGCACCAAAAACCAATTAAAACCTGAAAATGTTTCTGATGGAGAAAGTAAAAACTGTAATGACACAGAATTAAGAAAAACTTTCGAAACTCTTATCAAAAACAAAGATAAAAAAGGAAAAACAGATTGTATTTTATAAAAACAAAAGAGAGGATTCGGTAATGAATCCTCTCTTTTTATATTTTCAAAAACCTGAAAATTATACTTTCATAATTTCAGCTTCTTTTGTTTTCAGATGATCGTCGCAAGACTTCACATATTTGTCTGTAAGTTCTTGAATTGATGCTTCCACATTTTTAATTAAATCTTCAGAAACTCCATCCAGTTTTTTAAGTTCTTTAATACCGTTTTGTCTTGCGTTTCTTACAACGATTTTAGTATCTTCAGTTTCACCTTTAGCTTGTTTAGCCAATTCTTTTCTTCTGTCTTCAGTTAAAGGTGGTACATTAAGGATGATGTTTTCTCCGTTATTAGAAGGGGCAAATCCTAAGTTAGAATTAATAATAGCTTTTTCAATAGCACCGATTGCGGTTCTGTCCCAAGGCTGAATAGAGATGGTCATTGCATCCGGCACAGAAACGTTGGCAACCTGATTAATAGGAGTTGGCGCACCGTAATATTCTACCATCACATCCTGAACCATGCTTGTAGACGCACGTCCCGCTCTGATTCTTTGAAATGCATGATCCAGGTGCTTAAGAGCCGCTTCCATATCATGTTTTACAGATTCTATGATAAGATCTAATTCTTCCATTATATAATAAAAATTTGATAAGTTACACATTGATTAAAGATGAGTAATAAGTAATGGGTAATAAGTAATCATAATGCTAAAAACCTAATCCCTAAAATCTATTATCTGCTACCTTACTATAAATTTACTAAAGTTCCTACATTTTCTCCGTCTACAATTTTCAATAAATTACCGTCTTTATTCATATCAAAAACAATAATTGGCAATTTATTTTCGTGGCTTAATGTAAAGGCAGTCATATCCATTACTTTAAGGTCTTTTTCAAAAACTTCTTCGAAAGTTAATGAATTATATTTTACTGCATTTTCGTTTTTCTCAGGATCGCTGTCATAGATACCGTCAACTCTTGTTCCTTTAAGAATAACATCAGCGCCTATTTCGATAGCTCTTAATGTTGCAGCAGTGTCTGTTGTAAAATAAGGGTTTCCTGTTCCGGCTCCGAAGATCACTACTCTGCCTTTTTCAAGGTGTCTTACTGCTCTTCTTTTAATGAAAGGTTCTGCTACTTTATCCATTTCGATAGCAGATTGTAATCTGGTTTTAATTCCTGCATCTTCCAAAGCACCCTGTAATGCCATTCCGTTGATAACGGTTGCAAGCATTCCCATATAATCGCCCTGTACTCTATCCATTCCTTTTGCAGCTCCTGCTACACCACGGAAAATGTTTCCTCCTCCAATTACAATCGCAATTTCGCAGCCTCTGTCAACCACTTTCTTGATTTCCTGAGCATATTCCATCAGTCTTTCGGTATCGATACCGTATTGTCTGTTCCCCATTAATGCCTCACCACTCAGTTTCAGAAGGATTCTTTTATATTTCATTGTATATTTTAATAATAGTTTTTTGAGAATTAATTTCTCTGAAAATTAATTTTGCAAATATAATCATTAAAAATATTGAAAAAAAGAAAAATATTATACAGAAATAATGAAAGAAATATTTTGATAAGTAGCAAAAAGGATTATTTTTGCATTAATTAAATACTGATTTGAAGAAAGTTCTAATTTTTTCACTATTTCTTTCGGGAATTGTTTCATTTGCACAAACTGGAACAAACGTTTACTCTTTCTTAAATATTCCCGTCTCTGCAAGACAGGCTGCTTTAGGTGGCGATGCTATTACGGTTAGAGATTATGATGTTTCTTTTGCCATTGCCAACCCGGCTTTGTTGAATAAAGATTCAGATAAACAGCTTTCAATAAATGCTTCTACTTATTTGGCAGACTCAAAGTTTGGAACCATTGCTTTTGCTAAAGATTTAGACAACGGACATATGGTTACCGTTAATGCAAGATATTTGGGCTACGGAAATATTCCTAGAACCGACGAAAGCGGTTTTGAAATGGGAGAATTTTCAGCTTCAGATGTTGCTGTAGGAGCAGGATATGCTTATCAGTTTGAAGAAGATTGGACGATTGGAGGTGGATTAAATTTCATCACTTCAAAAATCGATACTTATACTTCTTCTGCCTTATCGGGAACTTTAGGAATGACTTATCATAACAAACAGAGCAAAGAAGTAGCTTCTGTAGTACTGAGAAATTTCGGGTATCAGTTTAAATCGTTCAATGGCGAGAGAGAAAATCTTCCGTTTAGAATAGATTTAGGATATACCAAAATATTAAAAGCAATTCCTCTTGCGATTACAATTACAGCGCACGATTTACAGAAATTTGATATTTCTTCAGATTATGATATTAATGGGCAGGAAATTGGTTTCGGAAGAAAAATTGCCGATCACTTTTCTCTTGGTGCTGAGCTTTTCCCTGAAAAAGGTTTCAACATCAGATTAGGATATAATGTGAGAAGAGGAAATGAGCTTGCTGTTGCTGATCAAAGAAACTTTACAGGATTGTCTGCCGGGTTTGGTTTAAAAATTTCCAAGTTCCGTTTAGATTATGCTCATGTGAGATATCATAATTCTTCTAATGTTAATCAAATTGGGATTTCTGTAGATTTAAGCGGTCATCGAGGAGAGTAAGTTTATTACAAAACTTTAAATATTCAACTTTATCATTCATTCATACTTGATTTTTCCAGAAAATTTCTTGAAATTTGTCTTATGAAAAAACCAGTGATTGCTATTGATGGCTTTTCTTCTACCGGAAAAAGTTCTATCTCAAAAATTATTGCCGAAAAATTGGGCATTGTTCATTTAGATACCGGTGCTTTATATCGAGGGATTACATGGTTTGCTCTGCAAAACTGTATGGATGAGGACGGTACTATTAATTTGCCTTTACTTTTCAAATCATTTCATTTAATAGATCTTGAATTTAAAAAAGAAGAAGATGAATTGGTTCTTTTGCTTAATCATATCAATATTTCCAAAGAAATTCGCAGCAATGAAGTTTCTGAAAATGTCAGCTTAATTGCAAAGCAAAAAGAAGTAAGAGATTTTTTGCTTGATGCACAAAGATTAATTGCAAAAAACGGCGGTGTAATTATGGACGGACGAGATATCGGAACCGTAGTTTTACCCGATGCCGATTTTAAATTTTTTCTTACCGCAAGTATTGACGAACGCACAAAACGCAGATACAGTGAACTTTTATCTTTAGGAATTGAAGCTGATGAGGCTCATGTGAAAGAAAATCTTATAGAAAGAGACCGTATTGACAGTGAAAGAGAGATCTCGCCATTGCGACAGGCAGAAGATGCGATCTTAATTGACAATACAAACCTGACAAAAAGTCAAACTATCGAAAGCATATTGCAATATCTTACAAAAATTAACAATTTTTATTAGTCACAAACCTCGATTGGTATGTTAATTGTAACCTTTTAAAACGAAAACTAGTATTTATTAACTATTAAAAAAACAAAAAATGTCTAGAAAAGGAAATAATACAGCAGGTATTTTGGCAGGACTTTTAGCAGGTGCTGCAGCAGGTGTAATTTTAGGTATGCTTTATGCTCCTGAAGAAGGAAAAGAAACAAGAAAAAAAATCAGAACAAAAGCTGGAGATCTGAAAGATCAGGCTAAAAATAAATATGGTGAAGTATCTGAAAAAGTAAAAGATCAGTACGACAGTATCTCTTCTACTTTCAAAGAAACTGCCAATAATGTAGCGCATACTGTAAAAGATGGGTATGACAAATACAAAGATCAAATTGTTTCTAAAACTACCGATATGGTAAAAGATGTAGAATCTGGATTGAACGATCTTAAATAATTGTATTTAATTTAATTAAATATAAAAAAGGAACTTTAGGTAAAAGAGTTCCTTTTTTTGTAACTTTTAAAAAAAATATAAGGATGATTGAAACAATTAAAGAATACGCATCTAAGAGAATAGATTTGCTAAAAATTGAGGCCACAGAAAAATCTTCAATTTCTGCAGGTGTTATTGCCTATCTAGTGATATTGTTGGTGGCTTTTGGCTTTTTTATCATTCTTTTCAATTTTGGTTTAGCGTTTCTTATTGGCAAGGCTTTAGACAATTATTCATACGGATTTCTGATTGTTGCGGCATTTTATTTTGTAGTGATGCTTTTAGTTGCTACCTTTAAGAAAAGAATCGTGAATATGGTAGCAAATAAAGTAATAGAATTCTTAAATCACTAAACTATGGGCAGAAATTACGAGAGTCTGGAAGAACTTAAAAGAAAAAAGAAACTTTTAAAAGATGAAATACATGATCTGGAAGCGCTTTTGACTTTTAAAAATACAAAAGAAAGCTTGAGTGCATTTACCAATGGTCTCAGTGATCAATATCTTCAGGAAAAAGTAGATGATGATGGTGAAGAGAAAACGGTGATTAGAAAAGATGTAATCGCAAAACAGCTTACTTCCGAAGTAAAAGGAATGTTGCTGAATAAAAACACAGCCGTAGGATTAGCCAGTTCTGCTTTTAGCGGTAATGCTATAGATGGAATCATCAAACTTGGAGTAACCGCTTTAGTTGCCAATTACGCAAAGAAAAATATGAAAAGTTCAAATTGGAAAAAGAAAGTTTTAGGAGCTGCACTAATCTACGTTGCACCAATTGCTTTGAAATTTGTTCGAAAAAAATTAGAAAATTACCAAAAAACAAAAAGTGTATCCAGCATGGAGCAACTTATATAAATTTGTTTGAGAGTTTTAGAGTCGGAGCATTTTAGTGTTTTACATACTCTCCCACTCTAAAACCCTCCAACACTATGGCTCTCAAACTTTGAAGAGCTGTCCCAAAATTATTCCTGCAGCCATAGAAACATTCAGACTTTCTGTAGACTGCGATTTTCCAAATCTTGGAATACTTATTTTTTTGTGAAGAAGTTTTTCTGTATCATCGCGCATTCCGTTTCCTTCGTTTCCTAAAATCAGATTGATTTTCTTTGGTTTTTCGAAATGATAAATATTTTCTCCTTCCATATCGGTTCCCACATTGATATTTTCGGTTGTTGAAAGGTATTCTGCCAAATTGCAATACACAATATTTACTCTGGTAAAAGAACCCATTGTTGCCTGAATAACCTTTGGATTGTAAAAATCTACGGTATCTTCACTGCAGATAATCTGTTCAATTCCAAACCAGTCTGCCAAACGGATAATTGTTCCGAGATTTCCCGGATCCTGAATTCCATCTAAAATCAATTGAAAATCTTTGTCAGTAAACTCAGACTTTTCTAATAACTCACAAACTGCTACAGAATCTTTAGGATTTTGTAAAAAACTTATTTTTTTTAGTTCATTTTCAGTAATCTGTGTAAATTGAACATCTTTGGACAGAAAATTGTTAGGTTCTGTAGAAAATATTTCTTTAATTTTAAAGTTAGAATTAGGAAGTTCAAGAATAGTTTTATTCCCTTCAACCAAAAACAAGTTGTATTTTTGTCTGAACTTCTTTTTATCTAAAGATTGTAAAATTTTAATTGTATGAGCTGTAAGCATTTTAAGAATTCTCCTCAAAAATATTATAAAATAATATCATTTGCAACATTTGTAGGTTTACTTTATGCATGCAGTACTACAAAAAAAGTTCCGGATGGTGAATATCTGCTTACTAAAAACAATTTTGAATTTGAAGATAAAAAACAGTTTTTCGATGATGAGCTGGAAGATTATGTACAGCAAAAGCCCAATAAGAAGCAGTTGCTTTTCATGCCGTTAAGTCTTCTTTTATACAATGCTGCCAATCCTAAATACGATACAATTCTTAATGAATATATGACGTATCCGAGTGAGATGAGAAATCAGAAACTTAGAGATTCTCTTTTCATTAAATATAATATGCAGAGCAGTGTTGGGAAAAGCCTCTTCATGGACAGATTATATCACAATTGGGGAACTCCGCCGGTAATTTTAGATCAGACAAGAACTGAAAAAAGTGCGCAGTCAATTGAAAAAAGAATGACCTACAGAGGTTTTTGGGATGCAGAAGTAAAATACGCTCATAAGCTTGATTCAGCATCTAAAAAAGCATCTGTAAACTATTCTATTAAGCACAACAGTCCCACAAATATTAAAGAATATTATTATCATATTCCAGATCTAGGAATTAAAGGACTTTATCAGCAAAAAATGCATGAAAGTTTGGTAAGAAGCGGGCAATTGCTTGATCAAACGGTTTTAGAAAAAGAAATTACCCGAATCAACGACTGGATGCGTGAAAACGGATATTATAGATTCAATGCAGGAAATGATGAAGTAGGTTTTGTGGCAGATTCACTTTTAAGCAGAAAAGAAGTTCCGCTGGTTTTAGAAATTCGTAAAGACTCCATCAATCGCCCTTACAAAAGAGCGACTTTTGGAAATATAGATGTCGCAATTGTCGATCATCATTCAGATTTTCCAAAAAGAACGGTGAAAGATAGCCTTAGAAGAATTAGATTTCATAAAATGAATGAAAATTATAAGACTTCTGCGTTATGGAGAACGATTATTGTTGATAGCAAAACTGTCTATGATCAGAAAAAATTAGATCTTACCAAGAGAAATCTTTTGGCGATGAATAATTTTAGCATCCTTAAAGCCAGAGATTCTTTGAGACAAGGCGGTACAACTGCACCAAATGACAGTATTGTAGATGTTTTATATATCTTGAAACCTTTAGATAAATATGAGTTAAAAGTAGGAACGGATGTTAATTACTCGCAGTTACTCAACTTAGGAGTTTCTCCTTCTGTAGATCTTACAACCCGAAATGTATTTCGTGGTGCAGAAAACTTGACAACGAGTGTTGCAGGGACTTTTGGGTCAATCAGAAATCCTAAAAATTTAGATAAAAGAATTTTAGCTTACGAATATTCGGCGCAGGCTTCATTAAGCTTTCCAAGATTATTGCTACCATTTAATTATTATAAGCTTATTCCTAAAAGATATACTCCTACATCATCAATTGTTTTGGGAGCTTCGGTGCAGAACAATATCGGTTTGGGAAGAACCAACTTTAATACAGGTTTAAACTATTTTGCGAATGTTAATGATCAGGTTTCTCACAGATTAACACTCTTTAATACCCTTTTCAGTTTAACTAAAAATAAAGACAGCTATTACGATTTCTTCGTAAATGATGATGTGGTAAGACAAACTGTTTTTGATGATTATTTTATTTCTAACCCTCAAATTAAGCAAGATTTTGAGTCCGGAATTTTATCGAGAGACCAGGTTTCAGAAAAAATTATTAGTGATTTAGGATATGCGGCATCTGCGGCAACCGATCCAAAAAGAGCTGACGATTTACTTTCTTTTCTGGGAACGATTGTTAATAAAGACAGACAGACTCAGGATGTTCTTATTTCATCGATGATTTATAATTTTATTTATAATGAAATTGGTAAAAAAGATTATCCTAATGCTTTTTATTTTAACGGAAAAGTGGAATTGGCAGGAAATATTCCAAGTATTTTTAATCAGAAAAGACAAGATGACGGTGGAATTTTAAGAAGTCCTGAAAGAACAATTTTCGGAATTCCTTATGCGCAGTTTGTGAAATTTGATTTTGATGTAAGAAAATATTTTAAATTTAATGGAAATCAGACTTTAGCATTACGACAGTTTATCGGAGTAGGTATTCCTTACGGAAATTCTTCGTCGATGCCGTTTGTAAGGTCATATTTCAATGGAGGCTCTAACGATATCCGAGCTTGGGTTGCATTTGGTGGTTTAGGACCAGGAGGTTCTCAGATTGACGAAAAAGTGCGTACTTATTTGATGGGGAATATTAAACTGACAACCAATATAGAATATAGAATTCCGTTTACTGAGATGTATGAAGGTGCTATTTTCACCGATATCGGAAACGTTTGGAATACTGAAAACAATGGTTTTGATGATCAGTTTAAATTCAATAAATTTATCAGAGAAATGGGTATTGGTAGCGGATTTGGACTTAGAGTTAACGTTGCTTACATTACCTTAAGAGTAGATTTAGCTTATAAAATTTACGACCCAAATAAACCTGATGGTGATAAATGGAGATTCCATGATATTAAACCTTTGAAACCTACCTTAAATATCGCTTTCGGATATCCTTTCTAATCAGGAGAAATTCCAAAAATAAAATAAACTACAGCGGCCACTCTTGCAAGTATTTCGCGGGATTGGTTTCTGTAGTAACTCTCTGGTTTTGTAACATCTTGTGCATCAAAACCTAAAGCATTCATGTTATTGTTTCTTGCAAAAAATAATGCTCTCAAATTATGAAACCCCTGAGAAACAATAATCACATTTTTCTTATTGTAAACATCTTTACAACGTAAAATACTTTTATACGTATTAAAACCTTCAGGATCTTCTATGATGATTTCTTCGGGCACACCTTCCTGATAAATCAGATAATTTTTCATTGCGGCAGGTTCATTATATCCTTTACTTTTTTCGCCGCTTACAATGATTTTTTTAATTTTTCCATGATGATACAACAATGCAGTGGCATCCATCCTTTTGGTAAAATACGGATTAGAAAGTCCGGAACGCATTCTTGGAGAGGTTCCTAAAACCAAAGCAACTTCTCTTGGCGGAATTTTTGAGATCTTGGTATAAGTTCTTCCATTGGTAAGACCGAAAACCCAGGCATTAGATAAACATATCAGAAGAAAAACAATTTCTACTGACACAAAAAATAATTTGAATATGTTTCTGATGATTCTCAATTGAAATCAAAGTTAAGCTTTATTTTCTTAGTTTTTGCAATTGACATACACGCTAATATTTTGCCTTGAGCTTCCTCTTTTTCGGTAAGATATTCGTTTTCCAAAAGTTCTACTTCGCCTTCTTCTACAGTACATTCGCAGCTTCCACAAATCCCTGATTTGCAGGAATAAGGAACCGGGAATTTCTGAATCAAAAGCTGTTGAAGAATTTTCTCACGATTATTTGAAAGTACCGTTTGATAATTTTTCCCTAAAAGCTGGAAATCTACCTCTACATTTTCTATCAATGGAAATTCTTTTTCTACAGGATAAATATCATCATTAAATTCTTCAAACAATTCAAAGTGAATATTCTTTTTCGGGATTCCATGATGATAACACGCATTGGCTAAAGTTTTTATCATCTCCCCTTTTCCACAAATTAAAACTTCGTCCACAGCATCCCAAATCGTAGATTCTTCATCAGTATCATCCAAATGCAAAATTTGATTGATAATTAAATTCAATTTTTTGGCATCTAATCTTCCATAGAAAAACTGATCTGCCGTTTTTTCCTGCGAATAAAAATAGAAAATCTGCAGTCTGTTGTGGTGTTGCTTCGCAAGATTATCTAAAAGATCACGGTAAACAAGTTCTTCAGAACTTTTATTTCCAAGAAAAAGAAACAGTCTTGTTCTCGGTTCGTTATGAAGGATATTTTTAAAATGGCTTAAAATCGGAGTAATTCCAATTCCTGCAGCAAAACCTACAATCGTTCTGAATTCGCTGGGTTTAGAAACTAAAGTAAATCTGCCATTGGGTTCGCTCACAAGCAATTCATCACCTATCTGGTAATTTTTATAAAGCTGTGCTGTTGCACCGTTTTCAGAATTTATTTTAATTCCTAAAGTTATTTTTTTCTCATACGGAGCCGAAGTCATCGAGTAATCATTAATCACTTCTTTTCCTTCAGCATTGAATTTTATACTTACAAACTGCCCTGCTTCAAACGTGAATTTTTCTTTTAAATCCTCCGGGATTTCAAGCTCCAGCGAAAAAGTATTTTTGGTCAGGTCTTCCTTTTTAGCTATTTTTAGGCGGTGAAACTGCGTCAGTTTTCCTTTATAGATTTGTTGTTCCATACTTCATTTCAAAAATAAATAAAAAATAATTAGAAAACCGACCTTCATCCAACTTTCTTACAACAAAACCAATGAGAAATACCTTTCGTATATTTCATTTTTAACAAAGAAAACTTATTTATGAAAAAAATAATTTTGACTGCAATTTTAGCAACTGTTCTTATCGGTTGTAAAAAAGAAGCTGAAAAAACGGAAGAAAATATCAGCACAGCAGATTCTACAAGTATTCAGGATACTGCACAGCCAGAAGTGGCAAATATCTCTTTAAAATCTGTTTCTACGCAACAAACTGCTGACTTTTTACAAAAGAAAAACGATACATTATATGTGACCAATTTTTTTGCAACCTGGTGTGGACCATGTGTAAAAGAAATTTCTCATTTTAAAAAGAAAATTGAAGAGCTGAAAGATCAGCCTGTAAAAATTACTTTTGTAAGCTTAGATCAAAAAGAAATTTGGAATACTGAAGTTCCTCGTTTTACTCTAGAGCACGGAATTCAGGATTATACTGTTCTTTTAGACGGCCAACTTTTGGATGGAAATTTTTTCACAAGTAATTTTAAACAATGGACAGGAAACGCAATTCCGTTTACATTTATGAGAAGAGGCGACAAAACTGACGAAACATTAGGAATGATCAGTGAAGAGCAGCTCAACGAAAAAATTTCTTCTCTTTTAAAATAAAAGTTAAGCAGTAATTCGAAATGTCTAAAAAATTTAAGATCCTGTGTTTATTTTTACTGATTGCAGTTATTTTGACAGCGATCATTAATCTAAATACAGGATTTTTGTCTTTAAATCTTCAGGATTTTTTCCTGGATTCTACCAACAGTCAGATTGCTGAAATTCGGGTAAATCGTGTTTTGGTCATGCTTTTAGCAGGGATTTCAATTCCAACCTCTGGTTTTTTGATGCAGGAATATTTTCAAAATCCTCTTGCGGGACCAGATATTTTAGGAATTACCTCTGTCGCAAGTTTATCAGTTGCATTCTATATTTTCTTTTCACACAATATTTTACTGCCTGAATTTCTTCAAAATAGTTTTCTCAGTTTGTCTGCAATTATCGGAAGTTTGCTGTTGATGCTCGTTTTGCTGTCGATGTCAAATAAATTTCAGGATAAATCTTATCTGATCATTTTCGGATTTTTGGTATCGGCTTTTGCTGGAGCTATTGTTTCTCTTCTTCAGTTTTATGCAGAAAATCAAAGCTTAAAAAATTATATTTTATGGTCTTTCGGAGCCAATAATATGGTGTCGAGAAATCAGATTATCGTTCTTGCTATTTTAGTTTTTATCGGATTATTAATTTGCTTTAAAACCATAAAACCCTTAATCGGAAATTCTCTTGGAAGTTCATACGCACAGAGTTTAGGAGTTAATTTAAATCATTTGAAATTAATGATCATTATTGCTTCTTCTTTACTTTCTGCTTCAGTTACAGCATTTTTAGGACCTATTTTGTTCATTGGGATTATTGTTCCTCATTTCTGCAGATTGATTTATAATCCTGCAAAACTTTGGCAGCAATGGATTTTGAATATGTTTTTAGGAATGTTGATGATGTTATTATTTTCAGTGGTTGCCGAAAAAACACAAATTCCTTTAAATGTGATTAGTTCAGTTTTTGGTATTCCTGTGATTTTAATGATGCTTTTGAAACAGAATAAAGTGTAAATGTGAATGAGTCAATAGTTAATTTTAAATATTCTCGCAGATTTTGCAGATAAAGGAGATGAGTGAGAATAATTTTTATTATTAAATTTAAAAATAAACGTCAATTTGTCATTCCTTAGGAATCTAAGCTAACTTTGTAGAGATGCTTTCAGCATGACAAATAGAATATAAAAATCTGCGAGAGAAAAAATAAAACCCTTGAAACATAAATTCCACGAAATCAGATTTGCGGAAAGTTAAAACCAACAAAAATGCACCTACAAATAAAACAAGCCAATATCGGTTACAATAAAACCTTAATTTCAAATGCGAATGCATCTTTGAATTTAGGAGATGTTTGCTTGCTAGTTGGAAATAACGGTGTTGGAAAAACCACTTTAATTAAATCTATTCTTCATCAAAACCCTTTGTTGAGTGGAGAAATTTTAATTAACAACAAAAGTGTAAAACATTTATCTGTAAAAGAAATTGCCGAAAATATTGCCATCGTTTTTTCTAAAGCGGTCATTCCACAAAATTTCACGGTTGAAGATTTGATTTCTTTAGGAAAATACATTTATTATCCTTTTTATTTTGAGCTTAAAAAAGAAGACCGAGAAGAAGTTTCAGATATTATTGCGGAACTAGATTTAGAGCAATATAAAAATACCCCTTTAAAAAATCTATCTGACGGAAACCTGCAAAAAGCCTTTATTGGACGTGCATTAACGCAGAACTCTCCTATTATTATTCTTGATGAGCCGACAACTCATTTAGATGAAAAAAATAAAATCATCATCCTAAAAACCCTTCGGAAACTTGCCAAAGAACAAAATAAACTGATTTTGTTTTCGTCACACGACTGGCGTTTGGCAAAAGAATTTGCCGATAAAATCTGGTATGTTAAAAACCAAGAACTGTTTTCGGGAATTGTTGAAGATATTCTATTGAAGCATGATGAGTTGACCAATGCCTCGTTATTTCAAGTGAATAAAAATTTTGTGGCTCCTTCTATTATTTCGCCCGAAATTCAAAAAGAGATGCTCTACTCTTTATTGCAAAAAAACTTTCAAAAAAACCTTTCTTTATTTCATTTTCAATATAACGATACATTTTGGGAGATTTCTTACAAAAACGAAATCTACAAATGCGAATCCTTCGAAGAAATCGTTAATTTGGTTACAAAGCTTCATTAATACAATCTTTTATTTGTTTATTCTACATACTATGCATGCATAGTATTATGCTTGTCATATAATTTAAATTATTGATATTCAATTGATTAATAAATTTTAATATTAATTAATACTATGCATGCATAATATTTACTACATTTGATAAAACCGATTAGCAAAAATAATATGATGGATAATAATAAAGAAAAAACAGAAAACGTAGACCTCATTCTGAAGCAGACTTGGTTGGCTGTTTCAAAAATGTATACTGAGCTTGCACAAGAACACGATTCTACTGCTGTTCAGGCTTTAACATTACTGAAAATTGATCCAAAAGAAGGGACAAGAAGTACCAATTTAGGTCCGAAAATGGCAATCGAACCCACTTCTCTCACAAGAATTATTAAACTCCTTGAAGACAACGGATATATCTACAAAGAAAAGACAACTACTGATAAAAGAGAAGTCATCATTAAGCTTACCGATAAAGGATTAAGCTCAAGAAATATGTCGAAAGAAGTGGTGGTAAATTTCAATAAAAAAGTGATGGAGAAAATTTCTCCTGATAAGTTGGAAACCTTCAAAGAAGTAATGAGTGAGATCATGAAAATTGCTGCCGACTTGAATAACAGAAAATAAAAAATTCGCCTTTTTTGGAACGTCTTAAATAAAAATCCTAACCAAAAGAGGTGAAATTAAGCGATAATAACTAAAATAAATATTAATGAAAAGAAGAATCAAACACGTTACGGTATTAGGTTCAGGAATTATGGGAAGCGGTATTGCTGCACACTTTGCCAATATTGGCGTGCAGGTTTCACTGCTCGATATTGTTCCTTTTGAATTGAATGAAGCCGAACAGAAAAAAGGTTTGACCAAAGACGACAAAGCGGTTCGTAACAGAATTGCTTCCGAAAACTTTGAAAAACTTAAAAAAGCAAGTCCTGCACTACTCTATTCTCCGAAATTTGCCGAGAGAATTAAAGTAGGAAATTTTGAGGATGATTTAGCAAAAATAAAGGACACAGACTGGATTATTGAAGTTGTAATTGAAAGACTGGATATCAAAAAATCTGTTTACGAAAAAATTGAGCAGTTCAGAAAGCCGGGAACTTTAGTTTCTTCAAATACTTCCGGAATCCCGATTAATATGTTGGTAGAAGGAAGAAGTGATGATTTTAAACATTATTTTGCTGGAACTCATTTCTTTAATCCGGTAAGATACCTTCCTCTTTTAGAAATTATTCCTACAAAAGATACATCTCCTGAAATCATAGATTTCTACATGAATTATGGAGCGAAATTCTTAGGTAAAACAACTGTTTTAGCAAAAGATACTCCTGCGTTTATCGCCAATAGAATCGGGGTTTTTTCGATGATGGATTTGCTTCATAATGTTCAAAAATTAGATTTAAATGTTTCTGATGTAGATAAATTAACAGGTCCGGTTATCGGACGCCCAAAATCTGCAACGTTCAGAACAGCCGATGTTGTAGGTTTAGATACTTTGGTGATGGTTGCAAACGGTGTTCGTCAAAGCGGTGCTGAAGCGAATGATTTCAACAATGTTTTTGCCCTTCCTGATTACATTCAGAAAATGGTAGACAACAAATGGTTGGGTTCAAAAACCGAACAAGGTTTCTATAAAAAAGTGAAAGGTGCAGACGGAAAATCTGAAATTCACGGATTAAATCTTGATACTTTAGAATACGAACTTCAAGGAAAATCTTCTTTCCCGACTTTAGAATTAACTAAAAATATCGATAAACCAATTGACAGATTTAAAGTCTTAATTGGTGGAAAAGACAAAGCTGGAGAGCTTTACAGAAAATCTTTGGGAGCATTATTTGCTTACGTTTCGCATAAAGTTCCTGAAATTTCGGATGAAGTTTACAAAATCGACGATGCAATGAGAGCTGGTTTCGGTTGGGAAAACGGGCCTTTCGAAATTTGGGATGCCGTTGGTGTTCAAAAAGGTATTGAATTGGCTAAAGAAGCTGGTTACGAGGTTTCAGACTGGGTTAAAAATGTAGAGTCTTTCTATAAAGTAAATGAAGATGGACAAAGCATTTATGTTGATAAAAATTCAGGAGAGTACAACAAAATTCCCGGGCAAGATGCTTTTATTATTTTAGATAATATCAGAAAAAATAAGACACTTTGGAGCAATTCAGGTTCTTCAATTGAAGATTTAGGCGACGGAATTATCAATTTTGAAATTCGTTCTAAAATGAATTCTTTGGGTGGCGAAGTTTTAGATGGATTAAACAGAGCGATTGATTTAGCTGAAAAAGAATATGATGGATTAGTGATTGGAAATCAAGGCACAAATTTCTCTGTTGGGGCGAATTTGGCAATGATTTTAATGATGGCGATCGAGCAAGATTGGGATGATTTGAATATGGCAATTGCTTATTTCCAAAAATCAATGATGAGAGTTCGTTACTCTTCTATTCCTGTAGTAGTTGCTCCTCACGGAATGACTTTAGGTGGTGGTTGCGAAATGACCATGCACGCCGACAGAGTGGTTGCAGCTGCAGAAACTTACATCGGTTTAGTTGAAACCGGAGTTGGTGTAATTCCAGGCGGTGGTGGAACGAAAGAATTTGCTTTGAGAACTTCAAGAGAATTCCACAGTGATGATGTGAAAAACAACCGTCTTCGTGAAGCTTTCATGAATATTGCGATGGGAAAAGTGGCAACTTCAGCTTACGAAGCTTACGATATGGGAATTCTTGAAAAAGGAAAAGATATCGTAGTTGTTGACAAAAAACGTCAGATTGCCGAAGCTAAAAAAGTGGCAAAATTATTAGCTGAACAAGGTTATACTCAACCTATCGAGCAAACTGTAAAAGTTCTTGGTAAAGACGCTCTTGGAATGTTCTACGTAGGAACCGACCAAATGTTAACAGGAAATTTCATCTCTGCACACGATAAAAAGATTGCAGATAAATTAGCCAACGTTTTAGTAGGCGGAAATCTTTCTGAACCAACTGTTGTGACCGAACAATACTTATTGAATCTTGAAAGAGAAACCTTCTTACAGCTTTGTGGTGAAAGAAAAACTTTGGAGAGAATTCAGTTTATGTTACAAAAAGGAAAACCGTTGAGAAATTAGACATCTTGTAAAATGTAAAAAGTATTAATGTATTAACGATGCACAACTTTAGAGATTTAGAAGTTTGGACAAAATCAATGAAACTTTGTAAAATATTTTACTCGGCTTCTAACAATTTTCCAAAAGACGAAATGTTCGGTTTGACTTCCCAGTCAAGAAGAAGTTTATATTCAATTCCTTCTAATATCGCTGAAGGTGCGGGCCGAGATACAAATGCTCAATTTTCACATTTTTTGAATATTGCATTAGGTTCTTCTTTTGAATTTGAGACACAAATCTTAATTGCTAATGATTTAGGTTTCTTAAAAATTGATGATTTTAATATTATATATTCAGAAATCAAACACATTCAAAATATGTTGGCAAAATTGAAGCAGAAATTTAATACTTAAGCATTTTAATCATAAATACATTTTACATAAATACATTAATACAACAAAATGAAACAAGCATATATAATAAAGGGGTTCAGAACTGCCGTTGGAAAAGCTCCAAAAGGAAGTTTAAGATTCACGAGACCCGATGTAATGTCGGCAACCGTAATTGAAAAATTAATGGCTGAACTTCCGCAATTAGACAAAAACAGAATCGATGACCTTATCGTTGGAAATGCAATGCCGGAAGCTGAACAGGGCTTAAACGTGGCTCGTTTGATTTCCTTAATGGGTTTAAATACAGACAAAGTTCCAGGAGTAACGGTAAACAGATATTGTGCATCAGGAAGTGAGGCGATTGCGATTGCTTCTGCAAAAATTCAGGCAGGAATGGCTGATTGCATTATTGCAGGAGGTACAGAATCAATGTCTTACATTCCAATGGGCGGTTATAAACCTGTTCCTGAAACGGATATCGCAAAAACAAACCCTGATTATTATTGGGGAATGGGTTACACGGCGGAAGAAGTTGCAAAACAATATAATATCACAAGAGAAGAACAAGATCAGTTTGCTTTTGAATCTCACATGAAAGCTTTGAAAGCCAATGCCGAAGGAAAATTTGTAAACCAGATCGTTCCGATTCCTGTTGAATATAATTTCCTTGATGAAAACCAGAAAATGCAGACTAAGAAGTTTGATTTTTCAGTAGATGAAGGCCCAAGAGCAGATACTTCTTTGGCTGGTTTATCTAAATTAAGACCTGTTTTCGCCAACGGAGGAAGTGTAACCGCAGGAAACTCTTCTCAAATGAGTGACGGAGCAGCTTTTGTAATGGTCATGAGCGAAGAAATGGTAAAAGAATTAGGATTACAACCTGAAGCAAGATTAGTTGCTTATGCAGCAGCAGGTTTAGAGCCAAGAATCATGGGAATGGGACCAATTTATGCAATTCCAAAAGCTTTAAAACAAGCAGGCTTAGAATTAAAAGATATTGAGTTAATTGAATTAAACGAGGCATTTGCATCACAATCTGTTGCCATCAAAAAAGAATTAGGTTTAAATCCTGATATTCTTAATGTTAATGGAGGAGCAATTGCTCTTGGTCACCCACTTGGATGTACCGGAACAAAATTAACAGTTCAGCTTCTTGACGAAATGAGAAAACGCGGAAATAAATACGGAATGGTTTCTATGTGCGTCGGAACGGGACAGGGAGCGGCTTCAATTTTTGAACTTCTTTAAAGACGAAAAGAGAATAGACGGATAGATAATAGATTAGAAACACAAGAAATGATGAATGATTTTAAAAGACACAATTTTAAAAAGCTTAAAATCTGGCAAATGGGTATGGAATTATCAAAATTGATATTAGACCTTACAGATACTTTTCCAACTTATGAAAAATATGGTTTGAAAAGCCAAATGGACAGATGTTCAATTTCAATTCCATCAAATATAGCTGAAGGTTCAAGCAGAACAAATAAGTCTTTTAGTCATTTTTTAGATATTTCTTTGGGGTCGTCATTTGAATTGCAAACTCAAATATTGTTAGCAAATCATAGAAAATATTTATCTGACGAAAAAAGTGAAAACCTCGAAACAAAAATTGAAGAATTTCAAAAAGCAACAATGGTATTTCAAAATACACTTAATAAAGACTAAAAAGATGATTGACTGATAGAAAATAGGTAATAAAATGATTTTTATAAAGAATGAAAAAGTCTATCCTCTATTCGTCTATTATCTAAATGTCTAATAATCAATCTAAAATTTAAAATAAACATAATGAGCAATATAGTAAAAGGTGGTGAATTCCTGATCAAAGAAATTCCTGCAAACGAAATTTTCAGTCTTGAAGAACTGAGCGAAGAACAAAAAATGCTTCGTGATTCTGCGAAAGAATTTATCGATAGAGAGGTGATCCCGCATCATGATCGTTTTGAGAAAAAAGATTATGCTTTGACTGAAGAAACAATGCGTAAGCTCGGCGAAATGGGATTGTTAGGAATTACGGTTCCAGAAGAATACGGCGGTCTTGGAATGGGATTCGTGAGCACCATGTTGGCTTGCGACTATGTTTCAGGGGGGAACGGATCATTGGCAACCGCTTACGGAGCGCATACAGGAATTGGAACATTACCTACTCTACTGTACGGAAGTGAAGAATTGAAAAAGAAATATCTTCCAGATTTAGCAACAGGAACAAAATTCGGAGCATATTGCTTGACAGAGCCGGATGCAGGTTCCGATGCTAACTCAGGAAAAACAAGAGCAAGATTGTCTGAAGACGGAAAACATTACATCATCAACGGACAAAAAATGTGGATTTCCAATGCAGGTTTTGCAGATACTTTCACTTTGTTTGCGAAAATTGATGATGACAAAAACATCACAGGTTTCGTAATCAATCGTTCAGAATTGGAGAATCCTGAAAGCTTAACTTTTGGTGAAGAAGAGCACAAATTAGGAATTCGTTCATCTTCAACGCGTCAGGTTTTCTTTAATGACATGAAAGTTCCTGTTGAGAATATGTTGGGTGAAAGAAACAATGGTTTCAAAATCGCTTTGAATGCATTAAATGTTGGAAGAATTAAGTTAGCAGCAGCAAATCTTGACGGACAAAGAAGAATTTTAAATCACTCTATTCAATATTCAAACGAGAGAAAACAGTTTGGTGTTTCAATTTCAACTTTCGGAGCCATCAGAAAGAAAATCGCTGAAATGGCGACCGGAGTTTTTGTAAGTGAAGCAGGTTCTTATCGTTTAGCAAAAAATGTGGAAGATAAAATTGCAGAATTGGTTGCAGGAGGAATGGATCATCAACAGGCTGAATTAAAAGGTGTTGAAGAATTTGCGGTAGAAGCTTCAATTTTAAAAGTTTTCGTATCAGATTTAACACAAGTTACAGCAGACGAAGGAATCCAGATTTATGGTGGAATGGGATTCTCAGAAGATACTCCAATGGAATCTGCTTGGAGAGATGCAAGAATCGGAAGAATTTACGAAGGAACCAATGAAATCAACAGACTTCTTGCCGTTGGAATGTTGATTAAAAGAGCAATGAAAGGAGAATTAGACTTATTATCTCCGGCAATGGCGATCAGCAAAGAATTGATGGGAATTCCGTCATTTGAAGTTCCTGATTATTCTGCGTTCATGAGCGAAGAAAAAGCAATTATTGCAAATCTTAAGAAAGTTTTCTTAATGGTTTCTGGAGCTGCGCTTCAAAAATACATGATGGATATTGAGAAACAGCAACATTTATTGTTAAATGCTTCTGAAATTCTTAACCAAATCTACATGGCAGAATCTGCAATTTTAAGAGCTGAAAAACACTTCTCTGCTGATTCTGTAGAAGCTGCAATGGCTCAGTTAAATCTTTACAAAGCAATTGACAAAATCATCGCTGCGGCTAAAGAAGGAATTGTTTCTTTTGCGGAAGGTGATGAACAGAGAATGATGCTTTCAGGATTGAGAAGATTTACAAAATACACAAACAGTCCGAATGTAGTGGCGTTAACTGAAAAAGTGGCTGCGCATTATATTGAAAAAGGACATTATTAGTCTTTATAAATAAATTTGATTTTAAAACGTCTCAATTTTTTGGGACGTTTTTTATTTTACATTTAAAATATTTTTTTTCAAAAATGTAATAATTAAACCTTATCAGTTGTCTTATAATAATACTTGGAGTTTTAAGCCAATTTAAATTATTAAATCTGATAAAAATTTAAAACAATGAAAATATTATTAATAATTACAATGTTAAGTTCTATCTCATTTTCAGCACAGGTTTCTCCCAGAATACCATTGAAAATTGATACTATAAAATTTCCAAAAATTGAAAAACCATTTATTGTAACACCTTTAGATGCATCAAAGTTTGATAGTTCTATTGCTAAATTGTATAAAATGCCTGTTGCAAAGCCGAAAAATCCTGAAATTTATTCAAGTTTAAAGGCTCCAAAAAAAGATACCACACTACATAAAATACCCAATCTATTGGATATAGCGAAACCACCAAAATTAAGCGTAAAATAAATTCGGTGGCAATTCTGACTATTGATAAAATATCTTAAAATTTTTATCAAAACTATCAAGTTTTTCTAAGCTGTTTTATATTTTTGTATTCTATTTTTTCAAAAAAGAATGACAAAAGAAGAACTTTTAAATAAAGCAATAAAAATTGCAGACAAAGCACATAAAGGGCAAAAAGATAAATATCATGCACCCTACATTGCTCACGTAATGCGTGTAATGGAATATGGCAAAACAATGGACGAAAAAATCGTTGGTGTTTTGCACGATGTGGTAGAAGATCATCCTGAAGAATTCAGCTTTGAATATTTAAGATCTGAAGGTTTTCCTGAATACATTCTTTTTGCAATAAGCTGCCTCACAAAATTTGATCCGGAAGAAGTTTATGATGATTTCGTAAAAAGAACTGAAAGATCGCCTCTTGCTGTTGCAGTGAAACTCAATGATCTTCGTGATAATATGGATTTGAGAAGGGTGAACCGAGAATTAACTTCAAAAGATATTCACCGTTTCAATAAATATTTGAAAGCGTACCGATATTTATCCGAGAAATATTAGATTAATCTGCTCCCGGGAAATGATACGTTTTGTGGTCGTTATCGGTGTCGTCGATATTGATGTTTAAAGCGAGGTAAACAAAATGTACGTTTTTATTTCCTTTTGCTTCAAATTCTCTCTGCCATAAATAGCCGCCAAGAATACCGAAGTTCTCATCGATTTGATACCCAAAACCACCATAAACCCTGTTTCTTGCAAATGAAGGTTTCATTGGCGTAACGACAAAAACTTCATCGTAAACATTTGCGAAAACGGTTCCCGGTGCAATTTTTTTAGCATTTAAAGGAACTGAAACATTCAGACGGTAACGGTACCGCATTCTTTCAGAATTCTTATCCGTTTGTGGCTCATAAAACCATGATTTTTCTGCACGGAATCTGTTTTCAAATTTTACAACTCCACTTTTGAAATCTATCACATCCTGCAACCAAACACGGAATTCTTCTTTATTAATTGCGTGATCTTTGTAAGTTGCGTATCGTCCTAAACCAATAAAAGGTTTGTGATTTTTGGTAAGATTATATCCTAAACCTCCTTTTATTTCGTAATAATCAGGATAAGTGTAGTCTTCAATACCTCTCAACTGTCCTTCAGCATAAAGGAAAAATTTTGGATGAAACTTATAGGTTAATGTCAAAGCGTTAAAAGAGGAAATATGCTCCTGTGCTTTGAAAATACTTAAACTAAAAAGTAGGCTTATGCTTAAAATAAGTTTCATCCAAAAAAATTTTTGCAAAATTATATCATTTAACGTTTCGGTAATATTAAGTTTACTTAATATTAATATTGTAAGAAAAACCAATGTGAAACCATCTTTGAGGCATCGGTACACCAAAAGTTTCTGTGTATTCTGAATCAGTTACGTTATTGATTAATGCATATACAGAAAAGTCTTTTTTATTAAAGCTAAGCTTTTCATCCAGCAAATGATAACTTCCCAAATTCATTCTGTCGTTATATCTGTAAACCAATTCATTGGTAAAATACTTTAAAAACTTTGTCTGAAGCTTTGCTACAAACTGATGTTTAAGATTATCTAATGCATAACGTGAGTTTAAGTCATTTAAATCTTTCAGCTTATTATCAATATATGTATAACCCAAAGTGTATTTCATCCAATCAAAAACTTTATGATCGATTTCTACTTCAATCCCTTTTGTTTCTTTATTTCCGATATTTCGTGAATACCAAACCGGATCTTGCAGAGAATTTTTAATCCAGTCAATAGCATCATTAGAATCTCTGTAAAAACCACTGAATTTCGCTAAAATACCTTTGTTTTGGTATTGATAACCAACTTCTGCATAAACCGCATTTTCAGGTAAAAGATTAGGATTTCCCTGCTCTGTTTTGCTTGTGTAATACAAATCGGTAAAAGTTGGAACTCTGTGAACTTTTGAAATACTTCCAAAAACTTTATTATTCTGATAGAATGTGTAACCAACGTCTAAACCAGGGTAAAAGAAATTACCGTTGGTAGAATAATTTGCCCAGGAAGCTCCCGGACTGATGTTTAGTTTTTTATCAAAGAAAGAAAAATGATGCTCAAAGAAAACCTGTGTTACAAAACGTTCTCTGTCCCCCAGATTATTACTTGCCAAGAATTCTTTTCTTAACTCTACGCCCAAACCTGTCGTTCCTAAACCCGATTGGTAACTTGAGTTGACTTCTACACCTACATTATTTCCGATGTGCATATTTCTGTAGATTTCAGGCTTTTCTCTGTTAAAAAGATACATATCTTGTCCTCTTCTCCAGTAAACATTAGAATTAAGTTTCAATTTTCCGAAAGTTTGCTGATGGGCAACACTTAAAATGGAAGCCTGCAATTCTTCGTATTGTTCAGTTGCTTGTGGTGATGAATAAAATCCGTTGGCTCCGAATTTCTTTTCAGAAAAACCAGCCTGTAATCTGATGTCACCGTTTTTTATTTTTAATTGATTTTGATAGAAAACATTTCTTATTTCAAAATCGGTATTATGTCTGTAACCTTGTGAAGAATTTGAATTTGCTTGTAAAGAATTTGAAAATTTTTCGTTTCCAATATTTGCATTAAATCCGAAACCGTAGGTTTCATAATCACCCGCATTGGCACTGATTTTTACATTTTTCCCAATGTGAGTTTTGGTAATAATATTGATCGCCCCTGCGTAAGCATTTTGCCCGAATCTTCTTGCTGAAGGCCCTTTGATAACTTCTATCCTTTCAACATTATCCAAATCAACAGGAATGTTTAAAGAATTATGCCCTGTTTGTGAGTCATTCATTCTGATTCCGTTGATAAGAATTAAAACCTGTTCAAAATTACTCCCACGGAAACCAACATCACTCTGCACTCCGTTTGCTCCTCTCCTTCTGATGTCCATTCCGGGAATCTGCTGAAGAATTTCATCAATGCTTGCAGCCGGAGAATTTAGAATTTCGTCCCTTGTAATTACAGAAATATTCTGATTGGCATTTTTATAGGTAGTTGCAATAAATTTCCCCTGAATTTCAACAGAATCGATTTCTGAAGTTTTCACCTGTGCGTTGAGAGCGCAAAATGAGGCAAGAAAAAATACAGTTCCGAGCTTCTTATTCATAATACTTCTTGGTTTATTTTTGAAGTTCCCAAAATTAAGAGACTTTAACATAACCAAAAAATGATAGATATCATAAAAAAAGATGCATAATTACTTATGCATCTTTTTAGGTTTTTGGGAACCTTTGTTTTATCTTTTTTTCATTAAATGTGTAATAAAATGTCTGAAGAGTGTTCTCATTTTTATTACTATTTGGTTGGTGCAATTTTACAAGAAAAATATTTACAAAACAAGAGCTATTGTTAAAAAAATGAAACATTTTTATGTTAATTTATTACATAAAATAATATAGAGCGATTTATAGGATTTAAAATATTCTTATTCAAATGAATAAAAATTGAAGAGTTAATTCTTTTAAGAAAATCCGGCAAAAATTTGTATTTTTGTTAGTCTTAATTTTACTATGGCTTCAACAACAGAAATAGATATAAAAAAACAGGTTTTCGTTAAAAATGCACATCTTAACAACCTGAAACACATTGATGTTTTAATCCCGAAAAATAAACTGATTGTTATTACAGGAGTTTCCGGAAGCGGAAAGTCTTCGTTGGCTTTTGATACGATTTATGCTGAAGGACAGAGACGATATGTAGAAAGTCTGAGTTCTTATGCACGTCAGTTTTTAGGTAAATTAGAAAAACCAAAAGTTGATGACATCAAAGGTTTGGCTCCTTCAATTGCTATTCAGCAGAAAGTAATTTCTTCAAATCCAAGATCTACTGTGGGAACTTCTACTGAGATCTACGATTACATGAAGCTTCTTTTTGCGAGAATTGGTAAAACATATTCTCCTGTTTCGGGTGAAGAAGTGAAAAAAGATTCAGTAACTGATGTCATAGATTTTATTAAGAATTCAAAAAACAATGTTCCGTTTTTACTGACGGCTCCGTTAAATTTTGATGTTGAAAGCTTTGCAGATACTTTAAATGTTTTAAAACTGGCTGGTTTCACAAGATTAGAAGTCAACGGAAATCTTGCCGGAATTGAAGATCTGGAAAGTTTTGGTTTCACTCCCGAAAAAGGTATGGAAATCAATTTGGTAATCGACCGTTTTTCGTATGAAGAAGATGAAAGTTTCCTTCAGCGATTGGCAGATTCTATTCAGATGGCTTTTTATGAAGGTCGTGGTTATTGTTCATTAAAAAATACAGAAACCGGAACTGTAAAAAACTTTTCAAATAAATTTGAGCTCGACGGAATAGAATTTCTTGAGCCTAATGTTCATTTTTTTAGTTTTAATAACCCTTTTGGAGCTTGTCCTACTTGTGAAGGTTATGGAAAAGTGATCGGAATTGATGAAGACTTGGTCATTCCAAACAAAGCTTTATCGATTTTTGAAGATGCTGTTGCTTCCTGGAAAGGTGAAACAATGAGCGAATGGAAAAAAGATTTCATTAAAAAAGCGAAAGACTTCCCTATTCATAAGCCTTATCATCAATTAACTAAAGAGCAGAAAAATTACCTTTGGAAAGGTGATGGAAAAGAAAGTTTTCCTTCGTTGAATAATTTCTTCAAAATGCTTGAGGAAAATTTATATAAAATTCAATATCGTGTCATGTTATCACGTTACCGTGGTAAAACGCTTTGCCCGACTTGTGAAGGTTTGCGTTTGCGTGAAGAAACAAGCTGGGTAAAAATCGATGGAAACAACATTCAATCGATGATTGAGCTTCCTTTGGATGAACTTTTACCTTTAATTCAAGGTTTAAAACTTTCAGAACATGATAAAGAAGTTGCCAAAAGATTGTTGTACGAAATAACAACTCGTTTAGAGTTTTTGTTGAAAGTAGGTTTAGGTTATCTTACTTTAAACCGTACTTCAAATACGCTTTCTGGCGGTGAAAGTCAGAGAATTAATTTGGCTACAAGTTTAGGAAGTTCTTTGGTGGGTTCAATTTATATTTTAGATGAACCATCAATCGGATTGCATTCCAGAGATACAGAAAATTTAATTGAAGTTTTAAAAAATCTTCGTGATATAGGAAACACGGTAATCGTTGTGGAACATGATGAAGATGTAATGAGAGCAGCAGATTATATTATTGATATTGGTCCGGAAGCAGGATATTTAGGAGGTGAATTGGTTTTTGCGGGCGATTATAAGGAATTGAAAGATGCCGATACACTAACTTCAAAATACCTCACCGGAAGATTAGAAATAGAAGTTCCGGAAAAGCGCAGAAAAGCAAAAGAATTCATTCATATTAAAGGAGCAAGATCCAATAATCTGAAAAATATCGATGTAGATATTCCTTTGGAAAGTTTGGTCGTTATTTCAGGAGTTTCAGGAAGTGGGAAATCTACTTTAATGAAAGAAATTCTTACAAATGACATTCAGATTCAGCTGGGAATGGGCGGAAAAAAAGGTGATTACGATTCTGTAGAATTTCCAAAAAAACTGATTAAGCATATTGAACTTATTGATCAAAATCCCATAGGAAAATCATCCCGTTCAAATCCTGTAACCTATCTGAAAGCTTATGATGATATTCGTGATCTGTTTTCTAAGCAGAAAAGCGCCAAAATGATGGGCTACAAGCCAAAACATTTTTCTTTCAACGTTGATGGCGGAAGATGTGATGAATGTAAAGGTGAAGGTGTAATCAGCGTTTCGATGCAGTTTATGGCAGACATCGAGCTTGAATGTGAAACCTGTAAAGGAACCCGCTTTAAAAACGAAATTCTTGAAGTAAAATTCGACGAAAAAAACATTTCGGATATTCTTCACATGACAGTAGATGAAGCCTTAGAATTTTTCAGGGAAAATAAAGAAGATAAAATCGTTACAAAACTGACTCCGCTTCAGGATGTCGGTTTGGGATATTTACAACTCGGACAAAGCTCTTCTACTCTTTCAGGAGGTGAAGCGCAGCGTGTGAAACTGGCATCTTTCCTTGTGAAAGGCGTGACAACTGATAAAACCTTATTTGTTTTTGATGAACCTTCTACCGGATTGCATTTCCATGATATTCAAAAATTATTAAAATCTTTACAGGCATTGATCGATCTCGGTCATTCTGTGATTGTTATTGAGCATCAACCGGATATTATGAAATGTGCCGATCATATTATAGATATCGGTCCTGAAGCGGGAAAATACGGCGGAGAAGTTGTTTTCGCAGGAACTCCGGAAGATTTGGCAAAGAATAAGAAATCGCATACGGCGAAATATATTGCTGAAAAATTGTAAACATATTATGAAGTTTCTCTTTTCAACGTTGATAATTTTATTCATCAGTTCTTGTAAAAAAGATGATTCAAAAAATATTGAAAAGAGAGATTTTATTGTTTCTAAATTTAACGATGATATTGAAAAACATTTTCAGGAAGCGAAACTGAAAAATCCTGATTTAGCTATAATTAAAGAAATTAAATTTTACGATTATCCAAAAGGAGCTGTAAATTTTATCTTTTTGAAAGATAACTCAGTCTATTATTATAATGAACAGCTATTCAGTTTAATATGTGGAACTGGATTAGAAAATTTAAAACCGGCAAAAAGAGTTTTGTCTTCAGACAGCTTGAAAATTATAAAATACAGTGAAATTTACAATCATTTAAAAGCGAAGGCTTCAGAAGAAAAAATGAAAGATGGTCGACAAAATTTACGACATTTATCTTTTGCTTTTGAAAATGATACCATTAAAAATTATAATATCTCCAAGCTTTTACAAGATATTGATAGCTTAGGTTATCATTCTTATACTATAAGGAGAATTGCCCCTTTTGAAATAAATGCTTTAAGTAAAACAAAATGATTTCTAAATTTACCCACAGTAAATTGTAAATAATTTGTGAATTTTAACATTAAATTCATATTTCGTATTAAAAATATTGCTACATTTACTATGTAATAAAAATGACATGAATCTTTTTCTTGCCTTTTTCGACTTCGAAATCGCAATTAAATTTGAAATAAAAATTTAAGCACAGCATCGTCGGCTGTGCTTTTTTGTTGTTGTCTAATTAAAAAAATGAGATGTATTTATCTACTGAATCCGCTTCTAAAGAGCGGATTCTTTTAATCTTTAGATTTTACAAAGGCTTTCTCCTTAGAAACCCAGATTCCATTGATAACGTTTTGATCGCGATAAATCCATACATTAATGTATTTCAGGTCTTTAGATTTTTCAAAATCAGCATCGAAAATAATTAATTCTAATGGATCGCTATTTTTCGTATAATCTTTTATATAAGCCGAATTAAACTTGATAGAATTGATTTTTCCTGATTGATTTACTTCTTCGCACTTCTTCTTATAATCACCAAAAAGTTTTCGTTCTAACCTTTTGTCTAAAATAAAATTTGTAAACTGAGAATAATCTTTGTTCTCACATTTTTTATAATATTCTTTGATAAAATTTTCACTCACTTTTACTCTTTCAGTACTGATTTTAGAACTGCTGATTTTTGTGTAATTCTTTTGTGAGAATGCAAATAAATAACTTGTGATTGCAAGTAGAATTATAATTTTTTTCATGGCTATGTGTTTAATATTTTTCAAATTTAAAAATTTAGATCAGTAAATCAAGAATGGTTGATGAAATAAAAAACCGACAAGCAATGCTTATCGGTTCTTGAAAAATGAAAAATTAATATGGATATGAACTGTTTGATGTTTTTAGAATCATATTTAATTCTGAAGCAAATTTATATTTATTTAGAATAAATATAAATAATATTCAACTGACTTTTGTCAGCTTCTCACATTTAGTTCATCCTTCTCTCTTGTTAACTGATCGAGTTTTTTCAATAGTGTAGGGATTCTATACGCCCCAAACATATTTTCGACCTTGATTTTAATATCATCCGAATCAATTCCTACAGTGGTAAGAAATAATGGAGTTTTGCTTTCTCCTCGAAAAATTGTTTTTCTCAAATCGTCTTCGCTCGCAAATCCGTTTTTAGCAATACCGATGACAGGGTATTTTTTATCTAAAGATTCATATAAATAGCCGCCTAATCCTATTTTCCCGTTATTGTCTAAGGTTACATAACCATCAACAATGATAAGATCGCCTTCTTTTAAATCGATTTTCTTTAGCAAACTCAAAATACAGGGCAATTCTCTTTTGTAAAAAGCTCCGCTTTCATAATCGGAACTGATTTCGGTATTTTCTGAATAGATAAAACTTTCCGTTTCAGAAGTCCAGTTTTCAAAGGCAATGCAAACTGTTTTTGCAAAATCTTCGTAATAAAAAGTGTCGAATGCGTAAATCATATTTTAAGAAGTAAAAAATTCCCCGAAATGCCATAAAACTCCCGCCGGATCAAGAAGAAAGCACTCTTTTCCCCAAACTTCGGTCTTTGTAGGAACTAATCGTATTGAATTGTATTTCTCTTTTAAATTTAAAGAAACAAGCTCTTCCCAATAAAGATCTACATTTTCTATTTCAAGGAAAATCATGGTATTTTCAATCCATTCTTTGGCATAATAATCTTGTAAATAAAAGGCAAAATCTCCTTTTTTAAACACCGAAAACTTAGGATCGATCTCAACTTCTTCAAATCCTAAATCTCTGTAAAATGCTCTGCTTTCCGCAAAGTCTTTAGAGCCGATAAAAGGTCTTATTGATTTTATTTTTTGATTCATTATTTTTTGGAATTGGTTAATTGGTTATTAGTTATTAGTTGCGAATGATAGTTTTTCAAAAAGATAAATATTAAATGTTTGCTTTTACTAAAGTGCTGCAATACAGAATACTAAAAAACTGCAAAACTTAAATACTCATTACAAGTGGTTACTTCTTATCTACAACAATTCTTGCTTCACGATTCGCCAGTTCCCAGGCTGTTGCAAAAACCAACTGCGTTCTTTTTTGCAGTAAAGGGAAATCAATTTTGTCAACATCATCTGTCGGTTTGTGATAATCTTCATGAATTCCATCAAAGAAAAATGCTACAGGAATACCATGTTTTGCAAAATTATAATGATCAGAACGGTAATACAATCTGTCCGGATCTTTTGGATCATCATATTTATAGTTCAGTTCCAGATTGTTGGTCTTTTTGTTGGCTGCTTCATTGATTGTTTTCAGTTCTGAGCTCAACATTTCAGAACCAATCACGTATACATAGTTTTTGCCTCTGTTTGCAATATCATCTCTTCCGATCATGTCAATATTTAGATCTGCCACAGTGTTCTCTAAAGGAAAAACAGGATTATCCGAATAATATGACGATCCGAAAAGTCCATGCTCTTCTCCCGTTACATGTAGAAACAAAATTGATCTTTTAGGTCCATTTCCTGCTTTTTTAGCACTTTGAAAAGCTTTGGCAATCTGCATTACTGCAACTGTTCCGCTTCCATCATCATCAGCTCCGTTATAAACCACTCCGTTTTTTGTTCCTACGTGATCGTAATGTGCCGAAATCACAATGATTTCTTCGGGTTTTTCGCTCCCTTCAATAAAAGCCAAAATATTTTCGGAATCCGGTAAATTTCCACCACCTCTTTTATTCATATAAGAAGACGGAACTTTTTGATAATAAGAAGTTAAATTTTTAGGAAACGAAATTCCTAAATCTTTATAAAAATTGATGATGTACTCTCCCGCTTTTTTCTGACCGGGACTTCCCGTGTCTCTTCCTTCCATTTCATCAGATGCAATGACGTATAGATTTTTCTTTAAATCTTTCAGTTTAATTCTTTGATATGCTTTGTTAAAAGCTTTGTCACTTTTTAAATTATTTGAATTTAAATGTTGATCTGAATTCTGATTTTGTGTTGAAATTGCCGAACTTCCACAGCTTGTAAGAAGTATTGCTGAAAATATAGGGAGAAGTAATTTCTTCATGGTAAAAAATATTTGTTTAAAAATAACAAAAATAATTCATCTGCTTACTGCAAACATTTTTTTTATATATTTGATAAACACTATGGAAAAAAATTACGGATTTAATGATTATAAATTTTTCACTGACATGTCTGAGCTTGCTTTCAGGCATAAAAGTTATGATTTATCATTAGGCCTTCCCGATTTTGAAATTGATCCTCGCCTTCGGTATTTTCTTAAAGAATCTGCCGATATGATCAGTCACAGCTACGAATCTCTTTCAGGAAATTCTTTATTGATCAAAAATATTGTTCGGTTTAATTTAAACAGAAAAAACAGTTTATTATTAAAATACGAAGAGGTTAATATTGTTCCTTGTTCTACATTTGGGCTGTACACTTCCTTAAAGTCAATTTTAAATAATGGCGATGAAGTGATTGTTATTCAGCCTTCTTATTATACATATGCTCCGTCAATTGTTATGAATGGCGGTGTTCCGGTTTACTATGATTTGGAAAATGATTTTAAAATTGACTGGGGAAAATTAAAGAAATGTATTTCTGCGAAAACAAAAGCCATCATTGTCAATTCGCCACAAAATCCGACCGGGAAAACGTGGAGTAAAGAAGATTGGGCTCAGTTGTATGAACTTATCAAACATCAGGAAATTTATCTTATTTCTGAAGAAGTTTATGATATTTACCATTACGATAATGAAGAACATTACAGCGCATTTTTGCATCCTGAATTAAGAAAAAAAACATTCTGCATTTTTTCTTTTGGGAAGATGTTCCACGCAACAGGCTGGAAAGTAAGTTATCTTTTAGCTTCAGAAAGTTTGCTTGAAAATTTCAGAAATCATCAGCAATATATTTCTTACAGTTCCAATTCGCCTTGTCAATACGCTATTGCAAAGTATCTTGATGTTTTTGATCCTGCTGAAAATCAAAAAATCATGGAAAATAAACGTAATATTTTTAATGAATTGATACAACCTACCCCTTTGGTTGTTGAAGAAATATCCCAAGGTGGTTTTTTTCAGATCGTAAACTTTAGGAATGTTACTAAAACCATGACTGATGTTGAGTTTTCGAAATGGCTGACTGTAGAAAAAAAGGTTTCTTGTTTGCCTCTTTCTGCGTTTTATAATTCTAAAACAAACTCAGATTATATAAGATTTAGTTTTGCTAAAAAAGATGATGTGATTATTCAGGCTTTGGAGCATTTGAAGAAAGTATTATAAATGTTAGCAAAACCGTATAATTACCCAAATTCACATTTTCAAATTCATTTATAATTCGTTTAAATGGATTGAACAGATGCATAGAAAATAAAAACTTAATAAAAAAATAAACTTTAATGAAGATCTCAAAAAAAATCTTGATGTATTTATGTATCATCATATTATTTTGCTCATGTACCAAAAAAGATCCTTTAATTGGAACATGGAAATTTACTTACAGTCAGGCAAATAATGAAGCGGATAAGTATAAAGAAGATGCTTATTCATCATACACATCATATATAACTTTTTCCGGAGATAATTCTTTTTTGCTCGTAGATAACGGACAATCGAGTCCTATAACTACATCGAATATTCCTAAAGATTCACTTAGTGAAAATAATAATAACACCGAAGTTTATTTCGGAACATGGTCGGTAAAAGACTCAATAATTTATTTTGAAGCTCAAAATCATAAGACAAGACCTGAATTTTCATCCAAAATAATTTCTATGAACACGAGAAATATGAAACTGAATTTTCCTGAACAAATGCAAACAAAGGGAGTAGAATTTAAATATAAAAAAGAAGATTATAATGATGTAAGCCGTTCGAAATATAACTTTACAAATAATGAGCTCAACAAATGGCGTATAAAAAGTAAGAGCAAACAGACAAAAGAAAAAATAAGATCTAAAATTGAAAATGCTTTGGAGTTTTCAATTGCTTTTTTAGAATATCACGAATTTGAAGATAAACTCGCAATGACCCTCTATTTAGAACCTTTGCCTTTCAAATTCTATGGAAATGGAATTGCATTAAAAAATCATTACAAAAACGAAAAGTGGAATGCTTTGTTTTATGATGAAGAAGATGCTTCTATTGCATACGATATGCTTAAAAAAAGCTTCAATAGTGTAGCAAGTATTCCCGATGAAATATCAAAAAATCCAATAAAAATTAATCTTTTCATTCTGAAAGAAACTTTAAAAAACTTAGAATAATCTAAATTAGAGTTTCTTTAAAGCTTGAATATTTTATTTCTAAAAAACAGAAGCACCGCAAATGCAGTGCTTTTATTTTGTTTAATTTTGATTATAAAGAAAGAACTCTTACATCAATTCTTCTGTTTTTTGCGCGACATTCATCGGTGTCATTAGCTTCACAAACAGGATACAGTGAGCCATATCCTTCAGTTTCTACACGATTTCCTGCAATTCCCAGTTCGAGTAATTTCAGTTTTGTAGTCTGAGCTCTTAAATTTGAAAGCTTCACATTCGTGTCCTGATTTCCGGTATTATCTGTGTATCCACCGAGTTTTATTCTCATATTCGGATAAGCATTCATGATTTCAACCAGATTTAATAATTGAGCTTCTGCTTTTTCCTTAATTTCACTTGAACCGCTTTCAAAGTAAAAATTTTCTAGCGTATACCAGTTATTCGGATCTAAAACAGTTTTATCATTACTTTTTATCGCATTATACATCTGAAGCAACTGGCTACCTTCACCAATGGTCAGTTTTTTTCCGCCTTCCAGTTCTACTTCCTGAATTTTTCCTGTATCATAAACAAAATCTCCTTCTTCATTCAGATATCCTTTAATGACTTTTGGTGCCAAAATAACTGTATTGTGTACAGAATTTACGACAACAGGAGTTATTCCAGAAACTTTGGTTAAAGCTTCAATTTTCGCTTTTCTGTTAGCTTCAATCTTATCTTTATGCAACACGGCTAAAGTAGGTGCGATTACAAGCGAAACAATTGACATTAATTTAATCAAAATATTCATTGATGGTCCTGAAGTATCTTTAAACGGATCTCCGACTGTATCTCCTGTAATAGAAGCTTTATGAGGTTCTGAACCTTTGTAATATGTTTGTCCGTTAATGTCGACTCCTTTTTCAAAAGATTTTTTAGCATTATCCCAAGCTCCACCTGCATTATTCTGGAAAATTCCCATTAAAACCCCACAAACAGTTGCTCCGGCAAGAAAACCTCCCAAAACTTCAGGTCCAAAAATAAAACCTATCAATAAAGGAGAAATAATAGCAATCGCTCCTGGAAGCATCATCTTTTTGATGGAGGCATCGGTAGATATCGCTACACATTTTTGATATTCGGGTTCGGCTTTTCCTTCAAGAATTCCTGGAATTTCTCTAAACTGTCTTCTCACTTCTTCTACCATCGCCATTGCAGCCTGTCCAACTGCAGTAATAGCCAAAGATGAAAATATAAACGGAATCATTCCACCGACAAATAACCCGGCTAAAACATCAGCTCTGTAAATATCGATACCGTCAATTCCTGCAATACCCACAAATGCTGCAAATAAAGCTAATGCC
Organism: Chryseobacterium sp. YIM B08800; assembly: GCF_026163565.1. Lineage (GTDB taxonomy): Bacteria > Bacteroidota > Bacteroidia > Flavobacteriales > Weeksellaceae > Chryseobacterium. The sequence continues at coordinate 86,045 of NZ_JAPDKN010000014.1, forward strand.
GTTAAGGCTGCAGAAGCAATTGCAAATCCTTTCCCAGTTGCAGCGGTTGTATTTCCTACTGCATCTAAAATATCTGTTTTTTCGCGAACTTCTTTTGGTAATTCACTCATTTCGGCGATTCCGCCTGCATTATCTGCAATAGGTCCGAAAGCATCAATTGCCAACTGCATTGCGGTTGTAGCCATCATTCCGGCTGCTGCAATCGCAACACCGTATAATCCGGCGCATAAATAAGATCCATAAATTCCTCCAGCAAGAACAAGAATTGGTAATAGTGTAGATTCCATTCCCACGGAAAGTCCGCCAATAATATTGGTTGCATGTCCCGTAGAAGACTGTCTTACAATACTTGAAACCGGTCTTTTTCCCATCGCAGTATAAAATTCTGTGATGATGCTCATTAAAGTTCCCACAACCAAACCAACGATGATGGCTCCAAAAACTCCCATTTTAGTAAACTCATGACCTCTTAAAACCATATTTTCGGGTAAAAGATAAGTGACCAAGAAATAAGAAGCTATTGCTGTAATAACAATACTTCCCCAGTTTCCTAGGTTTAAAGCATTTTGTACATTGGATGTTGATGAACCTTCGTTATCATTAATTTTAACGAATAAAGTACCAATCATTGAAAAAATAATTCCTGTTCCGGCAATAAGCATCGGTAATAAAATCGGAGCAAAACCTCCAAAAGAATCATTTGAAATCGTTTCTCTTCCCAAAACCATTGTTGCTAAAACGGTTGCTACATACGAACCGAATAAATCGGCTCCCATTCCTGCAACATCACCTACATTATCACCTACATTATCAGCAATTGTAGCCGGATTTCGAGGATCGTCTTCGGGAATTCCCGCTTCTACTTTTCCTACTAAATCTGCTCCAACATCGGCTGCTTTTGTATAAATTCCACCTCCTACTCTTGCAAATAATGCAATAGATTCTGCGCCTAAAGAAAATCCTGTAAGAATTTCTATGGTTCTTTCCATTTCGTGAGAGTTTACGGCAGCATCAGGAGCGAAAATCTGTTTGATAATTAAATAAAGCGCTCCTAAACCTAAAACAGCTAATCCCGCAACTCCCATTCCCATTACAGAACCTCCGGTGAAAGATACTTTCAATGCTTTAGATAAAGAAGTTTTTGCGGCTTCTGCGGTTCTTACGTTGGCTTTTGTAGCGATTTTCATTCCTATAAAACCTGCTAAAGCAGACAATATAGCTCCGATTACAAAGGCAATTCCAATAGTCCAGTGTGAATTGGAATTGGTCATTCCCATTACGGCTAATAAAATGGCAACAATAATTACGAAATACATCATGATCTTGTACTCGGCCTTTAGAAAAGCCATCGCACCGTCAGCGATATGCCCGCTGATTACTTTCATTTTTTCATTTCCAGCATTCTGCTTGCTTACCCAATTACTTTGAATAAAAGTATAGATCAGGGCAATAACACCAAAAATGGGTACTAAAACAAATAAGTCCATAGTTTATTATTTTTATATTAAAAGTTCGTGATTATCTTTATAAATATAATGATTTTTATAAATACTTTGTAAAAGAAAGACTTATTATTCTATTTTTTTGTAAATTTATTGAGCGCCATCCAAACTATTTTGCCATGAAAATTTTACTTTACCTATCTATTTCAGCATTATTCATCAGCAGTTGTCAAACCCAAAAATCAGCAGAATCACTTTATTTTGGCGGAACTATTTTGACAATGGAAGATTCTTCTCCTCAGGTAGAATCTGTCGTCGTAAAAAATGGAAAGATATTTTTTGCAGGATCTAAAACTGATGCAAATCTTCATATCAACAATAAAACAAAGATGATTGATCTGAAAGGCAGAACTTTGTTACCAGGTTTTATAGATGTTCATGGTCATTTCACTTCAAGAGCAGGATTGATACAGGCGATAGATCTATTTCCTGAACCTTATGGTACGGTTAATTCTATTAAAGATTTACAAAATACTATTAGAAATTCTATTCAAAAAAATAAAATTTCAAACAACCAACCAGTTATAGGAAATGGATATGATGATGCGATTATGACAGAAAACCGACATCCAACAAAGGATGAACTTGATGCAATCAGCACAACCAATCCGATTATTGTCATTCATACTTCAGGTCATGCCAGTGTTGCAAATTCTGCGATGCTAAAGTTGCTCAACCTATCAGATTCATCAAAAGATCCTGAAGGCGGACATTTAGGAAGAGATAAGAGTGGAAAACTCAACGGAAAGTTAGAAGAGAATGCAAGTTTTATGGCTTTGCTTACTATTACAGAAAAAATGAAAACTGGTGATTCTAAAGCTCAGGCTATGAATAATCTGATGAAAGCTCAAGAAGAATGGTTGAGTTATGGGCAAACAACCATTTGTGATGGAAGAACCATGGGAGAAAGTGTAGATCTTTTGGAGCAAGCTGCTGCTGAAGGTTTGTTTAAAGCCGATGTCATTTATTTTCCGGATTACGAATACTTTAAAAAAGATTTAGATGTTTTTAAACCTAAATACATGAAATATAAAAATCATTTAAAACTTGGAGGATTTAAATTTTCTGACGACGGTTCTCCTCAAGGTAAAACAGCCTGGCTTACACAGCCTTATCTTGTTCCACCTGAAGGACAATCGAAAGACTACAAAGGCTTCCCGATATTTACAGATGAAACTTTATATGAAGACTTAAAAACCTTATTTCAAAATCATATTACCGCACAACTTCACGTAAATGGCGATGCTGCAATAGATCAGGCAATCCGTGTCATCAAAAAATTAAAAGATGAAAATATCTATACTCCGGAATTGCGTGCAACGTTGATTCATGTGCAAAACAGCCGCCCCGATCACATTCAAAAAATAAAAGAATTGGGTGTTATTCCATCGTATTTTTCTACTCATACTTATTTGTGGGGAGATTGGCATTATTCAAGTGTTTTTGGTTCTGAAAGAGCTTCTTTTATTAGCCCTGCAAATTCGGCATTAAAAGCAGGAATTATTTTTACTATTCATCATGATGCTCCCGTTACTCCACCCGATCTTATCACTGCGGTTTATGCTGCTGTCAACAGAAAAACCCGCTCCGGAAGAATTTTAGGACCTGATGAAAGAATTACACCTCTTGAAGCTTTGAAAGCAATCACCATCAACGCTGCTTATCAATTACAGGAAGAAAATAAAAAAGGCTCTATTAAAGAAGGGAAATTGGCTGATTTTGTGATACTTGATCAGAATCCTTTAACGATTGATCCTGAGAAAATTAGAAGTATTAAAGTTTTAGAAACTATTAAAGAAGATATTCCGGTTTATATTAGAAAATAAATTAATTTCGGAAATCTATTTTAATATTCAGATAAAAAAACAAAAAGGGTAAATGAACAGTTTCATTTACCCTTTTATATTTAAACAAAGAGAATTTTATCCTCCGTATTTGCTTGAATAATCATTTTGTGAAGCTACGATTACTTTTCTTGCGTGCTCTGCTCCGTAAACCTCCTGAATTCTACATTTTGCAGGCTCATCCGGTAAGTTTTTGTACGTTAAGAAATAGTGCATCAATCTTTTTACTTCAGCTTCAGGTAATTCTGAAATATCTCTGAAATGACCGAATGCGTGATCGCTTACCATTACGGCAACAATTTTATCATCAGCTTCACCTCCATCAATCATTTTGAAACCTCCGATTGGAATAGCTTCCATCAAAAGTCCTCCTGAATGAATATTGTGAGAGCTTAATACACAGATATCCAAAGGATCGTGATCTCCCATTGTAACGTCTGTTGCACCACTTTCTACTGCCAATTTCATTACTTCTTCATTACAGTAAGTTCTAGGAACAAAACCATATAATGCAGGAATAATGTTAGAAAACTTCTGAGGTCTGTCTACTTTAAGGTAACCAGTTTCTTTATCTATTTCGTATTTAATTGTGTCTGAAGGTACTATTTCCACGAATACATTGACCACGTTTGGCGCATCTTCTCCTGCAGAAATCCCATGCCACGGATGTGCTTTAAAATTTGGAATCATTATTTATATTTATTATTTAAATTAAGCTATTATTAAAATTTCTCTCCTCAAATCTTCGATAGTTTCTCCGATATAATCGTTATCATTCATGTAATTCATGATGAAAACGGTTTTATATTCATTAAGATTCGGGTTATTATTAAGGCTTTCGTAGGTTTTGTGCAGCAAATCTATGATTGCATTTTTAGAATCTACGATATTCTGCCATGAATTTTTTGTTAAATAAAGTTGCTGTGAAGCATTATATTCAAACTCTTCGTTGATGGTTTTCTCGGTAAGAAATACAAATTCGTGAGCGGCAAGCTCTTTATCAAACTTAAGAATAAGATTTGAAGGTTTTATTCTTTCCAAAAAAAGAGTCATTCTTTCATAAGAATGGGTTTTATTTTCAGAATTCGATTTTACGGAAAGTAATTTTATTTCCTGATTTTTTAAGTTGATGTACGAATACACAAATTGTCTCAGCAAAACCAAAAACGGAATTGCAATAACTAATGCGGCTGCATACGGTAAATAGTCTGAAAAATCTGTCATAATTTGAGGTAGCAAAATTACTAATAAATTGGCTCTTAGGAAAGTTTTTTAAATAAATCTTCTTTTGAACTCTGAATGTAAACTAAACCCAGTATGATTATTAGATAATAACCAATCATCATTCTGTTGACCATGGTAGGAAAAATCAAAAATCTAAGAAAAATGGAGAGATAAATAAACCCAAAAAATAGGTATGGCACAAGGTTTTTCTTGTGAATAGAAAATTTATTGTAAACAATTATCACAATAAAAATCAACAATAATAGGAAATATGATGAATTAAATTCAAATAATATTTTAGATTTAATAAAATGTAAATAATCCTGAAAATTAAACGGATCGGGGTTTGAAATCGGATACAGCTGAACTTTCGTAAACTGATTCATAAATAATGTAGACCAGGAAATCTGATTAAAATACTGCACTACAGCGAATGAAAGAAATAAGTAAACAAAAGAAACAGCAAGTTCATTGTTTTTAATCTCTAATTTTTTTCTTTGAATAAAAATTAAAATATAAAAGAAAGCACAAAAAATAAAATATTCAGGTCTGGTTAAAATGCAGAGCATTGCAAAAATTGTTGCAATAAGAAAGTTTCGTTTAATAATGAAAACATAAAAACTTAAAAGCAAAAGCAAGCAGGATAAACTATCCGGTGAAGCGTGCCTACTCGATTCTAAAAGCGGTTTGAAAAGCGATAATAAGATCGTTAACAGAAATGCTAACTGATGATTTTTCAATATTTTACTTAAAAATAAAAAGATAAAATATAGGATTAAAACATAAGATAATATCGAAATCAAAAATGTAGAAGTCGATGCCGCAAAACCAGCTTTAAAAAATAATAAATTAACAAAATTATAAAATGGTTTTACCGAAAACAATTGTAATTCTTCTTCAAAAATTTTTGGATTTTCTGAGATGATCTTGTAATAAGTATTTTCACCTTTTGCGGTTTCTTCATGCGAAAGATCAGACTCAAACATTCCGGGTCTTTTTTCATCTAACTCAGCAAACACTTTTTGGTGGATTTCTTCAATCTTCATTTCAGGATATTCAGCTTTATAGAGCAATCCCATATAAGCTTCAATATCAACATTATAATATTGATGCGTATAAAGATAATACGACATAAAACATAAATAAACCGAAAGTAAAACCTTCAAAATAAGATTATTTTTCTTCAGCATTTTTTACAGCTCAAATAAAGCAGGTCTTTGCGTAACCTCATGATAACAGACACTTTTTTCGTCAAAATAATGATAAACTAAGCTTTTTCTTGTTTTTGTTTTATCTAAATGCGGTTCTCCACCGTGAAGAATATTGGCATGCCAAATCAAAAGATCTCCTTTTTTTGCTCTAAAAATTTCTTTTTTCAATCCTAATTCTTTCACTTTATTTTCAAGGAATTCTTCGTAAGCTACATAACTTTTTTTGCCAATTTTGAAAGCTGTTCCTTCATTATCGTAGTCAGAATTTAAGAAATATGGAAGCCTATGACTTCCCGGAATGTAGTGTAAAGCGCCATTTGTTTCATCCACATCTTCCAAGGCAATCCACACTCCTAAAAGCCCGCCCAAAGGATAAGTAGTCATGTGAATACTGTCTGAATGCGTTTTTTGCTGGCTTCCGTTGATAAAATTGATGCTCTGAAACAATTTAGCATCACCATCGATCAAAACAGATAAAAATTCAAGTAAGTTTTTATCATTGCCGATATTTTTAATGATTTCAGAATGATGAATAACGAACATCAATTTACCGCCATAACGGAATTTAATGGTTCCATCTTTCATCAGTTTTTCAATCTCATCATTGATCTGATCGGCTGTTTCTGGCTTAAGATAATTTCTCAGAACCAAAAAACCATTATCATTAAAGCCTTTTGCGCTGGTTTTATTTTCTTCGGAAAGATTTTTATAAAATTCGGTATTGAAAAGTTTTTGCTCATCAAATTTTCTTTCATTTTTAGGCAAATGTGCAAAATCTTTGCTTGAAATACTCGAAAAGTAGCTTTTATCAAGACCGTATTTTTTATAGAGCGGAATATTATGCTGTAATTTTTTTTTGTTGAAAAAATTATAAATCATGTATGGCAACTTATAATTGCGAATCTTCTTTAGCATTGCGATCAGTTTGTAAATACTTTTATAAATTTAAGAATAATAAGCAGAACTATTCTAAAGAACGTGATTAAATTAAAGTTTCATGATAAATTTCAAGCTTAGCAATTTTTTAATGATATCTTTTTTGGAATATTCAATCAGATGATAAGGACGAAGTTCGGGTCTGAAACCTCGGAAAAATTCTTCTACATTCGGCAATTCACTCCCTTCAAAATCAAAGATTTTGGTTGAGATATTTTCTTCTATACACTTGTCTATTAGAACAGAAGCGCCCGATACTTTAACCGATTCTTTATCATTAAATGTCCCCAAAAGTGCCACTGTAAAATCATCAAAATAAGTTACGATAATATTGATAATTCTTTGGTTGAGATAAAAAGCCGAAAAATTCAAACAATTTGCCTCAAACATTTTTTTGAATATTAAAATGAAAGAATCTACATCTTCTTCTTTATTGGCACCCAAAAAATTTTCTTTAATAAAACTTTCAGCCTCAGAAAAGCTGATGTTCCTGATTTCAGATTTTTTTACAACCTCTTCATCAAGTCTTAGTTTTCTTTTTCTCTTCGGAGAATATTTAGAGTAAACCGTTTCGTAGTTATCAGGAAGAATAAGAAAGTTCTTCTTAGAATTTAAGTGAGTTTTGAAATGATTAAACTCATTAAAAGTATAAATTCTGATGAGATAATTTTTCTCTAAAAAGTTTAAAAACTGTTCGTTAATTTCTACATCATCCTCTCTTGAAAAAATTCCCAATTGCTGACAAAGCATCGGATTGTGAACGATTTTAATTTTTGATTTAAATACATAAGGAACAGGCATTATGGCTTCATAATCCTTATAAACCAATAATTCCCATTTTTTATCTGATGAAATATCTAAAAACTGTTTTGTAGCAGAATATTTTCGCTGTGCAGAATTTTCCAGGCATTGAGCATATTTTTCAAAATCAATTTCATGGTATTTTAATCTTTTAATCATAATAATCCTTCGTCTGCAAAACTGGTATAAGCGTTTTGAGTAATAATTAAATGATCCAAAAGCTGAATGTTCATCACATTTCCTGCTTCTTTCACTTGTTTGGTTATACTGATATCTTCTGCACTGGGTTTTAAATTTCCTGACGGATGATTGTGCGAAATAATAATTCCTGTCGAAAAATGTTCTAATGCGGTTTTAAAGAGTATTCTAATGTCTACAATCGACTGATTAATTCCACCTTGCGTCAACTGAGCGATATGAATTACTTTATTGCTTTGGTTGAGAAATAAAGCCCAAAATTCTTCAGTTCTGAGATCTGATAAATATATTTTCAGAATGTTATAAGCATCTTTACTGCTGGAAATCAAAGGTTTTTCAGGGATTTCCTGATTAGCTCTTCTTCTCCCGATTTCCAAAGCAGTTGCAATTGAAATCGCTTTCACTTCACCTACTCCTTTGAATTTCATTAAATCTTTAACCGTTAATAAACTTAGCTGATGCCAATTATTATCAACCGATGCCAGAATTTTTCGGCCTAATTCTACCGCTGTTTCTTCTCTGTTTCCGCTGCCCATAATGATTGCCAAAAGTTCAGAATCAGAAAGTGAGTTTCTACCTTTCAGTAAAAACTTTTCTCTGGGTCTGTCGTCTTCTGCCAAAAATTTTATAGACATGGTTTTAGGGTTTAGGTTATGGGATTTAGTTGTTAGTTATTAGTTATTTAGTATTTTAGTTAATGAAAAAAAATATTAGTTTACTCGTATATTTATTAAATTCATTCAACAACCATCAACCATCAACCATCAACCATCAACTATCAACTATCAACTAAATTAATAAAAAGCATACAAAATAATACTCTTTTTTGATTGATCTATATGTTTTGCGGTTTCGTTAAAAGCTTTTATTGAAAGCATCGGACAACCCAAACTTAAACAGGCTAAATTCTGAGATTCATGATCTGGTACACATCCAAAAGAATGTAATACAATCGCCCTTTGCATTGCGTTGCTGTTGGTGGAATCTAAACCATTTAAACGATATGCTTTTCCGAATTGACCTGAATAACTTTCTTTAATTTCATATTTTCCTAATGAAGATTGATATGAGCCTTCAACATTAGAAAATTTAAGTTGATTTGAATTTTTAATTACAGATCCTGAACCGTGAGAAACAATTGCTTTCTGTACAATTTTGTCATTTTTTAAATCATAAACAAAATACCGGTACTTTCCTGAAGTTATTTTAAAATTGATAAAAACAGCCAGGTTTTGATTGTAATTTTTATCCTTAATATAGTTTTTAAGTTCAGAAATCCTTTCTTTAGGCAAAATATCTGTATTTTCCTGAGCTTTTGATGGGTTACAGGAAATAAGAAATAACAATGCAAATAGTAAAGATTTCATATTTTAATTTTTTTAGAATCTTGTGTTTTTTCGAAATAATAATTTATTCAATAATCAATCCGTCTTTCATCACCAGTTTGCGGTCTGTAATTTCAGCCAATTGCGGATTGTGCGTTACAATCACAAAAGTCTGATTGTATTTATCTCTCAAATCAAAAAATAATCGATGAAGATCATCTGCGTTTTTTGAGTCTAAATTTCCCGTCGGTTCATCTGCATAAATAATCTTTGGCGAGTTAATCAAAGCTCTTGCAACGGCAACTCTCTGCGCTTCACCACCCGATAATTGATTGGGTTTATGATGAATTCTTTCTGCTATTTTCAGATCTTCAAATAATTGATAAGCCTTATCTAAAGCTTCCTTTTCGCTGGTTCCTGCAATTCGGGTAGGCAGCAAAACATTTTCCAAAGCAGTAAATTCGGGAAGTAGCTGATGAAACTGAAAAACAAAACCAATATTCTGATTTCTGAATTTTGAAATTTGTTTATCACTCATATAAATGAAAGATTGATCATTCAACAAGATTTCAGTATCGTATTTTTTAGGATCTGAAGGCGTATCTAAAGTTCCCAAAATCTGTAGCAATGTAGATTTTCCGGCGCCAGATTCTCCAACAATAGAGACAACTTCTCCCGTTTTGATGTGAATGTCAACTCCTTTCAATACTTCCAGACTTCCATAAGATTTATGGATATTACTCGCTTTAATCATGCTTCAAAAATAGTGATTTTTTCTTTTGTTTTGAAGTTTTGAATGTTGCTTTTAAGATGAAAATTTGACGTGTAAAATATTCATTTTGCAAGGATAAAAATTTATGCTTTTCTGATCAGAATTCTAAAAGTGGTTCCTTTTCCTACTTCGGTTTGAGAAATCCTAATATCTCCATTATGATACTCCTGCACTACCCTTTTGGCTAAGCTTAAACCCAATCCCCAACCACGTTTTTTCGTTGAATATCCGGGTTTGAAAGCATTTTGCGCCTGATATTTTGTCATTCCGCTTCCGTTGTCTTTTACTTCTACCAAAATATTTTTGTTGCGTTCGAAAACCGACATTTGTAAAGTTCCCTCACCTTTCATGGCGTCAACTGCATTTTTTACGAGGTTTTCAATTACCCAGCTCATCAGGATTTTATTGTGCGGAACCAAAATATTGTATGTTGGAAGCAGAAGTGTAAAATCTATCTTTCTTGAAATTCTTGTTTTCAGATAATCATAATTCTCTTGAATGGTTTCATTAAAGTTGGTGTCGTTTAATTCAGGGACTGAACCAATTTTTGAGAATCTTTCTGAGATTGTTCTCAGTCTTTCAATATCTTTTTCTATTTCGATAACGCCGTCTGAATCGGGGTTTTCAAGCTTCATAATTTCCATCCAGCCCATCATGGATGATAATGGAGTTCCAATTTGATGGGCGGTTTCTTTTGCTAATCCTGCCCAAAGATAACCTTCGTCTGTTTTTTTAACTGTTCTTAAAAACCAGAATGAAAATAAGAAATAACACAACACAAAAAATCCTAATAAAAATGGAAAATACTGAAGATTATTCAGCATTTTTGAGTTGTCATAGTACACAAACTGATTATTTCCACCTTGCACGATTATTTCTATCGGAGGATATTTTTTCTCCATTTTCTTAGCTTCAGCGATAATATTTTGAGAGTCGTCGCCAATTTCTTTTGGTAAATGCTTATATTCTATAACCTGATCATTTTTATCTAAAATAATCATTGGAATTGTAGTATTTGAGCTATAAATAGCAAGAAGAAGCTCCTGAACTTCTAGACTGGGAGTCATGTCCTGTTGAAATTTTATGGCTTTCACCAAAATATCAACTCTCTTTACTTCATCTTTCTTTAGGTAATTTACCACCATAGTTGAAGCAATCACAATCGCTACAACCACCAATGTCATCAAAGAAAAAATAAACCAGTTGTTGAATCTGGCAAAAATGGATCTTTTTTTCAATTGTATTTATTTTAAAATATTCAAAATCTTCTGCAGCTCTGAACTTCCGCTTCCCTGATAATTGTTAATAATAATTGAATATACATACTTTTTTCCGTCTTTTGAAGTATGATAACCTGCGTATGATTTTGTGTCGCGCATTGTTCCACTTTTCATTTTCATACCGTTATCCTGATTGGGAAATCCGTCATAATAAGAATCAAACCAAGATTGTTTTTTTGCATACAATAATGCCTGAACTTCCGCTTTTGCCGAAACATAATTTTGAGGAGAAAGTCCACTTCCGTCAGCAAAATTGATCATATTTGAATTGATTCCTTTTGCTTTCCAGAATTCTTTTAAATAAGCAATTCCGCTTTTAAAACTCGGATTTCCTTTTTTCTCTTTGCCTAAAGTTTTAATTAAATTTTCACCATATAAATTCACCGATTTCCTCAAAAACCAATACACGATCTTATCTAAAGTTGGCGATTCGTAGGTAAGAATAATATTATTTTTTGGAGTTTCTAATGTTTTTTTACCTTCTATTTCCAATTGAGAATTGGTAACTACTTTTCCTGAAAAATCAATTCCGGATTCTTTCAGCCATTTCTGAACTTCCACACCCAATTGTAATGGAGGATTCGGAACAGAACCTGAAACTGTCGTTACTTTTCCTGCAGGTAAACTTCCGTTAATTAAAGCAACATCAGAATACGGTGCTGTAAAAATTAAACTTTGATCTGAATTTCCTGCTGCTTTTAAATCATTTAACCATTTTACGTTTTCTAAAGGATAGGAAAAGCTTTTAAAATCATTTCCGCTGATGTTGATGTCAAATTGATTTTCACGCCAATTTACGCTCCAAACTCCGGCTCCATAATAATTTCCCAAATCATCCCACGGCCAACCTCCTGGAATCGTTTGATGGTCAAAATAAGAATCATCAATCACCAAATCTCCCGAAATTTTTGTAATTCCAGATTTTTTAACTGCTTCAATTAATTTTTGTCTAAAATTTTCTGGTTTGTAACCTTCGTATCTCCAGCTTCCTAAAGTAGGGTCACCGTTTGAAGTAATGAAAAGATTTCCGTTTAAATTTCCATTAGAAATCGTTCCTGAATAGGATGATGTTGTTTTGTACGTATAATTTTTGCCTAACGTTTCCAAAGCTGCAGCTGCTGTGAAAATTTTCTGGGTTGACGCTGTAGATAATCCTTTATTTCCCTGAAATTCATACACAAGATTTCCGCTTTCATCAGCAACATAAAAAGATAAATTAGATGAAATGGCCAAAGAAGAATTCATTAGATTTTTTGTGGCATCATCTAATTTTTGAGCAATATTTTGGGCAAAAATAATTTGTGTGGAAAGTGTAAGAAATACAAAGGTTTTTTTCATTTGATATGTATTAAAAGGCTTTACAGAATGCTTCGACTCCGCTCAGCATGACAACGCTAATAACATTAAATTATTTGAGTAGTATTCAAAAATAAGAGTTAAAGTTCGCTTCCTGCTTCAATTTCATAAGGTTCTTTTCCTTTTTCAAAAATTCTTGTCAATTCATTTCCTTCAACGGTAATTTTATCGCCAATTCTTCTGATCCAGTTTCCTTCACGCAATCCTACAACTTTGGTGTTGTTTTGCGTTAAAAATTCTTTAATTCTGGTTTCTCTTGTTTCTCCGTTATGCTTCAAATCAGGATTTGGATCTAAATAATGCGGATTAAGATTGAAAGGAACTAATCCCATACATTCAAAACTTGGCGGATAAACAATCGGCATATCATTCGTAGTTTTCATATTTTGCCCGCCAATATTACTTCCTGCGCTACAGCCTAAATAGGCTTTACCATTTTCTATATTTTGTTTTAACACAGACATCAAGTTTTCTTCATGCAAAGTTTTAACCAATAAAAAAGTGTTTCCACCGCCTGTAAAATATCCTTTTGCCGAATTTAAAGCTTCTATTTTATCATCAAACTCGTGTAATCCTTTTACTTTAATATTAATGGGTTCGAAAAAAGACTGTGCTTTTGCGGTGTAATCGTCATGTGAAATTCCGCCGGGTCTTGCGAATGGGATGAAGATAATTTCGTCAATTCCTTTATATAGATCAATAAGTTCTTCCTTTAAATATTCAAGATATTCTCCGCCAAAAAGTGTAGATGTTGAGGCTAATAATACATTCATAAGATGAAAAATAATAGGTTTGTAATGAAACAAAGATAAACTCAAACACGGTAAGAATCAAAAAATACGCTAAAAAAAGTCTGATAACTGTTAATACCATCAAAAAAAACTTAAGAGTTCTAAAACTATTCTTTTAATGGAATTATTCTTGAACTTCTCTATTTACAATTTTAAAAATGTAAGAAATATGAAAACGATTAAAATTAATACTAAGCAATTATTTGTAGGTTTAATGATGATAGGAAGTACAGGTGCTCTTGTTGCCCAAACTTCACCAACGGACAGTGTGAAAGTTACTGCTTCTAAAGCTCAGATACAAACAAACCCCGTAATTGAGGGATTGAAAAAACAAGTTGAAAGCAATCCTAAAGATGCAGAAGCTCTTGCTAAATTAGCTACCGCTTATCAGGATGCTACAGATTGGCAAAACGCAATTGCTACATGGAAAAAGATTTCTGTATTGTTACCAGATTGGGCTCCATCTTATTACAGTCAGGCCTATTCTTATCAATCGGCTAAAGATGATGTAAATGCTAAACTTTCTTACGAAAAATATATTGCAACCGTAAAAAAACCGGAAGAAATCGAAGCAAGCAAAAAAAATCTTGCCTATGCTTATTATTACATCGCATTTAGCGAACAAAAAGACAATCCGAATAAAGCTAAAGAGTTTATTGCGAAATCAATACAGTATGATCCGAGTAATCAGGAAGCTGTAAAATTGAGCCAAGCTCTTAATTCATAAATTTAAAGAAACCGGAGAAATTATTTTCTTCGGTTTTTTATTTGATCTTTTTTCCGAAAAAGTCTGTCTCACCAGTTAAATGTCGAATGATTTTTTCAATATTTCTTTGAATGCTTGCTTCGGTCTTTAAATTATTAATGTAACGGATCAACTCTGATCTTCTTGAAGGAATGAGATTTTCAAAGTTTTGTAAAGCAATAGAATTTTCTTGGATTGCTTTTTCTAAATCTGGATGAATTGAGATTGTTCGGTCAGAATGATCAAATTCTACAAAAACTTCAAGCATTTCACCAATTCTTTTTGGAGAATCTTTTAGCATGGTTAAATTAATGTACAGCCGCCATTCTCCTAAATATTTCATTAAGTTTTGTCTGAATTCTTTACCATTTACAGTTCCTTTCACAGGAATCGGACTTTTATCTTTTCCTGAAGTTTCAAATATTTCATTTAAAATTTCATTAGGAAGAAAAACAAAAGGATTAATTCCTATGATTTCGAGCTTTGCGGTGAATTGGTTTTTCATATTTTCAAAGTTATAAATTTGATCCGAGTTGCGGGTCTCGTGTTAAACGATGCAATAATCAACCCTCGAAACTCAAATCTCGTAACTGATAATTCAAAATGGAATGTTTATCTTTGCGGAAATAAATCAATTTAAACAAAATGAAATTTTTTATTGACACTGCTAATTTAGAGCAAATTAAAGAAGCTAAAGATCTTGGAATTTTGGATGGTGTAACGACCAACCCGTCATTGATGGCTAAAGAAGGAATTAAAGGTGATGAAGCTATCAAAAATCATTACAAAGCGATTTGCGAGATTGTGGACGGAGATATTTCTGCTGAAGTACTTTCTACAACGTACGAAGAAATGATTAAAGAAGGTGACGAATTGGCTGCAATTCACCCAAATATTGTGGTGAAAATCCCAATGATTAAAGACGGTATCAAAGCTTTGAAATATTTTTCTGATAAAGGAATCAAAACAAACTGTACTTTGATCTTCTCTCCTGGACAAGCTCTTTTGGCAGCTAAAGCTGGTGCAACTTACGTTTCTCCGTTCTTAGGAAGATTAGATGATATTACAACAGATGGTTTAAATTTGATTCAGGAAATCAGATTAATTTTTGATAACTATATGTATGAAACTGAAATTTTAGCAGCTTCTATCCGTCACTCAATGCATATTATTGACTGTGCAAAAATTGGTGCAGATGTTATCACTTCACCACTTCCTCCAATCTTGAGTTTATTAAAACACCCTTTAACAGACAGCGGTTTGGCTCAGTTTGTTGCAGATTCTCAAAAATTGGCATAAGAATTTGAAATTTAAAATTTGAGATTAATATTCATTGAATAAAATATTTCAAATTCACATAAAAAATCCCGAAACAAAATGTTTCGGGATTTTATTTTATATCAAATTGACTTTACCAGTCATTGGCTCTTCTTCGTTTCTCTATCATTCCATCAATTGAGAATCTTCCTGCTCCAAATGTAATAATCATCAGGTAAATTGAAAGATACAATAGGCCTAATTCTCTTTTATCAAAACCATCTGCACTATGAACTACAAAAGCGGCAAAACCCATTGTAAAGATTAAAAATCCCGCTGCAATTCTTGTAAATAAACCAAGAATAATAAAGATTGAACACACAAATTCAGCAAAGACAGTTAATCCTAAAGAAATTTTCGGACCTAAACCTAAAAAGTCATAGAACTGAATTTCACCGCCGTCAATTAATGTTTGAAGTTTGGGAAAACCGTGCGAAATCATCGCAAAACCTATAAATAGTCTTACAAGAAATAATACAATATCAAAAATTACAGGATCTGCCTTTGTGTTTGAATAGCTCATTGATTGAAAATTTAAACTAAAGATAACAAAAATATCCGTTAATACAACGATGAATAGAGACGTTTTAGTCTATCTATACCCAAAATTTTTCAAATCTCTGTCATTTTTTCGCCAGTCTTTTTTCACTTTTACGAAAAGATTTAAGTGAATTTTTTTAGAGAAAAACTTTTCCAGATCAATTCTTGCTTCTGTTCCTACTTTTTTGATAGCTTCTCCTTTATGCCCGATGATGATCCCTTTTTGGGTATCTCTTTCTACATAAATAATAGAATCGATGAAGATAATACCTTCTTTTTCTTTAAACATTTCGGTTACCACTTCTACAGAATACGGAATTTCTTTTTCATAATTCAAAAGAATTTTCTCTCTGATGGCCTCGTTTACAAAGAAACGTTCCGGTTTGTCGGTGTACATGTCTTTATCATAATACGCCGGACTTTCTGGCAACATCGATTTTAATTTCGGTAAAATAATTTCGGTGTTAAAAGCATTTAAAGCTGAAATAGGAAGAATTTCCGCCTTAGGAATTCTCTCATGCCATTCTGAAACCAGTTTCTCAAGACCTTCCTGATTGGTTTGGTCAACTTTATTCAGTAATAATAAAACCGGTACCGGAATTTTATTTAGTTTATCAATTAAAAATTCTGATGGTTCAGCTTTATCGGTCACATCTACAATGAAAAGGAAAACGTCTGCATCCTGTAAAGAGTCTTTCACAAAATCCATCATTTTTTCCTGCAAACCGTATTTTGGATCTAATACTCCGGGAGTATCAGAAAATACAATCTGCAAGTCTTCTTCATTATAAATTCCAAAAATTCTATGTCGTGTTGTCTGAGCCTTTTGCGTTACAATTGCCAACTTCTCTCCCATTAACTGATTCAGAAGGGTGGATTTTCCGGCATTTGGCTTTCCAACGATGTTTACAAATCCTGCTTTGTGCATATAAAAGTATTAATTCGTTTTGTTACGATTTGCAAAGTTAGTAAAACAAAATTTGGATTTAGACTATATCTAAAATTAGTGCTTAAAAAAGTCTATTTTTGAAGAATAATTAATCATGACTTTTCATGGAAATCGATCAGATCATCAATGCTATATTTCCGCTTCCGGAATTATCAAAATTAAATTTAATACAGCACATCTCTGAAGTTAATTATCATAAAGGATTTTGCCTGATGGAAGCCAATAAAGTGATTCCTTATATTTATTTTTTAAAGAAAGGAATTGTTCGCGCTTATGCTTCTACAGAAA
Organism: Chryseobacterium sp. YIM B08800; assembly: GCF_026163565.1. Lineage (GTDB taxonomy): Bacteria > Bacteroidota > Bacteroidia > Flavobacteriales > Weeksellaceae > Chryseobacterium. Next base: position 103,124 of record NZ_JAPDKN010000014.1, read on the forward strand.
ATAATGATATTACTTTTTGGTTTGGAACAGAAGGCGAACCTGTAGTTTCCATGAAAAGTTATGTGGATGAAAAGCCAGGCTACGAAAATATAGAACTTTTGGAAGACTGTGAATTTTATAGACTTGAAACTGAAAAGTTAAAAAATCTTTATCATGAAGACATTCATATTGCAAATTGGGGACGGAAATTTGCAGAACGCGAACTGGTAAAAACGGAAGAACTGATTATTTCTAGACAGTATAAAACAGCACTTGAAAGGTATAAAGACCTGCTCAAAGAAAAGCCTTATCTCTTGCAGCGAGTTCAGTTGGGTCATATTGCATCTTATTTGGGAATTACACAGGTGAGTTTGAGTAGAATTCGTGCAGAAATTAAATAATTAAAATTGAATTTCTAGTATTGTTTCGCTCCTACGGAGCTCATATTTTTTTTGCAAATTTTCTACAAAGGTTTTGCTCCTCCGGAGTAAATCATCCTTATTTTCACTTCAGATAATATCAGAATCAAGCTGTATTTTTTAACATTTGTAAAATTTTATTTCACTTTAAAACCTCAATTTTGCGGTATAAAATTAAATATTAAATGAACTGGATTATTTTAATTATCGCAGGATTATTTGAGGTTGCTTTTGCATCATGCCTCGGAAAAGTAAAAGAAACCACTGGAAACGAGATGTATTGGTGGTTTGGAGGATTTTTGGTTTGTCTCACCATCAGTATGCTTTTACTCATCAAAGCAACAGAAACTTTACCTATCGGAACCGCTTATGCAGTCTGGACCGGAATTGGTGCGGTGGGAACAGCTTTGGTAGGAATTTTAGTGTTTAAAGACCCTGCAAGTTTCTGGAGAATATTTTTCATTTCAACATTGATTGGTTCTGTTATTGGTTTGAAAGCGGTTTCTCATTAAAAAGCGATAATATATTTCTTATATTTGGGAAAAACTATTATATGAGAACAAAACTACTTTTTCTGTTTATTGGCAGTACATTGTTTGGACAAAATGCCGATCTTTTTAATAATGATTGGTACATCTCCCAAATTGTAATGAACGGACAAACGACAGCTACTCCTGCTATGAATATTAATCTTGAAAGATCGTTATTTTATCAATCAGGAACGCCAAATTCTTTTAGTTCTAAATATTTTAATTCGGCAGTAATTAATATGAACTTTTCGACGATACAAGATAGTTTTATAAGCAACGGAGGCGCATGTACATTGATGCAATATGTAGGAACTAATCAAACCGCAGTTAGGGATTATGATCAAAAAAATTGTGATTTCTACCTTATGAATAGTCCAACGGGAAGTGTTTTTAATTATGAAATTGTAAATAATAGCAGTTCGAAAACGCTTATTATAACAAAAGTAACAACTGGAGATAAAATTTATTATAACAATTCATTTTTAGGAACAAAAGAAAACACTATTAAGAAAACTTTTAAATTATACCCAAATCCTTCTACAGATTTTGTAATCATAGAGAATGTAGAAAAGAATTTAAAATTGAAAATTAATGATCTTTCAGGAAAAATTTTATTTGAAACATTAACATCAGATAAAACGCTTAAAATAGATGTAAGCAGTTTTGCAGCCGGACAATATATTTTAAGTATAGAAAACTTTAAACCAGAAATTTTTATTAAAAAATAAATTTTCAGCTTATAACAAAAATCGGCTTCAGAATTTGAAGCCGATTTTTTATTTCTTTAAAACGATTGGTAAAATTTCGTTGAGTCTTAAACCATATTTTTTTATTTCTGCATCAGAAAACTGCTGTGAGTAAAAATTAGCTTCCACTTCAAAACCAGCATCTTTAAGTCTGTCAAAGTAATCCATTCCGTACCAACGAACATGATCGTACTGTCCGAAATGTTTTTGCCTTTCTTTTGGATCGGTTATAGTGAAATCTTCATAGGTTTTTTCCAAAGAATTTTTCATCGGAACCTGAAGAATTCCCCAACCTCCCGGTTTCATTACTCTGTATAATTCGCTCATTGCTTTTGCATCATCCTGAATATGTTCTAAAACATGATTACAAAAGATAATATCAAAACTTTCATTTTCAAAAGGTAAATCTAAAATATCAGCTTTCACATCTACAATCGGCGAATATAAATCCGCAGAAATATAGTTGAGATTGCTCATTCTTTTAAATTTTCTCAAAAATTCCTGCTCGGGAGCAATATGCAGAACTTTATAATTTTTAATGAAAAAATCGGTTTCATTCTGAAGATACAGATACATTTGACGATGCCTTTCGAGACTTAAAGTTCCCGGAGACAACGCATTTTCTCTTTGTTTTCCGTATCCGTAAGGTAAAAACTTTCGGTAAGATCTTCCATCGATAGGATCGTAAAATTGATCACCTTTAAAAAACTGATAGATCAACGGTCGCGCCCAAATACTCATCTTGATAAGCATCGGACGAGGGATTTTATTTAATAAAAACTTAGTCAGCTTTTTCATTAAAAATCCAATTGGAATGGCTTTTCTTCATCACTTACAATCCCTAAAGCATCGTAAATATATTTGAAAGTTGATAATAAAACAGGTTTACCGTTGATAACACAAACATCATGCTCGAAGTGGGCAGAAGGTTGATTATCTAATGTTGTAACCGTCCATCCATCATTATGGAATTTCACTTTTTCGGTACCTAAATTAATCATCGGCTCGATAGCAATTGCCAAACCGTCTTTAATCACTTTTCCGCTTCCCTGTTTTCCGTAATTCGGAACTTGGGGATCTTCATGCATTTTCTTTCCTAAACCGTGACCAACAAGCTCTTTCACAACTCCATACCCTTCTTTTTCACAGTGTTTCTGGATTGCGTGAGAAATATCACCGATTCTTTTTCCTCTGATGCATTGCTCAATCCCTTTGTAAAGAGATTCTTTAGCAACTTTCAGTAATTTTTTAGTTTCAGGTTTTACTTCGCCAATTTCAAAAGTATAGGCGTGATCTCCAACGTAACCGTTAAGAATGGCACCACAATCTACAGAAAGTACATCACCTTCTTTTATTTCTTCTTTATTTGGAAAACCGTGAACTACTTGTTCGTTCGGTGAAATACACAAAGAATTAGGGAAACCTCCGTATCCTAAAAATGCTGGTTCAGCCCCGTGATCTTTAATAAAATCGTGTGCTAATTTATCTAAATATAAAGTAGTAATTCCCGGTTTGATTTCTTTTGCCAACATTCCTAATGTTCTGGAAACCAATTGGGCACTTTCTTTCATAAGACGAAGCTCGTCTATTGTTTTTAATTGAATCATTTTTTAATATAGATGTTAGATATTAGATGTTAGATATTAGATTTTCAACTTCATGAATAGATCTTTTAATCCTAAACATCTTTACTTTCTTGATAAAATTATTAAAAGTGATATTAAAACTAATTTCTAACATCTAGCTTCTAATTTCTCAAATCTTACCAGAATAATCCTTTTTTCTTTTCTTTTTTCAGTTTTGAATACGCTAAAACCTCTTTTCCTTCTACGCGAAACTCTATTCTTTCGTTGATGATGTTATAAATCTCTCCCCAACCAGGAAAACCTCCTAAATTTCTGTCGTCGATAAACCAGTCTGCATCCAATTTTCGAGACTGAGTTTCAGAATCAAAAACCTCTCCTTCAAAACTTGAGTTAACTGCATAAAACTCAATACCATTTTGTCTGCAAAACTCTACAGCTTCATCCAAAGTTTTACCATGTCTGTACGTCCAAAGTATCAGTCTAAAACCTTGAGCCTGAAGTTTTTTAAGTGTTTCGAATGCGAAAATCTTAGTTTTTCCAATTGCAGGATATGCGTCGTCTACGATAGTTCCGTCAAAATCAACAGCAATTTTTTTATTATTTAACATTTTGTTGCGTTTTTAGCTGGGCAAAGATACTAAATAAATAAAAAGTGCCGAAAAACTCCGACACTTCAATTTATAATTTATTGTTAAAATCTAATTATTTTTTTACCCAGCTGAATTCAAACTGCAAATCTGGAGTAGAAATTCTGTCTGTGATTTTTTGTAACCTTGAAGGAAGTTTCATCAAATATTCCTGAGCTTTTTCTGCCTTTTCTGTAAGACCTGTAATATGCTCGATCTTCCATTCATCAAGAAGTTCTTTCATAATGTTGATATAATCCTGTCCCGTGTAAACCATACATCTTTGTGCTGCATCTGAGAAGTGCCCCCAAAGTTCACCCGCTTTTTGACCAGACTGCCTCATCATGTGAGCCGGCATAACGATTTTTTTACGCATCATATCTTCAAATGCCAAAATCATTTCCGATGGATCTAATTCTAAAATTTTAGTTACAAAATGCTTGTATGCTTTTGCGTGTCTTGCTTCGTCTGCGGCAATTACCCCACACATTTTTGCCAGTTTTCCGTTACCGGATTGTTTTGCCAATGTACCTACTCTTCTGTGAGAAATGTTGGTTGCAGTTTCCTGGAAGCTTGTATAAACAAAGTTTCTGTAAGGATCCATACTTGTTCCTAAATCGAAACCATCGCTGATTAAATACTGAGTTGTAATTTCAACTTCTCTCATATTTACTCTTCCGCACAGATAAAGATATTTGTTTAATAAATCTCCGTGTCTGTTTTCTTCACCAGTCCAAGATCTCACCCAGTTTGCCCAACCCAATTTTCCTTCCTGATCTACGCCATCAACGCCCATTAACCATGATTCGTAAGAAGGCAGTGCTTCTTCTGTAATACAGTCACCAATTAATGTTACGAAAAGATCGTAAGGCATTTCACGGGCAAAAGTCTGAATTTCGTCTAAATCGTATTTGAAGTTATCACTTGAAGGATCCGGTAAAAAATCTGAAGGTTGCCATATTTTTTCAATCGGAGTCAAAAATTTCTCAAGAAAAGAACCGACTTCCTTTTCCAAAATACCCATTACCTCTTTTCTTACCAGCTTGTTGTACATCTAAAAATTAAGTTTATAATTTGCAAAGATATGATTTATTTATTATTTAAAGCATAATATTATATGTATCTCATAATATGTCTGATATAAATCATAAAAAATACCGTTATCACTACTATAACGGTATTTTTTTGATAATATTATTTCACTTTTAGCTCACTAAAATATCACCTGTCATAATTGCAGGAATTTCTATTCCCATTGTGTGCAAAATTGTTGGTGCCATATCTCCTAATTTCCCTGGTTTTAGTTCCCAGTTTTTATCTTTATCCATCACAATTAATGGAACCAAATTAGTTGAATGCTGCGTGTTTGGAGAACCATCTGAATTAATCATGACATCAGAGTTGCCATGATCTGCCAAAATGAAAACAGCATAACCATGTTCGTAAGCCATTGTTGCAACTTTTTCGATGCATTTATCTACCGTTTCTGCTGCTTTTACCGCTGCTTCAAAAACTCCGGTGTGACCAACCATATCGGTGTTTGCGAAGTTTAAACATATAAAGTCGGCAGTTTCGTTTTCTAATTCTGGTAAAATTGCGTTAGTAATATCATAAGCAGACATTTCAGGCTTCAAATCGTAAGTAGGAACATCTTTCGGACTCGGACAAAGCAATCTTTTTTCACCATGAAACTCTTCTTCACGACCTCCTGAAAAGAAAAACGTAACGTGAGGATATTTTTCGGTTTCAGCAATTCTGATCTGGGTTTTTCCGTTTCTTTCCAGAACTTCACCCATTGTATCTTTTAAAACTTCTTCATCGAAAACAACATTTACATTTTGATACGTTTTATCGTAATTGGTTAATGTAATATAATGAAGATTTAGCTTTCGCATAAAATATTCGGGTATATCGTGCTGACAAAGAACTTCTGTGATCTCACGACCTCTGTCTGTACGGAAATTGAAGCAAATCACTACATCATTATCAACGATTTTACCTACAGGAACAACGTTCCCAATCTGAGTTTCTTTTACCAAAATAATTGGCTTGATGAATTCATCGGTAACATTTTCGTCATAAGATGCTTTGATTGCTGCAAGTGCATCTGTTGTCTGCAAACCAACACCTTCAACCATTGCGTCGTAAGCTAATTTTACACGCTCCCATCTCCTGTCTCTGTCCATTGCATAATATCTTCCGATAACAGAAGCCACTTTTCCGGTTGTGTGATTCATGTGTTCCTGCAATTCTTCAATAAATCCTAAACCTGAATGCGGGTCGCAATCTCTACCGTCTGTAAAAGCATGTACGTAAACATTTTCATTTAAACCAAAATCTTTTGCCGCAGACAAAAGTCCTTTTAAATGATTGATATGTGAATGCACCCCACCGTTGGAAACCAAACCAATAAAGTGTACATTTTTATTTTCTCTTTTGGCATAATCAAATGCTTCCTGAATTACTTTTTCCTGTCCTAAAGTGCCGTTTTCGACAGCCATGTTTAGTTTTACCAAATTTTGATAAACCACTCTACCTGCTCCCAAATTCATGTGTCCTACTTCAGAATTTCCCATTTGTCCGGCCGGAAGACCAACTGCCAAACCGCTTGCTTCTAAAGTTGTATGTGGAAATTTTTGATAACAGCTATCTATAAATGGTGTATTTGCTTGAGCTAATGCAGAAACTTCAGGATTTGTTCCCAAACCCCATCCGTCAAGTATTGCCAATATTGCTTTTTTAGACATTTTAATTTGATTTTTAAACAAACAAATTTATTGATTTTAAAGTGAATTGAAGAATTTTAAAGGTTTTAATTTTGCTTAAAAGTTCAAAGAAAACTACTCCAAATATTGAATCTAACTTAGTATTCTTGTTGATTAGAATACTTAATTTTAACGCTAAGGTCGCTAAGATATTTTTAACAACTGACAGTTTTTAAGTTCGCAAAGGCGTTCTACTCAGCGAAGAATACTGAGAAATTTCATTTACAATTAGATTGTGAGTAATTTGAGAATTTTTAAAATGATATATGATTGAAATTAAATTATCCGGAATTATAAATATTATTTTTAATTTTGTTTTATGGATTTAAGAGACCAACTAAAAAACCTTTTTCCTGAGCATGAAGAGCAGGATTTTCAAATGCCCGAAGAAGAATTTAAGCAGAAAGAACCTCTGGTTTGTAAATTTGAAAAGAAAGGCAGAAACGGAAAGCCTGTAACGATTGTAGAAGGTTGGGAAGGAAGTGAAGATGATTTGAAAAAGATTTCAAAAAAAATAAAAACCACTTTGGGAATCGGTGGTTCTGAAAAAGACGGAACAATTATTATTCAGGGTGATAACCGTGATAAGATTATGGCTATTCTAAAAGATATGGGTTATAAAACGAAAAGAGTCGGCGGATAGATTATATGAGGTTTTAGGTTGCAGTTGATAGTTGATAGTTGATAGAAAGTTATTCAAATTTTTAAAATTTAAATGTATCATTAAACATTTTTTGAATATTCATTTTAAGATTTCAAATAAAAATTGCCATCGACAAAGAAAATGACGACAGCAAAAGAGAAAGTGTAATTATTAAAACGCAAATCTAAGATTTCAATATTACTTCAACTTTAATCTTAAATTAAATAAAGATTATCTTTTGACTGACCTTCTTTAATTAAGAGCCTGTTTAAATTTTGAATATATTTTTAACATTAAGAAATTAAGATTATTTAGCTTAAAAAAACTTAATAAAAATCGATTTATTTATTTCTTAATTAAATCTAACTTAATTCACTGAAATTCTTAATGTTAAAGTTAAGAATAAACAAATTTTATTTTATTTTAGAAAATTGAGAAAAGACCTATAAAAAAACTTTTGAATAAAATTTAAACAGGCTCTAAAACAATTTTCCTATCTTCACCTCCCTTTTTTAATAAAATAATTATGCTAAATAAACTTGCAGCTTCAGAATTGGTTCTGAACGAAGACGGAAGTGTGTATCATCTTAACCTTTTGCCGGAAGATATTGCCAATAAAATAATTTTGGTAGGCGATCCGGATAGAGTTCCAAAAGTTTCAAAATACTTTGATAAGGTTGAAATCAAAAAAAATAAAAGAGAATTTTATACTCACACAGGAACTTTACGTGGTGAGAGAATTTCTGTAATGTCAACCGGAATCGGTACCGAAAACATAGATATCGTAATGAACGAGCTTGATGCTTTGGTGAATATCGATTTGAAAGAAAAAGAATTTAAATCTGAACATCAATCATTAGAACTATTCAGAATGGGAACTTGCGGAAGTGTAAATCCTGATGTGCAGGTTGATAATATGCTGGTTACTCAAAATGTAGTTGGTCTTGACGGTTTAATGCATTTTTATCAGGATTATCAGTTTGAAAATGAGTTTTCGAAAAATTTCTTTGAAAAATTTCCGTACGAAAAAATTAAGCCAATGCTTTATTTCTCTGAATGGTCTGAAGAATTGGGTGAATTGTATAAAGATGCCAAATACCACGGAAATACGGCCACTTTTCCTGGATTTTATGCTCCACAAGGAAGGCAGCTTCGTTTAAAAGCTTTGGATGACAAGTTCCTTGAAACTTTAAATGACTTAGGAATTACCAATTTTGAAATGGAAACATCTGCAATTTATGCTTTCTCAAAATTGTTAGGCCACAAAGCGATTACCGTAAATAATGTGATTGCCAACAGAAGACGTGGTGAGTTTTCATCTGATCATCATGCTTCTGAAAAGAATTTGATTGAATGGGTTCTCGATAGAATCATAAAATAACATCTAAAGGATTTCATTATTTGAAATCCTTTTTTATTTGTTGTAATTAATCTCATGTTTGTGCTTATAAAAGACAGATATTAAACATTATGAAAATTTTAACAACCATTTTGTTTTTTAGGAATACTTCTTGCCTATTTTAAAAACATAACACTTAAATATTAACATTATGGAAAACCAGGATTATAACAAAGCTGAAAAAGCGGTAGACAACACTGAAAACTCTTTAAGAAATGCAGCAAACGATGCAAAATGGAAAATCAGTGATTTGGCAGATAAAGCCAGAGATTATATTAACGAAAAAAGGAATAATGACGAAGAAGCAAACCATGAAGGTTGGCTAGACAGGGTAAAAGCTAATGCAGCAGATACATGGGAAGATATTAAAGACGGAGCCAATGAAGCTTGGGAAAAAACCAAAGATGCAGCAGAAGATGTGAAGGCAGAATGGAACAAAAAAACGAACTAAGTTTATTAGTCTTTTATATATTATCAAAGAAAAACGGAGTCTTTTTAGGAAGGCTTCGTTTTTTATTATGTTCTAAACACAAATTATTGCTACATTTGTGGGATTAATAAACATTAAAGAATTATGTCATACGGTTTACTTAAAGGCAAGAAGGGAATTATTTTTGGAGCCCTTAATGAACAATCTATCGCATGGAAAGTTGCTGAAAGATGCCACGAAGAAGGCGCAGAATTTATCCTGTCAAACGCTCCGATCGCTCTTAGAATGGGAGAATTAAACGGTTTAGCAGAAAAAACAGGTTCTGAGGTAATCGGTGCAGATGCAACTTCTATCGAAGATCTTGAAAAACTTTTTGATGCTGCTGTTGCAAAATTTGGTAAAATCGACTTCATCCTTCACTCGATTGGTATGTCTATCAATGTGAGAAAAGGAAAGCATTATACAGAAATGAACTATGATTGGTTGGAAAAAGGTTGGGATATTTCAGCAGTTTCTTTCCACAAAGTAATGAGAGTGGCTTACGAAAAAGACTGTATGAACGAATGGGGAAGTATTTTGGCACTAACTTATATTGCTGCTCAAAGAACATTCCCGGATTATAATGATATGTCTGACAACAAAGCTTATCTGGAAAGTATCGCAAGAACTTTCGGAAACTATTGGGGTGAAAGAAAAGTACGTGTAAACACGGTTTCTCAGTCTCCTACTCCAACTACTGCAGGAAGTGGTGTGAAAGGTTTCGGTGGTTTCTTAGGATATGCTGAAGATATGTCTCCACTAGGAAATGCTACGGCTCTTGAATGCGCAGATTATTGCGTTACTCTTTTCTCTGATTTAACGAAGAAAGTAACGATGCAGAATCTTTTCCATGATGGTGGATTCAGCAGCTCTGGTGTTACTCAGAAAGTAATCAGCAAATACGATGCTGAATAGTCATGAATAATGATTAATTGGTAATAAATAATATAAATCCGGAACGTTTTGTTTCGGATTTTTTTTGATTGTTATTTGTAAAGATCTTTTGAAAAAATAAATTCGGCGGAGCCAAAGGTTCCGCCGAATTTTAATTAAAAATATTAATAAGATGCGTGTAATTAAACTCTTGAATTAAAATCTTAATTCTGGTTATTCTAAAAGTTTGTCATTCCGAGGAACGAGGAATCTCTAATAATGATGTTGAGATTCTTCAATTCACTACGTTTCTTTCAGAATGACAAACGCTGTGTTCAATTCATATTTTCACAAAAAACGTTCAGTCTTCTACCACCAAAAGCGGGTTTTATCCCGCTCTTAGTTTTGAAAATTAGTATTTATTTTTCCCAATTAATTCTTTTGGTCTGAACATTTTGAGAATCTGTTCCGATCATGACATCAAAATCTCCAGCTTCCCAATCATAATTCAATTCATCATCATAGAATTTCAGATTTTCAGGAGTTAATGTAAAATTGATGGTTTTAGTTTCTCCTTTTTTAATGAAAACTTTTTGGAAACCTTTCAATTCTTTTACAGGTCGTACCACTTTTCCAAATAAATCTCTGATGTACAACTGCACCACTTCTTCCCCATCGTAATTTCCCGTATTAGAAACATTTACACTAATATTTAAAGTCTGATTTCCTTTAAGATTTATTGAACTTAAATTCATCTCAGAATATTTAAATTGAGTGTAACTTAAACCATAACCAAATGGAAATTTCGGATCATTGTCAAGATCAATGTATGCTGAAACATAATTTCTGTCGGTGTTATTTTTCGCAGGTCTTCCCGTGTTATAATGATTGTAATAAACAGGAATTTGTCCTTCAGTTCTAGGAAAAGACATTGGAAGTTTTCCACCCGGATTTACCGTTCCAAAAAGAACATCTGCGATAGAATTTCCGGCTTCTGTACCCAACCACCAAGTATAGATAATCGTTGAAATATTATTTGCTGCCCAATCAAAAACCAAAGGTCTTCCTGCATTGATCATTAAAACAATCGGTTTCCCTGTTTTAGCAATTTCTTTTAGAAGCTCTTCCTGAACTCCTGAAAAATGAATATTACTTCTGCTTTTCGCTTCTCCGCTCATTGCGTGACCTTCACCTAAAGTCATAATCACAATGTCTGCTTTTTTTGCCGTTTCTACAGCTTCTGCAAACATCGATTTGTCGTGATCATCAACATTGGCACCTTTTGCATACAATAAAGTAGAATTTTTATCTAATTGGTTTTTAATTCCATCAAACTGCGTAACGATTCTCTGATTGTCATCTTTAAATGCAATCGACCAAAAACCATGATTGGCAACTGTTTCTTTTCCAAAAGGACCAATTAAAGCCACCGTTTTAATAGATTTTGAAAGCGGAAGAATATTCTTTTCATTTTTAAGTAAAACAATGCTTTTTGAACCAAATTCTCTCCCGAATTTTCTATTTTCCTGATTGTTTAATTGGTCTTTCTGCCTCTTTTCACTACTAAATCTGTAAGGATCATCAAATAATCCCATTTCAAATTTTTTAACCAAAATTCTTCTCGTTGCGTCATCAATAAGCCTAGGATCAACTTTCCCTTCTTTAACCAATTTTGGAAGTTCAGCCATATAAGCACGACTTTCCATATCCATATCGGTTCCTGCATTCATGGCTTTTTCTGCAGCTTCTTTATTGTCTTTGGCATATCCGTGAGGAACCATTTCTCCGATACTTCCCCAATCTGAAACCACAAAACCTTTATAATTCCATTGGTCTTTTAAAAGATTTCTTAAAATATATTTGTTTGCTGTTGCCGGAATTCCATTAATGTCATTAAAAGAGTTCATGAAAGTTGCGACTCCCGCTTCTGCAGCAGCTTTGAAAGGAGGTAAATAAGTTTCGTGTAATTGCCTTAAACTCATATCCACAGAATTATAATCTCTTCCGCCAACAGCCGCTCCGTATGCTGCGAAATGTTTCGCACAGGCCATAATGGCGTCAAGATTTCCAAGACCTTTCCCCTGAAAACCTTTGATTCTTGCCAAACCAATTTGCATTCCCAAGTAGGTATCTTCACCCGAACCTTCCATCACTCTTCCCCATCTCGGATCTCTTGCAATGTCAATCATTGGTGCAAAAGTCCAGTGAATTCCGTAAGCTGAGGCTTCTGTGGCTGCAATTCGTTCTGATTTTTCAATTAATTTTAAATCCCAACTCGCTGCTTGTCCTAAATTCACGGGAAATGTTGTTCTGTAGCCATGAATGACGTCTTGACCAAACAATAATGGAATTCTTAACCTTGATTTTAAAGCTAATTCTTGAAATTTTTTCGTTTCTTCTGCTCCTGCAACATTGAGCATAGAACCAACTTTTCCTTTTTTTATTTCTTCTAAAACCGTCGCAGAATTTGAGTTTTGCGGACCCGTTGCATATTCAAAACCACTGTATTGAACGAGTTGTCCTACTTTTTCTTCCAACGTCATTTTTGATAACAACTCGGAAACTTTCTGATCGACCGTTTTTTGTCCGAAAGCGTTGAATCCGAATGCTGTAAATGCTAATATGAAATATATCTTCTTCATTTATAATTAGTTTTGGTATGTTTCTAAATGTAAAGTTCGCAAAGATTTTCTTATGAATAATGTTGCTGAATTCTTCAAGTTTGCTAAAATGTTTTACTTAGCAAAGAAAAACGAAGTTTTACCAATCAATAATAACACTAACTTAAAAAATATAAGTTGCTACAGAACTTCCGGTAATTGTAACGGGAGCTGTTTTCTGATTATATTTTATATTGAAACTTTCATCTGACTTATTATTGTTCTGAACAATCAAAACCGTTTTCCCTTCCGGAGTTTTGAAAGCAACGGTAGCCAAGTTTTCTGTTTGTGTAGAAGCTATTCTCTGAGAATTTGCCGGAACAAATTTTGAAGCATGAGCAATAATATAATACGCAACATTTCTTGTGAAATTTTCACTGTCTGAAACCGTAATCGCTCCTTTACATTCTGTACATCCTCCCGGAGTATGAGGTTTATATTGGGGATCATTCGCAAGATTCCATTCTAAAGCAATTTTACTCCAGTTTCTCATCGATCCGATGACAACATTTCTGGTATGCCAGTTTAGATCTTCATTAAAAGTTCCTTTTGCACCTGTCCATTGCTCTGTAAAATAAAGGTTTTTATTGGGATGAGCGTTGTGAACCGTACTTAAAGCGGAAATATCTCCTTCATACAGATGGAAAGCCGAACCATCGATATATTGATTGGCTTCAGGATCATTTAAAATATTAATGGCATATTCCGGTTTGTTACAATTGTGATCGTAAACAACGATTTTGGTTTTAATATTATTTGATTTAAAAATAGGACCTAAACTTTGCTTAATAAAATCTCTCTGTTGATCGGAAACCATAAGTAAACTTGGATTATTTCCCGGATGTAAAGGTTCGTTTTGAGGAGTAATTGCATCAATTGTAATTCCCTCTTTCTGCATTCCCTGAATATATTTTACGAAATATTTTGCGTAAACATCATAATATTCAGTTTTTAAGCTTCCACCAATCGATTTACCGTTATCTTTCATCCAAACCGGTGGCGACCAAGGTGCTGCGATGATTTTTATTTTAGGATTGATTGCTAAAATTTCTTTTAGCATTGAAATTAGGTCTTTATCTCTTGCCAAACTGAATTTAGAAAGAGAAGGATCAGTTTGACCTTCTGGCAAATCGTCATAAGAAAAAACTTCACCATCGAGATCAGATGCACCAATACTTAATCTTAAATAACTTATTGAAATTGAGTTCTTGTCATTTCCAAAAAGTTCGTTTAAAAGTGCTTTTCTTTTTGAAGGAGAAAGACGATTGATTACTTCAACACTTCCGCCGGTTAATGTATACCCAAAACCATCAATATATTGAAACTTCTGAGAGTCGTTAATTTCAATATTCTGAAAGTTATTAGAAGTATTTACAAAAGTTAATGCATTTTGTTGCTGTAATTTTACACTTTCATCACCTTTCGTCATCCAGATTTGGACTTTCTTATCTGTATTTGCTACAGATTTACACGAAGATAAAGGCAAAAGTACCACACCGCTAAATAGCAGTGCAGTACTTTTTAAAAAGAAACTATATGAAATTTTGTTTACCATATTTAGTAACCTGGGTTTTGGGTTAAATTCGGGTTATTATCCAATTGAGTCTGTGGAATTGGCCACAATAGTCTGTTTTGATTTAAATTATTTACATAAGGCAAAAGGTTTCCGTTAGCATCTCTTTGCTGTGAAAGTATAGAAATTGCTTTTCCTGTTCTCTTCAAATCAAACCAACGGTGACCTTCGAATGCTAATTCTAATTTTCTTTCTTTAAGAATTTTATTGATTCCATCATCTGTATTAGCAATTGTGATAGGAGTTAAACTTGAGCTAGCTCTTGCTCTCACTTGGTTGACCAGAGTTGCAGCATCGGTAAAATTTCCCTGACGAACTAAAGCTTCAGCTCTGATTAGTAACAAATCTGCATACCTCATCACATAAAAATTCTGATGTCCTGAAGTAATTCTCATTTTATACATGAAAGGGAAATTATTGCTTTGCCAGAAATTATCTGACCAGCTTACCGTAGTCGGAGAAAACCATACACTTGAATTTTTTCTTACATTATCACCTTCCGTGTTGAAAGTATTTACAATGTCGTAAGAAGGTGTGTTAAATTTCTTCCAGTCTGTTCCGTAAAACATTGAAGATCCCCATGCCCAAAGATTCCCTGCATTTCCGTTTGACTCGAAAATAGATTCTGCATTCGCTTCGTGGTTTCCATCAAAAAGCTGATCGTAAACCGGAAGTAATGAGTATCCTTGTCCCATTAATTGGGTTGTATAATCAATTACTTTTGCATAATCAGGATTTGGTTTTGTTGCGTAAACTTTTGCCAATAAAGATAAAGCTAAACCTCTTGTTGCTCTGTATTTATTTGAACTTGCAGGTGCGTTTGCTAAAGCTCCTTCTAAATCTGAGATAATTAAAGCGTAAACTTCATTTATAGGTTTTCTTGTTGGATAAACCTGTTCATAAACCTCATCAAAATTTTCGTCATTTACACCGATTACGGCTTTTGTAACCAAAGGAAAATCTCCCCAAAGCTGTACTCCATGGAAATTATACATTGCTCGCATAATCGCAGCCTCAGCTTTCATTTCAGCTTTTCTTGAACTTGTAAGACTAGGATCAGGAATGTTATCTACATAATTTAAAATTTTATTACAATTATTAATAAAAGTAAATAAGTAATTCCAGTCTCTGTTGACGTTTGAATTTGTTGCGATAATTCTATACTCATCCATTTGAAAATTTTGAACATTATCACTTCCTGCATGTGCAATTTCTGTTTGTGCATCACCATTGAAGAAATAATCCAGTTGCCAATATTCATTCCCTAAATCTACGTAGATAGCTGTCATTAAACTTTCAGCCTCTCCCGCCGTGGTGTAGGGTGCATCGGTAAGTGGAATGATCTTATCAGTAATGGGCTCAGTATCTAGATAATCACTACAAGAGGTAATTCCTATTGTTAAAGTAGTACCAAGCAAAAAATAATATATTGTTTTATTGAATTTCATAAGAGTTTAAATTAAAAGTTAGCTTTAAGACCGAAAATAAATGTTCTCACCTGAGGATAAGTTCCGTAATCAACTCCAGATACACCGTTTGTTGTATTAAAAGCATTCACTTCAGGATCGAAACCTGTATAATCTGTCCAGGTTAAAAGATTTTGCCCAGTTACATATAAGTTGATTTTACTCACCCCTTTGAATGGACTCAAGAAATTGTAACCTAATGTTGCACTTTTAAGTTTTAAGAAAGAACCATCTTCAACAAATCGGTCAGAAGCATATTGTGAGCTTGCAGAATTAGCTCTTGGAGTATTTGTAATTTGTCCCGGAGTCGTCCATCGGTCTAAAACTACAGTTGATTGATTTTTGAAATCATTCATCATTTCCAAATCAAATCTTGAAGCGTTATAGATTTCTGCTCCATAAGATCCTGTGATTAAGACATCTAAATACCAATTTTTATATGAAAAATTATTACTGAAACCAAAAGAAAAATCTGGATTTGGATTTCCAATGATTGCTCTGTCATTTGGGTCAAAAATGCCATTTCCATTATTGTCTTTATAAACCAAATCACCAGTTTGAGAATCAACATGACTTACCTGATACCCATAGAATGAACTGATTGGCTGACCTGGTGTAAATCTTGTTAAATAGGATCCAACCGTTTCTATATAAGCTTTATCAAGATTAGGCTGATATTTCAAGCTGTTAATTTGATTTTTAGTGAAAGAAATATTAAAGTTTGTATTCCAAGTAAACTCTCCTTTAAAGTTTTGAGTATTTAATCCTAATTCTAAACCTTTATTTTCCATACTTCCAACATTTTTAAGGATGTTTGGAACTGTAGGTCCCATAGAAATTGGAATAATCAAATTATCTGTTTTTCTTTGGTAAACATCTACACTTAACTTTATTCTGTTGTTAAGAAAACCAAAATCTACCCCCAGATTGGTATCACTAGTAACCTCCCAGCTCAAATCTGCACTATTCCATTGATACCAATAAGGTGTTCCTGAAGCACCAAGCTGTGTCATTCTCTCCAAATTTAAATGAGAATATGGAGGAATTCCCGATATATTACCGGTTTGTCCCCATCCTCCTCTAAGTTTTAATTCTGAGAAAATTCTGTTGTCTGCCATGAAATCTTCATTTGAAACTGTCCATGCACCCGAAACTCCTGGGAAGAATCCCCATTTATTACCTGGTGCTAGTGATGAACTTCCATTATACCTGAAAACTCCCATGATTGTATATTTATTATTATAGGTATACAATGCCCTTCCAAAAAACGATAAATCTCTTGAATGTTCTTTTACAAGTGTTTCACGTTTATTATCGATTGCTGAATTATAATCAAAAGCTATTGTCCCATCAGCAAAATTGTTTCCTGAAAAATTATGCCATGAGTTTCTTTTTTCGTGAACCTGAAAACCTCCCAACAATGATAAATCGTGCGATCCAGATTTTAAAGTGTAGGTTAAAGTATTTTCAAAGTTCATATCCTGATAAGTCGATGAATATTTACCACCAATACCTTTTTGTTGTCTTCCATAACTTGTCTGATAACCATCCGTAAACTGATCATTCGTAACATCAATTAAATCGAATGAAACCGTTGGTTTCCAAACCAAATTTTTAAGTATATTAACTTCCAATCCTAAATTACTCATAAAACGTTGCGTCTGAGTTTCATTTTTTCGGGATTGGTAAGCTACCGGGTTTTCCCAAGAAGATTGAAAAGGGTTTAAAGCAAATTGTCCGTCTTTATAACCATCAATGAAATTTCCGGAAGCATCTTTATCTCTTACTTTTAGCTGATTACCATAAATTGGCAGAAAAGAAGGTGTGTTTAAAGCACTTAAAATAACTCCTCCTCTCGAAGTTCCTAAATTATCGTTTGTATTTTTTAAACCTGTATTGATATAATTGAAATTACCGGTAAGTTTCAACCAATTGGTGATTTTTGCATCCAAATTCAACTTAGCTGAAATTCTTTCAAATCTTGCAGGATCAATAATCCCATCAATTCCCTGATATCCCAATGCAGAGTAAGCTCTTACTTTTTCGTTTCCAAAAGAATAATTTACATTATAGTTTTGATCAAAGCCTGTTCTGAAAACCTCATCTCTCCAATTGGTATTAATGCCTTCATATCTCGGATTGTTAATTGTCGTAAGAAAAGACGGATTAATTTCCGCCATCAACGTTTTGTATTGGTCTAAATTTAAAACATCAATATTGTTTACCGTTTTAGACATTCCCCAATATGCATTGAATGCCAATTGCGGTTTATTGGCTTTTCCTCTCTTTGTCGTAACAATTACAACTCCTGAAGAACCGTTAATTCCGTAGATTGCTGCAGAAGTAGCATCTTTCAGAATCGTCATATCGGTAATATCATCAGGATTAATTCCACTGATGTCAAAAGTTTGAATTCCATCTACTACATAAAGCGGATTTACACTTGATGAAATTGAATTGTTTCCTCTAATCTTCACATCAATTGCAGCTCCCGGTTTACCTGAAGACTGTATCACATTCACCCCTGCAGCATTTCCTTGCAAAGCCTGACCTACATTATAAATAGGTCTGTCGTCAAATGTTTCAGATTTTACGGTAGACACCGCACTCGTAAGGTTTGATTTTTTTACTGAACCATACCCAATAACTACAACTTCCTCAATCTTCTGCTCCTTTGAAACAGTATCGCGCGGTGTAGTCTGTGCATTGAAATTTGCCGTAAAATAAAGAGCGGCAATAATCCCCAAGCTTCTTGATATTTTTACATTCATATATAGTTAAGTTTTTAATTCTCAAATTGAGACAATAAAAATATATCTTTTTTTTATTAATTAACATTTTTTTAATAATTATTTTAATATTTCCACTATTTTTGGGCAATCAAAGGCTGTTGATTTAATAAATATTTGATTATTTGTTAAAATTTGGCTGATATAAATTCCCAAAATGACCACTAAACAACCAAATATTTCACTTCCACTGAAACTTACTTTCCTTGTTTTTTCAATGGTTTTAAATTGTATGGGGATTGTTATTTTACAGTTATCAGAGCAGAAAATAACCTATGATAAGCTTGGTTTTTTAGAGTCATTTAAAGATTTACCAATTGCGATATTTTCTCTTTTTGCAGTTAATTTTATCAGCAGGTTCGGAACGAAAAAATCATTGGTGTTTGCTTTAATGCTTGTCGGAATCTGTTCTTTATTCTTACCTTTTGTCGAAGTTTTTTGGTTTTTCAAATTATGGTTTGCCATTATCGGAACTTGTTTTGCGATAGGAAAAATTTGTGTTTATGGTATTATCCGAAATAATATGACCGAAGAAAAATCATTAGCTAAAACCATGAATAGCGTTGAGGCTTCTTTTATGATTGGTATTTTTACGGTGAATACAGGTTTTGGATGGTTAATTTCCAGCCAGTTTGGTGAATATTGGAAATTTGGCTTTATGTCTATTTCTCTGATTTCCTTTTTTACCGTTTATCTTTTTACGAAAGTTAAAATTGCCGAACCGCAAAATAAAAGCACGAGAATTTTCCCTGATTTATCAGGATTTGGGAAAACAACTTTTATACTTTTTTTTGCAGTAAGTTTTTTTATTATTTTTATCGAACAGAGTTTTAATTCCTGGCTTCCTGCATTTTATAAAGATCATTTAAAAGTTAATTCTTTCTTTGCGCTTCAGGCATCTTCGTTTTTGGCACTCTTTTCTTATACAGGAAGAGCAATTACTTCAAAGATTATTCAGCGATTTCCTTTGTCAAAATATTTTATGATGTGTGTGTTGATGATTATCATTTTATTGGTTATCATTTCAGGCATTCAGTTTTATTTTAGTGAAAATGCGAAGGTTTTGTTGTTCCTTTTTCCAATCATCGGTTTGTTTCTCGCACCACTCTATCCGGTAATTAACTCAAAAATGATTGCAAAAATTGACAAGGATAAAATCAATGCTTTTACTTCTTTAATAGTTAGTGTATCTTCAATAAGCAGCTCAATCAATTCAATTTCAATTTCGGTACTGTTTAAAAATCAAATGCTTACTTATTATTCCTTATATATTTTGGGAGCCGTTATTATGGTTTCCGTTTTAGCATATTCTTATTTTAAACTTAGTGCTAATAAAATTTAAAAAATAATTTTATTTTTACCCCATGAAAACTGATCACAATAAAAACATAGAGACCTTAAAAGAACTTATTGATAGTAAAGATCTTATCCCCAATGTATCCGTCGATTGTACTATTTTCGGGTTTCATGATAACATCCTGAAAGTTCTGCTATTAAAATACCACGACCTTAATTTGTACTCTCTTCCCGGTGGTTTTGTTTTTATTGATGAAGATTTAAGAGAAGCAGCAGATCGTGTTTTGTATGAAAGAACGCATCTTAAAGGTTTATTTTTGGAACAGTTTCATACTTTTGGAAGACTCAACAGAACCGAAAATAACGTCCACAAAACGTTAATTAACAACAAAGGTTTAGATGTTCCTAAGGATCACTGGATTTTACAAAGATTTATCACAGTTGGTTATTGCAGTTTAATAGATTTTACAATGGCAAATACTTTTCCTGATGCTTTTAACGAATCTTGTGCATGGTTTGAGGTAAATAAACTTCCACAAATGGCATTTGATCACGACAGAGTAATTGCTGAAGGGTTGGAATATTTGCGAAAAAACATCGATACTCAGGTTGCAGCAAGCAATTTGTTGCCCGAAAAATTCACGATGAAAGATTTACAATCATTGTATGAAACTATTTTGGGTGAAAAATTCAGACGAAATAATTTTCAGCGTAAAATATTAAGTACTAATTCTTTGGAAAGAATGGAGAAATTATTCGACGGTTCAGCAAATAAAGCACCTTATCTCTATAAATTCATCAAAAAATAGTTTTTTTTCTCTTTAAAGAAGTTTTCTTTTCAGCATTCCGAAAAAATCTTATTTTTAGAGAAATTAAATTACATGTCATATTATCCTCTTACAAGCATTCCTGATTATTATGGAATTGATGCTTTACTTACCGAAGAACACAAGCTTATCCGTCAATCTGTAAGAGATTGGGTTGAAAGTTTTGTAATGCCAAATATTGATCAGGCAGCTCAAAATCATACCGATTTACCAAATTTAATGAGAGAATTGGGGAAAATCGGAGCTTTAGGACCTTACATCCCTGAAGAATACGGTGGTTCTGGCCTTGATCAGATTTCTTACGGTTTAATTATGCAGGAATTGGAAAGAGGAGATTCTGCAGTGCGTTCTGCGGCATCTGTACAAAGTTCTTTGGTAATGTTTCCGATTAATGAATTCGGTTCTGAAGAACAAAAAAGAAAATACTTACCAAAGCTAGCTTCCGGTGAAATGATCGGATCTTTCGGTCTTACTGAGCCGAATCACGGTTCAGATCCAAGTTCTATGGAAACTTATTTTAAAGATATGGGAGATCATTATCTTTTAAATGGTGCCAAAATGTGGATTACCAATTCTCCGTTATGCGACATTGCGGTTGTTTGGGCTAAAAATGAAGAAGGAAAAGTACAGGGATTAATCGTTGAAAGAGGAATGGAAGGTTTTACCACTCCCGAAACTCACAATAAATGGAGCTTAAGAGCTTCTAAAACAGGCGAATTAGTATTTAATGATGTGAAAGTTCCGAAAGAAAACTTATTGCCAAATGTTACAGGATTAAAAGGACCTTTGTCTTGTCTAAATTCTGCGAGATACGGAATTTCTTGGGGCGTGATTGGTGCAGCAATCGACTGTTATTGTACTGCTGTTCAGTATTCTAAAGAAAGAAAACAGTTTGGTAAACCAATTGGTTCTTACCAATTACAACAGAAAAAATTAGCTGAATTTTTAACGGAAATCACAAAAGCTCAGCTACTTTGTTTACAATTAGGCAACTTGAAAAACGATCATAAAGCAAGTCCGGCTCAGATTTCTATGGCAAAAAGAAATAATGTAAAAATGGCGATTGATATTGCAAGAGAATCACGACAAATTCTTGGTGGAATGGGAATTATGGGCGAATTCCCGATGATGCGTCACGCTGCCAATTTAGAATCGGTAATTACTTACGAAGGAACACACGATGTTCACTTGTTGATCACAGGTCTTGATATTACAGGAATTAACGCTTTTTAGGCTAAAATAATATCTTCTCAAACCTAACAGGTTTTAAAAACCTGTTAGGTTTATTATTGATTGAAAATTAATTTCCAGTATTATTATTTCCAATCAAGCTAATAATTATAATTCTTAACATTTTCTAGGAAACTTATTTCAGGATTCAGAATTTCATGTATTAAATTTTGAATAGAAACCATTGCATCATCAAGACTTCCCTGAGCAAATTCCAACGAAACTACTCCTTTTTTAGCGTCCGCAAAACTCCAAATCCCAGTTTCTATGGGAAATCCCCAAAATTCAGGTAAACTTTGAATTACATATTGATATAAACAAAGCTGCATTGCCTGTTTTCTGTCACTGCTTTGGAAATAATCTGACTTGTTTAATTCATCAATCTTTACGGTAAGATTTTTGGTTTTTGCTGTTTTATAATCGATAATTCTAACCGTTCCGTTTAATCGGTCAATCCGGTCAATGAAACCAAAGAAAGAAACCTTGTCAGATTTGTCTTCATTCAGATAAAAATCTACGCCTTCAAACCTTCTTTCAATATCAATTATTTCTAAAGAATTACCCGCTTTTATCAATTCTAAATCATGGTTTAGAATATTCTCAATTACTTTTTTAGCAATGGCTTTATGGATGTAATTCATCCCTTTATTGTAAAATTCAGGCTGATGTTTTAGCTTCTCAATTGCAATATTTATAAATTCATCTATTCGTTTAATTGAATTTTGTAAGTCATTTAATTTTAAAACTTTACCTTTTAATACTTCATAAACTTCTTGAAGTGTGTAATGAACTAAATTCCCGTAATTTCTAATCGATAATTCTTCTTCAATTTCATCTGCTTCAGAGGTATTTAAAATCTTTGAAAGATAAAAATCAATCGGATTATAGAGGTAACTTGTCAAATGCGATGCCGACACTTTTTCTTTCCATTTTAAAAGTTGTTGCTGAACAATATCCGTTTTAAAAATTTCGATGGGCTGACTTAAAATAGGTTCTGAAGAATTCTCAACAATAACATGCTCAATGTGATGAGAACTTTCCATTTCGATCTGAGTAATAAATCTGCTCTTTTCTCCCGTATTTACACCAGAACTTAAAGCATTGAAAAGCAAATGTACATTTTGTGCATCTTGTATTAAACGGTAAAAGTGATACGCATAAATGCTATCGTTTTCAAGGAAAGTATGTAAGTCAAAATATCTTCTTATATCGAAAGGAATGTAAGTGTTTTGCGAGTTTCCAAGCGGTAATTTGCCTTCATTAACTGATAATAGAATTACATTTTCAAAATTTAAAAGACGGGTTTCCAAAAGTCCCATTACCTGAAGTCCTTTCAATGGTTCGCCCTGAAAATCGATGCTTTCTGAATTAATATGCTGATTAATCAGAATTTCAAGTGTTTCTATATTAATTCTAAAACCATAAGGTGTAATCTGGTTTTTAATAATTCTAAATGCATTTTCAAAATGAGAAACGTTTTCATATTGAATATCATCCAGTTTTAACCATTTAATCTTTTTGCAAAATGCTATAAGATCATCTAAAAACTGATAAACAGAATTTGATTTCTGAAGCAAATTAAAATACGAAAGATTGCCCAAAAGCTCAGTCAAAAGCTTCTGAGAAATATAGACGATGTTTCTTTCTTCAATTTTAGACTTAAAATTATTGATAATATTTTCGTCATCATCAGATTTCGGAAGTTCTTCAAGAATTGGATAAACATCACGATAATAATATGAAGATTTGCTTTTTTCAAGCTGTTTTTGGAGATAAAAAAGCTGTTTTACGGCATTCGAAAAAGAAAGGTTTTTCAGCGGAAAACCCATCGTAATATTGAGATTTTCAACTTCATGCATTACATCAAGACTTGCTGGAAGAAGGTTTTCATCAAGTAAAACAACCGCCGTATTCGTAAATGTTTTGTTATTAATATTTTTAAATAATTCAGGTAAAATTTTGGTTTGCGTTACATTACCTGAAACTTCGTAGACTTTAATGTTTTTAGGCTGGTTAAAATCATCTTCAATCCAATTGAAAGCTCGGTTATCATCAAATTCTTTCCACATTTTATGATTTCTGAGAAACTTTCCGGCCTCTTGTCTTTCGTCATCAAAATAATATTTATCTCCCTGAAAAAAACACTGCGCTTTGTTCCATTGTAAAAGACCTCTCACCAGTTTTTCTTCAACCGGAGTGAATGCATTAAAGCCACAAAAAACAAAATTTTCGGTATTGTTTTTTGCAAACTCTCCTATTTTTGCTTTGGCAGATTCGTGAATCATTCCCGGAGTTGCCCAGTTTTTTTCTTTTAATTTTTCCTTTAAAACAGGAAGAAAGATATTCATATTACGCCAAAAATTCAGGAATTTTTTTCGTGGAACTTCATCGTCGTCACCCAAATCCTGCGCCCATTCTTTAATACGTTCTTCATCAAACATATATTGTAAAACGGCTTCATCAGAATCTGAAAATTTTAAAATATCGTCCCAATCTTTCTGAAGCGTAGGAAACCATTTTAAAAATTCAGAAAAATCGTCGTTTGGAATAAGATTTAAACCTTTATAAACATCAAATGCAAAAAGCCACAGAGAAATCCCCTGAATCGTCTGTTGATCTACAATATTGATGATCAGTTCTTCAATCGTATAAAAATTGGGAAGAAATCCTGAGTAATTATTTTCTTCTAAAATCTGACGTATAAAAACAATGGGTCTTTTACCGGGAAGAACAATGTTAAATTGCGATAAATCAGTGTTTTGAATTAATAATTCATCGATAATTTTGTTTAGAAATTTCAAATTTTCTGATAGTTTTTTAGTTTTTCGAGTTCTTCACTAATTAAAATATTATATTCTGCCTGCTTTTCTTTATTCATACCATGTTCGGTTACACGATCATAGTCAGCCTGAAAGCTTTTGTAATCAGAAGAAATTTTAGCATAAATTGTTTTGAAAAACTTATTGTAATCGGCTGTGGTTTTTATTTTTTCTGAAACTTCTTTTCTAAGTTTTCTGGCGTGAATTTCTGCAATATCAAAGTGTTTCTGCTCATGAAGCAATACATGATCATTGATCCTTTTAGGGTCTTTCCATGATTTATTTTCATTAAAAACCGTCTGAATATTTATTTTCACAGGAACTTTGGGATCGCTCGATGTAGTTGCCGAAAACTCCCAACCGCAATGAGTATAAGCTACAACCGTTGCACCACCCAGATTATTGGTTTTGCTCTTAAAATTATCCCAAACCAGTTTCTGATTTTCGCTCCAGTTGATATTCTGAGCCGATACAACGTTGAAAATCAATAAAAAAACGATTAAAAAACACTTCATTATTCCACTACAATTGTTTTCGTAATCCAGTTATTATTGCCATTCCAGAATTTGAATGTATAATTTCCTTTTTTCTGCGGGCTAAAATTAATCTGGCTTGCCGATTTATGTTTTGCCTGAGTACAATTACCACTTGTAAAATACTGATAAGCAGTAATGTCTCTATCAAATTCTCCGGTATGAATATAGTCGTATCCGTAAAACCCTTGACATCCTGTATCGTACGTTGAATACGTTCGAATACTCTGAACCGAAAATACGCTCATCGTATCATTCACAATTTTTACACTGTCGATCTTTACTTTATCTACAGATTCTATCGTTTGATAATCATCATCATCTTTACAGGAAGTAAAAAAAAGACCTAAAACTGCCGCAGCAAAACTTATTTTCAATAGAGATTTCATGACATCGGATTTGATGGTT
The DNA here is from genome assembly GCF_026163565.1 of Chryseobacterium sp. YIM B08800. GTDB lineage: Bacteria > Bacteroidota > Bacteroidia > Flavobacteriales > Weeksellaceae > Chryseobacterium. The sequence goes on from NZ_JAPDKN010000014.1 coordinate 128,760, forward strand.
TGGAAGTATAAATTTAACGAAATAAATTCCAAAAATATTATCTTATGAATTAAAATTACCTTTTGAAAGATAAACCACTTTTTTAGTATCGAAAAACTCTTCATCAAAATAGTTTTTAAGACTGAAAAGTTCACATTTTAGTCCTGCGAGTTCTTCGGCTAGATCTCCGCCTTTTAGATATAAAACGCCGTTATGTTTTGCATTGAACTGTTCTTTTTCAAATTTCCCTTTCAGCCATCTTAAAAATTCAGGCATCTGAGTAACGGCGCGACTTACCACAAAATGGAATTTTTCTTTTACTTTTTCTGCTCTTCCATGAATGGCAGTAAGATTTGACAAACCTATTCCTTCCGCAACAGCATTTACCACCGTGATTTTTTTACCGATTGAATCAATTAAAGTAAACTGAGTTTCAGGAAACAAAATTGCCAAAGGAATTCCTGGAAAACCACCACCTGTTCCAACGTCTAAAACTTTTGTTCCGGGAGCGAATTCCATAATTTTTGCGATACCTAAAGAATGCAGAATGTGCTTCTCGTAAAGAGATTCCATATCTTTTCGGGAAATAACGTTGATTTTTTCGTTCCATTCTCCATACAGATTTTCGAGCTTTGTAAACTGCTCAATTTGTTTTTCTGTAAGATCCGGAAAGTATTTTTGAATGATTGCTATCGACATAAAAGTAATTCTAAAGGGCAAAAATAAGTTTTATTAACAGTTTATTCAAATTAAGTTTTTATATATATTTGTTAAAAAGACAAAAAGAATACATGAATAAACTTTCAGACAGAGTAAACAGGTTGGGTTACTCGCAGACATTCGTCATGTCAAACAAAGCTAGAGAAATGAAAGCCAACGGAATAGATGTGATTTCTTTAACATTAGGCGAACCGGATTTCGACGTTCCCGATAATATCAAAGAAGCTGCTTTTACAGCAATCAATGAAAATTACAGCCACTACTCTCCTGTTCCGGGATTTTTAGAACTTCGTCAGGCGATTTCTGAAAAATTAAAAAGAGACAATCAACTCGATTATAAACCGACACAAATCTGTGTTTCAAACGGAGCTAAACAAGCAATTATTAATGTTTTAGCAGCGATTATCAATGATGGAGATGAAGTAATTCTTCCTACTCCTTTCTGGGTAAGCTATGATGAAATGGTAAAAATGATGGGCGGAAATTCTGTAATGCTTCCTACTTCTTACGTTACCGATTTTAAAATCACAGCAGAACAGCTTGAAGAAGCGATTAATGAAAAAACAAAAGCTATTCTTTTTAGCTCGCCTTGTAACCCTTCAGGTGGATATTATACCTATGATGAATTGAAATCTTTAGCGAAAGTGATTGCTAAGTATCCTCATGTAACGGTAATTTCCGATGAAATCTACGAATACATCAATTACGAAACTAAAACGACATCTATCGCCCAGTTTCCTGAAGTTTATGAGCAAACCGCTGTTATCAACGGAATGTCTAAAGCTTTTGCAATGACAGGTTGGAGAATCGGTTATTCCGCTTGTCCGGAATGGTTGGCAAAAGCTTGTGAAAAAATTCAGGGACAAATGACGAGCGGAGCGAATACTGTTGCTCAGAGAGCTTCAATTGTTGCTTTAAAAACCGATCCGTCTGAATATAAATACATGATTGATGCATTTAAGGAAAGAAGAAATCTGGTTTTTGATCTAATGAAAGAAATTCCAGGTTTTAAGGTACTTTTACCAAAAGCTGCTTTTTACTTTTATCCTGATATTTCTCACTATATCGGAAAAACATTAGACGGAACTGAAATAAAAGATGCTGATGATTTTGCAATGTTTATTTTAGAAAACGCTCATGTAGGCTGTGTTGGCGGAGTTTCATTCGGAAGTCCGGAATGTATCAGATTCTCTTATGCAGCCTCTGAAGAAGATTTAAGAGAAGCGATGAAAAGAATAAAAGAATTATTAGAAAAATTTAATTAAAAACAACCATGAATCTATTTAAAAAATTAACGATTGTAACCAGTATTGCTGCAGCAAGCTTTTGTGGATATGCTCAAGCTCAGGATTTTCAGTGGAAAGAAGCCAAATCAAATGGTTACACGTATAAATATGTAACCAACGATCCTACTTCTGCAAGATATTATAAGCTTAAAAACGGACTTACTGTAATTTTAAGTGCGACCAATAAAGAACCAAGAATCCAAACTTATATTGCTACAAAAGCAGGGAGTAAAACCGATCCGTCAACTCACACTGGTCTTGCGCATTATCTGGAACACATGCTCTTCAAAGGAACAGATAAGTTTGGTTCAAAAGATTGGGCAAAAGAAAAACCTCTTTTAGACAAAGTTGATGCTCTTTACGAAAAGTACAATCAGACAAAAGACGAAGCCAAAAGAAAAGAAATTTATAAAGAAATAGATAAAGTTTCGGGTGAAGCTGCCAACTACGCTATTGCCAATGAATACGATAAAATGATGGCAGGAATGGGTGCAGATGGAACCAATGCATTTACTTCTTTCGAGCAAACTGTTTATGTAGAAGATATTCCTGCAAATGCAGTTGATAAATTTTTGGCTGTGCAGTCAGAACGTTTCAGAGCACCTGTTTTAAGACTTTTCCATACAGAACTTGAAGCCGTTTATGAAGAGAAAAACAGAAGTTTGGATGATGATACCGATAAAGTTTACGATAAAATGTTTGAGACTTTGTTTCCGAATAACAACTATGGTAAACAGACCACCATCGGAACCATTGAGCATTTGAAAAACCCTTCTTTAAAAGCAATTAGAGAATATTACAACAATTATTATGTTCCCAATAATATGGGAGTGATTATGTCGGGAGATTTTAATCCTGATGAAATGATTGCTAAAATCGATAAGGCTTTTTCTTACATGAAGTCTAAAGCTATTCCAAGCTACGTTGTCGGACAAGAAAAGCCAATTGCATCACCCATTGTAAAAGAAGTTGTAGGCCCAAATCCCGAAAGTGTAATGATGGGATTCAGATTTCCGGGAGCAACGACCAAAGACGCAAGGCTTTTGACTTTAATTGGAAATATGCTGACCAACGGACAAGCCGGATTAATTGACCTGGATCTTGTAAAAAAGCAAAAACTTTTGGCAGCTTATGCATTTCCGTATGTTTTAAAAGATTATTCGGTGTTGCTTTTACAAGGCAGACCAACTGAAGGTCAGTCTTTGGACGAAGTGAGAAATCTTCTTCTTCAGGAAATTGAAAAACTTAGAAAAGGTGAATTTTCAGATGATTTAATTCCGTCTATTGTTAATAACGAGAAGAAAAACATCATTCAGAAAGACGAAAAATATTCTTCCAGAGCAAGTATCTTAATGGATGAATTTACATCTGATATTGATCACAAAGCTTCATTAGAATATTTAGAGGAAATATCTAAGCTTACGAAAAAAGATATTATGGATTTTGCATCTAAATATCTTCAGAATAACAATTACGTTGCGATCTACAAGAAGAAAGGCGAAGATAAAAGCATTGTAAAAGTAGATAAGCCAACTATTACACCGGTTTCGGTAAACAGAGAAGACCAGTCTCCGTTTCTTAAGAAAATCGATGCGATCCCGGAAAACAATATTTCTCCGGTTTGGTTAAATTTCGACAAAGATATTGCAAAAAGCAAAGTAAAAAGCGTTGATATTCTTTCTGTAAAAAACACAGATAATGATCTTTTCAGAATGTATTATTATTTCGATTCAGGTAAATGGAATAATAAAATGCTTCCGCTAGCTGCAGAATATTTAGAATATTTAGGAACAAAAAATAAGTCTTCTGAAGCAATCAGTAAAGAATTTTACAAACTGGCTTCAAGCTTTAGGATAAGCGCAGGAAACGAAGAAACGTATGTAATATTAGAAGGTTTAAATGAAAACTTTGATAAGACTGCAGATTTATTTGAGGATCTAATTAAAAACTGTGTAGCAGACCAAAAAGCTTTAGATTCTTACAAAGCAAGACTGAAAAAAGCCAGAGCCAACGCAAAACAAAATAAAGGAACAATTATGAGCGGACTAAGAAGCTATGCTCAATACGGTCCTCAAAATCCGTTCAATAATGTTTTAACTGATGCAGAATTGGATGCCTTAAAAGCGGAAGATTTGGTGAATGTTCTTCATGATTTGTTTAATTTTAAACATAAAATTCTTCACTACGGACCAAAATCTGCTAACGAAGTTTCATCTTCTTTAACCCTGATTCATAAAGTTCCGGCAACATTGAAAGAAATGCCGAAATCTAAAACCTTTACTCAGGTTCCGACGGATAAAAATAAAGTTTTGTTTGCCAATTATGATATGGTACAGGCTGAAGTATTCTGGGTAAGAAATGCAGATAATTACAACCCAAATCTTAACCCTACAATAAGTTTGTTTAACAATTATTTTGGTGGCGGAATGGGTTCTATCGTTTTCCAGACCATCAGAGAATCTAAAGCTTTGGCGTATTCTACTTATTCGTATTTTGCCCAACCTAGTAAAAAAGATGACAAAAATATGATTATGGCTTATGTAGGAACTCAGGCTGACAAACTGAATGAATCTACCACAGCGATGAACGAACTTTTAACAGCTCTTCCAAAATCTGATCAGTTATTTGAAACTGCAAAAAGCGGATTAAGAAAAACGATCGCTGCAGAAAGAATTACCCAAGATGGAATTATTTTCTCTTATTTATCAGCTCAAAAATTGGGTCTTGATTATGACAGAAGGAAAAATGTGTATGAACAATCTCCGAAACTAAATTTTGCAGACATCAATACCTTCCATGATTCTGAAATGAAAGGGAAAAATTACACTTACTGTCTTGTCGCTGCACAAGATAAAGTGAAAGATGAAGATTTACAGAAATTGGGTGAGCTTAAAAAATTAAGTCTTACTGAAATATTCGGTTATTAAAAACCAGAAAGAGCTTCGAAAGAGGCTCTTTTTTTATTTAATTATATTCTTTTAAGATCTTGTCTAAATTTTCTTTTGAAATTAATCCTGTAAATTGATATAAGACTTTAAAATTATTGTCAATAATTATTGTATAAGGAACGGTATTTGAAAATCCGAAACTCGCTTCTAAAAGTTTTTGATCTTGTAAATTTGCAATCAATTGTTTCCAAGTCATTTTCTGTTCTGATAGTTTCTTTTTCCATGCTTTTTCATCTTTATCTATTGAGATTGATATTAATTCTAAGTCTTTATTTTCCTTATTTATTTTTTTCAGATATGGGATTTCCTGTAAACAAGGGCCACACCAACTCGCCCAAAAAACGATTAAATGTTTTTTATAATCTTCATTGATGATTTTTTGGTTCTTTTCATTATTGCTCTTTAAAGACGTGATTATTTTTTCTTTTTTTGATTTATTTTTTAAAGCGATAAAGTTTTCAATGTTATTGTAAACCAGTGATTTCTTAATATCATTATTAAACAAATGCATCAATTTTTCTAAATCTTTTGCATCCAAATCATTTTTATGATCTTGCAATTCATAAAGAAGATGATAGGAAAAAGGATATTTTTTTATTTTTTCACCAATCAAATTTACTGTTGTTATATCTATATTATCAAATAAATCAATTTCAGATTCTAAGTAAGCTAAAGTTTGTTTCCCACCGTTTACAGTAGTATTAGCATATATTGTATGAGAATTTGAAACTTCTTTATTTATTTTTAAAGGCTTATCAAAAATGATTAGAGAATCAGACATTATTCTATCAACATATTTTGTTTTATCTGATTTTAAACCTTTTTTGGGAAAGAAAAATAATGTTTTTAAATTCTGACGATCGTAGTGAAAGAAACCGATATATTGAGGTTCGTTTTCTAAAAACATATGCTCTAAATAAAACTTTCCATTTATTGCATCAGCACTATCAATAACATGATCAAAAGTATTTTTGTATAAGTAAATTTTACCATCAGTTAGGTTTTCAATATTTCCTTTTATGATCGTTTTCAAAGTATCAGATTTTACCTTTCCATTAATGAAAATACCCCATAATAGAATTAAAAAAAAATATTCTTCTCATTTATTAAAAATTGTATGGAATCATTTGCTAAAAGTTTTTCTGAAGAATCTTTGATTAAATTTCTTGTTTCTAATTTGTCTTTTTTAAAAACTCCTCAAGTTCTTCAGGAGAAATATCCTTTTTAATAATTAAAAATTTAGTTTAGCATATTCTTTGTCTTTTATTTTGCTGGATGTAGCAATTTTTTAGATTGCTTTTACAAGTTTAAAAATTCCTTTACCTCTTGCCAACTAGGAAACTGATTATATTAATCAGAAAATTAATTAAAAAACAAAATACACTCAAAAACGTTTACATAATTCGTTCAAAAAATCGAAAGACTAAATGATTTTCCATTTTAATTTGTAAAATTCCGGAATTGTACAATACATTTTCTTGATTTTAGAAGCAAACATCATTAAGTTGGCTTCTTAATATTTTAACAGTTGTATAACTTAAAAATGAATAACACCCGTTTTCACAAGAATTAATTTAGAAATATGGACATTGGCACAAAAATCAAAAAACTAAGAGACGAAAATCATCTTTCCCAGAGTGAATTAGCTTTTCAGCTGGGTATTTCACAGGGAACTTTACACAATATAGAAAGTGGAAATTCAAAGAAAATAGATTTTTTATTGATGGATAAAATTTGTCAGTTTTTTGATAAAGATTTTGAATACTTTTTAGACTCAAAAACAGATGATACTATAAATTGTCATCAATCAATTTATGAAATGAATCTCGTTTCGGAGCTTTTCTTCCAACAATTTATAGATATTATCCAAAAAAATAAAGATGATATTCATGAATTGAAAAAGAAATTAGATTTTGAGCAATAAAACCATCTTTAATACAATGATAAAGCTTTAAACAAACATTTTTTTTCATTGTAACAAAAAAACAATTATAGATTTTATTTATCAATAAGTATTTTTCCAATAGACAAAACTATGTATATTTGCATTGTAAAATTAATCAAATAAAAAATTAGAAAATTATGTCTTTAGTAGGTAAAAAATTTCCAAACGTAACGATTGATGCAATGTCTGAAATGGGTGATGATCTTAGAATCAACATCTTTGAAGAAACTACAACAAACCAACAGAAAGTACTTTTATTCTGGTATCCAAAAGATTTTACTTTTGTTTGCCCGACTGAGCTTCACGCATTTCAAGAAGCTTTAGGCGAGTTTGAAAAAAGAAACACTAAAGTAATTGGTGCTTCTTGTGATACAAACGAAGTACACTTTGCTTGGTTAAATGTTTCAAAAGACAACGGTGGTATTGAAGGAGTTACTTATCCGCTTTTAGCTGATACTCACAGACAATTGGCAAATATTTTAGGAATTGTAGATCAGGATTTCGAATACAACGAAGAAGGTGAAGAAGTTTTCACTGGTTCAAACGTAACATACAGAGCAACTTATTTGATCGACGAAACAGGAAAAGTTTTCCACGAGTCGGTAAATGACATGCCTTTGGGAAGAAATGTAAAAGAATATTTAAGATTAATCGATGCTTATACGCACGTTCAGAAGCACGGTGAAGTTTGTCCTGCAAACTGGGAAGAAGGTAAAGATGCAATGAAAGCTGACAGAACTTCTACTGCTGAATATTTAGCAAAGAACTAAGATAATGTGGTAATTTGAAAATGAGATAATTTGAAAATTGATCACATGATTATTTAAAAATTATCTCATTTTCTATTTCTAAGAGCCTGTTTAAATTTTTATTAAATGTTTTTCTATTGCCTTTGTCTTAATTTTCTAAATTAAAATAAACTTTGTTTATTCTTATTTTAACATTAAGGTATTTAGTTATTTAAGCAGGAAATGGTTAAGAAATCAACACGTTGATTTTGTATTAAGTTTTTTTTAAGACAATGATCTTAATTTCTTAATGTTAAAAATAAATATCAAATTTAAACAGCCTCTAAGAGTCAGATTAAGTTTCATATATAATTCTTACAGATGGTAGATTAAAACATCAAATAAACATGCTCAATGAATAGAATTATTTAAACTTAAATGAACTCTAAACATTTTCAAATTAATCAATTCTCAAATTTTCAAATTAAAATTATGTATACAGAATTAACAGAAGATACGTTACAAAATATCGTTAATGATAACGAAAAAGTAGTAGTGCAATACGGTGCAACATGGTGCGGAAACTGCAGAATCATGAAGCCTAAATTCAAAAAATTAGCTTCAGAAAACGATGCAATTCCTTTTTTATATGTGGATGCAGAAAAACTTCCTGAAAGCAGAAAATTAGCAAAAGTTGACAACTTACCTACCTTCGCAATTTTCAAGAACGGTGAATTGGTCAACCAGGTTCAGTCTAACCAAGCTGAAAGTTTAATTAATTTATTTAACGAATTGTAATAAGGGTTAATAGTTGTTAGTTAATAGTTGTTGGGGTGAAATTCAATATTTTCGGTTGAGATACATCAACAAATATTTTTAATAACTACAATTTATTGCAATTAAAAAATATAAAAAGAATTATGAAATTACCAGTAATCAGACAGTTTTATCAAAACCAAACTCCGGAAAATCTTGAAAAAACTTTAGAGGTTTTAGAATCTTTCACAGAGTTTAGAGGAACTACAGAAGAAGACATGAATGTTGCAGGTGAATTGATTACCAATATTTGTGGCGCTTTGGAAGTTCACGCCAACGTACAAAACGGAATGAGCGAAAAAGATGCTTTAAACTCTTTCGCGCAGAAGGTTTTAGGCTCAATTGACAAGTAATATTTAATATTTAAACACTAATTCCACGAATGTTTTTTCACTAATCTGCACAAATATTTAATTTAAAAATTGTGTTATTTGTGAGTAAATTAATGCCATTTGTGTTTAAAATACCAAAAATAAAATCCCGATGAAAAGACATCAGGATTTTTTGGGTTTATAAAAGTGAATTATAAAATTTCGATAAAACTTATCACTTATAATTCATAACTCATAACTCATCACTAAAATTAGCTTCTTCTGCTCATTAAAATTCTCAAGATATACCAGAACAACAACATAATAGAAGCAAAAAGCTGTAAAGAAGCTCCAACGTACTGATCTGTTGTGTAAGAATCTTTCAGTTTACTTGTCTGATATAAAATTGTAATTGAAGCCAAGATCACCATTCCTACCGAGAACCAAAGTCCAAGGTCGAAACCGAAAATCATTCCGGCAACAATTAACCCCAAAGCAATAAATCCTCCGATTGTAATAATATTTCTAAGGAATGAAAAATCTCTTTTAGAAGTAAAAGCTACTGCAGAAACCCCTGCAAACATAGCAATTGTAAGAGTTGCTGCCTGAAAAATCAATTGACCTGTATTGGGATAAGCCATCGCCATATACATCATTGGCAAAAAAATAATTGCCTGAAGTAAAGTATAAAGAGCAAGACCTAAATACTGAGTAGATCTGCTTTGAGCTAAAGACCATTTGTTTGCTAAAAAAGAAGCCAACCAAAATATCCCCAAAACCAAAAGCCAGCTATATTTCTGTGCTACCATCATATAAACCATTTCGCCTGGAACAACTGCTAATAAAACAGTTTCAACAGCTATAAATGCAAGAATTGCAAAAGCAACATGCAAATAGGTCTTTTTGTAAAAATTAGCCTTTTCTACATCCGAAGAATGCGCGACTAAAACATCTGTCATCATAAGTTCTTTATTTATAATTTTAATTATTTCTAATTACTGTAATCCGGTTTTACACCAAGAATTTTACCATCATTTTCAAAAATCACCGTAATTAAATCTCTCGGCGGATCATTTTTATCATCTGTATATTTATACTGAACCGAAGGATAAGTCTGATTATCGGGTAGCTTTTGATATCCTGACTGATAAACTTCCGTCTTTCTGTCAAAGCTTATTCCGCCAGAAAGCCTTTGGATCATATTTTCATCTACCAGACTCTTTACCTTTTCAGAAATCAGAGTTCCAACCGCTTGTTTATCTGCTGTTTTTAGAGCAGAAATAAATTTAGAGAACGACTGATTATACAATTCAATTTTATCTTTAGGAATAGAAGCCGAAATATCCATTGGTGGATTTTGAACTTCCATTTTTTTCACCTCTTGTGCGAAAGCTGATGAAACCGAAAACAGACACAGAGCAACGATTAATTTTTTCATTTTTATGAGATATTTAAATTTGGCTGACCTAATTTAAGCTAAATAAATTAAATAACCTCCAAAAACTTCATCGTATCTACATTATCTGCATAAGTATTCAATCCCGGGTTTTGTGCTTCTCCGAATTGAATTGAATCAATTCCTAGCTCATTTTTAGCCACAACACACTGAATATTTTCTTCATTTTCAGCAATAAAATCTTTCACTTCATCCAAAGAAGAATATCTGCTGAAATTGATCACAGAAAGCGGACTGAATAATTGGGCATCTTCTTTCAACATCACAAAATTATTATCCCAGAATTTATCCTGATTTAAAAGATAAACCGCTCTGTTGTAATCGTAATTATTGGCGTATTTGTTATGATTGATAATTTCTTTAAAGTCTAAGAAACTCTCAAACAATCTGTCGATCACAAGATCCTGCGGAATAAAAATTCGGGTCACATTTCTGCATCCCAAACCAAAATACTGGAAAATATCATGAGCCAAAAGTTTCAGCTCTTCTTCTGTTTCATCACCTTTTAAAACCGCAATCGAAGTTCTGTTTTTACGGATAATACTTAGATGATTTTTAAAATAATATTCTAAATATCTCGCCGTATTGTTGCTTCCTGTTGCAATAACAGCGTCAAAATTCTCTAATCTTTCAACCATTTCAAAATTGATTTCTCCGTCAGAAAATTCTTTCCATTTTTTAAGTAAAAACGGAAGCATTGTTTTGTCTTTTGATGACAACTTGATCAAAGGAATATGATTGCTTAAAATCACAGAAATCACATCATGCAATCCCACCAGAGGAATGTTTCCCGCAAGAATTAACCCTACTTTTTTTGAAGTTTTAGAAGGTGAATAATGTTGCAGCCATTCATTTATATTTTCTTCGGTCAGTAATTCAGACCATTGTTTCAAAGCATATTTCTGATTATCAGCCGTAAACCACGGATTTTCAATTTCTGATTTCTTCAACACTTGTTGAAATTCAACATCATTCTCATTATAATTTTCAGAATTCTTTGCTAAAAACTCTTTTATATAAGCACTTAATTTATTTAGTCCTAAAACTCTACTTTCGATATTCATAATTACTGTAAAATTGGGGAATATTTTGTAATTTTGTGCAAATTTAAAAAAAATTAGCGATGGCTATTAAAATAACTGATGAATGCATTAATTGTGGGGCTTGCGAACCAGAATGTCCAAACAATGCAATATATGAAGGAGCGGTAGATTGGAAAGCATCCGAGGGTACTGAACTTTCAGGAACTGTAACTTTACCATCAGGTCTTACAGTTGACGCAAATGCACCACAGGAACCTGTGAGTGACGATGTTTATTTCATTGTAACAGACAAGTGTACAGAATGTAAAGGCTTCCATGAAGAGCCACAGTGCGCCGCGGTTTGCCCGGTAGATTGCTGTGTTCCGGATGAAGATCATGTAGAATCTGACGAAGCTTTGCTAAGCAAAAAAGCTTTCTTACACGGTGAATAAAAACTACCGTCTCATAGATTATGAGACGGTTTTATTTTATATTAAAATTAAATCTCTTCGAAATAGTAATAATGAAACCGCAAATTTTTTCTATATTGAATAAAATTTGCAAAAACAACAAGTAAAATTATGAGCAAAAAGCACAATTTCAGCGCAGGACCATGTATCTTACCTCAGGAAGTATTTGAAAAATCAGCAGAAGCTATTTTAGATTTTAACGGGATTGGTTTATCGCTTCTTGAGATTTCGCACAGAAGTAAAGATTTTGTTGCAGTAATGGATGAAGCTCGCGCGATTGTAAAAAGACTGATGAATCTTGGTGATGATTATGAAGTTTTGTATTTGGGAGGTGGTGCAAGTCTTCAATTTGCAATGGTGCCTTACAATTTGATGAAAGTAGGCGGAAAAGCTGCTTATCTTGATACAGGAACTTGGGCTGCAGGAGCTATAAAAGAGGCTAAAAAAGTAGGAAGTGTAGATGTTGTAGGTTCTTCTAAAGAAGAAAACTATTCTTTCATTCCTAAGGATTATAAAATAGGTGCAGAATACGATTATTTCCACTGCACTTCAAACAATACCATCTACGGAACTCAGATGAAAACTTTCCCAGAAGTGGAGACTTTGATGGTTTGTGACATGAGTTCTGATATTTTTTCAAGACAATTAGATTTCTCTAAATTTGATTTAATCTACGCCGGAGCTCAGAAAAATATGGGCCCTGCAGGAGTAACTTTAGTTGTTGTAAAAAAAGAAATTTTAGGTAAGACAGAAAGAGAAAATATGTTCTCAATTTTAGATTACAATCAGCATATTTCTAAAGAATCGATGTACAATACACCTCCGGTTTTCCCTGTTTATGCATCTTTATTGACTTTACAATATTTAGAAAAAAATGGAGGAATTGCAGCGGCAGAAGCAAGAAATGAAGCTAAAGCTAAATTATTGTACGACGAAATAGATTCTAACCCTTTATTTGAAACGTTCTGTGTAAAAGAAGACCGTTCGTTAATGAATGTTTCTTTCAAATTAACTGATGAAATCAAGAAAGAAGAATTTGATGCGGCTTGGAAAGCTGTAGGAATCAGTGGTTTAAACGGACACAGAAGCTTAGGTGGTTACAGAGCTAGTTTGTATAATGCATTACCAATAGAAAGTGTACAGGTTTTGGTAGATGTAATGAAATCTATTAAGTAATTTTAGAATTAAAAAATTCAAAGATTAAAAGATTATTATCATTGTTAAAATTTTCTTAATTTGCGACCCGATTTTAATTTTTAAATATTTCATTTTTTTAATCTTTAAATCAAATTTAATAATAAATGAGAGTTTTAGCTAACGACGGAATCTCCAAAGCTGGAGAGATCGCTTTAAAAGAAGCAGGAATTGAGCTACTCGATAATAGAGTTGCTCAGGATCACGTTATCAGTTTCATTAATGAAAATAACGTAGATGTTCTTCTGGTGCGAAGTGCTACCAAAGTTAGACAAGATTTGATTGATGCTTGTCCGAATCTTAAAATCGTCGGAAGAGGCGGGATTGGTATGGATAATATCGACGTTGAATATGCTATTGAAAAAGGATTATATGTAATCAATACTCCTACTGCTTCATCAAAATCGGTGGCAGAGTTGGTTTTTGCACATTTCTTTTCATTAGCGAGATTTTTACATGAATCTAACCGATTGATGCCATTGGAAGGGGAAACTCATTTCAATGCGATGAAAAAATCTTTCAGCAAAGCATACGAACTTTCGGGCAAAACTTTAGGAGTCATTGGTTTTGGAAGTATCGGTCAGGAAGTAGTAAAAATGGGAATTTCTTTAGGGATGAAAGTAAAAGTTCTGACCAGAAAACCCAGAACAGAAGTTTTAAGCTTAGAATTTTTTGACGGTCAAAAACTAAACTTTGAAATTACTTCTACGAATGATACCGAAGCGTTTTTAAAAGACACCGACTTTATCAGTATCAATACCCCAAAAACCAACGAGTATATTATTGATACTCCACAGTTTGAAAAAATGAAAGATGGCGTTTACATCGTCAATACCGCAAGAGGAGGCGTGATCAATGAAGTTACTTTGCTCGATTTTATAGAATCCGGGAAAGTGGCAGGAGCCGCTCTTGATGTTTTTGAAAACGAACCGTCACCTGAACTTATTTTACTGATGAATCCGAACCTGTCTCTTACACCGCATTTAGGAGGAAACACCGTAGATGCGCAAGAAAAAATCGGTGTAGAACTTGCCCATCAGATTATTGAAATTAAAAAGAAACTATAAATTATATATGCCAGTTTTTAAACCTTTCCGTGGAATACGACCTCATAAAGATCATGAGTCAACGTTTCCTACTCATCCTTTAGATAATTTCACACAAGCTGAAATTGCTGAAAAAGCACAAAAAGAAAAAACTTACATCAATATGATTAAACCCTATGTTGTAAGCAAATCTAAAGATGTCGACCGGAATTTAAGGAAAATCCGTACTACTTTTGAAGAACTTCTGGAAGACAAAACCTTAGTTCAGGATAGCTCTGCCTATTATCTTTATGAGCAGATTTATCCAAACAAACAAATATTCAGAGGGCTTCTTGGCTTATCGAGCATTGAAGATTTCTGGAGCGGAAAAATAAAAAGGCACGAAAGTACCATTCCTCAAAGAAAAGAAAAGCTGGCGCATTATCTTGATAAAGTGAATCTTCAGGCAGAACCTGTTTTGCTTACTTATCCGTCCAATTCAAAAATTGAATTGCTGATGAATCACGAGGAAAAAAATGTTCCTATTTTCAATCATGTAGATTCTATCGGGATCAGACATAAAATCTGGAGAATAGATAACCGATTGAAACTGCAACAGTTTAAAGAAGTGATCGATCAGATCGAATCTTTTTATATTGCTGATGGTCACCATAGAATTGGTTCTACAGCGCTTCACGCAAAGCGTCTTAAAGAAAAAAACAAACGTCACAACGGAACTGAAGCGTATAATTTTGTCTATAGTTTTATTGTTTCCAATCAATCAATCAAAATTCACGATTACAACAGAATTCTGAGTAGTATTGGAGATTTATCTAGTGAAGATTTCTTGAAAAAACTGGAAAAATATTTCCTTATTCACGAAAAAGATCAGACTCCATACTACCCTTCTCAGAAATTCCACATTTCAATGTATTTGGATGGAAAATTCTATTCACTTCACGTAAAACACGATTTGCGTTCTCCAGAAATGTCACTTGATAATCTCGATCATCATATTTTAGATAAGTATATCATTAAAGATATTTTGAATATTGAAGATTCTGACAGCTCAGATCAGATTATGTATGTAAAAGGAACTTCCAATATTGAAGGAATCAATCTATTGAAAGAAAAAGTAGACAATGGTGAAGGAAAAGTAGGTTTCGGAATCTATCCGGTAAGCTTTAATGATATGATTAAAATATCAGATTTAAAGCTTAGTATGCCTCCAAAATGTACATTTATCGAGCCTAAACTGGTTACTGCATTATTAATGTACGATATGAAGCCATAATTATCTATTTTTTATTTATTTTTATGCTCCGAAAAGAAAACGGTCAGTAAAAATGAAAAAAATCTTACTCATCATATTTCCACTCTTTTTGAGTGGATTTTTATTTTCTCAGAAAAAAACTCCGGCAAAAAAGCCCAAACCGATTCCTAAATTCAACTATCACGAAGAATTTAAGAAAATCTCTGACGAAATTTTTCTTCACGGAACTGCTTATGATAATCTTGGTGAATTAACCAAAGGAGTCGGCTCAAGATTCAGCGGAACGCCTGGTTATGCAAAAGCTACGGAATGGGCAGAAAAAAACTTAAAAGAAGCCGGTGCAGAAAATATCTGGAAACAGGAAGTGAGAGTTCCGATCTGGATCAGAGGAAAAGAATCTTTACAAATAAAAACGTCCAGCGGTGACTGGAAAACTATAAAAATGCTTTCTTTCGGGAATTCTGAAGGAACAAAAGGAAAAGATCTTATTGCCGATATTCTTTTGGTAAATGATGTACAGGAACTGGTAAATCTGAGAACTTCCGATGTAAAAGATAAGATTATTTTTGTTAACTACCCTATCGATCCTACGGTAATCAGTACGGTAGATTCTTATATGATCGCAGCAAAATCTAAACTTATTTCTGCGTCTGTTATTGGTCAGAAAGGCGCAAAAGCTTTAATCATACGATCATTAACAACGGCTTCAGACGATATTCCGCATGCAAAACAGGTGTATTACGAACCGGACGATAAAGCAAGAATTCCGGCAATGACCATTGGAGTTCGTTCTGCAGATGAACTTGAAAGTCTTCTTAAAAAAACGTCTGTTAAAGCTAAAATTAATATGTCTGCCGAATCAAAAGGTGAAACAATTAATCACAATATCATTGGTGAAATTCCAGGAAAAAAAGATTCTAAGATAATTGTTCTCGGAGCCCAGCTCGATTCATGGGATTTTGCAGAAGGTGCACATGACGACGGAACCGGAGTGGTACAATGTATGGAAGTTTTAAGAACGTTTAAAGCTTTAGGATACGATAATAATCACACCATAAGAGTTGTACTTTACGCCAACAGTGAAAATGGCGGAATGGGTCGAGAAACGTATGCCATGAGCGTAAAAAAGAAAGAAGAAAAACATATTCTGGCTTTAGGAAGTGATTCCGGAGGATATTCTCCGCGAGGTTTCTCTTTAGATATGTCGCCACAGAGAAGAAGGCTTATTTTCGAATGGAAAAACTACTTTTTACCTTACGGGATCTATGATTTCGACCAAACCTATGCCATTCAGGATATTGCACCTTTGAAAAAACTAGACATTCCTTTGGTAGAAATGGTGGTCGATACACAACGTTATTTCGATTATCACCACTCTGAAAAAGATACTTTCGATAAGGTCAATAAAAGAGAATTATTACTTGGAGCAGTTGCGATGACGCAGCTTGTCTTTATGATCGATAAAAACTGGTAAGAATTAAGAAAAATCAAAAAATATGAGCGTTAATAAAAGGCTTTTAGAGGAAAAATCAAGTCAGGAATTAGAAGAATATATCAAGCCTGAAAGTAAATTTGTACCGGAAGCCAATCAGTATGCCTATGAAATTTTGAAATCCAGAGGCAGAATATTTACTGATGAAGAGAATGAAAGATTTTCTAAAAAAGAAATTAATAAAAATAATACAGATACAAGCATACATCCTAATTATAAAAAAGCTGCAGAATTCCTTTATATTTCAGCATTTTTAGGAATTGGTAATCTAATCTGGACGTATGATACTTTACATAGTGGGTTTGAAGTTTTCATTGCAATTATTGTCTTAGCTTTCGGTTTTACATTGGCATATTTTACCAGCAAAGGCATAGAATGGTTTAAGTATCTATTACTTGTTCTTTTTGGATTAGGCATTTTTGGAATTCCATTTATACTTTCTAATATAAAAAACGATCCTGTTATAGGAATCATCAATATTGTACAAACTCTACTTCAAATTTGGGCTTTAGTTTTATTATTTAAAATTCCCAAAACTAATGATAATTCTCAACCTGTTTAATCAAACTAATCATCAATATTAAAAATGGAAATCATTCAATTAAACTTAGATCCAGACAAAATAAACAATCCTAAAATCAACGAACTCTACTCTCAATTTCAGGAAGTTTTAGAAAAACTTAACGATAAAAAGTTACCTTCTGAAGCGGTACATTATATTAATAATATTGTTGAGCAAACTAATTCAACAACATTACATGATAAAGCATTACTGAAATTATTAAAAGACAAGCAAGATCTCATCATAAAATATTTGGAGAAAGAGCATAAAATTGTTCCTAAAAGCTATTATAAAAAATTATGGTTAGCGGTAGGAATGACCGCTATCGGTTTACCAATCGGACTTCTTTTTGGTTTACTAATGAAAAATATGGGATTAATGGCAATAGGATTACCAATTGGTTTAGGTATCGGTGCTGCAGTAGGTTCTTCCATGGATAAGAAAGCATTGGAAGAAGGAAGACAGATCGATGTAGAGTTGAAATTTTAATGTGAAGATCTAAACAAAGAGTAATTATGAAAAATATTCTATCAGCTGCGGTTGTCTTTTTAAGTTTAAATGTATTTGGACAAATCAAAGAAGATTCTATACAGTTCAGCAGAATTTCAACAGAAATTTTAAATAAAGGAAAATCTTACACCGAGCTTAGAGATTTAACCAAAAACATTGGCCATCGACTGAGCGGTTCTGAAGCTTATGAAAAATCGGTAAAATGGGCAGAACAGAAACTGAAAGAAGCCGGCGCTGACAAAGTCTGGTTACAGGAAGTAATGATTCCGGTTTGGGAAAGAGGAAAAGAATCTTTAAAAATAAAAGCTCAAAACGGGAAATGGAAAACTCTAAAAATGCTTTCTCTTGGTAACTCCGAAGGAACAAAAGGAAAAGATGTTTCTGGAGAGATTATTATGGTAAAATCTTTGGCAGAATACGATAAGCTCAGTCCGGAACAGGTGAAAGATAAAATTGTTTTCTTTAATTATCCTTTCAGTCAGTCTTATGTTCAGACTTTCAAATCATACAGCGATGCCTCAGTTTATCGGTCTACCGCTGCAGCTTTAACAGCCAAAAAAGGTGGAAAATTTGCCATTGTAAGGTCACTTTCTTCTGCATTTGATGATGTACCGCATACCGGAGCGATGAGATACGGAGATTCAGAAAAAATTCCGGCCGTTGCCATTGGAAATACTACTGCAGACGAATTGGAAACCCTTTTAAAATCACAAAAAATTACCGCTAAACTCAATTCAAATTGCGGAATGAAAGCCGAAAGGCTCTCCCACTCTGTGATTGGCGAAATTACAGGAAATAAAGATAAAAGCGTCATTGTTGTTGGCGGACATTTAGATTCTTGGGATGTTGGTGAAGGAGCTCACGACGACGGAGCTGGAATTGTGCAGAGCATTGAAGTTTTAAGAACCTTTAAAAATTTAGGCCTGAAAAATAATCATACCATAAGAGTTGTTTGTTTTGCAAATGAAGAAAACGGTGTGAAAGGCGGTCAACAATACGGAAAAACCGTAAAAGAGAACAATGAAAAACACCTTTTTGCTTTAGAATCTGATGCGGGAGGTTTTTCTCCGAGAGGAATTGCTTTAGAAATGGATGATGATAAAATCAATCAGATTAAAACATGGTCTCCCCTATTTATTCCTTACGGAGCTTATGATTTTGACGGAAGATATTCCGGAACAGATATTTACCCTTTAAAAGATATGGGAATTCCTACAGCAGAACTCGTTCCGGATTCCCAGCGATATTTTGATATTCATCATACCGAAGAAGATACTTTTGAAAAAGTCAATCGTCGCGAATTGTTATTAGGAGCAACAATTATGACACAAATGATTTATATGATCGATAAAAACTGGTAAAACAGAAAGTCCTCAAATTGAGGACTTTCTTGTTTTTAATTTATTTCAAGTATTCTTTTTTAGCAATCATATAGTCTAAAACCTTCCCTTCTCTTTTCACTTTAACGGTGATAGAATTAAGATCTTTTTCTATACGATTTTGCAGATATTTGCAAACAGATTCCTGGTCAAGATTTTCTAAGCTTATGTTGTTCAGGCTCATAATTTCATCGTCAAGTTTTAGTGGAACATCACTTCCGTTAAAAAGCAATACGACTTTTGCTTTATGATCTATAAATCGATAGGCAAAGCCAAAAGATTCTAATTTTGAAGGATAATTTTTAATTTTATTTAAATAGATTTTATTATTTTTCCAATCCATTATAAATCTAAACTTTTTCAGAAATTCATTTCCAAGAAGACTTGAAGATCCTGTAGAAACAATTTCGTCTTCAAATTTTTGTTCATCCAAAAGCACTTCATTGGGTTTAAAATAATAAGAAGATTCGGGTTTCCCTGCTCCAAAAGCTCCTACAGAAGCTGTTCCGTAAGTTTCAATAGATTTTACTTTAGTATTTTTCGGATCATACTCATTGTTAGAAATTCTTACCGTACCTGTAAATCCTGTATCAAAAGTAAGGTTTATTTTTTCATCTAAAATATTAGCTTTTACAACTGGAGTTTTCTGAGGTTTTGGAGTAAATGACAATACGGTTTCGTAGCCTTCTTTAGAGAAATTTGCTAAATCTTTGGTTGCTTCTATTGAGTTTTCTGAATAATTAATTCTCCAGAAAAGTTTTGCCATCTGATTGGCTCCGATAATCCCGTCAATTTTAAAGCATTCAAACTCAATTCCTTTTAGATCCATCACAATAGCTCCAATATTTTTGAAGGTAATTTCATCAACTTTCATTTCCGGAACTTCGGTAAAGATTTGTTCCTGCTTATTTTTTTTGGAATCTGTGACTTTACTGCGGTGTTTTTTCTTAAGATTGAGCTCATTATAAATTGCAGTTGAAATCACCGTCGGAGCGCCGGAATCAAAAAGAAACCGATAGATCTTCCCATTGATATTTACTTTAACGAAAGGCAATTCGTTGGTATAAGTCAGATTAATTTTTTCAACAGGATTTTTTAATTCAGCTTTACCATTTTCAAAAAATCTTTTTCCTTGTGCTGAAGCTGTGATCGTAAGAAATAGTAGAACAAAGAATATATATTTTTTCATGAATTATTTTTTATAAAAATAGTGTTTTATCATGAATGAGGCTTAATCAATATTAAAAGGTTAATTCGCTTACTTTAGCTTTATCGTTAATTTAAACCTAAATACGGTTTCCCGTAAAGAAACAAATCAATGTTTGTGTATTATTGCATCACAAAACTAATAACCATGGAAATTATTCTCATTGTAATTTTAGCTGTATTGGCTATCTATTTCTATACACAAGCTAAAAAACTAAAGAACGAAATTAAAAATAAGGATCTCAAAATTATTGATTTAACAAGGATTATTAATCAGTTTCAATCTGAAATATTAAAATATCAGACAGAAAATAATTCTTTAAAAACAAATCTTCAGTCTGCAAAAAAAGACTTATCATATATTCAGATTACCAATCGGGAATTAAAAGATAAAATTGTGGAATTAAGCAAATACCAAAACATTATCGATGTAAAAATTGAATGTGAATATTTGCTTAAAAAAGCTCAAAAAGACTATGAAAAACTGAGAGAAAGAGGTAATCTGGAATTATCTGAAGCTCAGGAAAACGCCAAAGAATCCCGAAGAAACATCAAAGAACTTACTGAAAAGAAACAAAGAGAAATTGAACTTCTGTATGAAAATGCGGTAAGAGAATCTAAAAGAATCATCGATAATGCTGAAAATAAAGCCGAAACTATTGGCGGAGATGCATACCGAAGTCTAAGAGAAGCTGATGAAATTGCAAATAGAATTCAGGCCATGAAAAACGTTATTAAGGGTTATGGAAATGAATATCTTGTGCCAAGTTACACTCTTTTAGATGAGCTTGCTGAAGATTTCAGTCATAAAGATGCGGGTGAAAATCTTAAAAAGCTCCGTCAAAATAATAAAATTATGATCGTCAACCGACAAGCCGGAATCTGTGAATATATGGATAACGAAAGACAAAAAACAGCCGTCGATTTTGTAATAGACGCTTACAACGGAAAAGTAGATTCTATTTTGTCAACCGTAAGAAAAGATAATTATGGTATTTTAAAACAGAAAATCGAGGATGCTTTTCAGTTGGTTAATTTTAATGGAAAAGCTTTCCGTAATGCAAGAATTTCAGAAATTTATCACCAGGCAAGACTTGAAGAGCTAAAATGGGCAGTTGTAGCACAAGAATTACGGGCAAATGAGCTTGAAGAGCAACGACAAATTCGCGAGCAAATCCGTGAAGAAGAAAAAGCCCGAAAAGAATTTGAAAAAGCAATAAAAGACGCAGAAAAAGAAGAACAAACTTTAAAAAGACTGATTGAAAAAGCGGAAGCGCAAGTTTCGAGAGCCAATGAAGAACAGAAAGCTCTTTTTCAGCAAAAATTAGAAGAACTGCAAGGAAAACTCGAACAGGCAGAAGAAAAAAACCAAAGAGCTATCTCTATGGCGCAACAGACCAAAACCGGGAACGTTTATGTCATTTCAAATATCGGTTCGTTTGGAGAACATGTTTATAAAATCGGGATGACGAGGCGTTTAGAGCCATTAGACCGGGTTCGTGAATTAGGTGATGCAAGTGTTCCGTTTGAGTTTGATGTGCATGCGATGATTTATTCGGATGACGCTCCCGCTTTGGAACGACAGCTTCACAAGAAATTTCTTAAAAACCAGCTCAATAAAATTAATCCAAGAAAAGAGTTTTTCAGACTCGATTTAAGTGATCTGAAAAACCATCTTGAAACAATAGGAATCAATTGTAAATGGACACTTTTGGCTGAAGCAAAACAATACAGGGAAACTTTAAAGCTCGAAGAGGAAATGAAAACCGATAAAACTTTGGAAGCCGAATGGGAACAGTATCAGAAAATAGCAGATCCCGTGAGTTACGAAGAAGTTATTGAAGAAATTTAAGCTTTATAACCCATTCATTTTTTGAATTTTAGCTAAAAACTTAAAATAATTGTTAGATTTTTCTTTGTCAGAATAAAAAAACGTTCTATATTTGCACCACTGAAAACAACGATACAATCGGAGTTTAAGGAGAGATGGCAGAGTGGTCGATTGCGATAGTCTTGAAAACTATTGACTGTAACAGGTCCGGGGGTTCGAATCCCTCTCTCTCCGCCAGTTGGAAACCAAAAAACATCAAAAGCCTTTAAATAATAGTATTTAAAGGCTTTTTTGTGTTTATGTTATATCAAAAAATATCATAATAATACAAATAAAAAGAGAGTCATTCGGTGAGTAGTAAAAAAGAAAAACAAGTACTCACCTAATTTGATGATAAACGCCCTATTCATTACTTATTCAAACAATTGAACATCTTGTAGGTTTAAAGGTTCACAAATAAATTTATTAACCTTTAAAATTATTATTTATGCAAACCTACAGTTTACTATTTTACACAAAAAAGACGAAAAGCAATTCTGATGTTTCAGCCATTTATATGCGGATTACCGTTGATGGAAAACGAATTGAAATTTCTACAGGAAAAAACATAAAAACTTCTGACTGGAATTCCAAATCGGGAAAAATTTCAGGAAGTTCATCTCAGACAAAATCTTTAAATTCATTCCTTGAGGGTTTACGAACAAAAATGTTCGAATCTTACATTTATCTTTTAAACAGCAAAAAGGCAATTACCTGTGAAAATCTAAAAAATAGATTTTTAGTTATTGATGTCAGAAAAGTCACATTAATAAATGTTTTCAAAGACCATAATAGTCAAATAGAAAAATTGATAGGAAAAGGATTTGCTCATGGAACTTGGGAAAGATATGAAACCTCTCTTAGACACACTCAGCAATTTATGATGCGGAAATATAATATCTCAGATATTGGCGTAACAGAAATAAATCCGACATTTATAGCGGATTATGAATTCTTTTTAAAAACAGTTCGTAATTGTGCAAATAATTCAGCAGTAAAATATATCAAGAATTTTCAGAAAATAATTAATATTTGTTTAGATAATGAATGGATGACTAAAAATCCTTTTTTAAATTATAAATCTAAGGTAATAGTGACCGAGGCTTGTTTCCTAACGGAAGCTGAATTAGATAGGATTAAGAATAAATTATTTAAGACAGAGAGATTAACAATAGTTCGAGATATTTTCCTTTTCTGTTGTTTTACAGGATTATCATATTCAGATGTAAAGAAGCTAGCAAAAGAAAATATAGTAATCGGTAGTAATAGTGAGAAATGGATTAAGATCAAAAGAACAAAGACAAAAATTGAGGCAAATATTCCCATTCTTTCCCAAATAGATGTGATGTTGTAATGTAGCTTTTTTTAACCCATTTACAGTAAAGGACTTTTGAGAGAATTCTACAAATGTATTATTTTCTATAAAATCAAAAACTTTGGTTGCAACGTCATAATCTAGACTAAATACTGTTTGTTTATCAGAAGCAAGAGGCGGTGAATCACCAGCAAACATTTGGTCTCGAATTTTTGTTGGGAAATTTAGTTCTGTTAATGTTTTCGCAACAGTACCATCTTCGCCAACATACTCAGAATCGCCCTCATCTATATTTCCATCTTTATTCACATCAATTTTTTGATTATTTTTATTAACGATGTATACTCGATCAGGGAGATTATTTTCTTCAATTTTCACATCACCTGTTTCACTATTTACAAAAATATTATTCTCATTTCTTCCATCTGGATCAATAAAAGTTATAGGATTATTAAACCCATATCTAAATGGAGACCAAGCTCGATTCTTTTCCGCCAGCGGATCTACCACACCCCATCTTCCAATATCAGGCATGTAGAATCTTGCTCCGTAATCATACATTCCGTAATCTACTTCATTTTTTTCAAAGTTTCCTACTCAACTTTTTCTCGTGCGAGGCTTTTCACTGTGAACGTCTTCTCTTGCTCGCTTTCGTAAAGATATGATTTTCAATTAAAAAATAAAATTCGTATATTACAGATTAAATTTTTATTTTTAAACAATCGATGCTTTTATCAAAGCAGCTAAACTTAAAAATATTGTTGTTTTATAAAAATCATATTATGAAAAATATTTTATTGCTATTAACCTTTTTTATTACTTCATCTGCTCTTGCACAAGCTCCGCCGCCACCATCGATGCCTACAGAGGACAATAAAATTTTGATTGATAAACTTATTAAAGTAACCGAATTTGAAAATTATTTTAATAGCTATTGTAAAAATAAAGTAGAGCAAACTGCTATAGAAAATAACTGGGACGATAAGAAAAAGCAAGAGATTCTCAAAAGTATAAATTTTAGTCAGTTTACAGATACTATTTATAATAATTTTGCACGTAATACTAAAGAAGATTTGGTAGAAACAATCAGTTTAATAAAAAAATTAAACAAAAAAAGGAATTTGTCTTCTACAAAATTAATTATCTCAAATTTTATGATACAAAATAACTTGGAAGGATATGTAAAATTTCTTTTAAAGGGTGATTATCTATTTATTAAGAAATAGAAAGTTATTCAGATAAAAGAGGCTGTCTCATTTGAGACAGCCTCTTTTGTATAAGATTATGGAATATTTAATTCTTTAAAATAAACTTTTAATTCATTAGAGTCAATTTTAATAGGAAGATCCTTAAATTTCCATCCATTTGAGGGAGCCTTTATATTATTGGATAATTTGTGATTATAAAGCATTATATAATTTTTAGGATGTATAGAATCATATAATAAAAGATATTTTTCACCTTTTTTTAAACTATTAGCGCAAGTTCTGTCAATTCTTTCTCCATTTATATAATACAAAAAATCCGTACCAACACCATTATTATTTTTTTGATGCCAATCACTTGTTATATAAGCAACAGTATATTTTGAATTTTTCTTTGCATCCTTTAGATTAAAATGAGATAAAAAAAATGCTAAAATAATAAATAATAATGTAGCAAAAGCAAGGATTATATGATAATTATTTTTTAACAGTCTAACGACTTTTATTATGTGTGTCATTTGCATCATTTAATAATTTATCTGTGCCATTCATATAAATGCTTGGTATCAAAGTATTAGTTAAAGTATTTCCTCCTACCATTCCGGCAGCAGTCCCCAATGTTCCAGTAAATATTTTTGCAGTATTTATCGTTGCATCTTGTGGGAACCTACCATTATACAAAGAAGTGCCAAAATTATTGGCAGTATTCAGAGATAAATTTGTTAAAGCCATTTTCCCCATTGACCGAAAGCCATTTCCTCCTCCTACAAAAGTATTTATTAGTAGTTGCCTTCCGTCAATATTTTCTGCTCCTTTAAAAAAAGCTTGTGTAGATAAATCTGTAGCACCTCTTATAGCAGCTCCCTGTAAATAACTCCCAGTGGTTTGCCCCCCGAGAATACCAATTGAACTTCCTGAGCCAACTTCACCCAAGGCAGCCCAGCCTGCACCTCCTGTAATAATGGCACTAGGTGTCAAAAGAAAACCCGCCATAAATTTACTAAAATCATCTATGGGCTTTGTATTTATGTAGCTATCTTTTGCCGTTCCACTTTCTACAAGATTACCACCCACAGAAGCCGACCAATTTCCACCTTCTCCTAGGGTTACAGTCTTGGTCACACCTGTATCTACACCATTTTGTGCTATAGATGTTGTATAAGTACTATTTGCATCTCCACGACCATTGGCATAAGAGACATATCCTGCATCTGTGGCTTGTTGAGCAGAAGTTATTTTACTATTATATTCCCAATTACTTTGACCTGTTCTTCTCACCCAATCTAGTTGAGATCTACCATCAGGGTCAATAAAACGAAGAGGATTGTTTATAGCATAATTATATGGATTAAATCTTCTATTAGTTTCCGCCAACGGATCTACAACACCCCATCTACCAATATCCGGCATATAGAATCTAGCACCATAATCATACATTCCGGTCTCTTGGAGTTCCTTCCCGTTGTACTTGTATTGATAAGAAGGATTTCCTGCCAAAGCATTATACCCTTCATGCTTCAATCCAAAAGGATAATAGTTGTTTTCTTCAAGAACTTCTATGCTGCTTCCATTATGGAAATAACTTAATCTTGTATTTCCTAAATGGTCGCTATAACTGTAAATATACTTATTTTTTACAAAATCAAAATACCCTTCTGAAGTGGGTATAAATTGTAAGGCAGGAGAAGGAGCAGGACATCCAATGCACCAAACACCTCCTGTTTCCAAAACATATTGAAAACCATTAAGGTAATCCGTTGATGTCCCTAAAGTGCTTATATTCCCCATAAAATCTAATTTATAGTATGAGAAATTTTTTCTAAGCTTTGTTCCGTCTGCGCTATACAGATAAGATGTGTTGTTGCCAAACGGACTTTTATTATTGTTCGTAACAATATTGTTAGGCAGGTTTAAAAAGTTATAGTCAATCTTAGTGAGTCCTTTATCCGGATGTTTATTCATATTCCCATTCAGATCGTATGTAATTGTCCCTCCACCACCGGGATATCCAGAGTAATTTTGAGCTGCATCTGAAATAGAACTAAGCCTATTGCCATCATAAATATAAGTAAGATCATCAATAGTTAAAGAAGTCGTTTGAGAAGCGGGAGGTTTTCCTGTTCGTGTTAGTTTAGTGATATTACCATTTAAGTCATAATTGTAGTACTCATTAAAGTTTCCAGCCCATACAATTGAAGAATTAGGTTCTAAATAATAACCACCTGTAAGCCTATTAAGAGAATCATACATATAAACATATCTTCTCAATACATTGTCATTTTGAGTTGCCCAATCTATTTCCGAAATGTTACCATTGTATCTTTGAGTCCAATAGTCAGTTGATGGCAAATTATAACTCATTTTATAACCAAATAAATCATTTCCCAAATTTGCAGGATTATTGATCTGTGTCATCCAGCCTCGGATGTTGTATTGATAATCTACAGTCTGCAGACCATTGCCTAAGACTGTACCACCCACTTTTTTGTATTCCAACTGTGAAAGTTCATTATACTTGTTCTGAGCAAGATATTCCACAGCATTGTTATCAACCTTATGGGTATGGGTTAATAATCTATTCTGATGATCATAAGTGAAATTTTCGGTAATCACTCTTTCGGTATCACTATCCAGTCTTTTGTGTCTGGTAATTGCCATCTTTGGAGTTCCCGAAAAATCAAGCTCAGATTCTGTTTTCGTATAACCTCCTAAATGATTAATAGAATGTGTTCCGATTGCTCTTCCTTTGGTATCATACCAAGTGTAATTTTTTGTCCAATTGTCATCTTCAATATTTTTCACATAAGAAGCCACTGGTAAACTTTTGGTACTTATATTTGAGTTTTGAGCATCCTGTGAAAGAACATTTTGCCCTAAAATCTGAGTTGGGATTGCAGGAGTTCCTATAGGATAGGTGTCGTAATAGTTGACCGATAATATACTTTCTATATTCTGAGGATATGCAGTATTGGCGTAATAGATTTGTAAACCACTCTGAGTGTATGTTCCCGCAGTTTCTATATTTGTTCCGTAGGTGTTCGTAATCCACGATTGTACCGCATTTCTGTTTCCGTTATCAATTGCTATTCCTGTATATAGAATTCTTCCAAACTTATCATATTTTGTAAAAAACCATTTATTCAAGAGCTTCTGGTTGGCATCTTGTGTTGCGACCAGTCGGTCGGCTTTATCATACACCATATATTCCCAGCCTTTTCCGGGAAGCTTTTTTTCTACCAACCGGTTTCTGCCGTCATAACGGTACTGGTAACAGAAATCGTTTAAAATATCACTTGGTATTTCCTCATCACTTCCTGCACCATATTCCTCAAGAAATGCAAAAGCTGCTTTAGGTGGTACTACTATGGCTAACTGATTGTATTCGTTATATATATAATAGGTGTCGGCATTCTCGGTTGCACTCAATACTTTTCTAACAAGTATGGTTTGTCCTTGCCCGTTTTTAAATTCAATGGTTTTATTTCCATCTTCATCTGTTACCGTATTTTTATAAAGCTGTGCCGTTCCATAGAAGACATTAAGAGATGTTCTTGCGATCGTCTTTGTCGCATTCTCAAGCCAGGTTGTCGTTGTAACAAAATTCCCGACACGATCAGCTGTTCCGTCATTGGCATCATAATCAAATTTTACAGGTTTTGCTGTCCAATCATTACCCACCTGAATCTGTTGTTGAATTCTGTCTAATGGTGAATTTTCCAATATTCTTTCTGAATAAATTTTTTCTGAACCGTAAATATCTGGATTAGAAGCAATATCCAACGGCGCTGTAAAGATGCTTCCATTAGCTGAAAAACCTTGAGGTACAGGAAGATAATCTTTCACCTGCCTACCGAAAGCATCGTATTCAATATGCGTTACCACATCATTTCCAAGTGGGGATGCTTTGATATTAACAATCTGTTTTCGTCTACCCAAACCATCGAAATACTGAACCGTTTCTGCTGTTTTTGAAGCCGTAGTCCCATAATAATCCAGATATGTTTTTGTGTCAACGTAATTTTCTGTCGGGCTCAATTGTCCGTAAACTAAACCCGACAACAGTAAAGTTCCTATGGGGATAAGTATTTTTTTCATATTTATGTTTTATGGTTTGTAGTTGTACTTGAATTCTTTTATGATTTTACCGTTAACATCTTTGATATTTTCTAATCTGTTGGCAGAATCGTATTTATAAATCTCTCTGACCCCAGAAGGAGGAGTAATGCTTGTCACTCCAACCAGTGGATCATAGGTATAGGTAGAGATTTGTGCATTTTGCAATGCAGGAAGTTTTCTGAAAGTATCTAATTTTCCTATTAAAGTCTGCTCAGTACCCGCATCAATATCACCATTTGAAGCCGAAATAATATCTGCTGCCAATGCGCTTGCTACAGAATATGATACACCCGTTACTTTTGCGATAGGCTGGGTAGAATTGTAACCCCAAATAATAGATGTTACAACACCATTTTTTGTCGTGTATTGTAAGATATTTCCTTTAGAGTCGTACTGATCATAAGTAATTTCTGTAGTAGAAATTGTAGGATTTTGAAGATCTGAGGATAATATTAAGGTTGGAAATAAGTTTGAAGGATTATCATATTTTGTTTCTGTTTGAGAGAGTATTTTTCCCGCATCTAAATCGTTCTTCTTCTTAACCACTATTGTTTCCAATGGAATACCAACAATATTAGCATTAATTAATGGTATGTTATTTTTTTCAAACGAATATTGATATTTCGTTTCAGTTATAGAGGCATCAGGATACGAAACTTTTGAGGTTAATAAATTTCCTCTACCAATATTATTATCAAAAGCAGAAACATATTCATTTTCTGTTTTGGAAGATAAAACTTGGCCATTTAAATATTGTTTTTTTATAATTACCGAAACTCCTGGGTTATAAGTTGGATAAATTGTTCTGTAAATTAAGTTATAAATTGAAAAGGGATAACCTGCTGTATTCTGAACTCCATTGGTATAAGGGTTTATAAAAGGAAGCGGATTAAAATATTGGAAATAATAATTACTTATGGGGTTCAATGCACTAGTATTATTCATCTGTCCAATATATCCTTCAGTCATTGTATGATCATATATACAACCCCACATTAAATCTTTCTGAGCAATTTGATAATCATAATTTTCTTCTGATACAAGGGAAAAAGTGTTATTATACGAATAATTTGAAATTGTTTTTAGTAAACCATTTTTTACGCCTATTTCATCTTTTACCTCAAATGGTTTATAATCAAATGTATAGTCTCTAAAGTATGCTATATTATTAACTGTCTTGTGTGGTTTAATACTAAATGAATTTAAGTTACTAAAAGCACTTAACATTGGAAAATTCATTGGTTCTTGAAAATTTGGCTTAGGCGGCTTAATGCCCTTTCCTAATGCATAAACATTATATACAAGAGTTGGAGATATATAATAACTGTACGTTTTTTTTATCTTCTCTGAAGTCACCAAATTTTCATCTATTTCCTCAACATTTTCGTATCCTATATAATCATTTTCATATAATGCCATATTTCTAATTAGCACATATCCATTCATACCATTAAGATCTGGGTTACTAGGGCTATTTCCTGCTTGAAAATATTCTAAAGATCTTTTCTTTCTGAAATCAAATAAACTAGGTCTTTTTAATAAATATCCAGAAGAGTGGTTCTCAACGATACCATCATTGTTAGTATCTTCTACATAATGATAATTAAAATCCTTTTTGTAAACTCCTCCATTATTGTCATCTGTTAAAATTGTTTTTATCCTTAGACCTCCTATATAATTATATAAATTACCATTTATATTATTGTTTTGATAAATCGAATATTTATTTGCATTACTGTCATTAACAAAAGATTTTTTTGGATTATAGGTATTATTTTCATATTGTAAAGTAGTAGATCCTTTTGTAGGATAAATTATCTTCTTCAGTGATAACGCATTAGTATAAAGCGGATTAACATCTCTATTTGCTCCGGGTATTGATAAGAGAATTTCTGATCCCGTTCGGAAAATATTGTTTTTAGGGAAATCGTACCCAATTGCATTACCTTCAGCTTCCGGTACTGTTATAGAAAAGGCAGGAAAAAGATTTTGATTAGTTGCAACACCATTGAAGTAGCCCCAATAATCTATTGCCGTAGAATTCTTTGCAGGTATAAATTCATCATTGTATTGAAACTGTTGTGTATTTATAGTCTGATTATCTTTATCTAAAAAGTCAATTGATGTAAACTTTAGTCTCTTATTTAAATAATCTTGTCTATTCGAAAACCCAACCTGATTTTGTTGCCATTCACCTAAATCTGTAAGTATCGAAGTGAAATTTGTATTAAAATAATCCTGATTTAGTTTTATCTTATTGATTAATTTGTTGTTCAAATCATAAATACTAATTTCTACTATTTTTTTGTCATTATAAATATCGGTTCTTGTATCATAAGTAAAGATGATATATCCTGATGAGAAAACTATTTTCTTAATTAGTTTACAGGTAAACCATTTTAAGCCTTCATACACTTTTAGTTCGCCAAATGGAAATGTAGTATTGACGTAGTTACCATCATAAAAATCAATTGGCATCCCTGCATAGTCATACAAATTATAACTCGGTGATGATTGAAGTGTTTCATAAGTGAATTTTATTTCTTTACCATCTTTTGTTTTAATTTTAGAAACATACCATGCATTATCAGTTTTTGTTATGTTTGAACCTTGAAATGTTAAAGATTCAAAATCGTTGAATGTATATACATTTCCCTTCTTATCGGTTACCTTCATTTTCTTCATTGTGGGTTGGCCTACATTATTTAAAGAATCAAGAATTTCAATTTTTAAATTATCTTGAATCTTTTCTAATACAGCTGTTTTATTTCGTTTAAAAATAAAACGACCTGAATAATTAGGCAAATTATAAAAATAGTCATCTGGCTGAAAATCAGTATTATCTTTTATTCTGTCTGCTTGAATGTAATTTTCAAGTTTATAATCAGTTGGCCACAATCTCGTGTCTAATCCTAATTTTAAATAATCGGTAGGAATTGCATAATATCCAATTAAGTCCGGAACATAACTTCCATCATTTGCCTTAGAATTAAAGTATTTACCATTTAGTTGTCCGTATCCACCTATAAAATCATCTTGACCGTTAATTGACCTGCTGATTAATCCAGGGAATCCTAATGACCATCCTAAGCCCACTCTCGATGCTTCTTCTCTGACTTTTATACCTCTGGAACTGTAGTCTAAAGAAATGGGAAATTCAAAATCACCTTCTTTGATAGTGTATATCGGAATGGTAACATTTGCCAAACCAGAATATGGTGTTACAGGAACCTGCCCATAAGTTTGCATTTTAGTAACATCAGGTGATGTTGGATATGTTATTGGAGCATAGTTATTTGCTGATTGTCCATATATAATCCCGCATAATAATATATAAAATAATAAAATTTGTTTCTTCATCATGTTTATTTTTTAATTAATTTAGCATTCGCAGTTTTCTCAGTATCCGTTTTTATCACAATCAGATATGCTCCCTGAATTAAATTCTGCGTGTTAATCTTCGTTACTTTATTCTTTGTTTTCAAGCTTTGAAGCTGTCTTCCTCCCATGTCATACAATGTGATATCTGCTTCTTTAAAATCAAATCCTATTTCCACATAAGCATAATAAGACACCGGATTCGGATAAATCTTAATATTCTGTTTCTCGATTAGCTGATCAATCTGAGAATCACCAAGCTTTACAATCTTCCAATTCTCTTTTCCGAGTTCTTCAGCACTTGTTCCGGCAAGCACGATAGAACCATCCTTATTCATTTTCAGATCAGAAAGTCTTTCCTCTTTCTTTCTCGATTCTCCTTTTATATATTTTCGCCATTGTTCATTTCCATCATTATCAATATAAAGCATCCAAAATGTTTCATCCCCAGCTTCAATTCTTCCTTCAGCCTGAGTGTAACCACCAAGTAAAACTCCTTTTGAATTTTTACCATCTCCAGTGTTAATCACATTCATACCCATCAGAATATCACGGTTTTTAAAATTGTAAGATTTCTGCCATTGCTCTTCCCCCTTTGTATTTAAAGAAATGAGCCAGATATCTGTTCCTTCTTCAATTCCTACTGTTTTATTTCCTGATTTCTCAGATCTCGATTCTCCGCCAATAATATATCCTGAAGAAGTAAAGGCCATTGATCTCAAATGATCATCACCTTTACCTCCGAAATTCTTTTCCCATTCTATTTTGTTGTCTTTGCTGAGTTTGACCACCCAATAATCACCTTCTCCAAAGTTTTCTGTAGTTTTTGCAGTAAATTGTGTAGTAACAGAATTTTCTTTATCATCATTCTTTACCGTTTTATTTCCTGTCGTGGAATTACTTCTGGAGTAAATACCCAACAACGCTCCTCCATCAGGCGTAGGAATCATCTTTTCTGCTTCATCTAATCCTCTTCCGCCTAAAATTAATTCTGAAAGAACTTTTCCGTTTTTGTCAAGTCTTGTTACCGTTACATCTTTTGAGCCGAATCCATTGGCTGCATTTTGAATATTTCCTGCCACCATAAAACCAAAATCAGCGGTCTGAATCACGGATCTTGCTTCTTCATCCTGTGATGTGCCTAAAGTTTTTTGCCACAATTCATCTCCGAATTCATTAATTCTGATCAACCAGATATCAGATCCTCCTTTAGAAGCCTCTTTTTTGTCTAAACCTTTTCCTGAAAAAGAAGTTCCTGCCAGAAGAAATCCTCCTTCCTGAGTTGAAACCGTTGCCGATAAAAAGTCATGATTATGTCCCGAGAAATACTTTTCCCAGACTTCTTCTCCTTGTTGATTCAGTTTGATTAAATGAAAATCGTAACCGTTGTTTTGTTTGTTTTCAGTAGTAAGTTTCTTGGATTGAATCGAGCTGCCTGTAATCAGATACTGCTGATCGACTGTTGTGGTGACTTGCGAGAGAAAATCCTGAGTAGAGGATTTAATATCTTTCTGCCATACTACATCTTGGGCAAAAAAAATTGTGGCAGTACCCAGAAGTACTGCACCAAAATAGATTTTTTTCATGATTTGGTTGTTGTTAGAATATGTTATCTATCAAATATACAATGTTTTAACGCAATCTATTTTCTAACAAATGAAGCTTAATAATGTTTTATGATTATGTAATTTTTAATCATAACTTTTTACAAAAATGATATTAAAGAATTATTTTCCAAATATTATATTTTTCATAAAAAAATAACAATTTAAGACGTATGATTTTTGTTGAATATTTTATTTAGTTTAAATAAAATATTCAACAAAAACGTTAAAAAAAATGCTATAAAGAAGTACTTTCCGGAATACCTACCTTCTAAAAATAATTATCTATGTTTTTTTATCTGCGTAAAAAAATACAACAGGATTCAAAACCTGTATATAAAAGTTACAGCTTACATAAAAATACTTTTTATAATTTCTTCTTGAGAAGTGAAAAAGATAAAATCATTTTTTAAAAGTTCATTTCATAGCTCTAAAAAACCAGTGCTTTTGTACAGCAACCTAAGTTGGTATCAAATAAAAATGAGTACTGCTCACTCATTCTAATTTTAACCCTATATAAAAATTACGCACGTTTTCTTATGTCCAGCGTTTATTTTACGCATTCTTAAATGATAGGAGATGCGTAAAAGCAATATAGGTTATTAATATAGCTGAGTAAATGAATGTAAGTCAGTCTTTTTTCTTTCCTATCAATCGGTTCTTTTTCCTTTTAACCGCAATAATAATTAATAAAAAAATCAAACCACTGATTGTCAGGTGATTTAAATAATAGTTTGATATTTTCAGAGCTCTAAAAAATAAGTGAATTTATGTAGCAAGATGTGTCTTTGTACGTACAAACTTTTCAAGTTGTACCTACAAAGAGGATCTTGCTTTTTTGCAAAAAGGGTAAAAAACTTCGGAACTCAGTTTTACTCTTTGAAACTTTATTTTAAGATTTCAAATCAGTTCAGATTATTCTTTTTTAATCTTAAAAGAAAATACAAATTTCAAAATGATCTTGTTTAAATTTAATTACTTGTTAATTATTGGTTTATGTGAATTTA
Source organism: Chryseobacterium sp. YIM B08800 (assembly GCF_026163565.1). GTDB lineage: Bacteria > Bacteroidota > Bacteroidia > Flavobacteriales > Weeksellaceae > Chryseobacterium. The sequence continues at coordinate 163,577 of NZ_JAPDKN010000014.1, forward strand.
AAACTCATTTTGTCTGAAAATTATTAATCAAAATATATGAGTAGAAGACCTATTAATATCGGTGGAAAAGAAAGTGTTATTATCATAAGAATCCAAAAAAGTCGGAAAGAAAACTGGAAAAAACTCTGCTCCAAAAAACATATTTCCTTAACTAGTTTAATCATCGATTCTGTAGAAAGTAGAATTTTAGATAACGAAAGTAGAAAAACACTAGCATTTATTAAAAACAGAATAATCTTTTTGGAAAGATTAAATTCGTTCTGAAAAAATCAAATTATATTTATTGATTATGTGAGTAGGCAAGTTTGAACAAAACCTCGATTTACAAACGGATATTTTAAAGAATCTAGGAATTATAAAAAAGAACTATATTTAGCTGACAAAGAAAACGACAACGTTATAAATGAATGGTTTGAAATAAGGACGATAAAAGGTGAAACCAAATGAAGAAAACTGATTTATATTTATTGCTTTCAGGTTGTGCATTAATTTTGACATTTTTAACAGGCTTAGGTTTTATTTTAAGCTTTGTGCTTTTATTTCTTATACATTACGAAAAAAAGAAATTGAGACAAGAAGTAACAACGTTAGAATTTAAAACTGAAAATAGAAAATTAATAATTGCTCAAATATTATGTGTAATTGATATTTTAATTTCGGTCATTGGCATTTTAAGCATTCTGATTTATGCAGGACTTGCTTTTTTTAGAGGATATTAAAAAACGACCACTAATGAGTTAAAGAAACTAAAATATATTCAACGAAAGCAAAAGTAGCAGAATTTTTATGAAAAAAACGCTTCTCAAAATATTAATATTATTGTCATAATCTTTATTTTATATTCAATTTATAATTTTTCCAAACCTAAAATTTATATTTCAAAATTAGAGGTCGAAAATAATATTCCAATAAAAATTGATTTTTATAAAGGACATGAAAACAAATTTTTTGGCGATAGTATTTTGATTTACATTCCATATAAATTTAAAATAAAAAATAATAGATTAAGAGACATTGGAATTGGGGGATTATTTTTCCGAGAAAATAATGAAATTCTGGTTTTCAATAATAATGGAAATGAAATATATAATAATACAGACAGGTTGTATTATTATCATTCTAAAAGATATATTCTTGATTCTCTATTTAATAGCTTAAATTTTTCACGATATTTCGAAGTCAGAAATCAAAATATAATCCCGCCATATTCGAGTAAAATACTATACTTTTATAAAGCATTTAAATTTAAAAAAAATATAATAGATAAGAATCTAAACAAAAAAGATTATATTGAAATTGGAGAGAATTTTTATAATAATGAGAGTATCTATCTACAGTCAAAAAATAAATATTCCGTTCCAAAAAAAATTATTGATAGTCTTTACAAAATTGATGAAGAAAAAAACATGTACTTTGTCTTTAACAAAAATCAGAAACAGGGCTATTATCGGATAAAATATAATTTATTGAAAAACAATCAAGATTTTGCGGACTATTATGATACTATAAAAGTAATTCGTAAAAATAATGATAAAAACAAATTACAAAAAATACTAAGTAATCCTGTCTGGAAAGACTAAAAAAACTACCGCTAACAAAGGTTGACAAAACTGCAAAATTCAACAGTAGTAATTCTATTGAACTTTTGTACTAAAAATTCCTGCCTTTGGCAATATCCGAAATATTGTGTGCCATTTTACAGACCGACCGTATTTAAAAAACTGACCCAAAATGAGATTTATAAAGTTTATCATATTACTTTTATTTATGAGTGGTTGTAGCAATCCCAAAAAAGAAGTCTGAAACTTTTGAGCAAACATCAAAACCTGTTGTAATTAAGACAAATGAAATGGATAGTGTTAAAAATATTTCAAAAGACACAATTCCTGACTTTGATAGTAATAAATACGCCATTGACGAAAAAGACATAAAACCACCTATTCCAATTCCGCCAAAAATTGTTGTAGTTAAAATACCTTACATTGAGCCAATAAAATGTTTCAATCCAAATTTGACAATAAATGATGCTGTAGAATTAATTAATTCGAGAATTATGGACACGCAATGGTTTATAGTGGAAGACAAAAAAGTGAATTATCAACATATCAAACTTGACCAAACAGATACAATTTGGATGAAAGAAAAATTGCTAAAAATGGATTGGAAATTAATTGATAGTTCACAAACAAATATTGGAAATCAAAACAGAATTACATTGAAAATGCAAAAAGAAAATAGAATTTGTAATATAAAAAAGGAACTTTATTTAGCTGGCAAAGAATACGATAACGTTATAAATGAATGGTTTGAAATAAGGGCAATAAAAGTGAAACCAAATGAAGAAAACTGATTTATACTTAATAATAACATTTATAATCATTTTTTTTATTATGTAGTTTTCTCTTATCATAAAGAAGTTATCAAACAAATTTTTCTTATATTTGGAATAACAAAACAAATCCAAAACCTACATTTCAAAAGTGAGTAATTCGGTGAGTATCTAAAAATCAATCTCTGTAAAACCTCATCAATATTTAAAGAGCAGGTGGTGTTACCTATCTCCCCGCAAAAAGAGTCTTCAAAATGAAGACTTTTTTTTTTGCAATACATTTTAGTTAAACAGGATGGGATTGCAAAACCTGATTATCCTCCAAATCCTTATTACGTTTTTTGATGAAATCTATCGGGCGAATTCCATTTATTTCCTGAAAAAGATTTGAAAAATTTGTTCTGGAAGCGATTCCACATTTTTCTGCTAATGTCTCAATCTTGTAGCTTAGATATACTTTATCATTATACAACTTATTGGTAATGTAATTTATACGAAGTTCACTTAGGTATCTATTAAAATTTACTTCTTTATACTCATTGATTACTTGAGAAAGATAATTGGAGTTTGTATTAAACTTTATCGCCAATTTATTGAGTGTTAGTCCGTTTTCAATAAACTCAAACTTTTTTTCAAAATTATCTAATTTTAGAAGTAAATCGTTAATTATTGCATCACTTAATCCGGATTTTTCTTCCCCACTTGGTTTTACATTAATTTTCTCCGTAATGATTTCTGTAGAAGATTTATGAAGAATCTTTTCTTCTAAAATTTTATAATTTGATTTAATTTTTTTCTCATTCTTATATTTTATCATTAAAGCAATTGTAAGGGTTATTAATAAAATAATTAAACCCACAATAATCCAAATACCCCAAGACGTTGTTTTTTCTAGCCTTTCTTTTTCTGCCGTTAAAGCTTCTGTATCATATTTTTTATGAATTGTTGATGCGAGATAAGAAAAATCTTTCGATATCACACTGTCTGCTTTCAATAGTTGTTTGGTGTAATACAGTTCTTTTTTAACTTCATTATCTTTTTTATAGTGATTAATGAGCAACTCATAATTTTCACGAAGTTCCGGAAGTATAAAATTATGTTTTTGAAAAATGGAGTCTACCCTATTAAAATGAAGAATTGCATTAGGATAATCATTAAGACCTAAATATGATTTCCCTATATAAAAATAAGCTACCGTAGCCCAGGCAAAATCATTAATTTTTGTGATTGGCTTTATTGATTCATGAAGTAAATTCAATGAAGCTTTATATTTCTTTTTTCTATACTCATCAATGCCTTTTTCCTTTAGAAAATAGCCATATTCTTGTTGGAAATTTTTATTGTTTTTAGTTTGTTGAAGTCCTATGTTTAGAATAGAATCTACCGCTTTATAGTTATTTAATTTTCTATAAGATACAGACATCTGATGCAGGCTATTGTAATAACCTCTTTTGTTATTGAATATAATATTAGGATGAACTTTTTCCTTAGACTTTAATTCAAAATGAGATTGTGTTTTTTTAAAATGAATCAAGGCTTCCTGATTATATCCTAAATAGCTTTTCACTACTCCAATGTGATAAAGAATAGCATTTTTTAAGAAATCATCTTGTGAATTTTTAGAGTACTCATACGCCTTTAAATATTCTTGCAAGGCAGGTTGGTACTTTTTATAATTAAAATAGTAGATCACTCCCTTTCTTAAATAAGCATCGCTTATCAAATCTGTATTATCAGATAGTTTTGCCGCAAAAATAGTACTATCTGCATACTTCAGCTTAGCACTTGCAGAAGAAGAATAAAATATTGCATCATTATAACCTTCCACCAGATGAGGATAATCTTTTTCTTTTTTAGCCAACGAAATATACCCTTTCAAAAACCGAAAAGCATTAGTGTCATTTTCAGGATAATTTTCGTATTTCTTTTTTATGTTGTAAAAATTACTATACGATTCTTGTTGTGAATAGAAAATGTTAAAAATAAATAAGAGTAGTATAAAGCAAAACCTTTTCAAAAATTTGGATTATAAGGTGAAATATTTATTGTATAAAAATAACTAAAATCTAATTAAATCAATAAGAAAAATCCACTTTAATAACATAAAAACTAAACAGATGAAAAACATGTTTAAATTATTAAAAACCAACACTTTAAAATTGAGCTAATTCATTAATTAGCACGTGCTGATTCTATAATAAGCACTACAAACATTTTCGTAAGCAGCTAAGGTGGTCTAAATTCGAAATCTGAATTCACAATAAACCGGCCGGGATAACCTTTCAAAATAATGTAGAATAATGAAAAAGCTTATCTCAATTTTTTTAGTTTTAACCCTATTAATATCAACAATGTCTTGTAGGTTTCAAGATGATGATTTTGAAACCAATGAAGTCATAAGTAATACAGAATTACAATCTGCCTACGAAAAAAGAAACGACACTGCTAAAGCAAAAATAATTAATAGCCTCGGAGATCCTCCTCCAAAAAACGGAACACAGTGGAGAATAAAAAAATAAAACCATAACCATAAAAACTCAAATTACAAAAGCAACCAAATTAAAAAAAATGGGCTTCTCTCGTTTGGTTGCTTTTTTACCAAAACAACAATTTACTTGAGAAGACAAAAACTATTTATGAAAAAAGAATACACCATTTCTATTATCTGAGTTTTCAGGTAATATCTTAGATAAAAATCTTGATGAAAAATACGCATATAAGAAACTAATTTTCAATGAATACCGCCAAAAAACAATAAAAGAATATCGTAAAAATATGGTTGAAGAAATAAAAAAATTCTCTCTAAATTCAGAAGATGAAATCCTTAAAATTTTAGAACCGTATGAATCACTTGAATTTATCGAAAAGAAGTAAAATTATATTATTTCTCCTTATTATTTCATCTTTTGTTTCGGCACAGAGTAAAAGGTTTTATTATGAAGTTAACTTTAAACGTGATTCGGCGGGTTCCTATCCGGCAAAAGATGTTTTAGTATTGGAAATAAATAAAGATTATAACATCTTTTTAAGCAACGACTACATTGTAACCGATTCTCTTAATAATATCAACAAAGACAATCAGTTTTTTGCAGAACCTAAATTTGAGCAAGTGGTACTCTACAAAAAGGATAATCATAAATTTGATTTTATTCAAAATCTTTCAATGTATTATTATAAATACCCAGCAAAAAGAGAAATAAAATGGAATATCTCTAATGAACATAAAAAAATTGGAATTTGGGCTGCAACAAAAGCAACTACTGATTTTGGAGGCAGAAAATGGACTGCCTGGTTTTCGCAAGACATCCCTTTGCCTTATGGACCCTATGTTTTTTATGGACTTCCCGGGCTAATTCTTGAAGTGAACGATAGCGAGAATAACTATCGTTTTAATTTAATTCAAAATAAAAACTATAAGGTAGAATTAAATTCTAATAATTTTATAGAAAAACTATTTGGTGATAGAAAGATTGACATAACCGAAAAAGACTGGCAAAAGATTCAACTCAACTATTACAATAACCCAATACCTGAATATAAGGAAGGAAAAGCTGTCATGTTTACAGATAAAGGTGATGAATACACCCAAAATGACTACAGAAATCTAGAAAAAGCTATTCAAAACCAAATAAGAATTTATAACAATCCTATAGAATTAGATAAGGCAGTAAAATATCAGAAAAAATAGGATTATCTTTTAGAAACACAGAATATTATATAAATGTTAGTTATAGAATTTTGTTTAAAACAAACCTATACAACAAGGGGTCTTTGTAATTGAATTCTAGGTAATTTTCACTCTACTAACCCCACAATAAAAGCTGTAATTTAATTATTACAGCTTTTATATTTTATCCGTAAAATTCTGTTTTTTAATAGAATTTAAAAATACAATTTTAAGAATATTGCAGATTTTCAGATGTCTTCATTTATTTTTTCTACTCCACCCTACTTCATTAGAAATCTGAATCTATCAATATTTTTTAGAGCAATACCTGTCCCTCGAACTACAGCTCGCAAAGGATCTTCGGCTACAAAAATAGGTAAACCAGTTTTTCTATGAATTCTGTCGGCTAATCCGTTAAGCAAAGCGCCGCCTCCGGCAAGGAAAATTCCGGTTTTATAAATATCAGTTGCCAATTCTGGTGGTGTGATGGAAAGTGTTTCTAAAATAGCATCTTCAATTCTCATGATCGATTTGTCAAGAGCTTTAAAAATCTCCTTGTAATTCACCATAATTTCTTTTGGTTTTCCGGTTAAAAGATCTTTTCCCTGTACCGAAATATCATCTAAAGGAAATTCTAGTTCTTCCAAAGCAGATCCGATCTCAATTTTTATTTTTTCAGCTGTTCTTTCACCAATATCCAAATTATGTTGTGATCTGATAAAGTAAGCAATATCATTCGTAAAAACATCACCTGCCAATTTCAATGATCTGTCGCAGACAATTCCGCCTAATGCAATTACAGCAATTTCTGTAGTTCCTCCACCGATGTCAACAATCATATTTCCTTCCGGGCTTTCAACATCAATACCTGCTCCAATAGCTGCAGCCATTGGTTCGTAGATCATAATAACTTCTTTGGCATTTACTTTTTGTGCAGAGTCTCTAACCGCTCTTTTTTCAACCTCAGTAATTCCTGACGGAATACATATTACGATTCTGAGTGCAGGTTGTATGAATTTACCTTTGATTTCCGGAATTTTTTTCACAAATTCTTTAATCATATGTTCGGAAGCATGAAAATCTGCGATAACCCCATCTTTCAGCGGTCTGATAACCTTAATATCTTCATGCGTTTTACCCTGCATTAATTTTGCTTCCTCACCTACAGCGATTGCTTTTCCCGTCAAACGGTCAATGGCAACAATAGAAGGTTGGTCAATAACAATTTTATTATTGTATATAATTAGGGTATTAGCCGTTCCCAGATCAATTGCAATCTCCGCCGTAAACATATCAAATATCCCCATCTTTCATTTAAATTTCTAGGTGATAAATGTACGGCTATTCCTGATATATTCCTGATAAAATAAGGTATTTAAGAAGTTAAACATACGTTAAAATATAGTTGTGAATGCCATCAATCTAATCAAGTTTGAAAAAAATTATCAGTAATATTTCTTTATCAAAAAAGAATTTTCATAAAATTAATCTAAAGTTTTTTTAATTTGAATATTATATTCATATTTTAATTACATTTACAAATCATCAAACTTTAAAAACAAAAGCTATGAAAAACTTAAAAAAACTCAACAAAAGTCAATTAAAAACAATTAAAGGAAGTGGTATTAATCCATTACCAGAACCAGACTTCTGTATGTATTACTGTAATGGTGTTATAATTTGTGCAACTTGCAGTGATGATTTCAAATGTCCGGATGATTCCATGTAATTAATGGTTGAACAAAAAAGAAGATGCTGTTTCAAAGGTGAGACAGCATTTTTTTTGTTTTAAAGTGAAGATTTGGCCTTGAATTTAAATCTAAATAGAGATTAGTTTGCTTTTTCCTATTTCACTTTCATTTATAAATCAATATTTTTTTTAAAAAAAACTTGCGTAGTTAAATAACTACATATAAATTTGTAGTCAAATAACTTCATAATGAATTTAAGACGCGATGTTTTTCAGGCAATTGCCGATCCTACAAGAAGGTCAATTCTGGCTTTGGTTGCTGCACAATCGATGACTGCGGGAGCAATTGCTTCTAATTTTGATACCGCAAGACCAACCGTTTCAAAACATATCCAAATCTTAACAGAATGCGAGCTATTAACTTCCGAACAAAACGGAAGAGAAATAATTTATCACCTAAATCCACAGAAAATGAAAGAAATAGCCGACTTTATAGAACCTTTCCGTAAAATGTGGGACGATCGTTTCAATACTCTGGAATCTATTATGAAAAAAAACAAAAACTGATATGGAACTCAAAACAAAAATTAAAGCGGAAGAAAACACACAGGAACTCTTCATTACCAGAGAATTTGACCTGCCTTTGGAATTACTTTTTAAAGCTTATGAAGATGCAGAAATTGTAGAACAATGGATGAATACAAAGGTTATAAAGCTAGAAAATCACAAACACGGAAGCTGGAGATTTGAAACCTCTCATGACGGACAAGTAGTATTTTCTGCAAACGGAGTCATTTTGGAATTTGTTTCGAACGAAAAAATCACCCGAACTTTCGAAATGGAAAACAGCCCGTTTCCGGTGCAATTAGAGTTTCTCACTTTTGAAAAAATTGGTAATGAAAAAAGTAAACTGACAATTCAGCAGATATTCAAATCGGTAGAATACAGAAATCAGCTTTTAAAAATGCCTTTTGCAAAAGGTTTAAGTATGGCGCACGATAAACTTCAAAATATTTTCACCAATTAAAATAATATGAAAATGGAAAAAAAAAACAAAATCATTTACTGGATTGTCACAATTTTTCTTTCCATCGGAATGTTGGCAGGCGGAATACAGCAAACGCTTCAGATAGGCGGTTACAACGAAATCATTACCAAATTACATTATCCTTTATATGTATTATCAATCTTGGGAGTCTGGAAAATTTTGGGTGTAATCGCAATTCTCATTCCTAAATTTCCTTTGTTGAAAGAATGGGCTTATGCAGGATTTTTCTTTGCAATGTCGGGCGCAGCAATCTCTCATTTTGCAGTAGGACAATCTTTCACAGAAGCACTTCCTGCTTTGATCTTATTGATTGTAACGATTTTATCATGGTATTTCAGACCTTCAGACAGAAAAATAATTTCTAAAAACATTTAAAATGAATCTACAAGCCGAACAATTTTTCGAGAAAGCAAAAAAATGGAAAGAAGAGTTCTATCTCTTACGTGAAATCGTTACTGAAAATGATTCTCTGGAAGAAGATTATAAATGGATGCATCCTTGCTACACATTAGACGGAAAAAACGTAGTGCTCATTCATGGTTTTAAAGAATATTTTGCTTTGCTTTTTCATAAAGGTGTATTAATGAAAGATCCTCAAAATATTTTAATTCAACAAACTGAAAATGTACAGTCGGCAAGACAGATCAGGTTCAAAAATATTGAGGAAGTAGAAAAACAGCGAACAATCATCAAAAAATACATTCAGGAAGCTGTAAAAATAGAACAATCCGGACAAAAAGTAGAATTGAAAAAAGCCTCTGAATATCCTGTTCCTGAAGAATTTCAAAGAGCTTTGGATGAAGATAAAGCTTTAAACGAATCATTTTATGCTTTAAGTCCGGGAAGACAAAAAGGATATTTGTTCTATTTTAATCAGGCGAAACAATCAAAAACACGCGAAACGCGAATTGAAAAATATTACCAAAATATTCTCGACGGAAAAGGAATTGATGACTGATTTGACTACGCAACTGTCATTCTGAATACAGCGAAGTAAAATGAAGAATCTCACCAATAAAAAGATTTCTCCTTCGTCGGAATGACATTAAAAAATCACCCTAAAAAATATAAAAAGAGGAATTCTTATTTTAGAAATTCCTCTTTTTGTTGAAATAAACGGCTATTGTTATTTTTTCTTTAAATCTTTATTGATCTGCTTTTCAGCATTTTTAGCCTTCTGTTCCTGAGCTTCTTTTTCTTTACGCTGCTGTCTTTTTGTCTTTTTCTCAGCACGTCTTTCTTCTCGGATAACTTTGTTTGATTTTTCATTGTACAAAGCATCAACAATTCCCTGCCCCGTTTTACTGAAAATTTTTACCTGAGGTTTTTCGTGAGTTCCGGTAACAACAATCGGGAAACCAATCAATCCTCCCGGAAGAATTCCGACACGAACTCTTAAATCAAGCAATCCGTTAAAACTGGTTGTTCCGCTGATTGTAGGTCTCAGAATTGAAACTTTAAAAGTAAATTTATCAACATGGATCAGATTATTTTTGATGTGTGTTTCAATATTCACCCCTTTCATATCAGGATTATTGAAAGCTTTTGCACCAATATTATCACCAACTGCGGAAAGCATTTTAAGATTTTTCACTTCTACGTCACGTAGATTAACCACTCCTCCACCTTCTAAAGACGGATAAATTGGGGTCATGTTTTTATCAAAATCTCCTTTTAATTTGTAATCTAAAGAAACAATTCCTTTTACATTTTTGGCTGCAGTTGCCATTTCACGAACCATATCAATCTCGTTATACGCTCGCTGAACATCAAAATCCAAAACATTCAAAGCAATATCATAATTTGCGGTCAATGGAGATTCATCCTGATAACGCGCATCAATTTTCATTCTGCTTCCTACAACATCAAATGAAGTGTTTTTAAGAAAAACTTCGCCTTTATTGACCGAAGCTAAACCGAAAAGATTATTAAGATTCAAACCTTTAAACTCAACATTTTTCACATCTGTTTCCAACGAAACATCTAAGTTTTTTGGAATGATCACAACGCCGCTGCTTTTTGGATTTTCAACTTTTGCATAATCAACTTCTATTGATTTCTTTGAATTATCTCCGTCTTTCAACGCCATAAATTCATCAATGAGAATGTATCTCGATTTTAATTTAAATTTCCCGTGAAGTGTACCTTTTCTTTCGATAAAATAATTGATTGTGTTTAAAAGATAACCATTTAAAGCAAAATCAGACTTTCCATAATTGGCAAAAAATTTTCTGAACCACATTTTTTCATTTTCAAATTCAAAGTTTCCTTCTTTAATGTAAAATGATTTCGGAAGATATTCTGTGGTAGCTTTTATATTCTTTAAAATTAAATTTCCGCGATTATCTAATCTGCTGTACTGACCGGTTGTTGCGTAACTTTGTCGTCCGTTCAGAGACAAATCTGCCATAATTAATCCGCTTACATCTAAGCCTTTTTTGGCAAAAACTTTATAAATTCTTCCCACATTCAAAGTTCCTTTTGCACGAACTTTATACAAAACATCTTCAAAATTCTGCAAATCAGCATTTACAAATACCGGATTTCCTTCAAAATCAAATTTAAACGGATCTAATTTTACTCCTAAACTTTTAAAAGTTCCATCGGTATTGATAATATTTGCAACAATATTGATATTCTGAATCGGATTTGGATAATATTTTGTTTTCAGCCATCCGTTTTTCAAATTAAGATAACCGTTTGTTTTCGGGAATAATTTTTTATCTAAACTAAAAATTCCGTTAGCTTTAATATTCGTATCCATCAAACCTCTTGCATCGATATCTTTTAAACCTAAAGCCTGAGTTAAAGTTTGTAAATTAACCGCACCTTTTACATCTGCATTAATCAGCATTTCGTCTAAACCTTTTGTTTTTACAACCGCTTTAAAATTATTATTCGGACCGAGATCGAAACTTAGATTTTTCAGATCAAGTCCTAATTTTTCTGTATTTAAATCGGGTAAATCTACATTAAGATCCATATTAAAATTATTCATCGGAACCGGGGCTTTTCCATTAGAGACGAATCCATCTTTCACCATCAATCGTGCTTTTAATCTTGGTTTCTGATTTTGAGGTTCACTAAATCTTCCTTTCAGACTGAAAAACAAATCGCTTTTTCCTTCAATTTTGGTATCTTTTGCCCAATCTAAATATTGTGGCGGAAGTACAGATATCATATCACGAATCGTGGTTTTCTCTGATGCGGCATTGATGTCGAGATTGTAACCGTCTTTTAAAATACTTACAAAACCTGTAAATTTTAAAGGAAGTTCATTAATTCTCAGCTCATTTTTTCTCAACACAAAAGTCAACGCATTGGTATTGATTCTGGTAATTAAATCTGCATGCAGAGTTTTTTGCTTGGCGTAATAAATTCTGTTTAAACTGAAATCTAATTTATCAATATCCAGATCCGTTTCAAGGTCAAAAATATCTTCACTTAATCCACCTTTTCCGGTATAATTCAATCCTTTTGCATCAACCAAAACTCTTGCAGCGTGATCATTATATTTAATATTCCAGTTTCTTAATTTAATTAAATCAAGCTTTATGGAAGCTCCTGTACTCGTTGTATCTTTCGGTTTTTGTGAAGGTTTTGAAACATACACATTATAATTTGCTTCACCTTTTGTGTTAACAAAAACATTCGCATAAGCATCTGTAACGTAGATTTCGTCGATTTTTACTTCACCATCAAAAATTAAGTTTTTAAGATTAATTCCGACTGCTACTTCTTTTGCAGCAAGCAAAGTATCATTCTGAAAAGGCTTTGAACCTTTCAATAAAAAATCATCGACCGAAACTGTCAATGAAGGAAAATGCCTGAAAAAAGTAAGATGCGTTTTTTTGTAATCAAGTTCTCCCGCAAGATGCTTATTGGCAAACAATTTTACCTGTTCAGAAACTTTCCCCGGAAATAAAATCGGAATGATGAACATCAAAAAAAGAATGGAGGCAATGGAAATTCCTATCCATTTCAGAATTTTCAAAATTATATTTTTAAACCTTTGCATGGCTGAATTATTTTGTGATTATACCTACGAATTTTGCACTAATATTTGATTATTATCTAAAATCGAGCCATTGAAAACCTTTTCTAATATGTAAAACGTTTTATATTTCTAAAAATATTCGTCATTTATATTTTCTGATGTAATACTTTGATCATTATGATTGTTAATAAGAATATAAGCCACTCTCTAATGACTAAATACCAAATCTTCTTATTATTTATTTTCAATTTTGTATTTTTTTCTGCGCAGCAAAAATTTAATATTAACGGAACTGTTTCAAATAGTAATAACACTAATTTGAATACACCAATTGAGATCTATTTATATGACACCGAAAATCAACTCATTAAAACGACCATAACAAAAGAATCGAAGTTTGAATTTAATGATCTGAAATCAGATACGTATTATCTGCAAATCTCTTCCGGCGAAACGGAACAAAAAGAAAAACCATTCTTACTCAATCACAATGAAAATTTTAACATCATTTATCATCCAAAAATAAAAGAGATTGAAGCGGTTACAATCGTCCGTGAGAAGAAAAAATTTAGTGTAGAAAACGGAAATATTACATTAGACATTTCAGATTCGCCTTTAAATAAAGTAGCAAATTCTTCAGAATTGTTAACAAAATTACCTTTTGTAACGCTCGATGCCAATGGTGAAGGTGTTTCTGTTGTTGGTAAGGGAAGTCCTTTGTTGTATGTTGACAATCAGCGGGTAGATTTTTCTACTTTGTCTGGAATTTCAGTGGAAGATATAAAATCTGTTGAAATCATCAGAAATCCATCTGTAAAGTATGAGGCAGAAGGTAAAGCAGTTATCAAGATCAATTTAAAGAAGAGCAAAAGAGACGGTTCTAAACTCTCATTATCTGAAACGGCAACCTTTCAAAAAAGATTCAGCAATTATTTTAATGCAAATTTTCAGCAGAAAAAAAATAAAACAGAATGGAAAATCAATGCTGCTTTCAATGCCGTTCAACATTGGGAAAGTAACGGCTACAACTATTCTGTTCCAAGCAAAAACATTTCATCAGATTACACCATCGTTTCTATTACCAATCGTCCACAAACTATTTTTGGAGCAAGTTTGTATCAGGAATTAAATGATGACGGAGATTATCTTACTTTGGCTTTCAATAGTAATTTTCGCCCGGATAAAGGCGATAACAATACCAACACAAAATACTCTGAAAATGGAATTTCTTCAAATATATTGACCTTAAATCATCAGGATAATAAACGAGCATCGATTAACTCGGTTTTTAATTATAATAAAAAATTGGCAGATTGGGACGCCAATATTTTTACAGGATTTCAATACACCAGAGAAAGCCGTAATGTGGATTATGAATTTTTTAATAATATTGATGATTCGGGGTATGAATTCAATCAATTTCGAAAGCAACGATATTCCGGCGATGTCTATTCCGGAAGAATCGATTTTGAAAAAAAACTCTATGAAAATTATAAATTAGAATTGGGGACAAGCTTTACAAAAGCTGAAACAACCACCGATAATATTACCAATTATGCCGCTATAAAAGCTCCCGAATTTTTTAATTATCTTTTTAAAGAAAGCAATACAGGATCATACGTTAATGTAAATGCTGAAAAAAACAGATGGAATTTTAAGGCAGGAATCCGTATGGAAACTACTTCTGCCAAAGGATTTAATAATATTTTGAAACACACTACCCTATCCCGAAATGCTGTGGACTGGTTTCCTAACGCAGAAATTTCTTTTCAGCAGAATAAAGATCATGTTTATACTTTAAACTTCAGGAAAACCATCTCAAGACCCGGTTATGGCAATCTCTCTTCAGGAGGATTATACGGAAGTCCGTACATAGAATATGAAGGAAATCCGAATTTAATACCAACTTACACAAATACCCTTTCTTTTACTACGAGTTTAAAAAAATGGTCGCTTAATGCATCAGTTTACACCAGCAAAAATCCGATGGGTTACACTTTGGTTTATGATGACACAAAAAATATTTCAAAATTTACACTCATCAATTTTGAAAAAGAAATGGGTGCGAGTCTCGGTTTAGACGTTCCATTTGAATGGAAAATCTGGTCTTCACAGAACAGTATGTCCGTCAATTATGGCAAAACAGAAGACAGTTTAGCTTTCGTTAAAAAATCGACTCCGTATCTTTATATTTATACCAATAATACGTTGAAAATCGCTAAAAATTTTTCGTTGTTGATGGATGGATATTACATCACCAAACGCACAGAAGGTTTATATGATAACAATGCAGTTTGTGTTGTCAATTTCGGGATTACCAAATCTCTTTCGGATTTCGATTTTACATTCAGATATAATGATCTTTTTAAACAGATGAATTATATTCAAAGTATGACGTATGATAAAATTAGTTCTACAGGAAATTTTTATGGAAATACACCTACAGTTTCGGTTGCTGTAAAATATAATTTTGGAAGGCTTGAAAAATCGAGTTATAAAGAAAGTAGTGTTAATGAAACTTCAAACAGATTATAATTAAAAACTTTTTTAAACTTTTTATTTAACCACAAAAGATTTAGATATTTCTATTTAAACTTAAAAAAAGAACATCAAAGCCTTTAAAAGCTTTGATGTTCTATAGCTTTTGCGGTTAAATCTAAAATTAATTTAAACACACTTATTGATTAATTATCTGATGTTAAAAATAAATTTTGCCATTTAAAATCATTTATATAATTTTACATAATCAGTTATGTAATTAATTATGGAAATATTTAACCGTACAGGAAAAATGGCTTTAGGAAGCAGATTAAGATTGCTTACAAGTAAAGTTACTGAAGATGCAGCTCAGATTTATGAACTGTATAATATTGAAGGCTTTTCTCCAAAATGGTTCCCCGTTTTTTTTGTTCTCTCTGAAACAGAAGAAATAACCATTACCGAAATCGCTAAAGAAATCGGGCATTCACAACCATCTGTTACAAAGATTATCAAAGAAATGACCAAAGCAGGTTTGGTTAATGATAAACTCAACTCTAATGATAAGCGAAGAAATGTTGTTGGTCTTACAACAGAAGGAACTACTTTAGCCAAAAAGATGATTGAAGAACAATGTACCGATATTGATGTGGCAATTGACGAAATCATTAACGAAGCAACAAACAATCTTTGGGAAGCATTGGCAGAATGGGAATTTTTACTGGAACAAAAATCTTTATTAAAAAGAGTAAAAGATCAAAAAAAGCTGCGTGAAAGCAAAGATGTTAAAATTGTAGAATACGAACCCAAATATCAATCAGCTTTTAAAGCATTGAATGAAGAATGGATTTCTACTTTTTTTGAAATGGAAGAAGCCGACTATAAAGCATTAGATAATCCTAAAGAATATATTTTAGATAAAGGCGGAAAAATATTTGTCGCTCTTTATAAAGACGAACCTTTAGGAGTTTGTGCTTTAATAAAAATGGCAGATCAAAATTATGATTTTGAAATGGCAAAAATGGCCGTTTCTCCAAAAGCTCAGGGTAAAAATATGGGTTGGCTTTTAGGACAGACTATTATAGATTCTGCAAAGGAATCGGGAGCCTCAAAAATCTATTTAGAAAGCAACACAATTCTGAAACCTGCCATTAATTTATATCATAAAATGGGTTTTGAAAAGATTGTGGGTCATCAAACGCCTTACAAACGTTGCAATATTCAAATGGAATTAAATTTGAAAAAATAATTGCTTTTATTATCTTTAAATAATTTCAACTATCAAATTCTAGATAATGACTGAAGAACAAAAGATTAAAGTAAGAGAATATAATAATCAAATCATAGCCGATAAAAATTACAGATTTAATTCGTGGCTTCCGGTTTTGGAAGATCCTAATATGAGAAGTTTAGACGAAATAAAAGGTAGAATGTCGGTAATGAATGCTTTGATTAATATTTCGTTTGAAGCACCCATAACTTTCATCAGAAAATGGATTGAAAAGCATGATTTGACTTCACATCTTTCTAATTGGGAAAACGAGATTCTGCTTAAAGATAATGATGAATTAAGTGATTACGAGATCAATTCTCTACGTTGGTATCTTGAAGGACTTTGGGCATTAATGTGGGCAACGAAAACAGTTCCAGATCTTGATGAAACCGAGTGGTGTGGCGAAAATATGGCAATTTTTTTACCCAATCTTGAAGAAAATGAAACTAATGAAAAAATCAGCCAGTTAAAAGAACTGAGAACGGATGATGAAATTTACAATATGCTTGATTTATATTACCGTTTCCATTGGTATTGTGTTGATGAGAGAATTAAAGGTGTAGAAGCTAAAATAAACGAAGGTATCATCTACGAAAGAAGAAAAGCTTTAGAGTGGCTTATCAATAAAGATTCTGCTTGGGATGATATAGAAATGGGAACTTAAGGAATTTTTAATATTAGCCAAACAATAAAATAATCGCAAGCCCGTTGTTTAGGCAAATGTAAGTTTATATTTCTCAAATCAATGAGTAAAAAACGAGTGTTTAAATTTTAAACACTT
This sequence comes from Chryseobacterium sp. YIM B08800, assembly GCF_026163565.1. GTDB lineage: Bacteria > Bacteroidota > Bacteroidia > Flavobacteriales > Weeksellaceae > Chryseobacterium. The sequence goes on from NZ_JAPDKN010000014.1 coordinate 180,840, forward strand.
GATTTTTTTTAATGAAATGATTAGAAACTTTAAACTTATAATTCTATCAAAAAAAAATAAACTAAAAAAATTGATACAGAAAACATCATTAAGAACTGCAACTACAATCGCTGCAGTCTGCTTTAGTTCGGTCATTTTTGCCCAGCAAAAGTACTCGGTAAGCGGTACCGTCAAGGATCATAAAAATGGAGAATTACTTCTCGGGGTTATCGTAAAAATTGCAGAAGATCCTACCATATCAGTCGTAGCCAACGAATACGGATTTTACTCTCTTTCACTTCCTAAAGGTTCTTATACATTGGTGGTTTCCAATCCCGGTTTTAAAGATTTTCAACAGGTTATTAATGTCGAAGACGATATTAAACTTAATCTTCAGCTGAATCAGGACAATGAGGAAAGAACAGCAAAAATTGACGAGGTAATTATTTCCGGCGTTAAAAAAGACAAAAATCTTTCATCAGCACAAATGGGAACTGAAACTTTAAGCATTAAACAAATCGATAAACTTCCTGTTTTATTTGGTGAAAAAGATGTGATGAAAACCATTCAGCTTTTGCCAGGAATTAAAAGCAGCGGTGAAGGAAGCAGCGGATTCTCTGTGAGAGGTGGCGCAACGGATCAAAATTTGATTTTGTTGGATGAAGCAGCAGTTTATAATGCTTCGCATTTACTTGGGTTTTTCAGTACATTTAATAGCGATGCGCTAAAAGATGTGAGCATCATCAAAGGAAACAGTCCGGCTCAATATGGAGGTAGACTTTCTTCTGTTTTGGATGTAAAAATGAAAGACGGAAACAACAAAGATTACAACGTCAACGGTGGAATTGGTTTAATAAGCAGTCGTTTGAGTGTAGAAGGACCGATTCAAAAGGAAAAATCTTCATTCATTGTTTCGGGAAGACGAACGTATGCGGATGTTTTTCTGAAAGCAACAGACGATTTTAAAGACAGTAAACTGTATTTTTATGATTTAAATCTAAAAGCCAATTATCAAATCAATGATAATAACCGTTTATATTTATCGGGATATTTTGGAAGAGATGTTTTAGGTTTAGGCGATACTTTTTCTACAGATTGGGGAAATACGACCGCTACTCTACGCTGGAACAGTATTATCAACAGTAAATTATTTTCCAATACTTCATTTATTTACAGCAATTATAACTATAATGTAAGCTTAAGCAGCAACAATAATACTTTCGGGCTAGATTCTGAAATTGAAGACTGGAATTTGAAGCAGGATTTCTCTTGGTTTGCAGGAAATAAGCATTCTGTGAAATTTGGTTTACAGTCTATTTATCATACGATTACACCAAGTAGCGCTTCGGGAACGAGTGTAAGCAGTTTTCCGAGAAACCCGAGATATTCTTGGGAAAATTCGGTTTACATCAATGATGATTTTAAAGCAACAGAAAAGCTGACCATCAACTATGGAGCAAGATTAGCAATGTTCTCTGTTTTAGGAGGTGATACTTTCAATACTTATGAAAACGGAGTTTTAACAGATTCTGAATATTTAGAAAAAGGAAAATTCGGAAAAACATATGTGAATATTGAGCCTAGAATTACAGCTAATTACAGAATTAATGAGGTAAGCAGCGTAAAAGGAGGTTATTCCAGAAATACTCAAAATTTACACTTATTAAGCAACAGCGGAAGCGGAAACCCAACCGATCAGTGGATTGGAAGCAGCTATACCGTACAGCCTGAAATTGCAGACCAAATAAGTGCTGGTTACAGCCGAAATTTCAACAACAATAATTATGAATTGAATGCTGAGATTTATTACAAATCAATGCAAAATCAAATTGATTATAAAAACGGGGCGCAAATTTCATTTGATACAGCAGCCGATGTTGAAAGCGAATTATTATTCGGAAAAGGAAGAGCTTACGGTTTAGAATTAATTGCCAAAAAGAAAAGCGGAAAACTGACAGGATGGATTTCTTATACTCTATCTAAAACCGAAAGAAAAATCAACGGAATCAACGATAATGAATGGTATGATGCAAGACAAGACAAAACACATGATCTTTCTATTGTAGCAACATATCAGCTCAATCCGAAATGGTCTTTCTCAGGATTATTTCTTTACAGCACAGGAAATGCAGTGACTTTCCCAACCGGAAAATATGAACTGAACGGACAAACTGTTTTCCAGTACAGCAGCAGAAATGCAGACAGAATGCCCGCTTATCACAGAATGGATTTAAGTGCAACGTATGAACCAGAATCCAACAAACGTTTTAAGGGTTCTTGGTCTTTCGGAATTTATAATGTCTACGGTAGACAAAATGCATACACCATCACTTTTGAAGACAACCCGAATAATCCGGGAACAACAAGAGCAATGCAGACTTCATTGTTCCGTTGGGTTCCGAATATTACTTATAATTTCAAATTTTAATTTATAGTAATTTAACAATACATTTTAGATTTAAAATTTAGTCTTCAACTAATCTCTAAAATCTAATTTCTAACTTCTATTTAATTTATGAAAAATATATTTTTAATCATATTATCTTTCTTTTTGGTAATCTCTTGTGAAAAAGAAATTGATCTCGATCTGGAAGATCAAAGCGGAAGCATTGTTATTGAAGGAAATATAACCGACCAAGATGGACCGTATTACGTGAAAATTACTAAATCGGTTGCTTTTACCCAAACCAATCAGTATCCGGCAATAGAAAATGCAGTAGTAATTTTAAATGACGATTTTGGACAGTCTGAAAGTTTACAATATATGGGTAATGGATTTTACAAAACTAATTTTATTGAAGGAATCTCTGGGCACACTTACACGTTACAGATAATAGCAGAAGGAAAAGAATATTTTGCAAAAAGTACAATGCCTGAAGCTGTTGATTTTGAAGGCTTGGAACAGGATTCTTTTATGGTCGGTGGTGAAACCAGTTATACGCTTTTGCCTGTATTCACAGATCCTCAAGCTTTAGGAAACCGTTATTTATTTAGCTACACTATAAACAACAAACCTAAAAGATATTTTTCAGAATTTTCTGATAATATTAATAACGGAATGCCTAACCAAAGACCTTTAATCCTTCCAAACGATGATGGTGAAGATCCAGATGATGTAAAAGTGGCGGTAGGTGATAACATTCATGTCGAAATGAGATGTATCGACAATAATGTTTATACCTACTATTCAGCACTGCTTCAGCTTATGGGAGGCGGCGTTACACCAGCTAACCCACCCAGCAATATTAGCAATGGTGCTTTAGGATATTTTTCAGCACATACTGTGAAGAAAAAAAGTATCGTTATTGAATAAGAAACCACTAAAATTTTAGTTCAAGCTATTTCATTCATTTGAAATAGCTTTTTTATTACCCTGATTTTTAGACAGTTTAAAGTAAATAATTGTCATTAACATAAATTAACACATTTTAAATGTAACGAATATTCCCCTATCGGTGTCTTATAATTAAATATAAAACCTTTAATGAAAAAAATATTAGTACCAGTTGCTTTATTAATAGGAACACTAGCTTTTTCGCAAACTGAAAAAGACACGATAGAATCAAAAGTAAAAGAAATAGAAGAAGTAACTTTTGTTGCCAGAAAACCAACGATAGAATCTAAGGTTGATCGTACGGTTTTCAATGTAGCCAATAGTTCTATTCTTGCAGGAAACACCACTTGGGATGTTCTTAGAATGACCCCTTTACTAAGCGTTGACAGTAATGATGCTTTAAAAGCTGAAGGAGAATCTGTTACCGTTTATATCAACGACAGAAAATCTGTTTTTACCGGAAAGGAATTAAAAGAATATCTACAGACCATTCCTGCAGATAATCTGATGAAAATCGAAGTAATTACAAGTCCGTCTTCAAGATACGAAGCAACCGGATCGGTCATCAATATTGTTCTTAAAAAGCGTGATGATGAAGGAATGAAAGGAAGCATAACATTCAACAACAGGCAAAACACACAAAATTCTCAGTACACCAATCTTAATCTTAATTATCATAAGAAAAATTTTACACAAACTCTTGTAGGAAGCTACAGTGATAACACTTGGGTACAAAGAAATTCGTTTCTGAATACGGTTTATCAAAATAATGTAATTACTGAAGGATCTACAAAAAATATTTACAAAGGGAAAAACCCTTCTGTCTCTTCAACTTCTGAATATGAACTGAACGAAAAGAATACAATAGGGATTATTCTTGAAGCTTATCAAGGGAAAAGAACCAATACATCGGAGGCAAATGGATCACAATCTGAGAATAATCAATTAAGTTATTTGTATGATCAAAATCAGAATTCATCAAGTTTGGGTCGTAATTTCGGAACTAATGTTTTTTATAAATATTATGATAAAGAAAAAAACAGAATTTTAGATGTCAATTTGGGAACAAACTATGATGGAGAAGATGATCACAGCTATTTTATCAAAAATGAAATATCACCAAGCAAAACTGACATTAGAGAAATAGGGGTACTTTCTGATGTTGAAAACCGAAATTATTATCTGAAAGTAGATTATACACAACCTTTAGGAAAATCAGGAGGTAACTTTGAAGTCGGTGGTAAAATGGATTTTAATAATAATGTAATTCCTAATCAGCTTTACGGAAATCAATTAACAGGTTTAAGTACAGGAGACACTTTCCGTTATGAAGATAATATCAGTTCGGCTTATGCCAATTATTCTAAAACTTTTTTCAAAAAATTAGAAACAAGAATCGGTTTGCGTTACGAATACATCGATTACAAAATTCGTCAGGATGTTGCAGGAACTTCACGAAACGATTCTTATGGTAAATTTTTACCGAATATTTTAGTTAAATATTCTTTTTCAGATAAATATGATTTAAGCTTAACCTACAACAAAAACCTTTGGCGACCTTGGTATTCTGAATTCAACCCTTTTATGCAACCTACCAATGATGGATTTTATTCTCGCGGAAATATTGAGTTAAATCCAAACCCAAGTGACAGATTGTATATGAAATTTGGATTCTTGAAGAAATATTTTCTTTCGGCAAGATATACTTTCACAGATCAGGATTACTGGACAACTTATGTAACTGAAGGCGATAAAATCATTCAACAGGAAGCCAATTTTCTTGGGAAAGTACACAAATATTATCTATACGCCAATACCAATCAATCTCTTCTTAAAAATAAGCTGAATGTAAATATGAGCTTCGGATGGAATTATATAGATAATAGTGATTTTAATACAAGAAACAATTTAAAAACTGACAACAATTATATAAGTTATTGGGCGGGTTCTACCAACTTAACGTACACCAATCTTTTTAATAAGAACATTAATTTGAGCGCCTGGGTAGAAGTTTCTAATCAGAATAACGGGAACTCTATTGCGAATAAAACCAATGTTTTTCATAATATTTCAGCGACAAAGATTTTCCCAAAAACCCAGCTGGAATTCAGTTTACAGTTAATGAATATTTTTGCAAGACCAACGTTTGATTCTACAACATTTAGCCCCACCGGAAGCCAGAGAAATTCAACTAGATCAGACTGGTACGGAGCGTCTTTTTCTATTGTAAAACGATTCGGAAACCAGAAAGTAAAAGAAAATACCAAAACCGATGTTGAGAAAAACAGCGGTGGCGGAAAATAAGAAATAGTTTTTTTTATTCTTGAAACGGATGGTGAGCAATTCACTGTCCGTTTTTTATATTCAAATTATTTGCAGATCTTTTTTTAACAAACAGAAAATTTTAGCAGTAGACATAGGTATCCCACGTAGTGAAGTAAAGTAGATTTGTAAATAGATAACAGATTGATTTGAAATAAAAACTGTTAATTATTTATAAAAACTCTGTATGGCATAGAAATTATTATACTATAATAAAAGACACCTATAAGATGGAAATTACAGAACAAAATAAAGATACTATAGAATACTATTTAGCTTTAAATATACAACAGCAGTTTGGCAACCACATTGATTTGAAAGATGAATTTACCTTTACAGAAAATCTCGTTTCAAAGAAAACAATTATAGCTCCTACTTTTTCGGATAAGATTTTATCACAACCGGAAATTAAAGAATTTTTATCCGCTTTAATCAGTGATATCAATAATGAAGAGCAACCCCGAAAGTTACCCAATTCAGATCAGAATCAAATAAGAAACGTGATATAAAAGAAAATCCCTTTCAGTAAATGAAGGGGATTTTTATTTTTTGAGAAATTATTCTAAGCTTTTTCCTGTAAAAACATCGCAACTTTATCTTCCAAATCTTCAAGATTAAAAGGCTTTGCAACATAATCATCTGCCTGAGCTTCTTTTGCCAAAGCTACAATATCATTATTTGCCGTTACATAAATTACCGGAATCGATTTAAATTCTTCATGACTCTTTAAAAGCTTTGTTGCCTCTACTCCACCAATTCTGGGAATCCAGTTATCCATGAGAATTACATCGGGTTTAAAACTTGAAACCTTTTCGATAATATCATGAGATGTTTCTGAAATTTCGACCTGATAACCGTTTTCTTCAAAAATGATCGTAATCACTTCAAGAATGGTTTTATCATCATCAAAAATCAAAATTTTCTTCTTACTCATATTCTTTATTTAGCTTTAATTAGTTTATTTTTTTTTATAATTCATTGATATAATCTGCCAGATTATCTGGTGTGATGAGCAGATCATATTTTACCTCTTCCACAGCGTGTTTCGGCATATAATTTACCTCGGCTGTTTCCGGATTCTGAATCCAGACTTTGCCATTGTTTTTTTTAATGTAAGACAAACCTTCTACTCCGTCTGCATTGGCTCCTGAAAGCAAAATCCCGACCAAAGTTTTACCATAAACTTCCGCGGCAGATTTAAAAGTGACATCAATTGACGGTCTGGAATAATTCATCTTCTCAGAACTGTCCAGAGACATCGTTTTTTTGTTTTCAAATAAAAGATGATAATCTGCGGGAACGATATAGATTTTATTCTTTCTAATATCCGTTTTATCATCGATCTCCACCACTTCAGTTGAAATGAATTGTTGAAGTAAAGTCTGCAAAATATTGGTTGATTGTGCTTTTCTATGCAAAACCAATATAATGGGGAAATTTAATTTCTCATTGATGTTTTTAATCATTTCCAAAATAACCTGCAGACTTCCTGCAGATCCACCGATCAAAACCAATTCTGTATTTTTGCCTTCAGTTTGCATGTTAAAAAAATATTAGTTATGGTCTATTTTTTTCCAGATTCTCTGATCGTCAATCTGGTGGAAATTTTTGTCTAATTTAGAAAATCTAATCGTCTCTTTTGCTCCTAAAGCCAAAAAGCCTAAATTTTCTAAACTGTTATCAAAAAGTCTGAAAACTCTTTCCTGCAAACCACGGTCAAAATAAATAAGAACATTTCTGCAGATAATCAACTGAAAACTGTTAAAAGAGCTATCCGAAACCAGATTATGAGTCGATAAAATCAGTTTTTCCTGCAGGCTTTTATCAAATTTTACACTGTCGTAATTCGCAGTATAATAATCTGAAAAATCTTTTTTCCCACCGGAAAGCATATAATTTTCAGAATACAGTTTCATTTGCTGTAATGGGAAAACTCCCGCTCTTGCTGTTTCTAAAACCGAAGGATTAAGATCAGTTCCATAGATCAAAGATTTATGATACAAGTTGGCTTCTTTCAATAAAATCGCCATAGAGTAAGCTTCTTCGCCTGTAGAGCAACCTGCAACCCAAATTCTGATCAGAGGATAAGTTCCTAACTGCGGTAAAATTTTTTCCCTTAAACCTTTAAAAAAATGAGGATCACGGAACATTTCAGTCACATTCACCGTTACTTCTTCTACAAAACGTTTCAAATATTCTGGCTCATTGATGAGGGTGTAGCGCAATTCTGCAAAACTTGTAAATCTTTCTATCAAGCAAATACGGTTTACCCTCCGTTTAAAAGAAGCTCTGCTGTACCCGGAAAAATCATATCCGTACAGTTCGTAGACATCTTTAATAAGAAATTCTACCTCTTCATCTTTTATAATACTTGGTTCGAGCATTTTTTAAAGTTTTTCGAGCGCAGTTAACAATACATCAACATTAATCGGTTTTGAAACATAATCATTGGCTCCAGCGTCCAGACATTTCTGACGATCTTCGGGCATTGCCTGTGCGGTGACTGCAATCACAGGAATCTGGTTTATTTCCGGTGTATTTCTAATGATTTTTATGGCTTCGTAACCATCCATTTCAGGCATCATCATATCCATTAAAACAACAGAAATATCCTGATCTTTTCTAAGCATATCAATTGCTTCCAAAGCCATTGTAGAACTCTCAATATGATATCCTTTTGCTTTTAAAGTCAGTTTTAAGGCAAATATATTTCGCGGATCATCATCCACTATTAAAATTTTCTTGTTCATCAGAATTTTATCTGTTTAAATTTCATACAACCAAACTCTAAGCAAAGACAATAGCTGATCAATATCTACAGGTTTTGAAATATAGTCTGAAGCTCCTGCATCAATGCATTTCTGGCGGTCTCCAATCATTGCTTTTGCTGTAATGGCAATAATAGGAAGCTTTGCAAATTTCGGCATTTTTCTGATTTCCTGAATGGTTTCGTAGCCATCCATTTCTGGCATCATCATATCCATTAAAATCACATCAATATCAGGATTTTGCTTAATCTGTTCCAAGGCATGTTTTCCATCCATTGCAACAATCGCTTCCACTTTATATTTTTCTAAAGATTTTGTTAAAGAGAAAATATTTCGGGCATCATCATCAGTGATTAGAATTTTTTTACCACTCAAAACTTCAGTTAATGAGCCTAACGTTTTTGTTCTCACATTTTCCAGAGAATTATTTTTTTCTTCTACTAAATGCAAGAATAAACCGACTTCATCTAAAATCCTTTGATAAGAATGTGCGGTTTTTACCACGATAGAATCTGCATACTGCTTAATTTTAAGTTCTTCAGACTGAGATAAATTTCTTTCTGTAAAAATAATGATCGGCAGATTTTCCAGACCTTCATAGCTTTTGATAGATTCTATTACCTGATATTCATTTCCGCGGGAATCTCCAATGTCTAAGATCACACAATCAGTTTGATTTGAAGTTAATGCTTTCACCACATCTTCCACATTGTTCTCAATTGATAAAGAGATATTAAAATTGCTTAAGAAATAAGATAATGCGCTCGCATGTTTTGCATTTTCTTCCACAATCAGCACTTTCTGAGGTGATTTTCTGATGGCTTCTTCAATTTTTTTGAAAACATCTGCCATTTGATCCAGAGCCAATGGTTTGTTAATGAAATCAATAGCACCTTTCATCAAACTTTCTTTTTTCACATGAAGTACAGACATCATGTGTACAGGAATATGCTTGGTTTCAGGATTAGATTTTAATTCATCCATCACTTTCCAGCCATCTTTTACTGGAAGCTGTACATCAAGTAAAATTGCTTGTGGATGATATTGTTGTGCAGCTGCTAAAGCATGATCTCCTCTTACCACAACAATCCCTTTATAATCTTGAGTTCTTGCGTATTTCAATAATGCTTTAGCAAAATTGGTATCATCTTCAATAATTAAAATTACTTTATCACCCTCATTGATCTGATCTCTGTCGTCATCAACACTTTCAGGGATTTCAAGAACAATTTTTTCATAATATTCTGTTTCACCATCATCTAGAATATTCTGAATTACTTCTACATCTTCACGAATAATGTCTACCAATTTTTGGTCGGTTTCGTGGGTTGTGATTTCTGCAATCGGCTTAATCGGAATATTAAAACTAAACTCACTTCCTTCATTTACTTTACTGGTTAAGCTTAATTCTCCACCCAATAATCTTGCAATTTCACGGCTTATCGACAATCCTAAACCGGTTCCGCCAAACTTTCTTCGAGTAGAGCCATCAGCTTGCTGGAAAGCTTCAAAAATAATTTTCTGTTTATCTTCAGCAATTCCAATTCCTGTATCTTTTACGGAGAAAATAATGAAATCTTTATTTTTAGGATCTTTTTTAATATTTAAATCGATACTTCCCTCTCTTGTAAATTTCAATGAATTGGAAAGAAGATTTCGTAAAACCTGATCTACACGTAAACGGTCTGTTTCTATAACATTTTCAACTTCTTTATCGATATTGATGTTAAATTCAAGTTTTTTATCTAAAAACACCGGATTAAAGAGACTTTTCAGATCTTTTACAACTTCAGAAATTTCAACATCATGATATTCCAAAGTCATTTTCCCCGATTCTATTTTAGCTAAATCTAAAATTTCGTCAATTAAAGTCAACAAACTGCTTCCTGAACTTTGAATCACTTTTGCAGATTCTACCTGATCTTCATTTAGGTTTTCTTCAGGATTTTCAGCCATTAATCGGGAAAGAAGAAGAATTGAGTTCAAAGGAGTACGCAATTCATGGGACATATTTGCCAAAAACTCAGACTTATATTTAGTGCTTAACGCGAGTTCTTCAACCTTTTTCTGAATTTCATTATTTCTTTCCGCAATCAGATGATTTTTATCTTCCAGCAATCTAGAACGTTCTTCCAATTCAGCATTTGCCTGCATCAATTCTTCCTGTTGTACTCTCAGCTCTTCTTCAGAAGCTTGTAGTTTTTGAGTTTGAGCTTCCAATTCTGTATTAAGGTTTTCCAATTCAGAATGTTGCACCTGTAATTCTTCAGACTGAGCCTGAGTTTCTTCTAATAACTGCTGCTCTTTTTCACGTCCTTTTGCAGCGTTAAGTGCAATCCCAATATTTCTTGTACCTTCTACAAAAAAATCGATTCTATCCTGATCAAAATTGGTAATTGCCGCTAATTCTAAAACACCGATACTATGTCCGTCAGAAAATATCGGAATTAACAATAATCCGTTAATCTTCAATTTACTACTCGCAAAACTCACCACAAAATCATCTTCATTAAGATCGTTATAAACCTGAGGTTTTTCATTAACGAAAGTCTGACCGATCATTCCTTCTCCAATCTCAAAAGTTTTTTTCATGCAGTTTTCTAATCCAAAAGCACTATTTAACCTTAAAAGTCCTTCATCAAATAAATACAAAGACCCGTTAATGCAGTTTCCGTAGTCAATTAACTGAGAAAGAGATTTTTCAGAAACGTCTTTTACCGATTTGTTTCCAACCAAAGATTCGTTTAGCAAAGCCAAACCTTTTTGTCGCCAATCGCTTTTATTAATAGTTTCGAAAGAAGTTTTTAAAGATTCTGTCATGTGATTAAGAGAACCTACCAAATCTCCCAAATCGTCTTGAGAATTGTCTACCGCTCTTTGGCTGTAATCACCATTGGCTACTCTATTTGCAATCTGCTGAATAGCCGTTACACGTCTCGATATTTGTGCATCTTTATCTCTTAAATCTTTTTCAAGTTTTTCTCTGCGCACAAGATCTGATCTTAATTTCAGATAAAAGAATACAGTGACAACAATTGCTGAAAGTGCTGAAAATACGATAAATAGAACCGTTGTATTTGAGGAACGGTTGAGGTCTTTACTTTTTATTTCAAGCTGAGATTCTTCATACTTTACAAAATCATTGACTATTTCACGGCATTTATCCATGTAAATCTTACTCTCTAAAATCTGTTGTTGAGTCATCACAATACCTTTGCGTCTGTTTTCAACATAAAATTTCAGATTATTGATGCTTTTTTCAACATTTTGTTCTAAAAGATCTAAGCGTTTTTGTTGTTTTACATCTGCTACATCCAGATTTTTTGCAAGTTCGATCGCTTTTGAATATTCGTTTAAGCTGCGGTTGTAAGGTTCAAGAAAGCTTTCTCTTCCGGTAAGCTGATAACCGCGACTTCCCGTTTCCGCATCTAAAAGCGCTACTAAAACATCTTTTACGGCAGTTGCCGCACGTCTGCTTTTTCCTACACTTTCACGGTGATTCATCTGGTTCTGAATACTCAGATATGAAGCAATTGAGCTTGCAATCAGTATCAATAATGAAAAACCGACACCGAACTGCAGATTTCTTAATATTTTTTTCGGCATAAAATTAATTTAATGGTAATGTGAAATAAAAGGTAGAACCTTGATCTATAATACTCGAAACTCCGACATTTCCGTGATGTTGCTTAATAATTTCAGAACAGATGTAAAGACCAATTCCCATTCCCTGAAACTGAAGCGAAGATTCTTCTACACGGTAAAACTTATGAAAAACAGCTTCCTGTTTAAAATCCGGAATACCAATTCCAAAATCGGTAACGCTAACTTTTACTTCCTGCTCTTCTTCATCTACAAATGTGGTAACGATTACCTGATGATTTTCCGGAGAATATTTGATGGCATTGGTTAAAAAATTAATCAAAACCTGCTCAATACGAATAGCATCCAAAGGAATAAGAATATCCGGAATAAAACCGTGACGATCAATTTTCACCTTTTTCTCATCATGAGTCTGAAGAATGGTTTCGATTGCATTTTGTATTAATTGGTCTAAATTGGTAGGTTTTTTATTGATTTTAAGCTTCCCGTTTTCAATTTTAGAAACATCTAACAAATCTGAAATTAATGTATTAAGCTTCTCGATCTGATCCTGAACTTTAACTAAGAATCCTGATTCTGCACTTTCTTTGCTGAGTTTTAACTTCCTGTCTAAAAGCTGAACATAAGCTTTAATACTCGTTAAAGGGGTTTTTAATTCGTGGCTTGCAATACTCAAAAATTCATCTTTTTCTTTCTCTACTTTTTTCTGGTCATTAATATCTGTAAATGTTCCTACCCAGTTTTTGATAACATTTTCTTCCCGCACCGGAGTAACACGAAGCAGATGGTATCTAAAGTCTCCGGATTTTATATTTTTAATTCTGATTTCTAATTCAAGTGCTTTTCCTTTCTTTTTGCATCGTGAAAATTCTTCTGTAATACTGAAATCATCGGGGTGAGTTTCGGGAAAAGTGGTGTAAGAATGAGAATATTCGTACCATTTTCCATTAACAAAATCTACCGTTCCCTGTTCGTTAAGCGTGAATGCAATTTGCGGTAAAGACTCCAACATCAGATGAAAATGATCGATTTGCGATTTCATCGTCACCTGCGATTCTCGCCTGCCTTTTACTTCAAGCTCAAGACTTTGTTGGGTTTTTCGCATCGCAATGTTCTGTTCCTGAAAATTGTAAAATGTCTTTACCTTCAACAATAAAATTTCAGGATCTACAGGTTTTGTAACATAATCTTTTCCTCCCGAAGCGTAGCCTTTCGTAATAAATCTTTTCTCTGTATTAACAGCCGATAAAAAAATAATGGGAATATCTTTGGTTCCGCTATATCCAGCAAGTGTTTCGGCAACCTCAAACCCGTCCATTTCCGGCATTTGCACATCCAAAATAATTAAGGCGTAATCATTTTTCAATGCTTTTCCTAATGCTTCCGGTCCAGAATCTGCGGTATCCACCTGAAAATCTTTAGATTCTAATAATTTTTTTAATGAAAAAAGATTGTTTTGATTGTCATCAACGATTAAGATCATATCTAGGGTAAAATCAATTGTTTGTTTAATTTTTTCTGACTCAAAAATACTGACAATAATTCGATAAACAGTTATTTATAAACCATTTTTATCATAATCTATATTATCAGTAATTAATTCGTATTTTTTTTGAAATATATTTTGAAAATGACAAATTTGTTTAATGTTTTTTTGAGTAAAATTTAAATCGCTTTTAGAAATTCAATGATTCTCAATTTTTGTGCCTACTGAGAATTATTTCTTAAAATATCTTTCAATTATTACGATTTTAAGTATATTGTCATTTAAAATTTTGATGATTTTTATTTAAAATATCTTATCGATAAATTTAAACTCATGAATCCAATGAAAACATCAGAATTTTTTATCAATAAAAACTTTTACTTACACCATGAAAAACACATTGCTGATATTTTTAGTTTTCGCTTCTATAAATATTTATTCGCAACAACAGAATAATGCTGAACATTTTACAGTACGCGTAAAAGAAGTAATGGGAGACCTGAACAGAGACGGATTGCAAGATAAGGTCGTGTTAATAATGGATACCGTTAATACACAACAACCTTTAAAACTTCAGATTTTTTTATTGCAACCCAACCGAAAGCTAAGATTAGAATTTTCTTCAAAAGACGTTTTCAACCCTCAATATCCTAACGGAAAATATGGAGGTGATCAGGTTCCGAACATACTTATTGAAAACGGAAACCTTATTCTTTATTGTGAAATAAAAGATGTAAAAGAATATTATACATTCCGTTATCAGAATGGAAAATTTGAATTAATTCAGGTTTCAAAGATCGTTTGGGACGGCAAAGACACAACGACCGAAACAAAATTTGATCTCGTAAAAGGAGAAAAAACTGAAGCTAGTCAATTATTAGGTTCTGAAAAAAAGAAAAAGAAAAAACCGACGAAAATTGCTTTAAAAGCATTACCAACTTTACAGAATTTCAGAAGTCCTGAAAATCAACTTGAGTAAATCATATTGCATTATGATTTACAATAATATGATTATACAAAACCTTTCTCAATAAAAAATTTAAAGATTAGATACCACACAAGTTATGCGTGGCATACGAATTGTTATGTGTAATGCACACCACAATCAATTATATTATTATGATTTTGAATTGCCTACATTACGTAGGCAATTTTCGTATAAGAATCTGAAAATGATTCAAATACAGAATAGAGCCAAATTTGTGGGCATGTTTATTGTTAAAGATCTTTTTGATTACGAATGTAAAATTTAATAACAATTCTAAAAATATAAATTTATGAACCATAAAGAAGCTTTATTGCATAAAAAAGAATCTCTGAAAAATGCCGACGAATCGGTACTCAAACAATATCATCTTGTGATTTCACCAGCGAATACCGATGAAAGCAAAAAATTCATCGATGATTTTCTGAAAAATCCTGAAAAATTTGATGATGAAAGTTGTAAAAAATACTCTTCTGATGATGTTTTTGAGGTCATTAGTTTTAGAAAAGAAGAGGAATAATATTTTTATTTAAAACCTCCTGTTTACAATACATACCACATTGTAAGGATTTTACCTTCGATGGTCTGAAAATTGTAATTTTAAAAGCTAAACCACCTAACAAAATTTTTCATGAAAACTAAAAGTGTATCTACTAAAAAAGATTCAGCTAAAAAAACGACAAAAGCCCCTGTAAAATCTACCGCTAAAACTCCTGCAAAAAAAGATGCTGCAAAAAATCTGAGTGATTTATTTGAAGATGCTTTAAAGGATATTTACTGGGCAGAAAAAGCGCTTACCAAAGCGTTACCCAAAATGCAGAAAAATGCAACCGATCCAAAACTTAAAAAAGCCATCGGCGACCATTTGGAAGAAACCAAAGAACAGGTAAAAAGACTTGAAGCGTGTTTTAAAGCATTAAAGAAAAAACCACAGGCAAAAAAATGCGATGCAATGCAAGGACTTTTAGATGAAGGTAAAAGCATTATGGAAGAAACAAAACCAGGTGCAGTGCGTGATGTAGGAATTATCGCAGCTTCACAAAAAGTTGAGCATTATGAAATTGCGACGTATGGAACTTTAGCAGCATATGCAAAGATCCTTAAAGAAAAAGATTGTCTTAAACAATTGCTTTCTACTTTGGATGAAGAGAAAAACTGTAATGATCTGCTCTCAAAACTTGCAGATACCAATCTCAACTCTAAGGCAATAAACGATTAACCATTCATTATAGAAGATCCTTAACCGGATCTTTTTTTATGCTTTATCAAAAATAAAAAATACCACATTATTAAAATTAAACATTTGTAAATCAGCTACAAAGGGATAAATTTTCTTTAAAAGACAACATTTAAAACTAAAAAAGGCACAGAAAATGCATATAACTAAACAACCAACCAAAAATTTATTATTATGAGAAGTATATTATGGCTTGTTGCAGTAATCTGCATCGCAGTCTGGCTTTTAGGAATGCTGGGCGTAATTCCGGGAATGGATACAGGAAGTTTAATTCACGTTCTTTTAGTTATTGCAATCATTGTTGTATTAATTAATGTAATATCAGGACGAAAGCCACTCAATTAAGAGTACTTAAAAAGATAAAAAGTAGCTGGAAAGTTTTCAGCTACTTTTTTATTTTCTTAGCAATTAAAAACGCAGTTTTAATATTATCCTATTAATTTTTTAAAATAAAACTGAATACACTCCCCTTTCCTACTTCACTTTCTACAGCAATGCTTCCGCGTTGCGCTTCGATGAATTCTTTACTGATGCTAAGTCCTAAACCTGTCCCTTCAGCTTTGGTTCCGGGAACCCGAAAATATCTTGTGAAAATATGTTTCAGATATTGCTCATCAATTCCTAAACCTTGATCTTCAACAGAAAATTTCACATGATCAGAATCAAACTTCTCAACTTTTATAGTGACAGTTGATTGTTCGTAAGAATAACGTATTGCATTAGAAACAATATTATTAAGAACCCACAAAGTTTTTTCCTGATCTGCATTGATGATATCTAAGCCAGAATCTATATCTGTAATCATAGATATTTGTCTTTTATCTGCAGCAGATTTATTGGTCTTAATGACTTCTTCAAGCATTTCATTAATCTTAAACGGACGAATATTCAATTGACTTACTCCGGTTTCCAATTGAGCTACATTTAATAGTTCGCTTGTAATTTTCAGCAATCGCAATGTATCTTCATCAATCCCTTTAATCAATTTTTGCTGCTCTTCATTAAGGATTCCAATTTTTTCATTTTCCAATAATTGCAATCCCATTTGTATCGAAGAAATAGGAGTTTTAAATTCATGAGAAACAGTTCCTATAAAACGGGTTTTAGCCAAATCGAGCTCTTTAAATGGGGTAATATTTCTGAGCATAATTACCTGACCAATAAATCGGCTGTCGTTTTCACCGGTTGGAATTACATTGATATCTAAAATTTCTTTTTCGAAATAATTTTCTTTTCCTTCCACAAAAATTTTCAGTAATTCGGCAGGATTTTTCTCTGCATCAGGATTGATGATCTCTTTAATAAGATCACGCACCAAATCATTACTCACCGCAACATCCTGAATGAGTTTACCTACAAAGTTTTCTTTTTTAAGACCGGAAATTTTTAAGGCTTCATCATTTACAAAAAGAACTTTTCTGTTTTCATCAATCCCTATTACGGCATCGTGCATATTGTCGATCAAGGTCTCGATGCGTTTTTTACCTTTTAAAATTTTATCAATTCGGCTTTCAGAATATTCCTGAAGTTTTTCAGCCATCGTATTAAAAGATCTCGCCAGTTCACCAAATTCACTGTTACTTTCAAATTGTACCCGCTCTCTGTAATTCTGATTGGCGATCTGATGAATACTCGAAGTCAATTCACGGATCGGATTTGAAATATTGGCAGGAAGATTCACCATCAGAATAAAAGCAATCAAAAAACACAAAGTTCCTGCGATAGAAATAACGGCAATCGCATTTTGTGCGGTTGTATTGGCAATGCCGCTTTTAATTTGGATGGCATTGATATTCAGCTGCATCAATTCTGCAATATCTTTTCGAATGGCTGAATGTAAACTTAAATTTTCTTTATCGTTTTTTAAATCTGAAAAATGAGCGAGTATATTTTTCGTAGCTTCTTTTTCTCCATCTTCTGTAATATTCTGACGCTGAAGATCAAGATTTTTCTGAAATTCTGCTATTGCAAAAGGTTCTTTACCAATTTCTTCGAGCGACAACAGCATATTTCGGGAATACTGCAACGTATTGTAATTATCAGTAAGAATATTCTGCGTGTCTTTTTTAAGCTGATAAATAAACCATCCACCCAAAGTAGACAGTACAATTATCATAAAAAACAGGAGACCAACGCCTGCATTAAGCTTTGTTTTTATTTTCATTACGACAAAATTACTAAATCTACGTTCTGTTTTGAAAGTCTTTTGAGTAAGGAATTAAAAGTGTCTGTAGCCAAAATAATTCTCCAGATATCCAAGTGGGGTTTGCCAATGCATACGGTTGTAATTTTACGTTCTTCGCACTGCTCCATAATCGTCATTGCAATATTTTTACTTTGAATTTTTATAATTTCTGCGTCCAATTCGGTAGCCAGTTTAAAATTATTAATCAAATGTCTTTGCTTGTTAAGTGCAATTCTATCAGCAGATTCCCGAGGAACCTGAACGTATAATAAAAACCACTGACTGTTATAATAACTTGCCAACCTTGCCGTTTTTCTAATCACATTTTTAGCCGTCGTTTCGTTTGAGCTGATGCATGCAAGGAATTTCTCTTTCCTTAAAGTTTTTCCGGTTATAATTTCGGTTTCTACTTTTCTGGTTACCTGCGATGCTACTTCTTTCAACGCCAACTCACGAAGCTGAAGAATATTTTCGTTTTTAAAAAAATTATCTAATGCTGAAGAAATTTTACTTTTATCGTAAATTTTCCCTTCTTTTAATCTGGTAATCAATTCATCGGCAGTAAGGTCGATGTTTACAACCTCATCGGCAGAAGCTAAAACGGTATCGGGAATTCTTTCGGTAACTTCAATTCCCGTCACAGTTTTCACCTCATCGTTTAGACTTTCTAAATGTTGGATATTTACAGCGCTGATTACATTAATTCCTGCGTCTAAAATTTCAAAAACATCCTGCCATCTTTTTTTGTTTTTACTTCCTTCAATATTGGTGTGAGCCAATTCGTCGATAATAACAATCTTAGGACGCAATACGATAATCGCCGGAACATCGAGCTCATCGAGCTCTTTTCCTTTGTAAAACAATTTTCTTCTGGGAATAATGGGAAGACCTTCCAACAAATCGTGAGTTTCTTTACGATTGTGCGTTTCTACATAGCCAATTTTTACATCAATCCCGTTTTGAAGAAGCACATGAGCTTCCTGCAGCATTCTATAGGTTTTGCCTACTCCTGCACTCATTCCGATGTAAATTTTCAGTTTACCCCGTTTTGAACTGTTAATTAACTGCAGAAACTCTTCCGCTGATTTTCGTGATTCATTCATTTTTTTTCATTTAAAATGAAATTGCTAAAGCTGTAGTGGCTGTCAAACTATTTTTATTAAACTCATCTGTTCTGTTCATAAAGATAGCATCTTTACTGCTTAAATTTCTAATTTCTGTTCGCCAGACAAGATTTGGAAAAATCTGATAGTCTGCATTGAAAGAATATCCGAAAGTTTTGAAACCATTTTCTGTACCTGTAGAAATGATTACTCCTTTTTCATCCTGATAATATTCTCCTCTTGCTGTAAAACTCAATTTATCTGTAGCATTGTATTTTGCAATTAAAACTGGTGTGTACCAAATAGTATACTGGTCGCTTCCTTTTGTTTTTTGTTCGGCTCCGATATCAAAACCTGCAGTAAGCCCAAACTTTTTATTGATTTGATATACCGCATACAGATTGTGAAAATATCGCATTTGGCGAATACTGTCGGGTTTATCATTTCCTATAAAAGAACTGCTGTTAATCGTTAGTTTTTCATTAGGTTTAAATATCAACTGATGACCGAATGCAGGCGTAGAATTTCCGTCAACTCTCTGAATTCTTTGCCAACCGTTGAGTACCAATCCGCTTAAAAACCATTTCCCACTTTCAGATGTATAAGAAATCTTTGCACCCGTTTCGAAATAAGGAGAATTGTCAGCAAAAAGACTTCGGGTAAGCGTCCAGTTATCTTTCCCTACAGCACTTTCAAAACCTAAATGCGATGGGAAAATTCCGGCATCGATCCATAAATTATGTTTTTTGGAGATTTTCAAACCTACATTAGCTTCATACACATTTTTCATCACGCATTGTTCGGCTGCATAATTTGCATTCATATAAGTTCCCATAGCGAGAGCCAGATTAGCTCGTACATTTTCTGTGTTGTAGGCAGTTTTTATATACGCTAAATTCACGTTCACTTCGTTATTTCTATTGTGGCTATACACAAATCCTGGTCGGTTATTGTTTTTAGGATTATTAAAATCTGCTGTATAATAAACTTCAGCGTATCCGCTTATTGCAAGTGGTTTATTGATTGAATCGTTTTGTGCAGATGCAGTGATTCCGCATACAGCTAACAAAACAAAAAGTATTTTTTTCATTTATTTTAAATTAAAAAGTGTGGGAGAATTTATTTAGAAAAATCATTGTGATTCAATGAAAAACATAAAAATTGCCCAATAATATGTTTATACATAAATTAACAGGTCGCTCCTCTGGAGCTTTTTTGGGTGAAGGGAAATTTATTTTTCTATTAGCAGTAAATCCCGATGGGATTAAATACAGCTCCTTTAGGAGCGAACTGTTAATAGAAAATAGTTTTTTATAGAATTAAAGCTCCAGAGGAGCGACCTGCTAATTGTATTTAATTTTTATCGGAAAAAATGTAAAAAATGAAATTTAAGATGAGAAATATTGATTTTTTAAATTTATTTTCCGCTTAATTGGTCTAATGCGATATTCAATTCAAGAACATTGATTTTTTCAGGACCAAATAGTCCAATCAATGGTTTTTCTGTATGTTCAGCGATGAGGTTATTGATTTCTCTTTCATACAGATTTCTGCTTTTAGCAATTCTTTTTGCCTGAATTTTTGCAGCTTGTACAGAAATATTAGGATCAAGTCCACTTCCACTTGCGGTCACCAGATCTGCAGGGATTTCGGACTTTGCAATTCCCGGGTTTTTCATCATAAAGGTATCAATACGAGCCTGAACTTGCTTTAAATATTCTTTATTTGATGGGCTTTTGTTGCTTCCTCCCGAACCTGCAGCATTATAATCTACCGAAGAAGGTCTTGACCAAAAATATTTGTCACTGGTAAAAGACTGTGCGATATTCGCATAATAGGTTTTGTTATTATGAGTAATCAAATCTCCTTTTCCACGATTAGGTGAAAGCTGAGCAATTGCCCAAATAGAAACCGGATAAATAATTGCAAGAAGGATGATGCACAAAGCAGTCAGTTTTATTGCTGGTAAAATATGTGTTTTCATTTTATAATAATTTATTGAAAGGCAAGTGGCAAGAAGAAATGAGGTCGTTAAAAGGACGAAAAGTATGATAAGATAATAAAGCTTCTCCTTGCCAAGCCAGTTAGATATTTAGAAAAATAAGGAAACGATGATGTCTATAATTTTAATACCGATAAATGGAATTACCACACCACCCAATCCGAAGATGAATAGATTACGTCTTAACAAAGCCGATGCACCGATAGGTTTGTAAGCAACTCCTTTCAAAGCCAATGGAATCAATATCGGAATGATGATCGCATTGAAGATTACCGCAGATAAAATTGCACTTTCCGGGCTGTGAAGATTCATAATATTTAAACCTTGCAACGCTGGAATTGCAGTGATAAATAATGCAGGAATAATCGCAAAATATTTAGCAACGTCATTGGCAATACTGAAGGTCGTCAACGTTCCTCTCGTCATCAGTAATTGTTTACCAATTTCTACAACTTCTATTAATTTTGTAGGATCGTTATCAAGATCAACCATATTTCCAGCTTCTTTTGCAGCCTGAGTTCCACTGTTCATTGCAACACCCACATCTGCCTGAGCTAAAGCAGGAGCATCATTGGTACCGTCTCCCATCATGGCAACTAAACGACCTTCAGTTTGTTCTTTTTTGATATAATTCATCTTATCTTCAGGTTTTGCTTCTGCGATAAAATCATCAACTCCTGCTTTTTCTGCGATAAATTTTGCGGTAAGCGGGTTATCTCCGGTAACCATTACGGTTTTAATACCCATTTTTCTTAGGCGATCAAAACGTTCGCTGATCCCGGGTTTGATAATATCCTGAAGTTCAATAACTCCCAAAACCATTTCATTTTCTGAAACCACCAAAGGCGTTCCTCCGTTTTGAGAAATTTCTTTAACCTTTAAATCTATTTCTTGTGGGAAAGTGTTTCCAGCTGCTTCAGATATTTTTCTGATAGCATCTGTTGCTCCTTTTCTAATGCGGGTTTTATCAAAATCAATTCCTGAGCTTCTGATTTCAGCCGTAAATTTGATAAATTGAGGTTTGTTTATTTCATAGCTTAAAGGATTAATTCCTGCCAATTCAATAATCGATTTTCCTTCAGGAGTTTCATCTGCCATTGAACTTAAAACCGCTGCTTTTATCAATTGCTTTTCATCAACCTGATGAGCCGGATAAAAACTTGTTGCTTTACGATTTCCTATGGTAATTGTACCGGTTTTATCTAAAAGTAAAACATCGATATCTCCGGCAGTTTCTACTGCTCTACCACTTTTTGTAATCACGTTTGCTCTCAAAGCTCTGTCCATTCCAGCAATACCAATCGCAGATAATAATCCGCCAATAGTTGTTGGAATAAGACATACAAAAAGAGAAATAAATGATGCAATTGTAATCGTTACATTAGAATAATCTGCAAACGGTTTTAACGTGACGCAAACAATGATAAACACCAATGTAAAACCTGCCAGTAAAATGGTCAATGCAATTTCGTTTGGAGTTTTCTGTCTGGAAGCACCTTCTACTAAAGCAATCATTTTATCTAAAAAGCTTTCTCCCGGCTGTGTAGTTACCAGTACCACAATTTTGTCGGACAAAACTTTTGTACCTCCAGTTACAGAACTTTTATCACCACCCGCTTCACGAATTACAGGAGCAGACTCACCGGTAATAGCACTTTCATCTATTGTAGCAAGACCTTCAATGATCTCTCCGTCTGATGGAATAATGTCTCCGGCTTCACAAACAAAAACATCTCCTTTTTGTAATTTAGAAGAAGAAACGATTTGCCCGTTCTGCAGTCTCGCAGGGGTTTCTTCTCTCGTTTTACGAAGACTGTCTGCCTGAGCTTTTCCTCTTGCTTCAGCAATTGCTTCGGCAAAGTTTCCAAACAGAACGGTCAATAAAAGAATGATGAAAACCGTAAAATTGTATGCAAAACTTCCCTGAGATTTTTCTCCTGTCAAAGTCCAGATACTTACGAAAAACATCACCAATGTACCGAGCCATACAAGAAACATGACAGGATTTTTAAACATCAGTTTAGGATTCAGTTTCACAAAAGACTGTTTCAGTGCTTCCTGAACCAATTCTTTTTGAAACAAAGATTTATTTTGAGTCATTTTAATTTCTGTTATTTAAATTATTTCATTGAAAAATATTCTGCAATAGGTCCTAAAGCCAATGCCGGAAAGAAAGACAGGGCTGCAATAATGGCAATCACGGCAAAAGTCATGAGTCCAAATGTTGAAGTATCTGTTTTTAAAGTTCCTTCACCTTCCGGAATATATTTTTTCTGAGCTAATAATCCTGCAATTGCTACAGGGCCAATAATCGGTAAGAAACGACCAAGCAATAAGACAATTCCTGTAGAAATATTCCAGAAAGGATTATTATCACCTAAACCTTCGAAACCACTTCCGTTATTGGCTGCAGAAGATGTATATTCATACAATACTTCGCTGAAACCGTGGAATCCGGGATTGTTGAGTGTTGAAGTTCCGACTTCCGGAAAATAAGTCGCGATTGCAGTTCCAACAAGAATTAAAAACGGATGGAAAAGTGCGACAATCATTGCAATTTTCATTTCACGGGCTTCAATTTTTTTACCCATAAATTCCGGAGTACGACCTACCATCAATCCGCTGATGAAAACTGCAAGAATAATGTAGATGAAGATATTCAAAATACCTGCACCGTCGCCACCATAGAAAGCATTCACCATCATTGCAAGCATTTGAGTCATTCCGGAAAGTGGCATTGCGCTGTCGTGCATTGAATTGATAGATCCTGTAGAAATAACAGTCGTTACAATACTCCAAAAACCTGAAGCAGCCGATCCGAAACGAATTTCTTTACCTTCCATTGCGCCTAATGACTGATCAATCCCCATCTGACTGATTGTAGGATTACCATTCATTTCCATAATAACCGTTGGTACAGCCAGCAAAAGAAAACCAACCGTCATGACTCCAAAGATCATGTATCCGAATTTCTTTCTGCGGATAAAATGTCCAAATGCAAAAACCATCGCCATCGGAATGATAAATTGGGCAAACATCTCCACCATATTGGTAAAGTAAGTGGGATTTTCTAAAGGATGTGCTCCGTTGGCTCCAAAAAAACCTCCACCATTGGTTCCCACGTGTTTTATAGGAACAAATGCCGCAACTGGTCCTGTAGAAACCTCTACACTTTTACCTTCTAGCGTGATCATTTTATCTTTTCCGCTAAAGGTCATCGGCATTCCCTGAAATACCATTATTGTTCCCATTAAAAATGAAAGGGGTAATAAAATTCTGGTCGTAGATCTAAGTAAATAGTCGTAAAAATTTCCAAGCTTTGTAGTGGATTTTTCTCTGAAAGCTTTAAAAATAACTATTGAGGCTGCCATTCCTGTTGCTGCGGAAACAAATTGAAGAAACATCAACCAGATCTGTCCCAGATAACTCATTCCGGTTTCTCCAGAATAATGCTGCAAATTACAGTTGACCAAGAAAGAAATTGTTGTATTGAAGGCTAGATCAGGCGACATATCCGGGTTTGCGTCTGGATTGAGCGGAAGCCAGCTCATATTCATCAAAATCAGCATGCTCATAAAAAACCATAAGAAATTGATGGTTAAAAGCGCTGTTAAATGTTGCTTCCAGTTCATTTCATGATCAGGATCAATTCCTGATATTTTGTAGAAAAACCTTTCTACGGGTTTGAAAACAGGATCAAGAAAGGTTTTTTCTCCTGTGTAGACTTTTGAAATATACTTTCCAAAAGATATCGCTAATAGTAATGTTATTAAAAACATCGCTACAACGCCTAAGATTTCAGTGTTCATAGTTTGTTTAATGAATTAATGCAAATTCTTTTACGGAAATCACCAAATACAAAAAAGCAATAACGAGGCTGATCCAAAAAATCAGGATTCCCCATTCTTTTATTTGATGTATAATCTTGCGGTTCATTTGCTTATTAAATTATTTTTAAAATTTTTCTGGTTTTACAAGCACATAGCAGATATAAATAAATATGGCTATTGAAATAAGAAATAGTATGGTCATTTTTTTAATTTTTAAATTTTGTCGAAATATTCTACGAGACGGTAAAACAAAACGAATAGCACAACTGCCGTGATTAATAGAATAATTGTTGTCATTTTTTATTTATTTTAGTTTACCTGTAAAATCGCAGCGGCTACAAAAACTCCAAGGATTACAGCAATATTGATAGTAATGATCTCAAGATCATGTTTTTCACGAGTAGACTTTAAAAGTTTCCAGTCTCCTATTTTTCTGATTTTTGATTTCATATCTAAATTTTTATTGTTTTTTTAAATTCCTGATCTATAAACCTGACGTAGATAGTTGTTTTGCAGAGTTGGTGACATTTTTTCGAAGATCAAATCTTTGTATGAGGGTTCGCAGCAAAATGTAAGACTGTCGAAAGAGTAAAGAAAAATATTCTCGATAGCGTTTTTTAAAGCCTGATCTCCTTTGCTGTAAAGCAAATTCATCTTGGTGATTGATCTCATTAGAATTTTCTGATCATGATTTTTTATCAGTTTTTTGATTTGCTTGGTGAAAACACTGATTACCATAAACGGTGTTTTTGTTTTGTAAGAATCTTTAAACTCTTCCTGAGATTCAGGAATCAATTTTATAATCTCTCTTACGGCATCTGTATGATTCATTTTTAGGTTGTTTTGAATACTTATGCCAAGATGTATTCCTTTGAAGAAAACAAGCAAACAACACATTGAAAATCAAAGAATTAAATCAAAAACAATAATTTACAAAACACAAAAAACCCTATCAAAATGATAGGGTCGTTATCAGAATGGAACTATTTATTACGAAATTTTGTATTCTTCTACTTTTCTGTACAAAGTTGCAATACCAATTTCCAGTAATCGTGCTGCTTCGGCTTTATTACCTTTGGTATGATTAAGAACTTTCTGTATCTGCATTTTTTCGGCGCTTGCCATAGAAAATGCAGACATTATTTTTGTTTGTTCAGAATCTTTATTGCTGCTGTATACTGAAATATCTATTGGAAGACTTTCTATTCCTATCTCAGGGGAATCTGTAAGAATAACGCTTCGTTCGATGACATTTCGAAGTTCACGAATATTTCCTTTCCACGGATGGTTTTTTAATGCTTTTAAATAATCTGGTGATACCGAACTAATATTTTTCCCTGTTTTAAGTGAAAAGCTTTTCAGAAAAAATTTAACCAGCAATTCAATATCTGCAACTCTTTCTCTCAACGAAGGAAGCTTTATCTGAAAAATATTGATTCTGTAATATAGATCCTCACGGAAATTTCCTTTTTCAATCTCTGTTTCCAGATCTCTGTTGGTGGCTGCAATAATTCTTACATCGGTTTTCGTAGGTTTGCTGTCTCCTACTTTCAGAAACTCTCCGGATTCTAAAACACGCAATAATTTTGCCTGCAAATCTAAAGGCATTTCACCTATTTCATCCAGAAAAACAGTTCCCTGATTGGCTTCTTCAAAAATACCTTTACTGTCTTTCAAAGCACCTGTAAAAGCGCCTGCTTTATGACCAAACAATTCGTTTTCCAACAAATCTTTTCCAAAAGCAGAACAGTTGATGGCAATAAAATTATTTTTATTTCTCTTGCTTGCATGATGAATTGCCTGAGCAAAAACTTCTTTTCCGGTTCCGGTTTCACCAGTTAAAAGTACCGTTGCATCTGTTGCCGCTACTTTTTGAGCCGAATTAATAGTCGAAATGATCATTGATGATTCACCGATAATACTGTCAAAAGATTGTTTTCTATTGAGTTGTTTTTCAAGATGCAATACTCTCTTATTGAGTGCTACCTTTTCGGCTGCCTTATAAATTAACGGGAGAATTCGGGTATTGTCGTCACCTTTTGTAATATAATCGAAAGCGCCATTTTTAATAGCAAGAACGCCATCGGGAATGTTTCCAAATGCTGTTAAAAGAATAATTTCAACGGTAGCAAACTTCTCTTTAACCGTTCGGGAAAATTCTACTCCATTTCCATCGGGAAGTTTAACATCGCAAATCACAATATCTATCTCTGAAGTTTCGAGTTTTTTTAAACCACTTTTCAGATTACTGGCTTCGAAAACTTCAAACCCTTCAAGACTTATGATGCGTGACAGAAGCGACCTAATTTTCGCTTCATCGTCGATAATTAAAATAGTATTCAATCGTGTAAATTATAAACTTCAAAATTATAACTAAAATTGAGTTATTGATTAAATATTTCTTTCAAATTAAAAATCTACATATTGATATCATTTTTCATGGTAAGTAATGTATTCAATTGTTTTCATAAAAAAAGACTGCCATTGTATGACAGTCTTTGGTAAAAGAAGTTATTATTTTTATTTTGCTTTAAAATACACTCTTCTATTTGCTTTATTTTTCCATTCCGGGCATTTTGATGCCGGATCACATTCTGGATATTTCAAATCTGTTTTTCCATTTCCTTGTGCATCAAGCTTGTGCGATTCCACTCCGTTTTTAATCAAATATTGTTTTACATTATTTGCTCTTTTTTCGGATAGTTTCTGATTGTAAGCTTCTGTACCTCTTGTATCTGTAGCACCTACAACTGTGTAAGATCCGTTTGAAGAATTGATATAGCTTACTGCATTATTCAAAATCGGAGTATTGTTTGATAAAATTTTATCAGAGTTTAATTCAAACTCAATTCCGTCCAACTTGGTTTCTGCTTCAGTTACCGTTCCCGTATTTTGATTTTCCAAAGGGCAACCATTATTTTCCGCAGGTCCCGGAACTGTTACACATTTATCATATAGATCAATAACTCCGTCTAAGTCAACATCAAGCGCAACACCAGATCCGTCAACTCTTGCTCCTGCAGGAGTATCAAGCTGTCTGTCCCAATCATCGCAAACTCCGTCATTATCTGCATCACCAGCTTTACAAACTTCAATATCATTTACTTTTGATTCTAAAACCTCAGTTCTGTAGTAAATTTCCTGCATTGGGTCATGC
>NZ_JAPDKN010000015.1 GCF_026163565.1 Chryseobacterium sp. YIM B08800
ATCGCAAACTCCGTCATTATCTGCATCACCAGCTTTACAAACTTCAATATCATTTACTTTTGATTCTAAAACCTCAGTTCTGTAGTAAATTTCCTGCATTGGGTCATGCCACATCAAGTGAGACTCGTGTTTTCCTAAATTAACCGTTAAACCTAAAGTTGCATTAAAGAAATTATCAGAAGTCTGATCTGAGATTTTATTGATATCGCTATACTGTGCTCCTCCTCCGTCAAATTCATCATCGGTAGTTATTACATACATCAATCTTCCTTCAAGATCCAATCTGTTTGATAATTTATATTTTAAACCTGCACCAGCTTGTCCGAAGAAAGAGTTTAGTTTAAACGGTTTTACTTCTGTCATCAGTCTTTGACCAAACTCATCTTTTTGATAAGCTCTGTACGCTAATGTACCAACACCTGCATAACCGTGTAATGCCCATCTGTAAGGAGATTTGTTGTCTACACGTCTCATCAGATTTGAGAAATTGATATCTCCTAGAATTGAGATTGCATCATATTGAGTTCTTGCTCCGACCTGCATATTGGCAGCAGCATTTGCGGGTGCAGCATCTTTGGTATTAAACCATCCCTGTCTTGTTTCGCCTCGATCGTACTGTAATTTAAGACCAAAAGCATGGGTTATCGCTTTATCAACACTGAAATAAGCAGAATAGCCAATTTGAGTTTTTCCGCCACCATTTTTAATAGAAGTTAAATCTGCTGACTGCATTAATGGTACACCTCCACCAAAAGATATTGACCAATCATTAAATCTCTTTGAAGATTGTGTAAAAGGCTGTACGTTGGCAGAACCTGAAGAAAAAGTATTCGGATATTCTCCATTGCTTATTACCTTAAGTGAATCTTGTGCAAACACACACGACGGTACCGCTATCGCAAGCGATAAAATTGCTAATTTTGATTTCATATAAAAATTTTAATTTATTTTTAAAAAAGTAAGATAAGCGTAGAGTTAATTCACCCTTTAAAGACCTATCTATTTTCCCAAAGCACTTTCCAGTACGGGTTTTCAGCTGTGCTATCTTACTTCCAATTACTGTACCAAAAAAGAACATTGGTATAGTTAAATTTCTGATTTAATTCGTAAACAATTGAAAGCTAGTAAACTTAAAACGATAATTTATTTTAAAAACAAGTTAAAAAAGTGGCTTTTTTAACCAAAAATTTGGAAGAATTATTATAATTTAAGATCATCAATTTTTGATCCGCATAAGGTCAAAAATCATGGATAAAACAGTAGATATAAGGA
The DNA here is from genome assembly GCF_026163565.1 of Chryseobacterium sp. YIM B08800. Taxonomy (GTDB): domain Bacteria; phylum Bacteroidota; class Bacteroidia; order Flavobacteriales; family Weeksellaceae; genus Chryseobacterium. The sequence continues at coordinate 1,273 of NZ_JAPDKN010000015.1, forward strand.
ATGTTTTAAAACTTCAAACAAGATCACAAATTAAAGTTTTGTTATCGTAAAAAAAATACCACTTTTAAGATTAATTTGTCATCCATTGCAAAAAATCGTTAATCTGCCTTTTGCTGACAAATACATCGGAATTAATTTCCGGTGCAGGAGAAAGTTTTAATTCAATTTTTTGGCTGGAATGTTTTATAATTTCTACAATTGCCTTTTTATTGATAATAAACTTTCGGTTGATTTTAAAAAAAAGTGGCGGAGTTAATTTTTGGATGATATCTTTAATGGTATCATCATAAATATAAGTTCTGTTATCCGTAGTTGTTAAGAAAAGATATTTTCCGGATGCAAAAAAATAAGCCGTACCTTTTTCATCTACGGATCTTATTTTATTACCGTCTGTTACGATGAAATGCTTCATCTTTTCAGAATCATTAGCTTTATATAAAGAAGAAATAGACTTCAGTACAGGTTCAGGATCGAAGTTGCCTTTTATCGAAATAAATTTTTGTAATGCTTTATGAAAATCTTCTTCTTCGAAAGGTTTCAAAAGATAATCTATCGTAAAATGTTTGAAAACGCGCATTGCATATTCATCAAAAGCGGTGATAAAAATAATCGGTGTGAAAAGCTCTACCTGTTCGAAAATTTCGAGACTCATGCCATCACCAAGGTGAATATCCATAAAGATAAGATCTGCAGAATCATTTTTGAAAAAATCAATTGCCTGCTTTTTTGAACGAAGAATCACCGTCTCTGTAACAGGAACGATGGTTTGCTTATCTAAAAGGTCTTTCAGATAATTAACCGCCAATAACTCATCTTCTATGATTGCAATTTTCATAACATTGCAAAAATACAAAAAAACCGCTAAAACAATCAAGTTCAAGCGGTTTCGGGGTTGTTAATATGAATGTTAAATTCTTATAAGTAAGGATTGTTCTTTTTAGCACTTTTTGGAAACTCAATAGTATACCTTACGTCATTTTGCTGAAGAATATATTCCTGTCCGTTGATGTTATGAATAATCTTTTTCTGATCTGATCGTCTTAGATCAAACCAACGCTGTCCTTCCAAAGCAAATTCTCTAAATCTCTCATCCATGATGAAATTCATAAAGACCGTTGCATTCATTGCATTAACATCAGTTTGAATAGAAGTAAATCCGGTTGGAGTGTATCTGTTTTTCAAAACTTTAAGCAATGTTTCTTTAGCTTCATCTAATCTGTTTAATTTTACCAAAGCTTCAGATTTTATGAAATATAATTCTGCTGTTCTGAAAGAAACTCTGAAGTCTGAACTTCCCCCTTTTATGATTTTATATTTGCTGCCATTTTTTTGGAAATAAATTCCAAATCTCTTGTCAGTAGCTGTATTGTATTTTGCAAGTAAATCTGCAGAAGCATACGATATATTCTGTACTGCACTATTGAAAGCATTATCTAAAGCCATAATAGATTCTACCGAAGTAAAATGATTAGGAGCCTGACTAGAAGTATTTAAATTACTCAACTCTCCTTTAATTGCCATTGCCTGATTTGCATAATCTAACGCTTTGTTCCAATCTGCTTGATAAAGAGCTGTTTTTGCCTGAAAAGCCAATAACGAAACTTTAGAAAATCTATAGTTGATTGGCGAAGTCTGCTTCTGCTCAATCATCATCTGTTCTGCTTTTTTGATATCTGAATGAACCTGATCGTAAACTTCCTGAACGCTTGAAGGTTTTAAAACCTGCTCAAGATCAATCACTAAATTAATAGGAACTCCTCTATCCTGAGATGCTGTAGCTGCATTGTATGGTTTACCGTATAAATTGACCATATCAAAATAAACATACGCACGAAGTGCATAAGCTTCTGCCAAAATCTGCTGTTTTTCAGGAGAATCGGTCATTGTTTTGCTTCCTTCGTTGATGATTTGATTCAGATAGAAAACCACCGAATAAAAACTTACCCAAGGAAACTCGATTGTCGACTGATCGTTGTTGCTGTCTTTCCACATCGCAATTTCACGGTAAGCGATAAAATCACTTGTATTTTCATCTACATTAAGCTCATCGGTACGAAGAGCAACCAAAGATTTGTGAATAGGATATTTTGAATACGCAGAAGTCAATACTTTACGATAATCTTCAGCAGTAACAGGAATGATTTTCCCTTCCGGCTGTATATCTAAAAAACGATCGCATCCTATACTGGAAAAACTTAGTACTGCAACCGCAATGAATGTTGTAAATTTTCTCATGTTTTTTAAATTTTAAAAAGAAACATTAAATCCTACTGTAACCGATTTTGTGATAGGCTGTGCATAAATATTACCATAGGTTTCAGGATCAAAATATCCTTTATACCCATTACTGAATACAAATAAATTACGACCTTCTACGCTTAGTCTCAAAGCACTGATTCCCATCGGACTTGTAAATTCTTTAGGCAAAGTATATCCTAAACGAATACTGCTGATTCTTAAATAACTAATTTCTTTTGCCCAGATATCAAGAAGGCTGTATGCATTAGAGCGGTTATCAGAAAGCCATTTATTACCCATCCAACCAGGATTAGTCTCCATATTGGGGCTTGTAATTCCCGGAAGCGAGCCTCCTGCATTATAAATATCTTTGGTATAATTTCTTCCTCTATCCAAGTCCATTCCACGGTAAGAAGGTGTTTGCATTACCGTTTGTTTTAAATTAAAAGTAGCCGAAACTGTAAAATCAAAATTACTGATTTTAAAGGTGTTGATAATACCTCCTGTAAACTTCGGATCTCTGTCACCAACATAAGTGAAAAGACTTCTCAGTTCTGCATTTGAAAGCTTAGAATCTACCAATTCACCAGGAAGAAAATCTGCATATACATCATACAGTGCAAAGAAATCTTCAATCTTTACTTTTTCATTTCCTTTCCAGAACATTGGGTTTCCGTTTTCATCCATTCCTGCAGTTTTCAGTGCAAAAACTGCATTTACCGGAAGGCCTTCTCTTGAAGGAAGCAATGCGTTGTCACGAGGCTGCTCGCTCAATACATTACTCTTATTGTGTGCAAAGTTGATTGTTGTAGACCACTTGAAATTATCTTTATTGATATTTTTGGTTGATACTGCCAATTCAAATCCCTTGTTGGTTAAGCTTCCCCAGTTCATCATCGTATATTCAAATCCGGTTTCCAATGGAGTTTCTTTCATGCTGATCATATCGGTTCCTTTTCTGTTGTAAACATCAGCAGTAAGGTTGATACGGTTATTGAAAACTCCTAAATCTAATCCGAAATTCACATTGGTTGTCTTTTCCCAACGAAGCTTGTCATTTGGAGGACTTATTACGTTAATAATATTTTCTTTTCCACCCGGAAGAATTGTCGAATCGCTGTATTCACCAATAAAGAACGGTGACGTATTACGGTCAATGTTCCCTTGTAAACCGTAAGAAGCTCTCAATCTAAAGTTAGAAATAGCTGAAATATCTTTCATGAAATTCTCTTTCGAAACCAGCCAAGAACCAGAAACCGCCCATATCGGAAGGTATTTGTATTTTTTATTAACTCCGAATAAATTGGTTCCGTCATATCTCACACTTCCGAAGAAGGTGTATTTCTGATCGTACGTATAAGAAGCTGTTGCAAACATTGAAGCATATGCATTCTCGATTGGAGGCATTTCTCTGTACGTCTCATACTTTCTTTCCGCTGCAAAACCAGAGCTCGGGAAAACAATCGCCGTAGCTCTTCTTGTTACAGAATCATAACCGAAAGCTCTTGTGACAGTTGTGTTGTCCTCAGTTTTACGAAGTTCAGTTCCTGCCATCAAATCGATCTCGTGTACCGAATTAATTTTTGTGCTGTAGCTTCCCTGTAATTTCCAGTTGTATTGGAAGAAACTGTTATCCCAGTTTTGTTTTACTCCACCATCCGGCAAAAAGTAACGGTAAGCGCCATCTTTATAATAACGGGTACCTTCTTTCATCTTTCTTGTGAAATAGGTATTTTCAGCTGCAAATTTCTCTGTCTTATTACCGTCATATTGTAGACCTAACTGTGAAGTTATTTTCAGACCCTTTGCCAGCTTGTAATCTAAATCAAAAATCGCTTTTAATGATTGATTTTTCAGTGTATAACTTGTATTTTCTCTTTCTTCTAAAAAGTTGAAAGGAATATATCTATCTTCAAAACCATCAATATCTTTATCATATCTATAGCTTCCATCAGCATTGTATGGGCTCAAATAAGGATTAGCGTTTCTTGAATAATTGATTGGACTGATAGACGCATCTGCATCGGTAACAAATGATGTTCTCTCACTTTGAGTCCCAAAAACTGACACTCCAAAATTAAGTTTATCATTTATTTTATAATTGTTTTTTAACGTTAAATTATAACGCTTAAAACCAGTTCCAATCGTTGTTCCCTCTTCATCATAGTATCCTAAAGAGAAATAATAATCTGAACGGTCACTACCTCCTGAAATACTTACTCCATACTGTTTGTTGATCGCATTTTGATACAATAATTTCCCCCAGTCAGTATTGCTGTTTCTTAACCCATCGATTTGCTGACGTGTCAACATATTTAATGCTCCTAAACCTCCGTTTCTATACGCATCAAGCTGTCCGTTTTGAGTTAAAATTCTCATCACTTCCCCTTTATCGGTACGATAAGTTAAGTCGGTACGATTAGCAAGCATTAATTCTAGATCTACTTTTTCAGACGCATTCAAAAGATTAAGTTTACCAAAATCAGGACGTGCCGTAATAAAAGTATCTGCTGAAAAATTAACTCTTAAACTTCCCTTTTTTCCTTTTTTGGTGGTAATTGAAATTACTCCATTTGCAGCTCTTGCTCCATAAATAGCTGTAGCAGCGGCATCTTTTAGAATGGTAATATCTTCAATATCATTAGGGTTTAATCCCGCAATAGAAAAATTCTGAAGCTGATCGATATTATCTTTATCACTAAAATTAGGCACATCATTTCCTTCCAACGGAAGACCATCAATTACCCAAAGCGGATCTTGAGGGCCTGAAAGAGAAGCTGTACCACGAATTCTGATTTTTGCCGGACTTCCAGGAGCTCCTGTTTCCGGTGTAACGGCAACTCCGGCAATTTGTCCCGCCAATAATTGATCTACACTGGCAACACCAGCTTGCTGAATATCGTTCATCTTCACTGTAGTTACAGCGGAAGTTTGCTTACGTTTTTCAATTTTCTGATATCCGGTAATAATTACTTCCTGAATATTATTTTTTTCTGGAATATCGTCACTTACAACAGGAATCAAAGTAATATTGTAATTAGTTTGACCTTCGTAAATCTGAATTATTTTTGGTTCATATCCTAAATAACTTACCGTTACAGATTTTGTATCTGCAGGAATTTCTAAAGTATAATTTCCGTTTTTATCTGTGATGGTTCCGATAGAAACACTTTCTATAATTCCGGTCTGATTTGTTTTTGTAGAAACAGATTGTGTTTCAATTTTTATAGATGCTCCTGCGATTACTTTTGAAGTATCTCCGTCATCAATTTTTCCGGTAATGGTTTTCTTTTCTTGGGCTAATGCAATCTGAGCCGCCAAAAGAGGTAAAAGTATAAATGCTTTTTTCATAACTGATTACTTGTTTAAAGCCTCTTTAATACGGATGATTAAGTCAGCATAATGAGCCTTAGAGGCATCATCTCCTTTGTTTTTACTTTTATTCAATAAATTCAACACTTTCTGAAGCTCTGCTCTTTTGTAAGTAGTAACCTCAGATACTCTTTTCATAGATGAATAATTGATATTCCTAAGACTTTGAGCTTCTTCCTGGAAATTACAGATTGTAGGAATATTCAGCGTATTATCTATTTTTATTGCTTTTACAGCTGTTTTTTCGAATAATTTATTCACTGAAACAATCAAAGCATCCACATAGTTTTTCTGCGTCATCTTTTCAAGAATCGTCAAGCTTCCTTTTTTATTAAAGATTGAACCTCTTACCTGATCAAATAAATTCTCAACAGTATAAATTTCTTCTTTAGAACCAGCAACTTCATGTTTCAATTCATTTTCCAGCATTCTCAATAAACGGTCATCCATAAACAAAGAATACAAAGTACCATATTGCATTCCTCTTGCTAAGTTGTAAGGAGTCTGCTCAAAAGGCCCCATGGGAGAATTTTTAACAGGATAGGTTTTCTCAGTAATAGGATTAAAAAACAACCATTCCGGAAGGTTTATCGAGTTTTTAATTAAATAATCAACTGCTCTTTTCTGAGTTTCTGAAGGTACCGCTTCATAGGCTTTTTTGTTATTTCCAAAAACGGTATGGTCTAAATAAATACCTCCTACATTCGCCATAACATGCCCTGAATACAAATCCCACTGCCCTATAGCTCCTAAATATAATTTCCCAGCATCGGTATAACTTTTTCCGTCTTCATAAGTCCATTTTAAAAGATTGTCAACAACGATTTTTAAGTTTTTCATCCCATATTCACTGGCTTTTATTGCATCATCACCAAGATCTTCAGATTGTGAACGAGGATCTATGGTTTCTAAATAACTCTGCTGTTCACCATAAAAATAGATAGGATCGTCTTGATGTTTCTCTATCAAACTTCTCAATGCTTTTTTCTCAGAAACTGCATCAGGATACCAACGGTAACCCCATTCAATAGCGTATTTATCATACAATCCTATTTTTGGAGTGATTGCAGTAACACCATCTTCAGGCTGCGCTACATAATTGTAACGTGCATAATCCATGATCGATGGAGCTGTACCTCCCATTTTATCTGTAAACTCTTTTGAACGCAATGATTCTACCGGAAAAGCAAATGAAGATCCCATATTATGCTTCAAGCCAAAAGTATGACCTACTTCATGAGAAGAGACAAAACGAATTGCTTCACCCATATGTTCGTCACTAAACACATTTCCTCTTGCTTTTGGATCAATCGGTCCTGTCTGAATTCTCATCCATTCCTGAAGAGAAGTCATTACATTATGCCACCAGATAATATCAGATTCAATAATCTCACCACTTCTTGGGTCTACCACTGAAGGTCCCATCGCATTAGATTTTGGTGAAGCAGCATACGTAATCACCGAATATCTTACATCATCAATATCAAAATCTTTATCATTCTCATCCGGCATTTTTGCAATAACGGCATTTTTAAACCCAGCTTTTTCAAAAGCAACCTGCCAATCGTAAACTCCTGCAATGATTTTTTCACGCCATTGAATAGGTGTTGCTGGATCAATATAATAAACGATAGGCTTTTTAGGTTCTACCAATTCTCCTCTCAGATATTTTTCTTTGTCTTCATCTTTAGGTTCTAAACGCCATCTTGTAATGAAACGTTTTTCATCCATTTTCTGTTGACGGTCATTAAAAGTCCAATGTTTTTCACTGAAAAAACCAACTCTAGGATCATCGGTTCTGGAATTCATCGGCACTTTAGAAAGCAATACGATATTGCTCGTCACACCCAATGTTACAGGTAAATCAACACCTCCTTCATTCACTGATGTAGTCAGTTGAGATTTAACCACAAGATTTTTAGGAAATGTTTTTACGTTTTCAATATAAGAAAGGTTTGATTTTACCGACCCTCCAAGACCTACGTTTGCTAAAACATCGTTGAAACTTTTTTGGTTACCGTCAAAAACTTTATTTACTTTGATAGCTACCGAAGTAGAGTCAGCATTTTGTGCTTCAATATCAAAAACTTCAATGACAGATTCTGAAAAATTATCTTTTACAGATTTTGTGATTACATCATTTTTAGGAGATGACACTTGTGGAACCACCGTTTTAACCCATATTTTTTTGGCAACACGATCGCGGTGAAAAGAAATTACCTTATTTTCATAATTCATTCCTTTGTTTAATCCTGCTTCGTTCACCTGCATCGGAACTTGCGATAGTTTATTCACAACCAAAAACTGGCGCCCTATCAAACTGTCAGGAATTTCAAAATAAATATCTGTTTTTACCTGAATCGTATTAAAAAGACCCTTTTTATAAGTTCCTTTTTTGATCAGTTCATCAATTTTTTTGGTTTTTTTTGAGGAAGTATCTGTTTTCGCAGATTTCTCTTTGTCGGTTTTTACTGTATCTTTTTTCTGTGCAAAAGCTGCCGGAGAGGTCAAACTAAGCCCCAGATACAGTGCAAGCCTGTAATTCTTCATTAAAATAGTACATTTCATGCCCTCTAGGTTTTCAGTAGGCAAAAATATGACCTACAAAACTACATCTATATTAATAGGGAGTGAAAGGGTGAATTATGGGAGTGAATGGATTTTTAAACTTCTAATCCATCAATGGCAAGAAACAGATAAAATATCCATCTTTAATAGATAAATCAAGATTATTATTCTTAAAATACCCGTAAATCTGATTTAAATAATCTAATCCAAATTTTTCGCTTTGTACTTCTTCCGTCTTTGGTTGCCAAGTATTTTTCACAATAACTCCACCTTTTTCAACGGTAATAATAATGGCTAAAGGATTATCTATGGTTGCAATATTATGTTTTATAGCATTCTCTGCAACAAGCTGTAGCGATAAATAAGGAATTCGATTTTCTAAACTTACTTCATCATTAATAATCAATTCAAAACTAATTTCTTCGTCGAACCTGCTTTTCAGAAGATCCATATATTGTTTGATAAAACTGATTTCCTGCGCCACAGGAACCAGATTTTCTTTCGGAGGAACAATAAGATATCGGTAAATCTTTGAAAGATTCATTGTAAACTTCTGTGCATTTTCTCTATTAAGACCAATCAACATGTAAAGAGAATTCAGTGAATTGAAAAGAAAATGCGGATTGATATTGTTTTTAAGCTGCTGAAGCTGGTTTAATGCTTCTTCCCGATGCATTTTTTCATTCTCAACAAGAAGCAGGTTTTTTTCAGACTGTATTTTTTCTTTCTCCTGAAACGCCATATTGGTCGCTCTGTAAAACAAAATAAAAACTGTCACAATAAGAAGTAAAGCCGCCAGAAAAATATAAACAGTATATCTTTTGGTTTGATTTACACTTTCATCGATTAGAAAACTTACGTAATTAACTGCTGCATATCCTTCAAAATTATCCGTTTTTAAAGGCTTTATAAATCGGATAACTTCTACATCAAGATATTCTGAAATGGTATTCCTTTCGGTATATCCTAACTCAGTTTTGCTGGTTAAGGTATCTTGTGGCTGGATATCTGTAAAATCAAAAATATTTTTCCCTAAAAACTTTTTATCAGGATGGGTAATACAAATTCCCTCTTTTGAAAAAACATAGGTATACGTATTCGGAGACTGATCGATCGTCGCAAAATACTGATGAAGATTATCAAGACTTACTGCAGAACCGTAATACAGCATATCTTTATTTGCCTGTATCAAAGAATCGTAGCTTAACCAATAAATACTGTCGTTATGACTGATTATATAATTATTAAAGTTACCCGGACCTTTATTTTTAATTTTAGTATATTTCTCTACCTTTTCATCTTTTTTGAGAATATCCGATAAAAGATTTTTATTGCCAGATGCTCCAGAAGCTCCTTTGTAATAATAATACCAACTGTATGGAACAAGTTTACGTCTTTTGTTTAAATTATTTAAAACAGAGGAATAATCTTTATAATTTTTCAGACCATCTTTCTGGATCAAAGCACGAAGTAAATACTGATAATCTTCGATGTTTCTAAATTCTTTTTCTACCGTTTCATATTTCCTCAAAAAAGTTTTGCGGGCAAACTCTTCATTATTTTTTCGGCTGTCGTGAGTGATAAGAAGACTAAGAACAGCAAAAGCCGCCGCCGCTATAAAACAAGCAGATAAAGCCGCTATAAAAACGGATCTCTGGGTAAGTGCATGTTTAAAATTGATCTTCAAAACCTTCTGATTTATTATTATTTACTTTAAAATAATATTGTTATTAAATACGATAACAATCGATAAACTATTTTGTTTTGTTAAAAAAAATAAAAGAAAATTTAGTTGAAATTATTCAGAAATCAACAGCGAAGATACATAATTTTTCAAGCACAAAAAAGTGAGTTTTTAATTCAAATTCTGAGAATTAGAAATCTTAAACTACTCTATTCAAACATAAATTTGTTCAATTAAAAGCATTATTTTCTCTGAAAACACCAAAGAAAAAGGAACCGAATAATTTATTCAGTTCCTTTTATTTTATGTGACGAAATTTATTTATCATCAATATTTTTAATGAAAATTGTAAGACAAGCGGTAAACATCTCTAAAGTAAATTTCAGTTTCTGAAACTTCTTCGTATTTAGGCATTTTGGTAGATGACTCCGAAAAACTTATTCTTTTGATTACGGTTGGTAATTTTCTCGGCTTTTTCTTGCATCCGCAATATTTTAAGTCATTTTTTTGATGCTCTTTTAGCTGAATAATTCTTACTTCAGTGTATTCAAGTTGTTCAGCTTTATTAAAACTGGACTGGTTGAAAGTAAAATAAGGTTCACCGTGATAAAAATAGTGATCTACAATTTCCGGATTATTTTTCTGAGACGAATCGGCGTAGGTTGAAGCATGATATCCGCTACATTTTTGGCAAAAAGCCACCTTGATAAAAATCTGTTCCATACATTAATTTTGCTATGGATTGTATAACAGATAGCATGCCATAATCCTCTGTGAAACCTAAATTATTTGTTTTTACATTTTTTCTTATTCAATAAGACTGTAAAAATCAGCAATCTAAAATTAACTCTCGTCTTTCGTATTCTTCACAAGACTTATTCCGGAGAAAAAGAAGATCAATCCAATAATACCGGCAACAGCAAGTGTTGTGTAAGCGGTACTTTTATTAATTAATTCATATCCTGTATAAATTAAACCCACAATTCCTAATACGGTAAGAATAGTTCCGAAAATTCTTTTAATGTTCATGATAATTTTATTTTAATCACTACAAATCAAGATATGTGCCTGAAATATTTTGAAAAATGAATTTGAATGATTAAGGCATAATAAATAACACTTTTAAGCTAAAAAAATTATTCTTTTTCCTGAATTAATAATTTACCCCAATTATTTAATTGCCAAAGAATTTCGACTAGTTTTCCGCCAATTTCGGTTAAAGAATATTCTACTCTTGGAGGTAGTTCATTGAAGATTTTCTTTTTTAAAATTCCGTCTTCAATCATTTCACTGAGTTGTTGGTTTAAAACCCGTCTGTCAACATTCGCAATTCCTCTCAAAAATTCGCTTGGTCGTTTTTTACCTTCATTGATTTGCCATACGATAGGAATTTTCCATTTTCCGCTGATTGAATTTACAGCAATTTCTAATGGACAAATTTTATTTTCTGTAGATCTTTCGCCTGTTTTCATATTATTGACTTTTTTATCCCTATGTGCTAAAATTATGCGGTATTGCCGATATTAAAAACCTTTCGGAGATTTGTAAAATTAATCATAATATAAGGATATAAACTCATTCTATATATTTTTTGAATCTAAATAATTCTATAATAAAGAAATACGACAGATGTTATGACAGAAATAAAACGCAAAGGTTCTCGATCTACCCAAGAAATTCCTCAGGAAATTTTAGATCAACTGAATCGTGGGGAAATTGAAACGGCAAATTTAGTTGAATGGTTAGCTGTCGATCAACGGCTTTTATTGGAAAATTTATTAAAACAAACTAACCGAACTCAATATCTGCAAACTATACTAAATGATATTGAAAATCTGAAAAAGCAAACAGTAAATACCATTAACGAAGCGATTGGAACAGGACTTTTTGAGCAGTCTTTAAAAAATAATGACACAGAAATATTGGCAATTATTACCCATCATACTTCAGATTTAATTCGCTGTTGGGCAACATATACGATTGGTAAAAATCAAGCATTAAATATCACTCAAAAGCTTGAGCAAGTTCAACATTTTTCAGCTGATAAACATTTTGGGGTAAGAGAAATTTGTTGGCTAGCCGTAAGATCAAGCATCGCAAAAGACTTATCAAAAAGTATTGCAATATTATCCGGTTGGACAAATCACAAAAACGAAAACATAAGACGGTTTGCAAGCGAAGCAACACGACCGAGAGGTGTTTGGTGCGAACATATTGAAGAACTGAAACAAAACCCTGAACTGGGTTTGGTAATTTTAGACCCTATGAAATCTGACAAATCAAAATACGTGCAAGACAGTGTTGGAAACTGGCTAAACGACGCAAGTAAAACACAGCCTGAGTTTGTGAAATCAATTTGCGAAAAATGGAAGGATGAAAGCCCAACTAAAGAAACAGTTTACATTATAAAAAAAGCATTGCGGACGATTGAAAAGTTAAAAAATTAATTTATAAAAAATAAATATCTCCCTTTGATTGGAATTTTGTAGATTAGAGTAACATTTTAGTTTTGAAAATTGATCTAAAAGCAAAATATTAAAATAATAATCATAAAAAACATTTAAAATGAAAAAATACATATTCACTTGTTCTTTAGTTTTTATGCTGATTAGTTGTGGAGCAATTAATGGAAATTATGCCGATACAGCATTTTATGCAAAGAACACTTCTGAAAAAAATATTTCTTTTGAAGCCGGAATTTTTAAAAATTCAATGTCGATGGGAAGATATGAAGTTAAAAATAATTTCCAAGTAAAACCGAATGACAGTATTCTGATAATCAGAACGAGCTTTAAAAAAGATTATGAAAATCCGCAACATATGTTCCCTACTTTCAATGTTTTTCCTCCGGAAAACGTAGAATTAAATGATGCTAAAAATCCTCAGAACTGGAAAAAATACACCAAGGAAAATCTTGTTATTTATACATTCACTTTAAACAAATAAAATGAAATCATTAAATCTTTTCTTCATGCTTATTTTTTCAGTTTGTTTTTCACAGGAAAATAATGTTCTTGAAAGACTTTCTGCGCTGAACAACAATGGAAAAATATGGTACAATATTGATGGATACAGCATCACCAGTGAAAAGTTTAACAATTCTTTTGATGAGAAAGGTCTGAAAAAAGTTTTCAGAAAACATCAAATTACAGATTCGGATGTAAAAACAAAAGACGATCAAATAAAATACAACAATCTATTGATTTCTAAACAGCAAAAAATAGATGATAATAATTTCCAAACCAATAATTATTATTTTATTGAAAATCAAGATAAAACGATTTCTGTAATTTGGTTTATTAAATTTGGACAAACAGATAAAGAAACAGAAGAAAAAATGGTCAACTTAATCATCGAAAATAAAATTCCTGAAGACAATTTTGTTCCGATGAAAATTACTTCCATCAATTTTGCAGGAAGAAAAATAGAACTTGGAAACAGCTGTTACTGGACTTTTCTCAATACCGTTCAATGTCCTTATTTAGGAGAAATGAACTGGTCTGTTCATAGAAATTTAGACAGCGCCAAAGAGGCGATTGAAAATCAATTAAATGTTACAAAATCTAAAAAAGGTGGAAAAGTAGCTTCGGAAGAAATCGTCGATGTAGAATTTGAAGGAGTACAGACTAAAGCTAAAAAAATAATCTATGATTTTACAGGAGTTGCCTCTGCTTTAGCAGGAATGTCGGGCGGAAAAAACTTAACTGTTTATTACATCGCTGAAAACATAAGAAACAAAAATGTAAGCTGTGTAATGAGTTTTTGGAACAACGATCAAATAAATCCTGAGACGAAGCTCCCTCCTCTTTTAGAAAAAATAATAAAGCTTCAATAATTTTTGGATCTTAGGAAAGAAAATGCCCATTAAATATATACTTGATATTGCTGAACCTGTAAAATATTTTGGCTGGATTCACGGAGTTTTATTTCTCTTT